>NZ_APNH01000002.1:0-600000 GCF_040361275.1 Salinisphaera sp. T31B1 | reverse complement strand
GCCAAGAAGATCGGCATCATGTATATCGTGGTTGCGCTGGTGATGCTGATCCGTGCGGTCATCGAGGCCGCGCTGATGCGTACCCAGCAGATGCTGGCCGTCAATCAGGCCGGGCCGCTCTCGCCCGAGCACTTCGGCGAACTGTTCTCCACCCACGGCACCATCATGATCTTCTTCATGGCGATGCCGTTTCTCATCGGCTTGATCAATGTGGTCATGCCGCTACAGATCGGCGCGCGAGACGTGAAGTTTCCGCTGCTCAACGCGATCAGTCTGGCGCTCACCGCTTCCGGCGGTGCCTTGATCATGATCTCGCTGGTCATCGGCAAGTTCTCGACCGGCGGCTGGAGCGGTTATCCGCCGTTCACCGAGCAGGCGTTCAACCCCGGCCCCGGCGTGGATTACTGGATCTGGGCGCTGACGCTGAGCTCGATCGGCAATACCCTGACCGGGCTCAATTTCGCCGTGACCATCTACAAGATGCGTGCGCCCGGCATGACCTGGTTCCGGGTGCCGCTGTTCACCTGGACCGCGCTGTGCACCAGCATCCTGATGATCTTCGCCATGGTGCCGCTGACCGTGGCCACCGCCATGCTCGCGCTCGACCGCTACGCCGGTTTCCACTTCTTCACGAATGCGGCCGGCGGCAACATGATGAACTACGCCAACCTGTTCTGGCTGTTCGGGCACCCCGAGGTCTATATCGTCATCCTGCCCGCCTTCGGCGTGTTTTCGGAAGTATTCTCCACGTTCTCCGGCAAACGCCTGTACGGCTATCACTCGCTGGTTTTCGCGACCATGGCGATCGCCGTACTGTCGTTCACGGTCTGGCTGCATCATTTCTTCACCATGGGCCAGACGGCCGACATGAACGCGGTGTTCGGTATCGCCACCATGCTCATCGGCGTGCCGACCGGGGTGAAGGTCTACGACTGGCTGCTGACCATGGTGCGCGGGCGCGTGCGCCTGACAACGCCGATGCTGTTCTCGATCATGTTCATGCTCACATTCGTCATCGGCGGCCTGACCGGCGTCATCCTCGCCAACCCGCCGGTGGATTTCGCCGTTCACAACTCGCTGTTTCTGGTGGCGCATTTTCACAACATGCTCATCCCGGGCACGTTGTTCGGCATGTTCGCGGCCTACTATGTCTGGTTCCCCAAGATGTTCGGGTTCCGGCTATCGGAGCGCTGGGGCCGCATCTCGTTCTGGTTCTGGTCGTTCGGGTTCTATCTGGCGTTCATGCCGTTGTACGCGATCGGCCTGATGGGCGGCATGCGGCGTACCGTCGAATGGTACGAACCCGCCTATCTCCCGTGGCTGATCGTGGCGTTCGTCGGCGCGTTGCTGATCACCGCCGGCCTGATCAGCCAGATGATCCAGCTCTGGGTGAGTATCCGCGATCGTGCCGAGCTGGCCGTACCGGCCGGCGACCCCTGGGACGGGCTCAGCTTGGAATGGTCCATGAGCGCGCCGCCGCCGGAGTACAACTACGCGGTCGTTCCGCGCGTGCATGACCGCGACGCCTTCAGCTGGATGAAGCACCACGGCACGGCGTATACCGCTGCGGACGAGTACGAGGACATCCAGATTCCGAAGAACAGCGCCGTGGCCCCGGTGATCGCGGTCTTTGCGGTCCTGCTCGGCTTTGCGCTGACCTGGCATATCTGGTGGCTGACGATCGTCTCGCTCGTGGGCATCTGGGCCGCGGTCATCGCGCGCAGCTTCTATCAAGACACCGAGCACACCATTCCCGCCCGCCAGGTGCGCGAGGAACACGAAAACTGGCTGCAGTCGTTGCGCGAGATCAAAGCGGTCACGCGCGAACAGGAAACCACGCCGGCCAACCGCGGCCTGGCGGCGGAGGCGGTATGAGCACGACACGCCAGCAATCGCGCCATCCGGGGCTGAATCTGGGCCACACGGACCCGGGCACGCACGCGGCCGCCGAATCCGTGCTGTTCGGTTTCTGGATTTTTCTGATGAGCGACCTGGTGCTGTTCGCACTGCTGTTCGCCACCTATGCCGCCCAGAGCCAGCACGGGGTCGCCGGCGGGCCCACCCCGCACAGCCTGTTCGAACTCAAGAACCCGTTTATCGAGACGTCGTTGTTGCTGGTGAGCAGTTTCACCTTCGGCATGGCCGCGCTGGCGCTCAAATACCGACAGGATCGCCTGCGTCTGGTGGGCTGGCTGCTCGTGACCTTTGCCCTGGGTGCCGGCTTCGTCTATCTGGAAGGCAGCGACTTCGTCAAATACATCTCGGAAGGCCATGGGCCTCAGCGGAGCGGCTTTCTGTCGTCGTTTTTCCTGCTGGTGGGTACCCACGGTCTTCACGTGACCAGCGGCCTCGTCTGGATGCTGGTCATGATCGTTCAGCTGGGGGTGCTGGGCCTCACCCGCGAGGTCAAGATGCGCCTGATGCGCCTGGCCATCTTCTGGCACATGCTCGATGTCGTGTGGATCGGCATCTTCACGTTCGTCTACCTGTTTGGAGCGGCCTGATGGGAATGCCCCCAAGCCAATTGCCGGATAGCGAAGCCGAAGACCCGCGCAAGGAAATGCGCGAGTACTGTATCGGCGGCGCATTGGCCGTCCTGTTGACGGCGCTCGCCTTTGCCTTCGTGCACTGGCACGTATTCGCGCCGGGGATGCTGCTGGGCGCGATCACGGTGTTGGCTGCCTTGCAAGTCGTCGTGCACTTTCGCTACTTCCTGCATATCGACCTGCGCCGCTCGCACCGCGACGAGCTGCAGCTCATTCTGTTCACCTTCCTGATACTACTGTTGATGGCGGGCGGTACGATCTGGATCCTCTGGAACCTGCACTCCCGTATGTCGTAGGTGCCGGCAGCCGGGCGAGTGCGCGACTGCATGGACGGTTGATCAAACGGATAGCCCGAGGTGCGCCGACCGGCCGCCGCCACCCCGATTGGCCGATAACCCGGCTCGAAGTCGAGCAATACCAGCTCAAGCGCGGCGGGTGCTGCGTTCCCGCAGACAGCGGGAAAGAGAGCGCGACGCCTATACGCGCCGAGTACACTGTTGCCGGATTCGCCCGCGAGCGATGCCGATACGCCGATCGCTTCAATGGCGCGGCGCGCGGAAATTGGTAGGCTCGGTGGCGCCAACAGCGCCGAATTCCAGAGCGACCGGTCGGCAAGGCACGCTTGCAAGCGCGTCGCGCTGGCACGATTGCGATTTTGACAGGCAACGACCGGGATCAGAGGTTCAGCAATGCCGCCAGAACAACACGCCGAGCAGCACGACGACATCCTCCTGGAAGCGTCGGACGAGCGAGGAATCCTCCGGCTGACGCTGAACGATATGGCACGCCGCAATGCGCTCTCCGAGGCCATGCTCGCCCGTCTACGGGAGTCGCTCGACCGGGCCGCAGCGGATAACACGGTGCGGGTGATCGTGCTGGCGGCCCACGGACCGGCCTTCTGTGCGGGGCACGATCTCAAGCAGATGACGGCCGTGCGCGACGCACCGGATCGGGGCCGTGCCTATTTCACCGAGTTGATGGCGGCTTGCTCGGGCGTGATGCAGGCCATCGTCGACAATCCCAAGCCGGTCATCGCCGAGGTCGCAGGTGTGGCGACCGCGGCCGGTTGCCAACTGGTGGCCAGTTGCGATCTGGCCTACGCGAGTCCAGAAGCCCGCTTTGCCACGCCCGGGGTTCATATCGGCTTGTTCTGCTCCACGCCGATGGTCGCGCTGTCGAGAAACGTGTCGAACAAGCACGCGATGGAGATGCTTCTGACCGGCGAGCTCATACCGGCGGAAAGCGCCGCCGACATCGGGCTGATCAACCGAGTCGTGCCGGCGGAGGAGCTGACGGCCCATGTGACCGGTGTGGCGCACCAGGTGGCCGCGAAATCGAGCATGACGGTGGCCACCGGCAAGAAGGCGTTCTACCGCCAGCGTGAGATGCCGTTGGCACAAGCGTACGAATACGCCTCGGGCGTCATGGTCGAGAACATGCTCGCGCGCGACGCGGAAGAGGGGATCGATGCTTTCATCGGCAAGCGCGTCCCGGAGTGGTCGGACCGATAGATCGTGCCTAGGCGGGAAGCAATGCCTTGACCGACGCCTTCAACGTCAATTTGGCCAGCGACCGGGCCAGTTTCCGATAAGCAGAGAACGGCGGGCAACGTTTTGAGTTAGGTCTAATGCGGCCGGATCACTCCAGGATCCGTACTGTCACCGGATCCGCCCGGAATGTGGCAATGCAAGACTTGACGCAAATTTTCTCGAACGGCCGCCCGCTCGGCGGCTGTGCCAGGAGGTCGCCGAGCGGGCGGTGGTGAGCGTCAACCCATCAGGTTCAACGCCATATAAGCGATCAACGCGATCTGGATCAGAAAGAACGTCGCTCGCACCGAAACCAGCACGAACGATGTCCCGATCAGATGCGCGATGCTTTGTACCAAGCGCGCATAGAACACGTACGCCGCCAGAGCGTCCACGACCGCGCTCTGGCCGCTGGCCACGCCGGCCAGCACCACCGCTGCGAACAACGGCAGATTCTCTACGCAGTTCATGTGCGCGGCCTTGGAACGCTGCAGTAGCGGCGGATCATCGACGGCCTCGCTGCTGTTGCGTTCCCAGTGGTCGGCGCGCTGGCGGCCGGCCAGAATCACGGGTACGCGATACGTCGCATAACTCAGCGCCAGCACGATCGTCCAGAGTACAAAAGCCATCAAAGCGGTAATCGCGGTCATGTAATTCTCCCTTCGTTGTTGTAGTCCGCTGGAGCGACAGCCGGTGGGCCGGGCACCTTACTCGTTCATAACGCTAGCAGATAATCGCAGCGCGCTCGCACAATACGAACACGCCTTCGCGTATGGCCGCCCCCAGGACTTTGAAGCAACGGGTGACGCGAGATCAACCGGGACGGCCGTAAAGCAAAGCGGGTCGATAGTCGCGGCAGATGGGAAATTGTGGTCTATCCCCAAAATGCGTAGGTGCACAATGCAAGACCTGACCCCGAACTTTTTCCGTAATAAGCTGATTCTCGGATAGCTTAGGAGCCAGCGTCGCGAATTAGGGCTATTGACGCAACGTAAACCTTACGATGAATTTAGATTTTGTATCCGACAAATCGGGTCGGCGATCTCATCACTCACGGCGCCGAATGCGAACGGGTTTCCGAATTTCTGCTCAAGCTCTGGTGCCATACCAGCAGCGGCAATTACGAGTGGAGGCTACCGCAAGGCGCCCGTATCGTGGATAAGGCCACGTGGGAAAGAGCAGTGGCCCCGAAGAGGGGGCTCTCGAACGCCCCCCGAGTTTTGCAGATGCTACTCCCTGGCCAGGAAGCCGCGTACTTTGATATCTCCCGGGTTCTCGTCACGCTAAAATCGACGCGGCGGGCGCAGCACGGGGCCTGATTCAGGGCGATGTAATCTCCGATGACCGTGGTATGACGCGGGACATGATTCAGCCGCCGAATGAGCTGGAGCCCGAAAACCGTGCAGAGCACCCAGGTACATCGCAAAAGATATCTGACCCGGTTACTCAACATACGGTTTTCAAGTAAGGACCTCAGCGAATATATCGGTTGGCCATTTATCTGTTGAGTTGCGGACCTCGGCGTACTTGAGCTTCTCACCCATCGCTACCAGCTGCCGTTCAACGATTTGGTCAAAATCAAACAGCGCATCGCGGCGGTCGCGAAACCATAGCTGCCAGTAGCCAACGCCCTGATCCAGCCTTAACTCCAATGTTTTGCCGCTCGAAAACTCAATGCCCAGTTTGCGGTGGTGCGGAATATCCCTGTTGGAGGTTGCTACGGTCACGTCCACGGGTTTATCCAAAATAGTGCTGACCCAGCTACGGAGGAAAAGCTCGAAGTCCTGTTGCTCTGCCCAGTCTTCGAAAGTCTTTCGTCCGGCCCACTTCCCCGATTTGAATAGCGTGTGGACACCAATATGTGCATCGGACGTCAACCGCCCGCGAAAATAACTTAGAATAGAACTGAGGATTGCAACCGCAGCTGGGTTCTGGATGTAACGGTCTGAATACCAAATACGGCTCACCGCTGCATCTTTCAGCAACTCGGACGCAGCAGGGCATTGTGCTATGACTGCGTTCCAAAAACGGCTACCGAATCTCCGCCAAGGCGCATTGGCCTCATCGCGGATCTGAATGATTGCCACCGGAGCCAGATTGGTATCTGGAAAATCGAATGGCTGCAATTCGAATGCCGGACAGGATTCGGACGATACGACAATCTCACCTGCTTGGTGCCAATTTTCTCCCGGCACGGTGGCCCGGGTGTCCCCGGTGGCTAGCGTGATGATCTTTCCATCGAGGAAAACCTGGGCGGCAAGGGGTTGAGGCAGGCGCTTATTGGCCAAGCCAATTCTGGCCCCTAAAGACCTTAGGCGGTCGAGGTCTTGCAATAGCACCTGGTCTCCGATGTGGTCGGGCAGAAGCAAGTCGATTTCGAGTTCGTCGTTGAACAAGTACTGCTGGATGGCCTTGTTAAATTGTGGGGCCAACAAATCCCACTCGGAAGCGTCGCCCGTGGCCCGCATACTGACTTTATGCGCTCCGCGATTGATCAGCCGTCGCAGCACGATTTCCATGCTGCCTGGACAGTATCTCGCATCTTCCAACCCGAGTTGATCATCGCGGGTCAACACTACGTGGCGCGTAAAATTTTGGCCCAGCCATTGCAGCGCAAGTTTGCGGTTCAGCATGCTGAAATCATGGCGTGTCTGGCTGTCAAGCAGACACTCGCTACAGCTGGTCTCGCAGAATTCACATTCCAGCTGCTTTGCCATGCCAAGTAAGAGCGCTTCCACGTGTTCCGGCGCGCTACTGGAAAAGCCCGCACCGCCGCTCACGACATCGAATAGTTGGAGGACAAGAGCCGCTTGGCCTTCCGGTAATTTACTTGGACGGGTAGCGTAACCCAGCTCATCTCTAGATATGCCTAGAGTCCCAGCTAATGCTGCCCGCATGGCCACGGCTAGGGTCAGGGCGATCTGCTGGCATTCCTTATCGGAATCCAGAAGATACTCGCCTGTCTCGGGGTTACGGATAATCAGTTCGAATACATCGGTTGTCGAGATCGTCCCTAAATAAATGCCGGCTTTTACATTACCGCTTTCGGGGCAGGCGACACGGTGGTTATTGCTGTCCTTATCCTCCTTGCCGGGCCGGGGTGGAAAGTGATTCTGGCTTGGCCTCAACCCCGGCGGGTATTCACCCTGGGGGGACATAGAATCAGCACGTCCGCAACCCAGACACAGGGCATAACCTTGGCCATTCTCCCCGGCGCTGTAATGGAAGACCCGCCCATCATGAGCAAAAGACATGTCGCCGAGAGCCGGGTTGGGTAAGGGGACGGGGGTGGCACGGACGAAAACCCAAGGCGTTTCGACGGGGATGAACTTCTGGCGCTGCACGTTATTGGAAATCGGTGCATAGGCGTCAGTTACAAACCCGGTCGGTTGTAAAACCTTGCGAATATTATTCGGTTTGATGAGACTCTGACATCGGTTATTGCTGCAGGTCAGCTCCGACATCTGGCCAAGCCCTTCTTCGTAGCCGACTTGGCCGCACACGTCGCAACGCCAAGCGGTATCCATCTTCTGGGCTTCCTTACTCTCGCTTGACAAATTATGCCAATGCAGAGAAACCCCTGCCGACGTGAAAACCCGCCCATCAAGAACAATTTCGGCGCCTGGAGCGTATTCGCGAATTGCAATCGCCAGGTTGCGGGAGGGCAGGCCTTTGTAGCGAGCGATATTGTCTTCTCGCTCCTTATTTTCGCCCCTTATTTCCCTGAGATAGTCTTCGATTGTGAAATTGTCGAAATTGACTACATCTGTAGGAAACCCATAGCCCGGTAGAAATGTTCGGGCAGCGAGGTCGCGCAATAAATATTCTTGACAGTGTCGGGATTTTTCGATCTCCAGACGCTTCCGGAAGGGCGTCTTGGGTTCGGCACTGGCTTCTTGGGCGCTGAGATTACGGTAGCTTTCTTGCCAGCGTTCCTGGAGTTTTTTAATAGCTTCTAGAGAATACTGCCGTAATCGATGGGGTTTGATGCCGTCCAAAGCTGTTCGCTTGACCAGTCGGTAGAGCGCGTCGTCGAGGCACTTGAGCTCGGCCAGTGCTAGACGTTCCATAAATTGATCACAATGGGACGGGCCAGCCTCGTTATGGAAGAACCACGCCGTGTTCAGCTTGGTTTTTTCGGTGCGCGTGGGGGCGACGATGTTGCAAAGATAATCCGACAGCAGCAGCGAATTGACATGACGCTGCACCAGTTTCTCCGAATTCAATGCGACGGCTGGTGCCGGTATCGCTGTTTCAAATGGCCATTCCGGCCTCATAAAAACCTGCTGATCGTGCGGGTTGTTCTTGCAGAGCGTATAGGCTATGGCCCTGGATTCGCTGCCGCGCCCGGCGCGCCCGGCGCGTTGCAGGTAGTTCGCTGGGTGGGGCGGTACATTATTCATGGCCACCGCGGAAATACCGCCGATATCGACGCCCATTTCCATCGTTGTCGAACAGTTCAATACATTGACCTGTCCCTTTTGGAACTTACTTTCATATTGCTCTAGACGGCCGGCGGACTGTTGCGCGGAATGTTCAGCAGTGCGGTAGTAAAAACCGCCTTCGACCGCTCGGTCGCTGATGTCTGTCCAAAGGTTTTCGACACGCAAACTGGCTATCAGCGGATCATGGCCTACCTCGGCTCGGATCTTTCTGAGCCCGGTGTCGTAGTCCTCTTGAGAGTTGTCAAACCGCCAGATCTCGGGCATCTCGACCGGAAGGGTGCGGTAGCGCTCACGTAGTTCGTCAACCGACCGCGAGAAATCAATGTGCGCAGGAAGGTAAGGGGTCAGACCTTTGAAACTAGTCGTCAGCAGTTTGTTAGTTACCGGGCAGACGTCAGCCCAGGCGGTCAGGGAGAATCGTATGTTCTGGAGAGGAAGAGAGTATTGGTTGCCGTCGGGTTTAAGAATGAAGCTGGTCTGAGTCAACTGCTTCCACGCCGCCTGCAGCCAACTGTTCACCAGATCGACATGGGATGTGTCGCTCGGACTCAGATTGGCGCCCAACAGCAGGAGTTTTATCAGCCGTTGCGAGTAATAGCCGCCTCGAATCTGCGGCCAGCGTTTGATTCGAATCTCATCTTTCTCTTCGGAGAGGGGGGTTCTCAGCGTCTTGGGAGAAAAGTGCGCGCCTACCCACCGGGTCCAGTCCCGGTCGGCTTGTACATAGGTGTTCTCTCGAACATAGAAATCTAGCGCCACGATAAGAAAGCTGCGCCAGTCGTCGAGCGTTAACCCATTTTGTTCCCAACGCTCGGGAGAGCGGTCTATGTGTTCGAGGCCGGCATAGCCTAGCTTGACGAGGCCCAACGTCTCGAGGCTATTCTGTCGCTTCGGCCGGCGCGCGAACTCTCGAAACAACAATAATTCCGAAAGCTTAAGAGGCCCAGCGTCTCGTCCGAAAGTTTCCGGATCCAAGTAACGGTTGTAATCCAAGATCGAGCTTCTGATGTCCTCTTTGCTCGATAATTCGTTAACTACTTCCCCCCACGATAGCGATATGAGCGGGATGCGAGGCTTATTGCCGGTTGCCGTATTCAGCTTCTGTCGGAATTCATCTATGCTCTGCTCCTCTCGCTTCGCTTGGGTATGTAAGCCAAGATTACGGAATTGGTCTGCCTTTTTTCGGGCATCGGCTATAAACCCGTGGAGCGTTTCGGCATCTAGATCGGGAGAGCATTCAACCTCCTGCGCGTGCCGGCGCTGGTGCCAGCTCAGTATTTCCACGACAAGACCGCGCAAGCGGCTACGTTCGGCTTCCTGCTGCATGCGTACCGACATGCGGGCCGTTCCTTGCCGACTATCAGTAAAGGTGATCAGTCGGCGTCCGCGCCCAGGGAGCGATTGCTTTCCGTAATCCGAGGATTCGAAATCCTTACAATGCTCAAGAAGGGTTGGCACCGCGCTACTGACATAGAAGGGGGCGCCCAACAGTGCCCTTCTGAACGTTTGGCGGCCGTGCGAACCCCTGTATTCGCATCCAGGTCGGCTGCACTGTGGGTCGGAGTCCCTTAGTCCCAGCTGGACATGGTCATCGGATCCCAAATCGAAGGAGCCAGTGCGCTTATCAAAGCACTGGGCAAGGTAGTTCTCGCCAGCGTTGGCCGCGGGGCACAGCGCCAATTGAGGTTGGATATGGTCTTGCTTGGTACCGGCGATAGTTTGATCATCGTCCGCCGGCGTTTCCTCTTGTAACGAAAATTCGTCGATGCTTACGCCTTCCCACTGCATCAGGCGGCCATAGGCATCCCGAGCGAGTAAATGAGGTTCATTGCAGTCATGGCAAAAAGCCAGCTCAAATACCGGGCTGCCACAAGTACAAGTCTGCCGCTGGGTAGGGTATACATAGCCAAAAGGCCAGCCATTCTCCAGAGAAGTACCTCTCTTGGCTGAACAGTTGGCGTCGAAACATGCCCACAAACCATGGGTAGTACGCTGAAAAAAGTGCCCCCTGAGCTTCAAAAACGCCGGTTTGTCAGATGCCGGACGGGTTCCGGAGCAGACATCTAGCCAGCGCAAGGTTTCCTGAGCCGAGGGCTTGCAATCGCTATCGCCGTGCATGCCTGTAATAATCTCGGTCAGCGTCAACGGCTTTTCGGCATCTACCACGAGCCCCCTCAGGCGGCGCGCTTCCGGACTATGGACCAAAGCGTCGTAGCGGAGCTTGCTCGCTTCGCGGTCTTTGGGAGAATCCGCTGGTATCGATTCCAGTTCGTCCAGCGACATGGTGCGGCTTCGGCAGGGCGGGAGTTCTGGCGTAACTCTTTGTCCGTCCCAGACGTCGATATTGGCAACTGCTACGCCAGACAAGTCCGATAGGAATCGTTTCAGACGTCCGGTGGCGTCGGGGTCGCCGGCAATAGTGGCGGAAGTCGCCACAAAGCGAATGTTTTCCGGCTCGGCACCAAAGTTGGTCATCACCCGGCGTAGCTGTAACGCCAGTTCGGCCGCCTGTGAACCGACATAGGTATGGGCTTCGTCGAGCACAATCCACCGCAGCGATTTTTCTGCTCGCGATTTTCGTACGATGGGGGCGTCTACCTGACGCACCATCATGTATTCCAGCATGGTGCCGTTGGTTACCAGAATCGGCGCGGGTTTCTCCCGCATCAGCTGGCGCGACAACACCTCGTTGGGCCGCTGCGCCTGTTCTGCCCGATTGCGTGCGGTTTCCTCGGTATTGCCGTTGTAAAGGCAATAGCGGATACCGTTGCCGAAGCCCCGTGTCCAGGCATCCAGACGCTCCCGCTGGGAATTTATCAACGCATTAAGTGGATACAAGAACAGTGCACGTACACCTTCTAGCGGCTGTCTGCCGCGAGCGACGTACTCGCGATGAAGATCTTCAAGTACCGGCACCATAAAGCATTCTGTCTTGCCCGAACCGGTGCCGCTGGTCACTATGACCGAGTGCTTTTTTTCCAGAAGCGACCGCCAACTGGCCAGTTGGTGGGTGAACGGCTGCCAATCCGCGCCGAATCGATATCTGCCATTGGCGGCGTTGTCCAGAGAATTAACGACTTCGCGGCTTAGCATGCTGCCGTCGGTCGCCAAGTCGTTCATGGTTTGTGGAGAGGTCTCCCAGCCAAACATCTGCTCGAAAACGGGCGGAGCTAGAAAAGATCCAGCGTTGCCGGGATCCCGGCTCATAATATCGCCCAAGTGCGCGCGCAAAGCGGGATCGGTTATACCCAGAATGCTTAGGGTCGACTCCGTAGCTCGCGAAAGCGCTTGGCTAGAAAGATTGGCAAAATAGTTATTCATCGTCTGTTTTTTTGTTTAATAACGTGCGAGCCGCTTTAGCAGGCAGTATTGGTAAACCGATGTAAACCAGTTCGAGTCGAAATCCCGAACCTGGCGGAGGAAGAAAACGGATTTTCTGTCTTCACTAAAGATATCGCCAAGTTCGGCATCACCGCTGGCCACTGCCGCAGCGAACATGGGCATATAGACCACCGCGTTGCGAAAGCTCATGGTGGTATCGAAATCAATAACGGCTTCCTGTTGGCTCCGCTGCCACTGTTTGAGCTCGCTGCAATAAAATTCTGGCCACTGATCCTCACTGTGGACCCTGATCAACTCCTGATGCCAGCTATGCAAGACGGCTTTGAATGCCTCGTACGGAACATTCATGTGCGAACTGGATAAGTGGCCACCCAGGTAGGCCTGCACATTTCCGCCATAGCTGGGAAGTGTTGCACCGAGTTGCTCCAGATAGCGGTTTGAAATTTCGTCGATAGCCTCGGGTCTAACGCCATTTTCGGCGAGAAAAACGCTAAAGGCCCGAAGCGCTTGTTGTATGTGAGCGATCGGAAAAAGCTCCCAGAGGATCGGGAACTCTGTTTCGATCCTGCCAAGAAACTTGGGGTCCATCTCGAACTTGAACAACGACATAGCCAAAGCCCGCGGGTGGTGTACCAGCGCCTTCCAAACCTCGAAAGTGGCGAGTGGCAGGTAGCCATACTGATCGTACAGTGCTCGCAGGAACTGCCAGCCACTGTGCAACGGGTTTTCGGCCATGGCGTTCAGTACAGGAATGAAAGGACTCGAAGATGCCGAGGCCGTCGGATCAAAATTTAGTACTGCGCTTTGTAAACTGCTGGAGGGTCGGGTCGTGGCGGGTGCCTGCCAGTTGCCTGGCAGAAAAATTGGCCGGAAGGACAAAGAATCCGACGTCGATGGCACGACCAGCCACGGGCCGTCCCTGTCTAAAGTGGCCGGCAATTCGTAAGTACCGACATCGGTACCTTGGCTGGTCCGTGAAACCAGCAACCGTGCACGCTGATGGGGGTCATGCAATAGCATCAGAGCCGGCTCGGGGAATGCGTCGTTAATTTTATTGAGCCCGGAAGTGGCTAGCAGCCCGCGATTACGGTCTAGTACCAGCTCTGCCGAGTGCTGACGTATGCGATAGATTTTGTCTCCGACGCCGGGCGAGGATATCCGTAATTCCACCGTCTGGTCGATATCACCGCTGAGCGACATGAGATCAATAATTTGCTCGCGCAAGTTGTATAGGCTGATTTCGACCGGCTTGTTGATGACCTGGTAGGACCAGCGGCAATAAACGTGTCTTGCTAGCGAGCCGCTTAGGGTCAACTCAAGGACAAACCAGGTGGCGGCCTGCGGTTTTGCGAACAAAAGAAGGCGGCTACCCAGTAGGTCGTCAAACGATAGAACCGATTGCAGCTTATCGCCTTTTTTATCGAAACCGAGGCAGCCGGTCCCCGGAAAAGGCAAGGTAATTTCTATGGGGTCTGCTAGAAGGCTAGGGGTTACAGTCAGCCGCAGTTCCACCGGTGGGAGACTGTTTGCTGTTAGCCGCAACTCGGTATGGTCGTCATGCCTTATCTGCCGGGTGGTGACCGTATCGGTTTGGATATCGAGCAGAACGCGCCGGGATGAAAACACCAAAACACTGCCTTGTCCGGCGGTATCCCCGGGGCGCAGTTGTAGACGAAAACCGGTTGGCAGGATTCCCGCCTTGCGTCGCAGTAGCGAATCGCCCTGTCGGTTGCGAATGGTGACATGGCGAACGCCCAGCATATCCTCTGCACCGACACTTCCAGGTTCGTGACCGCCTATGAGCAGCCGGGTATCGTATTGCGCACGCGGATCGGAGTTCTTCCAGCTTGGTTTCGGTAGGCCTATGAAGGACAGCGCTGGCTGGGTAGCCCAACCGACGGATTCCCCGGCCAGCGCCAGTCCCGGATCGCCACTTGAGCCGTGGCCCGTGCGAATCCGGTAGGACTCATCTGCGTTGAGCTTCAGCTCGGCCTTGCCGCAGATCATTACAGCCACGAGCCCCAGCATCTCCGGCATTGGGATAATTTCCGGCTGGCCCTCGACCACTTCGAGATCCTCGATAACGCTGCCCGCAGGTAGGGCCAGCAGGAGCTCTTCGCTTGCGGTGTCTAGCGAAGCTTGGCCACAGAGCTGCCAATCGTCGCCTTCTCTTTCAAAGCCTAGAGGCACTTCCCCCAGTGCAACATCACTGCCCGTAAGCTGACTGCTGGCAATGACTATCCCGCCCGCCATGGCTACTAGACCAAGGGGCAGATGACTGGACTGGCGCGGGCCGATCACTTTGGGATTGCGGAGCTGGATTCTGGCTACCAAGTCATCGAGCGCCGCATATCCGGGGCCTATCGCCTTGATCGACTGCTCGCCTTCGACAATAGCCAGCTCGAAACGGGTAGTCGACGGCTGTGTTTCGAGTCGGAAACTAATTTGTTTCGGCAGATTGACCTTAAACCAAAGGTGTTCCGGCTGGCTGGGCCGCCAAAGATGCTGCCAAAGTGCTGAATCGTCTCGTTTGCGTTTTTTGGTCTCGCTGGTCGCTCGGTTAAGCAGGTGGTTCAGTAGCCTGTTGCCGGTCGTGTTATCCAACGGCAGTGGAAACTGTTCGCGCCACCTAGGGTTATTGGTGTCCAGATGGACTACCGGATCGTTGGTATCCGTTAGCCTGTACTCCCTGACCAGGGCCACTAGCTGGTCCGTCATCTCGGCTATTAACTGCACGGAAACGGCTTCCGAGAAGACCGCCGGCAGATTGATACGCTCGAGCTGCTGTTCGACGTGTTTAAAGGTGTCATAGCCCAGCAACCGGGCTTGGTCATATTGCGCGAGCGTGCGCTCGAACAACGTCTGGAAGCGGTTATCTCCTTGGCGAAGAACTTGAAACGGTAGGCCGCCTTCGCTGAACAGGGAGCCTAGAAAATTCCGTGTGCCACTGTCGTAATGGTGCAAGGGCCGCTTCCAGTAGCCCTCCAAGCCTTTGCTGACAACTGTGGCGCGTGCATTCGGCAATAATTCGTAGCCCAGCCGCTGCCAGATTTGATCCCAGCTCCAACCAAAATTCTGCTGATAGTCACGTCGGTACCATTCCGCGCAGAACAACACGAATGCGGCACAAGCGGCGCGGTTTTCGTCGTAGCTTGCCTTCGCACCCTGCCTTTTCAGCAAATTCAAAAGCTCGAAATACTCATCACGGTTGCATTGATAAGCGTATAGCGGCCGCTGGTCCGGTTGCCCCATGAAGCGTCGCTGCAGAAATTTATCGAGCCAAAGCGAATATTGAAGACTTAGAGTATCGACCATGGTCCGGGACTCTCCCAGTACGTTCTTTATTAGTTTGCAGGCTTAGCTATCTGCACGCGCGGCTCGGCGCAAGGCTTTGATGGCCGCGGCTCGCGCTGACCGAAGCGCCAATGGGGGGCGGTTAAAGCGTCGGTGGGTGCGATACTGAAATTCGGCAAGATCAGTGACGAGAATTGCACGACGTGGCGGGCGTAATAGACGCCGGTTCTAAAGTTGCCCGTCACGATATCTCCATACGAAAATTTAAGAGCTTCGCCGCCGCATGCCACGAGCCCCTAATCAATTTTTGCAATGTCACTTCTTCGGCCGGCGAACCCGCCGGCCACACGTCGTTCACCATCCCGGAGTGTTTGTGTAAAGCGTCGGAGATGCCGGTTCGACCGGGCTAATGGCGTTTTCGGAAATCGCAGACAATGAATCGAAACTGGGTGGGTCAAGTTGCCGCGTCCGGACGGCAAAGAAACGACGAACGGCGCTATTAAGTAACGACGCATTTCGCACTGTACTCTGCACTTTGGGATCAGGTCTTGCGTTTCGTGTCAAGGCGGTTGGGCGCCTTTGAGTTGATAACCACGACGCCTGACCGTTGGCCGCGCTGATGCTGGATGGCTTCGAGCAGGCCAGCTTTTATGCCCTCGAAAGCTTTTCTAGGCATGTTCTAGCCTCCTTTAGCTAACCGAACCGCGAGCTCCGACACTCGATTAATGCGCCACCCAACAGCCCGCTGCAAAGCGTCCTGCTCAGCAAACACAACCAACCGCTGCCGCCCCCGAGTTAACCCCGTATAAAACAACTCCCGCGTCAGAACCGGCACAGCATAATTTGGCAAAACCAAGGTAACGGAATCAAACTCCGACCCCTGACTCTTGTGAATGGTTATCGCATACACGGAATCGTGCGCGGGTAGTGCGCTCGGTAAGAAAGCCCGCAGGCCGTGGTCCCCCATGAACCAGACTCGAATTTGCCCAAATTCGTTGTATAGCGCAACACCCACATCGCCGTTGTAGAGCCCGGTTTTGTAGTCATTTCGTCTAACCATGACCGGGCGGCCGTGGTACCAGGCGTTGGCCGGGTTGAAGTCGAAGCGGCGGGCCAGGCGTTCGGTGATGCCGGCGTTGATGGTTTCGCTGCCGACCGGGCCGTGGCGTACGGCGGTGAGCACGCATTGCTTGGCGAGCTGGGCGAGGGCGAGCGATGGGTCGGTGGCTTCGCAGAGGCTGGCGTAGTCGTCGGCCAGTCGATCCATGAGCCGGCTGATGGCGGCGGCGTCCGCGCGGTCGTGGTAGACGAGATTGTCGTAACCTGCGTCGAGCAGTGCTTGCGCGGCGTCGACATCGCCCGCATTCACGGCGGCGGCGAGGCGGCCGATGGTGCTATCGGCGTTGAAACGGCGGCTGGTTTGTAGCGTGACCACGTGATCGGCCAGGGCGTGGTCGGCGGTTTGCATGGGTTGGGCGAGCAGATCGCCGGCGGCGGCTTGCTGTTCGGCGGTGAAGCGGTTCACGCCTGCGTTGGCACAGATCTCGGCCAGCACGGAGCCGGATTCGACGGAGGCGAGCTGGTAGCGGTCGCCGAGCAGGATCAGCCGGGCATCGTTTCTTATCGCGTCCGCGAGCTTGGCCATCATCGGCAGGTCGACCATGGAGGCTTCGTCGACGATCACCACGTCGTAGGGCAGTGGGTTGTCGGCGTTGAAGCGGGCACGGGTGGTGGCACCCGTCAGGCCGAGCAGCCGGTGCAGGGTTCGGGCGGTCTGCGGGATGTGTTCGCCGACGGTGGCGTGGTCGAAGCGGGTATCCGCGCCCATGTCGTCCAGGCCGTTGCGGACGGATTCGAGCATGCGCGCGGCGGCCTTGCCGGTGGGCGCGGCCAGGGCGATGAGCGGCGGTGTGTCGTTCTCGCCGAGCGCGGCTTCGATGAGCACGCGCAGAAGGCGCACGATGGTGTAGGTCTTGCCCGTGCCGGGGCCGCCGGAGATGACGGTGAAGTGATGGCGTAGGGCGGCGAATGCGGCGACGGCCTGCCAGTTGGTGGCGTTCGGGTTGGCAGCGTCTGCGGCGAACAGGCCGTTGCCGGGTTTGAGTGTGTCGACGTTTACCGCGTTCGGTTCGGCGGCCATGAGTGCGCTCAGGCGTTCGGCGAGCTTGGTTTCGTAGGCGTGATAGCGCTGCAGATAGAGCCGGCCGGCTTCGAGAATGAGCGGGCGGGTCGGTGTTTCTGCATGAGCGGCGTCGGCGTCGTCGAGCACGGTGACGAGATCGCTGGCGGCGAGCGCGTCGGGCAGCGCGGCCTGGTTCGCGGCGCTCATCAATGCCTTGGGGATCTGATCCAGCGCGAGGCAGGTATGGCCTTGTGCGACGGCCCAGCTCGCCAGCGCAAAGGCGCGGGCCACGAGACGATCCGCGCCGTGGCGGCGGGCCCAGTCGGCCAGAGCGAGGTCCAGATCGGAGAGGTTGGCGTCCTCGGCGAGTGCCGTCATTTCTTGTTGCGGCTCGGCCTTCGGTTCCTGTGGCTGCTTGGGTTTGGGCGGGGCCGGTTCGGTGTCGAACAGATCGCCGGTTCGGGATTCGTTCATGGGCGGCCTCGGGAGGGTTCGGGGCTTCGGCGGGTCTTTGTGCTCGAGCGGTTTGAACGAAATGTTCGGGTGCATTTGTACCTTGGGTTTCGCACTGTTGTGCGAGTCACTTTCATTTGCTTGTCCAAATGAAAGTAACCAAAGCAAAGGACACCCTGTCTTGCGTCGGCGCTACGCGCCGATGCCCTGCGCGGCTGCGGCCGAACGCGGGCCAGCCGGAAACTCGCTACGCTCAAACATCCGGCTGGCTGTATCCGCGTTCGTCCTCCGCTGCTCGGCGCTGCGCCCAAGGGAGCGAATACAGGCAAGCTCGCTGGCGCTCGCTCAAGGTCACGCTTTTTGTAGGTCGGATTAGCCAAAGGCGTAATCCGACAGAACGCAGCCACGGGCGACGATTCAGTTCCTGGCTGTAACGACTCTGGACTACGGACTAACCTGCCTGTATTCCCTCCCGTTAGTGCAGCGACGGAGAGGTGTAGTGGCGACGGGTGTGCGGCGCATTGCGCCGGTGCGCGCAGCATGTTTGAGGATCGCCAAAGCGATCCGACCTCATCAAGATTATCAAGGGCGTGCATCCCGTCGGCGCTACGCATCGGAGTATCGCCCCGAGAGGCGGAGCAGGGCGTTCCCGCAGCGAAGCTGTGGGATGCGACCCTCGGCGGGGCGAACCGTACGAGTCGTCGCCCCGGGCTCCTGCCGAACGCCGGCGGTCGCATCCCAGCGACGCTGGGAAGGCTCTGCTCCTCGCCTCGTACGGCACGGCGAAGCCGGCGCTGTGCCGGGTGTCTTTTCCTTTGCTTACTTTCGTTTGGACAAGCAAACGAAAGTGAGTCGCGCTGCAGCGCGAAACAGAACGTTCGACGACCTCGTGAGTGCCGAACGACTCGCGCGTCGAACCAGGCCGGTAAAGGCCGCTCCACTTGGCGATGTCGGCTTACGGCCTTTGGCCTAAGCCGACCTACGTGTGGAGTCGCGTTCATGCGGTGGCGTCCCGGTCCGCGTTTTCGGCATCGAATAGCGCGTCCAGCGCTTCGACCAGCGCGGTATCCGGCGTGTCGGTGAATACGCCCGCGCTCGTCTGGCCATCCATGGCCCGTACGAACAGATACTGCACACCACCCAGATGCCGGGCGGGGTCGTAAGCCCCGCCCAGCGCCTGGCGCAGATGGCGGTGCAGGGCGACGGTGTAGATGAGGTATTGCAGGTCGTAGTGGGCACGCCCGATCGCGCGTTCGAGCGCTTCGTGGCGATAGGCGCCGGGCGTGTCGCCGAGGCGGTTGGTCTTGTAGTCCAGCACGTAGTAGGCGCCGTCGTGTTCGACCACCAGATCGATGAAGCCCTGCATCAACCCATAGAGCGTCTGGTTCGGCGCGCCGCCGAGGGCCGCGGGCAGATAGCCGGCGGCCCGCAGCGTATCCACCAGATCGCCGAGGCGATTGCCGCGCAGGCGCAGCATGAATTCCATTTCCGCGAGACAACGCGCGGGCTCGAGCGCGGCCAGCGGGCCGAGATCCGGCAGCGGCGCGTGCAGGGTGCGGGCGATGAGCGCGGCGGTGTCGTCAATACGCGCATCGCGTTCGTCGTCGCCGATCAGGCCGTACTGGCGCAGCGTTCGGACCAGATAGGTGCGCGCTTCCTCCGGCAACGGCGCGCCCGGCGCGGGCCAGGCGATGCGTTCGTCGTTGCCGACCCAGGCTTCGAGCACGTCGTGCACCGCCGAGCCGAAGCGTACGCCGGACAGGCGGGCATCGAGCGCGGGCAGCGTGCCTTCGGCGTCGGCGGTGAGCGTTTCGCCGGCGCTGCCGGTCAGTTCGTCCTCGGCGCCGGGTTCGGGCAGTTCCGCGGGGCGATGCTCGGCCGGCGCATGCGCCAGCCGCGAGAAGCTGTAGGTCGACCAGCGCAGGCGCGGCGTGGGCAGGTCGTGGCGTGCCTCGGCGAGCGTATCGGTGGCATTCGGCGCGCGGCGTTCGACGCGCGGCGCGGGCTGTTCCACGTCCAGCGGCTCGACTGCGATCTGGTGCGGGTGGCGCTTTTCGAGTTGTTCCAGCGCGGCGTCGGCCGTGCCGCCGTCGCGGGCGAGCAGGTTCGCGAGCGCGCTCGAAGCCGTCGTCGGCGCATCGCGCCAGCCGAGCACGATCGCCTGTTCGGCACGGGTGAGGGCGACATAGAGCAGGCGCAGCGCTTCGGAGCGGGCTTCCAGCACGGCCTGTATGCGGTGCGTGTCGTCGTCGCCGACGAGATCGATCATCGCGCGGCCGCGCTCGTCGTGAAAGATCAGCGGCGGCTTGTCGGGCGCGCCGGCGGTGCCCAGCCACAGCGCGAACGGCATGAACACGATCGGGTACTGCAGGCCCTTGGCGGCGTGCACGGTGGTAATGCGTACCAGATCGGCATCCGATTCCAGGCGCAGCTGGCTGTCGTCCTCGATCGCGCTCGCGCTGCCTTCCACGGCCGCGGCGATGCGTTCGTCCAGCCAGCGGTTGAGGCTGGCCATGCCGAAGCATTCGGCTTCCGCGCCGGCCAGCAGTTCGCCCAGCTGCAGATAGTTGCTCATGCGGCGTTCGCCGTCGGTGAGCGCGAGCAGGGCGGGCGCGGCGGTGACGAACAGCCGTTCCAGTGCGGTGAGCACGCCGCGCGTGGCCCAGGCTTCGTGCAGGACGTGGAACCGTTCGATGGCCTGCTGCATGGCGTGGTCGTCGTCGGCCAGGGCGATGAGATCGGCCAGGCGCTTGCCGAGCAGCGCGGTGGGCTGGGCCGCGCGTACGGCCATGGCATCGTCCGGCGCGGCCATGGCGCGCAGGATCAGGCGCAGATCGTGGGCTTCTTCGGTGGCGAATACCGAATCGCGATGCTGGCAGACGGCCATGATGCCGGTGGCCGCGAGCGCGGCCTGAATGGCGGTGGCTTCGTGGTGGCTGTTGACGAGGACTGCGATATCGCTGGGCGCGAGTGCCGACGTCTGGCCGTCGCCGCTCTGCCAGCGGGTGCCGCCGTCGAGTAGGCGGGCGATGGCCGCCACGGTATGGTCGATGAGCCGCGGCCGGTCTTCGCCTTTCGTGCCCTTGCCGCCGGTGAGATTCCAGACCGACAGCGCGGCCATCTCCCGGCCGTCGGCATCGACGAGGCGTTTGTCGTTTTCGCGACGGCCGGCCTCGACGTGGGGAAAATCGATCGCGTCGACCAGAAACGGCGTGTCGCCCGGTAGCGCATAGAGCGCTTCGATGGCATCGAGCACGCCCTGGGTCGAACGGAAATTGGTGGTGAGCGTATAGCGCGCGTCGTCCGCGGCCCGCGCGGCGGCGAGATAGGCATAGATATCGCCGCCGCGAAAACCGTAGATCGCCTGTTTCGGGTCGCCGATGAGCAGCAGCGCGCCGCGCTCGCGCGGGCGTTCCAGATAGATACGCGACAGGCTGGCGTATTGCAGCGGGTCCGTATCCTGGAACTCGTCGACCAGCGCATAGGGCCAGCGCGCGTGCAGGGCGTCGGCGAGCGTGTCGCCGGTTCCGGGCGTGATGAGCGCGGCGTGCAGGGCGGCGATGAGATCGTCGAAGCTGTATTGGCGGCGCTCGATCTTGCGCTGGGCGGCGCGAGCGCGCACAGCGCGTACGGCGTCGTCGATCGCGGCCAGCCGGGCGAGCGGCTGCAGCTCGGCGAGCAGCGGCAGGGCGGCCAGATCGGACAACGGCTCGGCGAATGCCTGGTACTTGGCCGCCTTCTTGAAATGCGGCGCGGGGTCGGCGAGTGCCACCACCCAGTCCGGCAGGGCCGGTATCGAACCGGAGAGCGTCGCGTTGCGAATGCGACGGTCGATCGCTTCGACTTCGGTGTGGATATCGTCAATGCCCGCAAGCGCCTTGTAGAGCGCCGCACTCTTGAGCAGCGCATCGGCTTCGATCGCCTCGGCGAGTGTCGCCGCCAACGGTTCGGCCGTTTCCGGCCAGTGCTGGGCGAGTTCGGCCTGCAGCGCGGTCAGGCGTTCGCGGTCGATCCCCGCGAGCTGGATATGCGGGCGGTTCAACAGCGGCGCCAGCGTGGCATAGAGCGCATCCGGCGACGGCCAGAGCGCGAGGATATCGCCGGCTTCGTCGGCCGCGCCGAAGACATGTTCGCGCCAGTAGTCGGCGGCGGCTTCGCGATAGATCGACGGGTCGTCGATGGGCTCGCCGCGGTCGAAGGCGAGCGCGGATTCGAAGGCGTTCTCGGTGGCTGCGCGCTGGGCGAAGCCGTGGATGGTCACGATCGTGGCTTCGTCCACGCGGGCGGCGGCATCGGCCGCCCGGCGCGCGAGCGCGGCCGCGGGTTCGTCGCTGGCCTCGAGAATACTGCGGGTGAAATCGTGTTCGGCGTTGCCGGGCACGGCCAGTTCGGGCCTATGGGCGATACGTGCGGCATCGGCCAGGCGCGCGCGAATCCGTTCGCGCAGTTCCTGGGTGGCCGCGCGAGTGAAGGTCATCACCAGAATTTCGCGCACGCTGGCGCGCTCTTCCACGATCAGGCGCAGATACAGCCCGGCGAGGCTGAAGGTCTTGCCGGTGCCGGCGCTGGCCTCGATCAGGCGCAGGCCGTGCAGCGGCAGCGTGGCGGCCTCGAAGGGCTGGCTAGCGGTCATCGCGAACGGCGCATGCCGGGGAATCGATGGCGCGGCAGGATTCGAATGGGTGAGGATGAGGCGGCATCGGCTGTCGCAGGCAATCAAGCGTTGTCATCAGGCTAGCGCCCGGCCGGGTCATTTGGCGACCCGGCGTGCCGGCGAGCGTGTACGCGCATCAACCGCCGCTCTTCTGTTCGCTCTGGGCACGGGCCCGTTCGATGGTCTGGCGTGCGTCGCGCAGCGTGTCGGCATCGGTGGCCTCGACGGTTTCGCTGTTGCTGCGGTCCACGCGACATAGCCGCGCGACATAAGGGAAATGATCCGAGCCGAAGTTGTCGCCGCGAATCAGCTCGGTGACGTCGAAGCCGGCTTCGTAGAATACGTGGTCGAGCGGCCAGCGCATCCAGGCCGATTGCGCGTCGTAGGTCGGCAGATAGCCATAGCCGCGGCGCGGGTCGACCAGCCGCGCGATCTTGCGCATCTCGGTCACCGCTCTTTCCCACGGCGTGGCGTTCAGATCGCCGGCGATCACGCCGGGCCGGTCGCTGTCGCGCAGCAGCAGGCCGGCCTTGAGCAGCACGCCATCGCGGCCCAGCGCGGACTGCGACGGATGCGGCGGACGCGGGTGGATACCCAGAAAATCGATCTGCTCGCCGGTGCGCAGCTCCACCTCGGTGACGATCTGCGGCGTGTTCTGGCCGGCCAGATGGCGCACCGCGCTGGAATGCAGCGGCAGGCGCGAATACAGGGCGATGCCGAAGTACGAGCCGGTGGTATGGGTGATCGTATGCGGCATGGCCTGCTCGAGTGGCGAAAGCGCATCGAGCCACTGGTCGTTGGCTTCGAGGACCACGAGCACATCGGGCGCGTAGCGGCGCACCTGCTGGATGAGCCGTCCGTCCGGGTCGTTGCTCAGGCGCACGTTGGCGACCATCACCGACAGGCGTTGGTCGGGAGCGCAGTCGGTGTCTTCGAGCCTGCCGTGCAGCGGCGCGTAGGGCAGCAGAATCACGGCGTGATAGATCAGCGTCGCCAGCATCACGGCCATCAGCGACAGGCTGGCGTAGCGATAGCGGCGCACGAAGCAGGCGGCGAGCGCGATGAGGACCACCAGCAGCAACGCGCTTTGCAGGCGCGGAAAATCGGTGATGCGAATCCACCAGATATAACTCGGCACGAGCGGCAGCACGCTCGCGATCGACAGGCCGATGCCGGCCGTGGCCACGAGCGCGAACGCCGCGATACGCAGAATTTTCATGCGATTGATGATCCCTCGACAGTGTTTTGGCGCGGCAACTTACGCGGTTGGCTGCGCACGCGACATCCGGAATTGTCTCAATCGCTGGCCTCGACGGCCGCGAGGGTCACGTTCAAGGGCCCGCTGATCGCCTCGATGGCGCGGATGAAGGGGCTTTGTTCGGCGCTTTCGCCCAGCGGCGCATCGTCGTCGCCGAGCAGGCGGGCGAAATACGGATCGCGCGTGAGGTGGTGCGGAAAATATGCGTCCGGCTTGAAGCGAAAGCTCACGTTGTCGAAGGCCTTGTTCTGGCCCGGGTCGTATTCGTCGTCGAGATCGGGATGATAGGCCAGCGGCTGCTGCTGGCCTTCTATATATAGCCCGATCAGCTCGGCGAGGATCCGGCGCGCCGTTTCGGCATCGACACGGCCGGCATAGCAGGCCGGCTCCAGTGTTTTCTTGCGGGGGGCGAAGCCGGCCATTTCCAGGGCCACGTCGTGGCCGCTGGCGACCACGGCCAGATAATCGATCCAGTAGCGCAGGCGAAAACGGGTCTTGAGCTTGCCGGTACGCAGCCGCCGCAGGGCGTGGGGCCAGCGCTGGGCGACCCGGCCGGTCACCCGGATGCCGTCGATGGCCAGATCGATATCCACGCTTTCGGGCGTGCCCTGGTCCTTCCAGGCCTGCCAGATGGGCAGCAGGGCGTTCACGGCCTCGGCCTGGTCGGCATAGTTGGGGTCGGCCAGCGGCGGCGGGGGCAGCGTGCCGCGGGCGCGTTCCAGGGCGCTGGGCACGCTATCCACCGTGGCCAGATCCTGGGCATCGGCAGACTCGAACAGGTTCTGGCGCAGGCTTGCCGCGGCCAGCGGGTCGAGCGCGATCGGCTCGGCGTCGTCGAGGCGCTGGTCGTCGATATCCAGATCGAGCTTGATGCGTTCGCGAAAGAACGCCCGTGGCGGGTGGTCGAAGAAGCGTTTCAGGCTGTCCAGGTCGATCGCTTCGATCGGCTCGACGAGCGGCGCGGTGGCGGAATCGAGCAGCGGCGCGGGGCGCGTGCGCGGCTTGATCGCCGCATCGGTGGCCGCGCGCCACTCGCCGGCGAAGGTGAATATCCGTGCGTCGGCCGCGTCAGCAGTGAAATACCGCGGCGAGAACGGCTGCATGGGCTGTTCGTGCACCAGGCGCTTGCGAAACGCGGCCGCGGTGTGGTCGCGAAAATAATAGCGGTGCACGAATTCCAGCGTTTCGCCCACGATCGGCGAGGGCGGCAGCGTTTCGCCGGACTGCATGTCCTGGCCGAGATAGCTGATATAGAAAGCATCGCGCGCGGCGGTGAGCGCCTGCAGAAACAGCAGCCGGTCGTCGTCGCGGATATTACGATCGCCCAGGCGCGGCGCGTCGAACATGACGTTGAAGGCGCGGCCCGTGTCCTGGCGCGGAAAGGCGTCGTCGTTCATGCCCAGCACGCAGACCATGCGAAACGGCACGGCCCGCAGCGGCACCATGCCGCAGAAGGTGATTCCGCCGGCCAGGAACGGCTGGCGCTCAGCGGCGGATTCGAGCGTGGCGCGCAGCATGTCGCGGACCGCCGGCCAGGAAATACGCCGGTCGTCGGTGAGTGGGCGCTCGCGGGTACAGCGCTCGGCGGTTTCGAAGCGCGCGAAGACGCTGCACAGGCTGTCGACGGCGCGTTGTTCGTCGGCCGCGTCCGGCGCGGGTTCGATCAGCGCATCCAGCAGGGCATTGAGCCGGGTCTGCCATTCGCCCGGGGTGGCGGGTTCGGCCAGATCGTTGGCACTCGCTGCCAGGGTCTGTTCGAAACGCCAGAGCTTGCCGAGGGCCGCGGTGATGCCGCCTTCCAGATCGGCCCAGGGGGCCACGCCGGCGGTCAGCGTCTGGTCGTCGGACTGGGCCACGCCGAGCAGGAGCCGGTCCAGACCGAACCGCCAGCTGTTCTGTGCGAACGCGCCGGCGCCGAGTGCATGGCGGTGTGCGGCGTCGCGGCCCCAGCGAATGCCGGCCTCGCCCACCCAGTCGGTGATCGCATCCAGTTCGCTGGCCGACACGCCGAAGCGGCGCATGACCGCGGGCACCGCCAGCAGGTCGAGCAGGGTGCTGGCCTGCCAGCGCCAAAGGGGCAGATCGAGCAGCGCCGAGACACAGGTCACGATCGGGTGCGCGGCCGAGCGGGCGCGGTCGGCAAGCCCGAACGGCAGGTAGCGGTCGGCCGGGGCGCCGCCGAACACGGCCTCGATGGCCGGTGCGTAGGCGGCCACATCCGGCAGCATCACGATGATATCGCGCGGGGCGATGCGATCGGACGGCTCGATGTCGCCGGCGGCCACGTGTTTGTCGTCGGCGGCCAGGCGATCGAGCAGCTGATCCTGCAATACCTGTATCTCGCGTAGCGGGCTGTGGCAGGCATGGACCTCGAAAGAGCTGTCGTTTTCGGCCATGCCCTGTTCGGCCTGAGCACAGTCCAGACGCACGATATCGGTCTGGATACGATGCAGCAGGCTGTCGTCGCCCGGCACGTCGTAGGCCATCAGCTCGCCCAGCTCGGGTTCGACCATGCCCACAAATTCGTCCGAATAGAGCACGCGCACGGTATCGCGGGCCATGCGCCCGAGCGCCGAAAGCAAGGGGTGGCCGGCTTCGACCGCCGCCTCGCCCGGCAGCGGTTCGCCGTCGTCGTCCGTGGCCGGCAACTCGAGCGCTAGCCGGCCGGCGGTGATATCGCCCCAGTAGGCCTCGCTCGGGTTCGGCAACAGGAAATACACGTCGATATGTTCGGCCAGTGCATAGAGCAGGCGCAGATGATCGGGGGCGAGCGCGACCAGCCCGAAGCAGTAGAGCGGGTTCGGGCATTGGCGCACCAGGCGTTGTTGCAGGGCGGTGTCGCTCGCCAGCCGGCGGATGAAATCGGTGAGCACGCGCGCGCGGTGGCGCGGGCCGAGACGGTCCTCGCGGGTCAGCCAGCGCCAGACCTCGGCCTGCCAGCGGCCCGGGTGGGTCGCGGGTGTTTCGCCGTGTTCCCAGCGCGTGAGCATGTCGGCGCGATAGATCAGGTACTGGTCGAACACATCCGCGAGCTGGCGGGCGAGCTGATAGCGGCGGATCTCGTCGACCGGCGTGCCCAGATAATCCGCCACGGCTGCGATTTCGACGGCCATGGCGGGCAGCGACGCATAGAGATGCCAGACCAGACAGTCGGCTTCGAAATGGTCGCCCTCGTCGGCATTGTCCACCACGGCGTGCAGCAGCGCCCAGATGAACTCGCCCGGCAGGCGGCCGTCGATATTGGCGGCGATGCCATCGCTGTGTGCCAGCTGGATACGCAGCCAGCGTCCGATCCCCGCGTTCGGCGCCAGCACGGTATCGCGCGCCAGCGGGGGTACCGGGCGGTTGTGGCGCAGCGCGCCGAACAGTTCGGCCAGACGCGACAGATCGTTGTGGTGGTAGAGATAGAACATGCCGCGCGTGTGTGCTTCCGCTTAAAGCGTGTGCGGCCAGTCTAACGGCGCCGAGGGTCACACGCCGACCCACTCGCACAAAGCAGGCGCATGGGTGCATGATCACCGTGATCGACGGCTACCCAGCAATACCGCCATGACCGAGCACTCGCAACCCCTCGACGGCCAATGCCACTGCGGCGGCGTGCATCTACGCCTGCGCCTGAGCGACGGCCTGCGCACCGCGCGGCGTTGCAACTGTTCTTACTGTTCGATGCGCGGCGCGGTGGCGGTGTCCGCGCGGCTTGGGGATCTGGAGATCGTCGACGGCCAGGCGCTGCTGTCCTGCTATACCTTCGGTACCGGCACGGCCAAGCATTATTTCTGTTCGCGATGCGGGATTTATACGCATCACCAGCGGCGTTCGAACCCCGAGGAATACGGCGTGAACGTCGCCTGTCTGGCCGGAATGAGCCCGTTCGATTTCGCCGAGGTGGCGGTCTACAACGGCCGAGAGCATCCACGCGACGCCGTCGGCGATGGCTACGACCCGCTGGCCGGCACGTTGCGTTATACCGCGCATCGGCGCGATCCCGGCTAGGTTCGGCGTGTGGCGCGTTAGTCGCGCTGGGCGAGAATCACGCTGGATGCCTTGAACAGGGCGGTGGCCGTGTCGCCTTCGGCCAGGCCCATGGCGTCGGCCGACTCGCGCGTGATCACGGCGGCCAGCGTGGCACCGCCGGGCAGGCGGATGACCACCTCGCTGGCGACATCGTCGACCGTAAGCGATTCCACCGTGCCGACCAGCCGATTGCGTGTCGACAGCTTTGCCCGGCTCAGATCGCCGGCCGCCACGACCACCCACGAGGCCTTGATCAGCGCGGTGATCGCCACGCCGTTCTCCAGACCGAGATTGTCGGCGCTGGCCCGGGTGATCACGGCGGTCAGGTGGTCTCCGCCGGTCAGTGCGATCTCCACCTCGGTATTGACGGCGGCGTGGCGCAGCTCGATCACCTGGCCGAGCAACTGGTTGCGGGCACTGGTCAGCATGGCGAGACGCTCCATCAGATGCATGTCGTCTTCCAGATGGCGTACCCGGCGGTTGAGCCGTTCCAGAAACCGAGCCTGTTCCTCCTCGGCGGCGCGATAGGTACGCACGAGTTGCCGGCCGCGGGCGGTCAGCTGACTCCCGCCACCGCCGGAGCCGCCGGCACTGCGTGCGACCAGTGGGGTGTCGGCCAGATTGTTGATGGCGTTGATCGCGTCCCACGCGCCCTTGTAGCTCAGCCCGACCGCCCGGGCCGCTGCGGCGAGCGAGCCGGTGGCCGCGATCTGTTCGAGCAGGGCGACCCGCTGGCTGCCGATACCGCCGCGGCGCGGGCCGATCCGGAGCTGGCTGTCGAGATGGGCGGGCGAGTCGTCCATGGGCAGTGGCCGCTGGGCACAGGCCGCGAGAATAACCGAGCCCATGCCGGGCTGTCTTCAGGGCCGTGCGAGGCGCGGCGCCCTGGTTCGTCCAGTCGGCATGAGCGCCGCCTGGCGGCTCGCCCTTCGGGCCGGTCGCGTGTGCGCCCGTTCGGCCCGCGATACGGGCCGTCGAACCGGACTTGTTTGCTTGTCGCAGGTTCGACGATTCACCCAGACCATTCCCGAGCACCGACCTGCGGCCGGCGCTCGGGAATGGTGTCCCTGGCAGGAGTACTCGCCGCGTGGCGGCTCGCCCTTCGGGCCGGTCGCGTGTGCGACCGTTCGGCCCGCGATGCGGGCCGTCGAACCAAGCTTGTTCGTTTGTCGCAGGTTCGACGATGCAACCAGACCATTCCCGAGCACCGACCTGCGGCCGGCGCTCGGGAATGGTGTCCCTGGCAGGAGTCGAACCTGCGACCTGCCGCTTAGGAGGCGGCTGCTCTATCCTGCTGAGCTACAGGGACGGCAGCGCGTAGCCTACCGCAGCGTTGCGTTTTTCTCGACCGCGACAGACGCGCCGTTCCAACCTTGGGGCGGTGCAACGGGCCGCTCGGATGGCTCAATCGGCCTCGGCCTTGCCGTAATCGGCGAGATCGATCTCGGCGCGCACGCTGGAGGCATCGTCCAGCGAGATCTTGATCCGGAAGCCCAGGCTGCGCGCCAGCGACAGCATGGGCTTGTTCTGGGCCAGCACGTCGCCGTAGACAGTACGGATCTCGCGCGCGCCGGCCTGGCGCAACAGACAATCCAGCAGATGGCGGCCCAGCCCCACGCCGGTGTGGTTGCGGTGGACGAGTATCGCGAACTCCGCCTCGTTGCCGTCGGGATCCGCGATGATCGTACCCATGCCGGCCAGCTCGTCGGGCCGGTCGTAGGCACTGACGACCAGCGAGACCTCGCGGTCGTAGTCGACCTGCGTGATGCGGGCGGCCATGTCGTGTGAGAAATGCCGGATGTAGTTGAAGAACCGCAGGCGGATCTCTTCCGGGCTCAGGCTTTCCAGCAGATCGAGCACGGCGGGTTCGTCGGAGGGACGAATCGCTCGCACGATATAACGCTGGTTGTCCTTGAGCGCGACGATATGGCGCATGCGTGCCGGGTAGGGCGACATGGCCAGACGCTGGCGCTCGGCCAGCGGGGCATCGGTGATCTCGATCAGGCTGTCCGAGGGCGCCTGCAGCCGTCCGCGCGGGCCCACCGCCACCCGCATGTCCAGACCGGCGACCTGGGGCAGGTCCACCACGAGCTTGCCCAGCCGCACGAGCGCCTGGGCGAGTGCTTCGAAGGCCGCGCGCGTGCCGCGCAGGCGTGCCGCGCTGGCACCCAGGAGCATGCGCCGGGCGAGCAGGCCGTCGAGCGGCGCGAAGCCGTAGGCCGGGTCGATACCCAGTGTTTCGTCCTGCACGCTCAGAACCATGCCCAATTCGGCATGGCGGAAGGCTCGCACCCGAATCCGAACGGCCGATTCCGCCGGGTTTTCGCCCACGATGCCGTAGGCGGTGAGCAGATAGGCGGCTTCGTCGGCCGACAGCCATTCGACGCCGTCGGCGGCCAGGGTGACCAGTCGCTCGCGCAGGGCATCCACGTCGGCAGTGACCGTCGGATCGGGCGGCGGCGTGGCGGTGAGCAGTTCGCGGGTCAGCCGGTACTGGGCGCGATAGCGCACCGCGCGCACCGCCTCGTCGGCGGAGGCAAAGGTCGCCAGACGCGCGGCCGCGCTGGCCTGGCGGGCGCGCTGGGCGGTATGCAGGCCGAGCCAGACGGTCATCAGGCGGGGGCTGATCTCGGCGCCGACGATCGCCTCGACCATTGGCTCATGCGGTTGGCCGGCCACCGGGCTGTGTACGAACAGCACGGCATCCATATTGCGCGTATCGGCGGTCGCCACCTTGAGCGCGGCCAGTATTTCGCCGGTGTCGGCCGGACCCAGGTCGACCGATACGCCGTGATCCCGGGCGGCAGGCGCATCGTCGGCGAGCGCCTTGCGAGCATCGGCACCCAGACGTGCCGGTTGCAGGCCCTGGCGCAGCAGCGCATCGGTACCCAGCGCACAGGCGCCGGCCCCGTTGCCCATGACCACGACCCGGTGATGGGTGACGGTCGGCAGCAGTTCCAGCGCCGCCAGGCCATCGAACAGCCCGCCGAGATTTTCGCATTCGACCAGACCGGCACGGGCAAACGCCGCGGAGCGGGCCGGGTCCGGGCCTTGCGGGCCGTCGTCAACCGCACGCCGGGTCTGGAGTACGAGCACCGGCTTGACCCGTGCGGCGGCGCGCGCGGCCGAGACGAACTTGCGCGGCGAGCGTATGCGTCCAACCTGGAGCACCACCGCTCGGGTGCGCGGGTCGAGCGCGGCATAGTCGAGCAGGTCGGCGATATCGATATCGGCCTCGGAGCCGGTACAGGCCATCCAGGAAAAGCCGATATTGCGCCCCAGGGCCCAGTCGAGCGCGGCGGCCGCTAATGATTGGGACTGGGTGATGAGCGCGACCTTGCCCGGGCGGGGCGCCAGCGCGAGCGTGCTGAAATTTCGCTCGGTGCGCGTCTGCACGACCCCGGCGCTTCGGCCACCGAGCAGGCGCAGGTTGTAGGGCCGTGCCGCGCGCAGGACCTCGCCGCCGATCCGTGGCTCGGCCGACCACAGCACCGCGCGACAGCCGCTCCGGCCGAGCGCATCGACGGTTCGCGGGGTCGCCCAGCGCGGATCCATGACGATGGCCATCTCGGCATCGAAATCGGGTAGCCGCAGGCTGCGTGTCCGGGTGACGTGACAACGCTGTTCGGCCGGCAGGCTGGCCTCGATATTGGCCACCAGCTGCTGTTGGGCATCGCCCCGCGGCTTGCCCAGCACGAGCACGCGCTCGCCCTTGAACAAGGCGTCGATATTGCGCAGCGTCATGGCACGAGCCGGCGGTCGTGCAGGGGTCCGGTACGGATCGGGCTCGATTTCATGGCGCCATCACAGCAGGGTTGAGCGGCCGGCTCAAGCGGCGCAGGCGCGGCGCGATAGAATGGGCCGACCCAATTTTCGGAGATGGCCCATCGCCCGGTTGAGCGGGATATTCATCGCCAGCGAACGCGGCCGCCCCATGCGGCCGTGCGACCGTGCCACCGCGGTGGCCGGCCGCGGGCTCCACGGCGATCGATACTGGGCCGGGGTCGGCACCTTCTCCGGGCGTTTCGAAGTGCGTGCCGGGGCACGCGAACTGTCGCTGATCGATACCGCCGCACTCACCGAGTGCAATCGTCGTCTGGCGGCGGCCGGGCATGCGGGCGTCGCGGCCGCGGCGCTGCGCCGCAACCTGCTGGTCGACGGTCTGGCGCTGTCCGAGCTCGTCGGCCAACGTCTGGTGGCGGCCGGCGTACAGATCGAAGTGCTGACAGGCTGCCCGCCGTGCGGGTATCTTTCGCGACTGCTGGGCGCGGACATGCGTCGTGCCCTGTACCGGATCGGGGGTGTGCGCGCCCGTATCGTGCGCGGCGGCGAACTGCGCGTCGGTGCTACCGTCGCCGCCGGCTGACCGATCGCCCGTCATCGACGACAGGAGGCCAAGCGCCATGCCCGAGATCGTGCTGCATCACTTCGCGGCTTCGCCGTTTTCGGAGAAGATCCGGCGTATTCTCGGCTACAAGCAGCTGGCCTGGGCGTCAGTGGAGATCCCGCGGATCCTGCCCAAGCCGGAACTGATGCCCCTGACCGGCGGCTACCGACGCACGCCCGTGATGCAGATCGGGCGCGACGTGTACTGCGACACCCGTCTGATCGCGCGGACGCTGGACCGGCTCGCGCCGGAACCGCCGTTGTTCGTCTCCACCCTGCGGGCGAGCATCACCGCGCTCGAACGGTGGGCCGACCAGCAGCTGTTCCTGGCCGCCATTCCGGTGTTGTTCCGGCCGGCGGGTCGGGCCGCGCTGGTCGACAAACTCGGCGCCGATTACCTGGAGCGGTTTCAGGCCGACCGGGCTGCGTTGTTCCGCGGCGGCCATGTCGGCCGGCCCGACGACCAGTTTTCGCGCGGCCTGTGGGAGCCGGCGATGGCCGATCTCGACGCGCAGCTGCACGAACAGCCGTTTCTGCTCGGCCAGACACCGACGCTGGCCGATTTCGCGGTCTATCACCCGGTGTGGTATGTCCGGGGCAATGCCGGTGTGGCGGCCACGCTCGACGCCTATCCGCAGCTGGTGCATTGGTTCGAGCGCATGGGCGAGTTCGGCCACGGCCGCTCGGAGCCGATGACCGGCGCGGACGCGTTGGCGCGGGCTCGCCACTCCGACTGCTGGCAGCCGGTTGCCGACACGCGGGACGCCGCGTTCGGCCCGCACCTGGGCCACGCGGTCGAGGTGGCCGCGACCGATTACGGCGTCGACCCGGTCGTGGGCCGGCTGGTTCAGATCGATGCGCATACGGTGGTCGTCGAGCGTGAGGCGCCGACCGTCGGCCCGCTGCGTGTGCATTTTCCGCGCACCGGCTTCCGGATCCGGCTGACCGGCTGACCGGCTGACCGGCTGAGCCTGCGCCCGACTTCGCCGCCGTCGATCCGCAATTGGCCGGATTCTCCTGCCAACGGCGGTGCGTACAATAGCTGTGCGAATCGACCTGCCCATTGCACACGGACAGGCGCTGGCGTGACCGGGAGATGACGATGGGTGGCTGTGGCGGTGAATCCCGCGCGTGCGCGCGCTGTGAAGGTGCGCTCGATTTCGATTTCACGATGGCGTTTCAGCCCATCATCGACGTGGCCGCCGGACAGGTACACGCCTACGAGGCGCTCGTGCGCGGTCCGGCCGGCGAATCCGCGGCCTCGGTGATTGGCCAGGTGACCCCGGCGTCGTTGTATCGCTTCGACCAGGCCTGTCGCGTACGGGCCATCGAGATCGCCCATCGCCTGGGCATGACGTCGATGCTGTCGATCAACTTCCTGCCGAACGCGGTCTACGACCCGCAGGCGTGTATCCAGGCCACGCTCGAGGTCGCGCGCCGGCTGGGCTGGCCGACCGAGCGCATCAGCTTCGAGATCACCGAAACCGAGTACGTGCGCGACCGCCGACATCTGCAGAACATCGTCGTGTCCTACCGCTCGATGGGCTTTCAGACCGCGCTCGACGATTTCGGCACCGGCTATGCCAACAACGATCTGCTGATCGAACTCACCCCGGACTGGCTCAAGATCGATCGCCGCTTCATCGACGGGCTGGATGGCTGCCCGCGTCGCCAGGCGATCGTGCGCAGCATCATTTCGCTGGCCGACGGCCTGGGTATCGGGGTGATTGCCGAAGGCGTGGAAACGCTGGCCCAGGCGCGTTGGCTATATCAGAACGACGTGCCGGTGCAGCAGGGGTTTCTGTACGCGCGGCCGACGGTCGAGGCGCTGCCCGAGTGCTCCGACGCCTTGATCGAGGCCGTTCGCGCCGACAGCTGAGCGCGCGCTCAGGCGCGGATATAGGCCCAGCCGTCGCGCTGGCGCTCGGCGATATGGACCACCGCCGCCGGCACCTGCGGCCACGCCGCCGGCGCATCGAGCCCGTTGTTGCGCAGCGTGTTCGCACACACGCGCAGATGCCGATCGGTGGCATGCGGGCAGGCCAGGGCCGCGGCGACGGCGCCGGCGTTGATCACCAATTCCAACTCGGCGTTTTCGATAGCGGCCAGGAAATTGGCCGCATTGCTGCGCGCACGTGCCAGCGACGCCTCATCGGCGGCATGGATGATCAGTCGGAGCGGCTGTTCGGTCATGGGATGCCTCCGGGGCGGGCTAGAGCGCATCGGCGACACGCTGGGCGAATGTCTGCAGCCGATGGTCGTCGCGCTGGCGCGGATAGCCCACCGGAACGGTCTCGTCGAGGACCAGACGGGCCGGACTGCCGCGCAGCACGCAGACGCGTTCGGCCAGATAGGCCGCTTCGGCGATATCGTGGGTCACGAACAGCACGGCCATGCCCAGGCGTTTCCAGACCGCCAGCAGCTCATCCTGGAGCCGGCTGCGTGTCAGGGCGTCCACCGCCGAGAAGGGTTCGTCCATGAGCAGCAGCTGTGGACGGACCGCAAGCGCCCGGGCCAGGCCGATCCGCTGAGCCTGGCCGCCGGAAATCTCGTGCGGCCAGCGGTCACCGAGATCTTCCATGCCGATCAGGGCCAGTACCTCGTCAATCCGTCGTTCGCGTTCGGCGCGTGACAGGCCCAGTCCGGTCAGCCCGTAGCCGACGTTCGATCGCAGCCGGCGCCACGGCAGCAGGCGGGTGTCCTGAAACACGAAGGCCGTCGCTCGGGTGCCGCGTGACGTCGGGCTCAGGGCGCGAATCGCCCCTGCGGTGGGCGCGGTCAACCCGGAAACACAGCGCAGCACGGTGGATTTACCCACACCGGAGCCGCCTACCAGCGCCACGAACTCGCCCGGCGCGATCCGGAAGTCGAGATCCGTGAAGATCGGCCGATCGCCGCCGGCATAGCCGAAGCCGACCCGTTCGAATTGCAGCAGGGTGTCGCTCATGGCCGCCACCGCAGTACCGCGTTCTCGACCAGGCCGAACAGCGCGTCCGAGAGCGTATAGATCACCGAGATCGCGAGCATGTAGACCACGACCGCATCGTAGGCGCCGACCCCGGCGGCGGAATTCATCTCCTGGCCCATGCCCGGTACGCCGAGCAGTTCGGCCGCGATTAAGGTCATCCAGGCCTGGCCGACGCCGGTGCGCATGCCCGAGAGAATGCTCGGTGCCGCACCGGGCAGGGTGATGCTGGTCACGCGGCGCACGAAGCCGCCGTGGCCGAAGGCGCGCGCCAGCTCGTAATAGCGCGGATCCACGTCACGCACACCCGAGGCGGTGGCGAAGTAGTTGACCCAGAACACGCCGATGGAAATCACGAACGCCGCTCCGGCATGGCTGACCTGAAACCAGGCGATGGCGAAGATGACCCAGGCCAGCGGCGGGATCGGTCGCAGGATACGCGCCAGCATGTAGTGCACATCGTCGAACCAGCGCGCGCTGGCAGCGAGCAGGCCGACGGTAAAGCCGAGTACGGTGCCGACGCCCAATCCCCAGACATAGTGAACGAGGCTCGACCCGATGGCCGGCAGCAGACGGCCGCCGCGCCATTCGCTGAGCAGGGCGCCGGGCACCGCGAACGGGTCCGGGATGGTGCCGCGCGGTGCCCAGTTGTAGAGATAGGCCAGCTTCCAGACGACGATGAACGCGGCCACGCCGGCCAGCCCCAGCAGTATCCGGCGTAGTCCGGCGGTGCTCGTATGCCGGTCGGGCACGGCCACGCTTGTCTGACGAGCCACGCTTCAGCCGGCCGTGGCGGTGCGGATCGAGACCTGCGACGCGCGCCTCATCGGGCCGCGTGGCCGCCGGTCGGGTCGCGATCGAGCGCATCGTAGAAACGGGTATCGAACATGGCCTGGATATCGGTATCGGTCTTGAGCGTGCCGGTCTCGCGCTGGAAGTCGCGCATACGCTGCGTGCCGTCGATGATCCGGTTCGGATCGGCCACGAAATGATCGGCCGATTCACGGACCGCATCGGCGACGATACGGCGTTCGAGCCGGCCGCCACCGACGTGCTTGTGTACGGCATCGATGGCCGACTCGTCGCCCGATCGCAGCTTGTCGGTCGCCGCGGCATGAGCGGCGACCAAGCGTTGGACGACCTCCGGATGGGCCTCGATGAAGGCCGACCGGACCGCCACCACGGCTCCGGGCTGGCCGGGGAACATGTCCTCGCCGCTGGCCACCACCCGTGCGTCGCTTGCGCGCTCGCGCACGATGGAAACCACCGGCTCGAGGATCGCCGCCCCGTCGACCGCACCGGTCAGCAGCGCCTGCTGGACCTGCGATGCGCCCTGATAGATGACATCGATCGCGTCGCGATCGGCGCCCAGCTGTCGGGTCAGCCAGTAGTCGAGCACGGTCTGAGGCACCGAACCGACCGGGAAGGTCGAGATACGCGCGCGGCGGCCGTTGTCCTGCTCGAAGCGGGAGAACGCCGTCGCCGGATCGCCGTCGTCGAAATAACCCGCCAGCGGGCCCAGCGCCACGAAGCTGATCTGCTCGATGATGTTCGAAGCCACCACCTTGATATCGGCGCCCTTGCCACGCGCAACCATGGTCGGGCCGATGCCGAAATAGGCGATATCGAGCTGGCCGCCGAGCAGCGCCTGGACCATTGCCGGGCCGTTCTGGAACGACACCAGTTTGGGTGTGACGCCGGCGCGCGCCAGCGAGCCGTCCTCTAGGCCGACGAACAGCTGTGCATCGGGCAGGATCGGCATATAGCCGATTTCCGCGCTCACTGTCTGATCGGTGGCCTTGGCGTCGGCGCCGGTAGCAACCCCGGTGTCCTCGGAAGAACAGCCCGCCAGAACGCTCGACAGGGCGACGAACAGGCCGACGGCGACAAGGCGGACAGACGCGGAAATTCGATACATGGCGTGCAAGCGGCTACAACGGGACGACAGTAGATACGTGCGCCGGGCAGCCGTTACAAAGACGCTTTTCGTCAATGCTTATAACGAACGAGACTGACAACGCGCGGGATACGCGTCGTCCCCCGGCCACGCGATGCGGCGCGAATCTTGCCACAGCGCGTTCGCGGGCGACAGTCGCGCCGCCGGCCCTGATGCGCGCGATACCGGCTTGAGGCGGCCCACCGGGTTGGGTAAGGTCGCGCTCCGTTGCCACGGCGAGCCGCCTGGTTCGCTTGCGCGAAATACCGACGCGATGACCGCGCCGGGCCGACCGACATGGGTCTTTGATAGTTATGTGGATACGTAATCTCTGTGTATTTCTCGGCACCGAAGCGTTTGCCTGGAGCGCGGCCGATCTGGAAGACAAGCTGGCCGATGCGCTGTGCCCCGAGTGCGGCGACCAGGCAGTGAGCGTTGCCGGCTTCGTGCCGCCGATCAAGGGCGAGCACGCGATGACGCATGTCGTCGACGGTCTGGCCGTGTGCGTGCACCAGGAGATCACCCGGGTGCTGCCCGGCGCGGTGCTCAACGAAGAGGTCGAAGAGCGCATCGAACGGATCGAAACCGGCGAGGGCCGGAAGGTCAGCCGTCGCGAGAAGGCCGATATCCGTGATCAGGCCCACTTCGAACTGCTGCCGCGGGCGTTCACCCGTTCCAAGCGGACGCCGGTGATCATCGACCTGCGTGCCAACCGTGTCTGGGTAGACGTCGGTTCGGAAAAACGCGCCGAGGACGTCGTGGCGCGCCTGCGTGAAGCGCTCGGTACGCTGCCGGTCACCCGGCCGGACGCGCGCGTGCGCCCGTCGGAGGAGATTTCGCGCTGGCTGGAAGACAGCAGTACGCTGCCCAACGGCTTCGAATGCGGCGATCGCTGCGTGCTGGAGTCCGACGACGAGGTCAAATCCAGCGTGCGGGTGACCGCCATGGACCTGCAGCGCGAGGAGGTGCGGGCTCATCTGGCAGCCGGCATGCAGGTGGTCAAGCTCAACGTCGCGGTCGACGACGCCATCGAGTTCGACCTGGACGAGAACCTGGATCTCAAGCGTATCCGAGCGCTGGACCTGATCCAGGACGATCTGGATTCGCTCGATGCCGAAGACGCCGTGGCCGAACTCACCGCGCGGGTGGCGTTGCAGGGCGAAGCGCTGCGCGGCGTGCTCGATCGGCTGTATACCCATTTCGGCGTGGCCGGGGAGACCGAACCCAAGGCGGCCTAGGCCTGCGCGACGATGTCGTTCGATACCACCGAGGCCAACCGCCGCTCGGGCGCCTTCGCCGATCGCGACGAGCTATGGCTGTTCGGCTACGGCTCGCTGATCTACAAGGCCGGGTTCGACTATATCCGTCGTACGCCGGCCACGATCACGGGTTGGCAGCGGCGCTTCTGGCAAGGCTCGCACGACCATCGCGGTACGCCCGAGGCCCCCGGTCGGGTGGCCACCCTGGTCGAAGCCCCGGGGGCCGGTTGCATGGGCATGGCCTATCGCATCACCCCGGCGGTGTTCGATCATCTCGATCACCGCGAGAAGAACGGCTATCTGCGATTCTCCACGCCCATGCAGCTGGCCGACGGCGGCGTCGAGGACGGCCTGGTCTATATCGCGACCGCCGACAACGCCGCCTGGCTCGGGCCGGCCTCGATCGATGCCATCGCCCGCCAGGTGCTGGTATCGCATGGCCCGAGCGGCGCGAACGTCGACTATGTCCTGAAGCTGGCCGAATCCCTGCGCGAGCTGGGCGCCGACGATGCGCATGTCTATGCCATCGAGGCCCGTCTGCAAGCCCTGGCAGGCGCCGACTAGCCGACTAGAGCACGACCAGCAGAGTGCCGATGACCACGCCGGTCACCGCCATGATGATCACGCAGAAGCCCATGATGTCGCGCGCCTTGAGCCCGGCGATCGCCAGCGCCGGCAGGGCCCAGAACGGCTGGATCATGTTGGTCCAGGCGTCGCCCCAGGCAAAGCCGGTGACCACGTCCGGGATGTGGGCGCCCAGCGACTGTGCGGCCTCGACCAGGATCGGCCCCTGTACCGCCCACTGGCCGCCGCCGGAGGGGATGAAGATGTTGACCACGCCCGCGGACAGGAAACTCAGCAAGGGCAGGGTCTGGGCATTAGAGACGCTCACGATGGCACCGGCCAGATCTGTCGCCAGTCCCGACGCACTCATCATGCCCATTATCCCGGCATAGAACGGGAACTGGATGAGCACGCCGGTCACCCCGCGTACCGCTTCGTCGAGGGTGTCGAGAAACCGTCTCGGACTGCCGTGCAGGGCAAGGCCCAGGAAGATCAGCACGAAGATGACGATATTCAGGTTCAAGCCACCGCCGGTCAGGGCATAGGCGATGACGGCCGCAAAGCCCAGCGCAGCACTGATCCAGGCCAGCCACTTCGAGCGCTCCAGGCGTTCGGCCGGCCGCTGTTCGTCGGCGCGCCCGAGATCGGCCGGCTTGTCATCGAGCTGGTCGCTGCGCACGGTCACCGGCCGGTCGATGCTGCGCATCATCAGCCGACAGGTCAGCGGCAGCACGATCAGGATGACGGCACACAACACCAGGTTCAGCGGGCTGAAGATCGTCTGACTGGTCGGGATCAGCCCGATCTGGTCTTCGAGGAAATGGCCGGGCGTGGCGATGACCAGCGGGGCGGCCGCGGACAGGCCCGCATGCCAGATGATGAAGCCCGCGTAGGCGCTGGCCACCAGCAGGCGGTAATCGACATCGTCGACCCGGCGCGCCAGTTCGCGCGCCAGAATCGCGCCGATCACCAGCCCGATGCCCCAGTTGAACCATGTGACCACGAGCGTGATGAAGCTGACCGTCATGACCGCGCGTCCAGGGGTACGCGTCACGCTGGCGATACGATCGACCAGATGCATGAACAACGGGGTCTTGGCGACGGTGAACCCGGTCACGAGCATCAGCGTCATCTGCATGGCGAAGCTGAGCAGATTCCAGAATCCGTCCTGCCAGAATCCGAGCATGGCCACCGGCCCGTGGCCTTCGAAGATCATGCCGGCGGCGAACACGATCAGGGTGATCAGCAGCACCAGGATCAGCGGATCGGGCAGGTAGCGATCGAATGCGCGTACGCAACCGTTGGTAATGGACTTGAGCATGGTGCGGGCCCCCTGGGAGTTTGAAAGTCGGTTCAGTCGTTGTGATGGTGGTCGTAGACCAGCACGGCACTGGCCAGGTCCTCGAGCGCGGTGCCCACCGCCTTGAAGACCGTGATCTCGTCATCGCCGCCCCGGCCGGGATGCATGCCCCGGCAGAGCGCGGTCAGATCGGCCTGAATATCGTTTTCCTGCAGGCTGCCCTGGGCGATCGGGTCGATCAGGTCGCCGCTTTCGTGCACCGCGGTGGGTGCATCCACGAACACGCGGCCGCGCTCGAAGACCGTGTTGTCGGCCTCGCGCATGGCGGGCGAGAAACTGCCGATGAGGTCCACGTGGACGCCGGGCTGCAGCCAGGCGCCGCGAATCAGCGGCTCGGTGGACAGCGTGGCACTGGTGATGCAGTCGGCGGTGCGCACGGCTGCTTCCAGATCGTCGGCCACTGCAGCATCGAAGCCCTGGTCGCGCAGTGAATCCACCAGGCGCTGGGCGTTGCCCATGCTCTGGTTCCATACGGTGACGCGCTCGATCGGGCGCACGCTGCGGTACGCCGCGGCCATCAGCGAACCGATCCGGCCGGCGCCGAGAATCAGCAGGCTGTCCGCATTTTTGCGCGCCAGATACGAAGCCCCCAGCGCCGAGGCCGCGGCGGTACGCCGCGCGGTAATCTGATCGCCGTCGATCAGCGCCAGATGCTGGCCCGTATCGGCGTCGCACAGCAGGTAGCTCGCATGCAGACCCGGCAGGCCCAGCTTGCCGTTGCCCGGAAACACGCTGACCAGCTTGATACCCATGTACGGGCCGGACCAGGCCGGCATCAGCAGCAGGGTGCTGTCGGCCGCGTTGCCGACGCCGTGGTGATGATGTCGCGGCGGGACGTCGCAGCCGGCGATGAACGCCTCGCGCAGCGTGGGTACGAGGCGCTCGAAGGACAGCGCGCGGCGGGCGGTGGCGGCGTCGATGGTCAGCATTAAGACAACAACCTCTGGGAATGACGGTTTGACGACGGACAGCGGGGCGCGTCGGGATAGCACCTCACGCGTCGAGCTCGATATCGGTCAGTGGCACGGCCTGACAGGTCAGGCAGGTATCGGGTTCGACCGGCGCGATACCGGCCGGCGTGTGCACGCGGCCGGCGATGATGCGCAGCGCGCAGCTTTCACACTGGCCGACACGGCAGCCGCTGGGCAGGCTGAGCCCGGCCTGTTCGGCGCTTGCCAGAATCGTGCCCTGGTCCGGCGACCAGTCGAGGGTGACGTTCGAGCGGGCCAGCCGAATCCGGCGCGGCGCAAGCGCGCGTGCATCGGTCGGTGCCGGCGGCGAGAATGCCTCGGAGAATATCTCGAAGGCAAAGACACCGCGGCCGACCAGACGTGCCCGCAGGTCGGTCATCATCGCCGCCGGGCCGCACAGATAGAACCGGGCGCGGGCTTCGAGCCAGCGTGTATCGATTACGGTGTCGTCGATACGCCCGGCGCGATCGTAATCGTGGCCCAGACGATCGTAGCGGCCCGGGGCGCTGTAGATATCGATGACCTTCAGGCGTGGCAGCCGCTCGGTCAGTTCGGCGATCCGTCCGGCGAACGCGTGGCTGGACGCACAGCGATTGGCATAGAGCAGATGGATGTCGGGCATGTCCTGCGGCGTACCGACCGCCAGGGTTTCCAGCAGCGACAGGAAAGGCGTGATGCCGATGCCGCCAGCGATCAGCACGATCGGCGCGGTATGACGCACGGGCAGTCGGAACATGCCGGCAGGCATGCGTGCGGACACGATATCCCCGACCGCCAGCGCATCGTTGACATGGTGAGAGACCAGGCCGTTCGCCGACGGGCCATCGCCGACCAGCCGCTTGACGCTGATCCGGTAGCGGCCCGGTCGGGGCACGGCTGGACCCGACAACGAATAACACCGCTCGTGCCGGCGGCCATCGGCCAATATGAACGAGAGCGGCAGGTGCTGGCCTGGATGGAATGGCGCGAGTGCGGCGCCATCGACCGCGGCCAGGGTAATGGACACGATGTCGGCCGTCTCGCGCTCGATCGCGGTCACCCGGAGTGCGCGCAGGCCCGACCAGTGTGGCCGGTCATCGAGCGGGCGGACCTCACAGGTCGCCGATCGAAGCGCAATCGCGCCGCTGAGAGGGTCGCGCCGGGCGCTATCGAAAACCGCATTGATATTGCGGCTGTGCGCGCCTTCGATCGGGGTGTCCGACAGGCCGAGATCCGTACAGCCCTGCCACCAGCCGTAATCGGCGATGACCACGTCCTCGGCCAGATCGGTATCGAACCGTGCACGCAGGGTTACACGGGCCCGGTCGCCGCTGAGCTCGACCCACTGACCGTCTTCGATGCCGCGTGATTTGGCCGTGGCCGGGGCAAGCGCCACACGCGGGTCGGGCGAACGTCGTCGCAGGCTGTTGATGTGGCGGTGCTGGGAATGACAGTAGTAGCCGTCCTTGACCGTGACCAGACGCAGCGGCCGGTCGCCGTCCTGCGGGCCGGGCGGTGTATAACAGGGCACCGGCGGATAGCCGTGGCGGTGCAACCGTTCGGCATAAAACGTCACGCGGCGGGTATCGGTGGCAAACCCGGCCACCCGGCCGTCGGCATCGGTCCGTGCGTATTTGCAGGGCGCGCTGTCGACGGCAACCTGCAGGCCGGCGGGGCAGGCCCGCAGTGCGGCGACATCCAGACCGAGCGGGGCGAGCATGTGGTTCCAGCCGGCCTCGATATCGCCGCCGAAAAACGCCTCGCCCAGGCCGAGCCGGTCGGCCAGCGCCATGACGATCTCGTAGTCGGCCCGCGATTCGCCGCGTGGTGCGACCATGCGGGGGCGCAGCTGGATATGACCGGCCGCCCGTTCGTCGATCTCGAAGCCCGGTCGCAGCCCCTCGCGCTCCCAGGGGGTGTTCACCGGCAGCAGGATATCGGCGTAGCTGTTGGTCGGGGTATGGAACAGATCACAATGAACATGGAAGTCCAGTGCCTCGAGCGCACGCGCGCCGAGCGCCGGATCGGGCTGCGACACCAGGAAATTGCCGCCGAAGCCGAACAGCGCACGGATACGATAGGGCCGCTCGGTAAGGGCGGCGTCATAGACATCTGCCGCCGTCACCCAGCCGTTGGCCGCGGGGCCGAGCGGCCGTTCGGCCCGGCCCAGGGCCTTGTCGCGCTGGCACGGGTCGAGCAGGGAAATGTCGTTGACACGACGGATCGGCAACGGGCCGTGGATCCGGTTGCCGCCCGGGCGATCGAAGCTGCCGGTCAGGGCGTATAGCGTGGCAATCGCGCGCTCGGTCTGGGTCGCGTTGTCGTGCTGGCCGATACCCGTCCAACCGTGGTAGCTGACCGCGTCGCCGGCTGCCATGATCATGTCTGCAGCGCGTTCGATATCCGTCTCTGCCAGGCCGGTCTCGGCCGCGGTGCGGGCCGGCGTCCAGCTTTGACAGGCCTGGCGGTAATGCGCGAAAGCCGGCCGACCGCGCCTGCGCTGGCCCCGGCGGTCGATCAATTCATGACAGCCGTGGAGGGCCAGCCGCGCGGCCAGATTCGTGTCGGTGGCGCGACGGGTGTCGATGGCCACCGCGCGGCCGGTTTGGCTGTCCCAGCCGACAAAACCCGTTGCGCCGGCGGTGAGTTCGTCGGCGCGTACAAACCGCCCGGACGCCTCGTCGACCAGCAGCGGTGCGTCGGACCAATGGCGCAGGAAAGCCTCATCGTAGCCTCGGCGTTCGATGATCCGTTGCGCCAGGCCCAGGGCCAGCGCGCCGTCGGTGCCGGGGTGGATGGCCAGCCACAGGTCGGCGGCCCGGGCATGGGCTGTCGCCCGCGGGTCGACGACCAGCAGCGCGCCGCGCGTGTCGCTATCGCCCAGGGTGCCGGCCTGACTGAGCCAGGCGGTGGACGGGTTGTGGCCCCACAGAATGTTCAGCCGGGCTTGGGCATAGTCGGCCGTGGGCATGGCACAGCCGAAGGTGAACGCATGAGCGAAATCCTTGTGCCAGTTGCACAGCTCGGTGGCATAGATCGTGTTCGGGCTGCCGTACAGGCGAATGAACCGCTCGACCCAGTCGATGCTGTCGGACATCGGTGTGCCACTGGGCGTGGTGACCGAGAAGGCCACGCCCTCGGCGCCGTGGCAGTCGCGAATCTCCGCCAGGCGATCGGCGATCTCGGCCAGAGCCTTGTCCCAGCCGATACGCTGCCAGCCGGGATCGGCCGCGCCCTTGGGCTGGGTCCGGCGCATCGGATAAAGCAGGCGCTGGCCGCTATGCACCAGCTCCGGCGCGGCGCGTCCCTTGGCACAGGTCGCGCGGCCGGTCGGGTGGTCCGGGTCGGCCTGTACCTGGATCAAGCGGTCGTCGACGACCGTATTGAGCGTGCCACAGCGCGAGCGGCACAGGGTACAGAAGCCGGGGATGGGCGCCTTCACCGGCTCGTATGGTGTGAAACATGCATGGTTTCACCCTACCGAGCGTCCCGGGAGATAATCTAATACGGTTTTTCGAAGACGCCGTATAGACGAAAGCTATATATGAAGCTTCAACAACTGCGTCATTTTCTGGCGATCGTGGAGACGGGCACGCTGTCGCTGGCCGCACAGCGCTGCTATATCTCGCAGCCGTCGATGTCGGCCTCGCTGAAGAAACTCGAAAGCGATATCGGCAAGGCGCTGTTCGTGCGCCATGCCCAGGGCTTGACCCCGACGCCGACCGGGCGCGAGCTCCAGCATCACGCAGCACGCATTCTTCAGGCGGTGGAGACCGCGCGTATCAGTCTCGACGCCGAGCCGGCCGAGCTCACCGGCGAGCTGCATATCGGCGTGACCGAGACGATCTCGGCCTATCTGCTGCCGCGGGTGCTGCGCTGGCGTCGCACCATGCTGCCGGGCCTGTGTCTGCAGGTCACCGAAGACAGTATCGAAGGCCTCCAGAATCGGGCCGCCGAAGGCCGGATCGATCTCGGGCTGATGGTCACCGACAACCTGTCGCCGACCAGTGCGCTGCACTGCGATGTGCTGTTCACCTCGCCGCGGCATCTGTGGCTGTGTGCCGGCCATCCGCTGCGCCAGGCCGCGCGCGTGCGTCTTTCCGACGTCGCGGCGCATCCGTTCGTACTGCTGGAGATGGACGAGCACGTACGAACCTGGGAACGCTACTGGCGTGCGGCCGATATGACGCCCGAGATCGTTTTCCGCAGCCACTCGGTGGAAGCCGTGCGAAGCATGGTCGGCCAGAACGACGGCGTGACGATTCTTTCGGACATGGTGTTCCGGCCCTGGACCCTGGACGGGGACCATCTATCGCGCCGTCGGCTGGACGACAACGTACCGGGCATGGATATCGGCGTCATTCACGCCGGCGCGCCCAGCGCGCTTCGCCAGGCTTTCGTGACCATGCTGCGCCACAATCTGAAACGCGAAGCCATGCTCGATCAGCCCGGCTGATCGTCGCCGCAAACGGGCACGCGCGGCCGGCTGCTACCTGCGAGCGCGCCGGTGGGGTGGGCCACCGGCGGTTTCGGACCCAGCGAGCGGCCATGTTCAGCCGGCCGTGGCCTTGCGCTTGCGCTGTTATGCCGCGCCGTTTGTACGGCGCAGGCATAATACGGTTCAATAATCGCCGAAAATTCATCAGCAAAGAACGCTGCCGGTAGGCGCGCCCCGCGCATGCCAGCCCGGGTCGTTCATCGAGGTCGGGCGCTATGTCCAGTCCACGCAGACCACGGGTCAGCGTCGTGATTCCGTCGCACAACAGCGCGCGCTATCTTGGCTGCGCGATCGAAAGCGTGCTCGCCCAGACGTTGACCGATCTGGAGCTGATCGTCATCGACGACGGCTCGAGCGATGACACCATGGCCGTGGCCGCCGCCCATGACGATCCGCGCATACGGCTGGTTCGACAGGAAGCGCGGCGCGGCATCGCCGCGACCCGCAATCATGGCCTGGCCCTGGCACGCGGCGACTATATGGCCTCGCTCGATGCCGACGACTGGGCCCATCCACAGCGTCTGGCCCGCCAGGTGGCGTTTCTGGATGCCCACCGCGATCATGCAGTGGTCGGTTCGTGGGCCGCATGGATGGACGCGGACGGCCAGCCCCGTCCAGGCATCACCCGTCGACCGACACGAGCGGACGACGCGGCCGCGCAGCTGATCTTCAAAAGCTGTCTTCAGCAGCCGTCGGTGACCGGGCGCACCGACGTGCTGCGCGATATCGGCTACGACGAGACCTTCGATCTGAGTTCGGACTACGACCTCTGGGTGCGCCTGGCCGAGTATCACCGGATGACCAGCCAGCCATTGGCGCTGGTTCGCTGTCGGCGACATCCCACCAGTACCACACGCGGCAAAAGCGCCCGCGTCATCGCACGCCAGCACGCGATATTCGCCTATCAGTTCGACCGCCTCGGCATGGATTACACCGCCGCGGATCTGGACCGGCATCGGTTGATCTGGCGCTCGGGCAAGCATGCGGCACCGATGCAGGACGATGACCTGGATTGGTCCGAACAATGGCTGGCACGGCTGGCCGAGGCCAACCGGCGTACACGTTACTATCCGCTGGCGGCATTCGAGGCCGTGCTCGGACTCGGCTGGCTGCATATGTGTCGCAGTGCAGCGCGCCAGGGCGCGGTTAGCGCGCTGGCCCGGGCCGTGCGTTCGCCGCTTCGGGTATCCGCGCGGCGCGCCATCGGTCGTGAAATAGCCACTCGCTGGGTGGACCGCTCGGCCCGGCCGGCGCTGACACCAGGCCGCGGTGCACACGATGCGCCGGGTAGTTCCAGCTGATGGCAGGGGATCATTTGCCGCGCGATGCGCATGCGCCCAGACTCCGGGTGCTCATGTATCACCAGGTGGGGCCGTTCGCACGCCCGGAACAGCAGCTCGGCCTGTATTGCCATATCGACCGCTTCGCCCGGCAGATGGCTTACCTGGCGCGTCACGACATCCGGGTGATCAGCCTGTCCGAGGCCTGCCGGGGCCTGTTCGGGCAGGCACGGCTACCGGCACGCGCGGTGGTTCTGAGCTTTGACGACGGCTTCCAGAATTTCCACGATCACGCCTGGCCTGTGCTCGAAGCCCACGGCTATCCAGCCGTGGTGTACGCGGTGGCCGCACGTTTGGGCGGCCATGCCGACTGGATGAAGCCCGAGGCACCCGGCGATCAGCGGCTCATGGACGGCGCAACGCTCAGAACGCTGGCCGATGCCGGTATCGAGATCGGTTCGCATACGCTCAATCATTGTCGGCTCGGGCTCGAGCCCGAGGCCGTCCGGCACCGCGAGATTCGCGACAGCCGCGCGCGGCTGGAGGACGTGCTGGGCCGCGCGGTCGAGCATTTCGCCTATCCCTACGGCCATTACGACGCAGGTGTGCGCGAGCTCGTCGCCCAGGCCGGCTACACGAGCGCGGTGACCTGTGTGCGTGAGCGCGCCGACCGGGCGCATGACCCGTTCCAGATTCCGCGCCAGGGCATCTCCTACAAGGATGGCCGGCTGCGCTTTGCCTGGAAGATGCAGGCCGCCTATCGGCGGCCGCAAGACTAGCCGGCCGCCGGCGTGTCCTCCAGCGCGATCTCGACGGCCTGTTCGACGCCGGAGATATAACGGATATCCAGCGCGGTTCGGACGTTATCGGGAATATCGTCCTCATCACGCTTGTTGCGCTCGGGCAGCATCACGGTATGGATACCGGCCTGATGCGCGGCCAGTGTCTTTTCCTTGACGCCGCCGATCGGCAGCACCTGTCCGCGCAGGCTGATCTCGCCGGTCATGGCGACATCGGCCCGCACCTTGCGATCGGTCAGCAGCGACACCAGGGCGGTATAGAGTGCGACGCCGGCACTGGGCCCGTCTTTCTTGATCGCACCGGCGGGCACGTGAATATGAATATCCGATTTGTCGATCCGATCCTGGTCGATCCCCAGGCTTTCGGCGCGTGCCTTGACCAGGCTCAGCGCGGCCTGGGCGGATTCCTTCATCACATCGCCCAGCTGGCCGGTGATCGTGAGCCGACCCGAACCCGGCGAGCGTGAGGCCTCGACGAACAGGATGTCGCCGCCTGCCGGGGTCCAGGCCAGCCCAGTGGATACGCCGGCCACGCTGGTTCGCAGCGCGACTTCGTCGTCGATGCGACGGGCGCCCAGAATGCCGTGGAGATCCTCGGGGCCGATCGTGCCCGGGCCTGCGCCGCCTTCGGCGACCTTGACCGCGGCATGTCGTACGATCGCGCCGATCTCGCGTTCGAGATTGCGCAGCCCGGCTTCGCGGGTATAGCCGGCGATCAGGTCGTCGAGCGCGGCATCCGAAATATCGCACTGGTCGCGCGTGAGTCCGGCCTGCTCGAGCTGGCGGTCGATCAGATATCGCTTGGCGATCTGTTTCTTCTCCTCGCGCGTGTAACCCGGTACTTCGATGACTTCCATACGGTCGCGCAGCGGCCCCGGAATGGTGTCGAGCACGTTGGCCGTGGCAATGAACATGACCTTCGACAGATCGAAGGGTGTGCCGAGATAATGATCGTTGAACGAGTCGTTCTGCGACGGATCCAGCACTTCGAGCAGCGCCGAGGCCGGGTCGCCGTGGGCCGAGGCGCCTAGCTTGTCCATTTCGTCGAGCATGAACACGGGGTTGCGCGTGCCGGCACGGCGCAGCTGGCTGATGATCGAGCCCGGCATCGCGCCAACGTAGGTGCGTCGATGGCCGCGAATTTCGGATTCGTCGTGTACGCCGCCCAGCGCAGCGCGCACGAACTCCCGGTTCATCGCCCGCGCGATCGAACGGCCGAGCGAGGTCTTGCCCACGCCGGGCGGGCCGACGAAACACAGGATCGGCGCCTTGCCCTCGGGGTTGAGCTTGTGCACGGCCAGATGTTCGAGGATACGGCGCTTGATCTTGTCGAGGCCGAAATGGTCTTCGTCCAGGATGCGGCGCGATTCGGCGATATCGATCGCGTCCTCGGACAGTTTGTCCCAAGGCAGCTCGGCCATCAGCTCGAGATAGGTGCGCACCATCGAGTATTCGGCCGACGATTCGGACATGCGCTCCAGACGCTTGAGCTCACGGTCGGTCTGCTCGGCTGCATCTTCGGGCAGGTGCGCCTTGTCGAGCGCCTCGCGCAGGCGCTCGGCTTCTTCGGCGACGCTGTCGTCCTCGCCGAGTTCACGCTGGATCGAGCGCATCTGCTCGCGCAACATCGCCTTGCGCTGGTGCTCGGACAGCCGTTCCTGGGTCTGCTTGTTGATGTCGTTGGACAGCCGCATGACCTCGAGGCGGTAGTCCAGAAACGATTGCACCAGTTCCAGCCTCGGATCGAGCTCGACGGTCTCCAGAATCTGTTGCTTTTCCTTGGGCTTGAGGCCCAGATAGCCCGCGGTCGCATCAGCCAGCAGTGCCGCCGAGTCGATCGAGCCGATCGCGTTCGCCAGTTCCTGCGATGGCTGGTCCATGAGCCGGATCGCTTCCAGCGCGCGATTGCGCAGGTTGGTCATGCGGGCATCGACCTGCTTGTCGCCGTCGGCTGCGGGTTCGTCGATCCAGCGGACCTTGGCCACCAGGCCGCCGCGTTCGTCGTCGACATAGCTTTCGATCCGGAAACGCGACACACCCTGACACACCAGGTGATGGCGTCCGTCGCTGCCGGTGACATAGCGCAGGATGTTCACCGCGGTGCCGACCTTGTACAGGGCATCGCGGATATCGGCCGACTGGCCGTCGACCTGGCCATCATCAGCCCGTGTCGGGTCGGCCAGGACGAGTCCGACCGGCTGCTCGGCGCGCATGGCGCGCTGGGCGGCGTCGATCGATGGCTGGCGGTCCAGCACCACGGGCATGACCAGTTCGGGAAACAGCACCGTATCCTGCATCGGCAGAATCGCCAGCGTATCCGGCCGGGGCGGCGTCTGCCGGTTGTACACCATGGTGGTGCTCGGCCCGTCGATGACCTGCGGTTCGTCGTTGTCGAAATCGTTCATGGACTAGCGTTTTCTCAAGGTGAGATACAGACAGCCGTCGGCCAGCTCGTGGGCGGCGATGGTCAGCTGCGGCCAGGGCAGCGTGACCCGGCGCTCGAAATGGCCGTGCGGAATCTCCAGGCGGTGCAGGACCGCGTCGGCGGTGGGTGTGGGCACCCGGCGCTCGCCGGCGACGAACAGCGTATCGCCGCGGATTTCCAGATCGGTGAGGCGTTCGTCGGACACGCCGGGCAGGGCAACAATCACATACACCGCCTCGGCGGTTTCGAACACGTCTACCGGAGGCTCCCACTGCTTGCGCGGGCGATGCGTCGCACGGCGAAAGAACTGGCGCTGGATCCGCTCGGCGCGCTCCTGGCGGCGCACCGCCTCGGCCCACATCCAGCTATCGAGATCGTCTACCGACATGGCCATTCTCGTTGGAACACTCGAACCAACATAGAGGCGGTTCGGGCGCCACACAACCGCCACCGCAGACGGCCGCGCTGACCTTGTCGAACCGGACGCTACAGACCCAGCAGCCAGACCAGCAGCGGAACGAGCAGCGCCGTCAGCGCGCCGTTCAGACCCATGGCGAGTCCGGAGAACGCACCGGCGGTCTCGCTGTGTTCGAACGCCCGCGCGGTGCCGATGCCGTGCGAGGCCACGCCCAGGGCGAAACCTTTGGCAACCGGATCACGCATGCCCAGCGCTCGCAGCAACGGAATACCGATCGCGGCACCGACGATGCCGGTTAGGATCACGAATACCGCGGTCAGCGACGGGCTGCCGCCGATCTGATCGGCAATGCCCATGGCAATCGGCGTGGTCACCGATTTGGGCAGCATCGAGCGCAGCATGTCGCCGTCGAGGCCGGTCGCCCAGCCAAGCGCTACGACCGAGCCGATGGCGGTCAGACAGCCGACAGACAACGCCAGGGTGATCGCACGCCAGTGCCGGACCAGCGTACGGGCCTGGCTGGCCAGCGGTACGGCCAGCGCCACCGTCGCCGGCCCGAGTAGAAAGCTGATGAACTGCGCGCCGTCGAAATACGCCTGGTACGGGGTGCCGGTGGCTCCCAGCAGCAAGACCAGCACGATCACGCTGGTCAGTACCGGGTTGAGCAATGCGAATCCGCCGGCCGTTCGATAGAGCTGCTGGGCCAGCCAGAACACGCCGACCGTAACCGTCAACCACAGCAGCGGCTGTTCGGCGAGATAAACCCAGATTTCGGTGAGACGGCCCATGGTCAGCGCTCTGAGGGCGGCGCATCGGCGACGCGCGCGTGGCGCATCAGCCATGACAGCGTGAAGGCCGTGACGACAATCGAGATCAAAGCGCTGCCCACCAGCGTGACGCTCAGCGCGATCCAGTGATCGGCGACCGCGGCCAGATGGGTGATCACGCCAACCCCGGCCGGCACGAACAGTAGTCCCAGGTTGGCGAGAAGGCCGCGGGTGGTCGCTGCCAGTGGTTCGGGGGTGGCACCTCGCCACAACAGGCATGCGAACAGCAGCAGCATGCCGACCACCGGTCCAGGAAGCGGCAGGCCGGTCAAACGGATGACGATGGTGCCGATGAGCTGGAGTATCAGCAGGGCGGCGATGGAACCGATCATGAGGAGGGGCGCTGGGGTTTGCCGGTAGTATGCATCCGTTGCGCAGGCCCTGGCAGGCGGCGCGGTGCGCAGCGTACTCCGGCCCTGGTTGAACCCCGGCTCATGAAAAACGGGTGGACGCGGCTGCGTCCACCCGTTCGTGCCTGGCCGGCGCTGCGGCCGGAGGTGGCTACTTGAAGTAGCTGAAGGTCTCGCCCGGCTCGATACCCATCACGGATTCGTGAATGAGACGGATGACGTTCTCGACGTCTTCCCGGTGCACCATTTCCACGGTGGTGTGCATGTAGCGCAGTGCCAGGGCGATCAAGGCCGAAGGCACGCCCTCGTTGCTGTAGGCAAACGCGTCGGTGTCGGTACCTGTGGCCGGCGCACTGACCATCCGCTGGAAAGGGATCTTGTGCTTCTCGGCGGTCGCGATCAGGTGCTCGCGCAGGTTGTTCTGGATCGCCGGCGCGTAGGTGATGACCGGGCCCTCGCCGATCTTGGCGGTGCCGTGCTTCTTCTGATCGATCATCGGCGTGGTGGTGTCGTGGGTGACGTCGGTCACGATCGCGACATCCGGCTTGAGCCGGGCGGCGATCATGCCTGCGCCCTTGAGTCCGACTTCTTCCTGGACCGAGTTGACGACATAAAGCCCGAAGTCCGGTCGTTTGCCCGATTCATGGATCAGGCGGGCCACCTCGGCGATCATGAATCCGCCCATGCGGTTATCGATGGCTCGACAGACGAACTTGTCGTCGTTGAGCACCATGAAGTCGTCCGGATAGCTGACTACGCAACCGACATGGATGCCCATCTTCTCGACTTCCTCGGCATCCTTGGCGCCGACATCGACGAAGATCGACTCGACCGTTGGCGACTTCTCCTTCGTCGGGTTGCGCGTGTGAATGGCCGGCCAGCCGAATACGCCGTGCACGATGCCGTTTTTCGTATGGATGTGCACACGCTTGGACGGGGCGATCTGATGGTCGGAACCGCCGTTACGTCGCACGTAGATCAGCCCGCTGTCGGTGATGTGGTTCACATACCAGGCGATCTCGTCGGCATGGCCTTCGATGACGACCTTGTACTTCGCATCCGGGTTGATCACGCCCACGGCCGAGCCATAGGGGTCGGTGATGAACTCATCCACATAGGGCCGGAGATAGTCCATCCAGAGCTGCTGGCCCGGCTTCTCATAGCCGGTCGGCGCGGCGTTGTTCAGGTAACGCTCGAGAAAATCCAGCGAATCATCGGTGAGCAGGGATTTGTTCTTGGCCATGCGCTCGGGTCCTTGCCGGTGCGCACATGATGCGCACGTATCGTGAAATTGTGGCTGTGAATATCGGGGTGGTGAAGCGCGCCTTCAAGGCGAGACACTGTATCGGCAAAGCCCGTGCCCCGTCGGCTAAAGCCCACTTTGGCTCCGGCTCGCCCCGCAGGCACTCGCGATCCAGCCGATCGGCCTCGGCGCGGCCGGTTATCGGTCGTCGCTCACCTGTTCGCAGCGATCGATGATCCGGTCGCTGTCGGTATCGGTAAACAAGGCGGTCGCGCCCGGGCCGCTGCCCTTGGTCCACCATTCGCGGCTGTCGCCGATATAGCGTGCGCCGTCGGCCGACATCGCGATACGCAGATCGTAGGATTTATTGCCATAGCTCACTTCGGCCGCGGTCGCATCGGGATAGCGCGCGCGTGCCGTCTCGCCGCTCTGGCAGCGGTACTCGATCGGATCGAGCTGGCTCGGCGACGGCGCCTTGGTCGCATCGTCCGGCCGCGCGGGCAAGGTATAGGGCGCACAGCCGGCCAGAACGGTCGTGCCGGCGACGAGCATGGCCGGTGCCAGGGTCTTCAGCATGGGGTATCCAGAAATAAATACAGCCGCAGAGGATCGCATATCGCGGCCTGCGTGGGCATGTCGTGTCGATCGTTGGTAAATACGTGATAATCGATGCATAGGATGTCAGCCGCCCTCGGGCGAGGATTTTTATCGTGACGCGCACTCGCAAAATGGGGTTGGGCCTGCTGGGTCTGCTGGCGGTGCTGATCGTCGGGCTCGTGCTGGTGCTGGCTTTTTTCGACTGGAATCGGCTCAAGCCAACGGTCAACACACGGGTCTCGGCGGCCATCAATCGGCCGTTCGAGATACGCGGCGACCTGGGTCTGGACTGGGAACGTCCGGAGAACGCGAAAGGTCTGGCCGCCTGGGTGCCATGGCCGCATATACATGCCGAAGACGTGAACGTGGGCAACCCCAAGGACTTCGACGACGGCCGCATGGCGCATATCGACCGGATCGATGCGTGGCTGTCGCCTGTGCCGTTGCTCTCGCAGCGGGTCTCGATTCCACGCATACGGCTGGCCGGCGCCGATGCCGATCTGATCCGCCGGGCCGACGGTCGGGACAACTGGACGTTCGACATGGCCGGTGACGAGACCGCCGACGCGTCGTCCGAGCCGTCGAACTGGACGGTCTCGATGGATGCGCTGGTCTTCGATCAGGCCAAGGTCCGGTTCCGCGACGCCACGCTGGACGCGGATTTCCGTATCACCGTCGATCCGTTGGGAAAGGCCGTGGCGTTTTCCCAGGTCATCGGCCAAACCGGGGACGACGGTTCGGCGGCGGCCGATATCGACGACTTCGTCTTCGGCTGGCAGATCGACGGCCGCTACAAGGGCGCACCTTTGTCCGGCAGCGGCAAGGTCGGCGGCGTGCTTGCCCTGCAAAGCGCCGACCGGCCATTTCCGGTGGCTGCGGATATCCGCTCGGGCTCGACCCGGGTGCAGATCGCGGGGACGGTCGAACAGCCGCTGGATTTCGGTGGTGCCGATCTGACACTGTCGTTTTCCGGGCAGAGCCTGGATAACCTCTACCGGCTGACCGGCGTCACCCTGCCGGCGACACCGCCGTATGCGACCGAAGGCCAATTGTCGGTACGTTTCGACCCGATCAAGGGATCGCGCTTCGCCTACCGGAAATTCAGCGGCCATATCGGCGATAGCGATATCGCCGGCGATCTGGTGTATCGACAGGGCGCGCCGCGGCCGAAGCTCACTGGCGAACTCGTGTCCAAACAGCTGCGTTTTGCGGATCTGGCGCCCTTGATCGGTGCCGATTCCAATACCGACAAGGCCGCCCGCGGCGCCGAGACGCGTCAGCCAAGCGACAAGGTATTGCCGGTCGAGCCGTTCAAGACCGATCGCTGGGGCGATATGGACGCCGACGTCAAGTTCACCGCGCAACGGATCGAGCACGGTGACAGCCTGCCTTTGACCGATCTGTACACCCACGTCGAGCTCGACAACGCCACGCTGCTGCTCGACCCGCTGCGTTTCGGCGTGGCCGGCGGCCAGCTCAACACCACGCTGCGTCTGGAGGGGGACAAGACACCGATGGCCGGGCGGGTGGACATGCACGCTCGTCGCATGCAGCTGGACCAGATCGTGCCGGCGGTGGATGCACTCGATGGAAGCCTCGGTCAGATCAACGGCGATGCTACCTTCAGTGGCACTGGCAACTCCGTCGCGGCGCTGCTGGGCGGCGGGGACGGCCGTTTGACGCTGCTCATCGATCGCGGCGCGATCAGCCGCAACCTGATGGAACTGGCCGGGCTGAACGTCGGCAACTATATCGTCGGCAAGCTGTTCGGCGACGAGCAGGTACGGATCAACTGCGCCGCGGCGGATATTCCGATCGAGAACGGTCTGGCCACACCGAACCTGTTTGTCTTCGATACCGAGAACGCGATCATCAACGTCACCGGCGAAACCGATTTCGGCGACGAGACGCTGGATCTGACCATCACGCCCAAGAGCAAGGGGCCTCGACTGTTCACCCTGCGCTCGCCTCTGTATCTGCGCGGCACGTTCGCCGAGCCGTCTCCCGGGGTCAAGGCCGCGCCGCTGCTGGCACGCGGGGCGGCTGCGGTGGCGCTGGGCGTGGTGGCCACGCCGGTCGCGTCGTTGCTGGCACTGGTCTCGCCTACCAGCGGCGAAGAGAACCAGTGCGCGCCGGTGATCGCCCAGCTCAAGGCCGCCGAGAAGCAATCCGGCGGCGATTGAGCGTACAACGCCGAACCGGCGCGATCAGCGTCGCTGGTTGGGCCGGTGCATGCGAAACAGCGCGTCGGCGCGGATTTCGAAATAATCGGCCGGCCCGCCGCCGCGCAGGATGGGCGCGGCCGCTGCGGTGTCGTAGATGCCATCGACCAGCAGTGAGCGGGCGATATGAACGCCCACGACTTCGCCGAGCACCAGCCAGGTATCGGTCTGGCTGCCGTCGGCCCCGGTCAGGCGCACCAGCTGGCTGAGCCGGCATTCGAACGAGACCGGCGCCTCGGCGACCCGAGGCGCGGCGATCGTGCGCGCCGCGATCGGCGTCAGCCCCGCTAGTTCGAATTCGTCCACGTCCGGATCGACGGCTTCGCAGCTGGCGTTCATGGCTTCGGCAAGCGCGCGCGTGGCCAGGTTCCAGCAGAATTCGCCGGTCCGCTCGATATTGGCCACGCTGTCCTTGTAGCCGACGCTGGCGAAACCAACGATCGGCGGCGTGTAATTGAACGCGTTGAAGAAGCTGTAGGGCGCGAGATTGCGCAGGCCATGTTCGTCGGCCGACGAAACCCAGCCGATCGGTCGCGGGGCGACGATCGCGTTGAACGGATCATGGGGCAGTCCGTGTCCGGCTTTCGGTTCATAGAAATGCGTGTCGTCGGCCATGAGAGCTCCGTAGCAGTGCGCCCCTTATACGCCGTCGCCGGGCGCCGTAGCGCCGGGCTTTTCGGGCAGGCGGGTCGAATGAAAGGTCATGTTCGCAGGCTCAGTCGTGTTGATCGAGCCGGTCGAGGATATGTTCGGCAATCGGCATGGCCGAGGTCGCCGCCGGCGACGGGGCGTTGGCCACGTGCAGCGTGCGCGGGGTGTCGACGAACAGGAAATCGCCGACCAGGGCGCCATCCCGTGTGACCGCCTGGGCTCTCACGCCGGCCGGGTGCGGTTCCAGATCCTGGAGCGTCAGCGAAGGGCAGTAGCGCTGTACCCGCGCCAGGTATCGACGCTTGGAGGCTGAATCGGCCAGTTCGCTGATGCCTGGGCGGATATGGCCGGCGAGCATGCGCCGGATGCCGGCAAAGGCGAGCAGGCGCGTGGTCTCGAGGAGGTCGATATCGCGCCAGCGGTAGCCTTCACGGGCCAGCGCCAGCACCGCATTGGGGCCGATGGTGATCGTGCCGTCGATCATCGGCGTCAGGTGGACCCCGAGAAACGGCATCGACGGATCGGGCACCGGGTAGATCAGATGCTGGACCAGGTTCGATCGGGGCGCGGCCAGGCGATAATACTCGCCGCGGAACGGACAGATGCGGAAATCCGGCTCGATACCGAGCATGGCCACCAGACGATCGGCCATGAGCCCGGCACAGGCGACCAGCCGGCGTGTATGGAACGCGCCCTGCGGGGTTTCGACGACCACTTCGCTGGCATATTCGGACAGCCCGGTGACCGGGCAATCGGTAACGATCTCGCCGCCGGCCGTGGTGAACTCGGCGGCCAGTGCTGCCCCGACCGCGCGATAGTCGACGATACCGCTGCTGGGCACGCGGATTGCCGCCACGCCGTGCACCGCCGGCTCGCATTCGGCCAGCGCATCGCCGCTCAGCCACTCGCGTTCCAGGCCGTTGCGGCCGATCCGCTCCCACAGATCGGCCAGACCGGCACGCTCGGATTCGTCGGCGGCGACCAGTAGCTTGCCGGGCACACGGTAGGGGATGTCGTGGGCGTCGCACAGGGCCCGCGTGGCCCGATTGCCGGCCGTACAAAAGCGTGCCTTCATCGAGCCCGGGGGGTAGTAGACCCCTGCATGGATGACACCGGAATTGTGCCCGGTCTGATGCGCCGTCAGCACCGCTTCCTTTTCCAGCAGCACGACGCGGGCATCCGGCGTGCGGCGCAGTCGTTCGCGCGCGGTCGCCAGGCCGACGATGCCGCCGCCGATGATCAGACAGTCGTACATGGGCTGATTGTAAACGCGCGGCGTCCGAGACGCGCCAGGGCGTGTCGCAAGCCGATGCGACGGTCGGCGCAGCGATGGGCCGGGGCCTCGGCTGGCAGTCGGCACGATTCGATCTGCCGGGGCCGCCGGCCGCTAGTGGCGATGCGTCGGCCCGAGCAGGGAGGCTTCGGTGAGATCGAGGTCGGCCAGGATTCGGCGCAGGGTCTCGTCATTGATATCCGCATTCTGGCGCAGCCGGTAGAGTTCCTCGCGCTCGGCGCGCAGGGCGGTCAGCCGCAGCTGTTTTTCAATATCGAAGCCGCGCCGGATACGCCGGCTGTCCTCGGCATCGTTGTCCGGGTCCAGACGTGGCTTGTAGCCCGCCATGACCCGTGCACTGACCTCGGCATGGAGCGTGCTGTCCGGATCTTCGGCGTCCTGGGTGTGTCGCTTCTGTTCGGCCTCAAGCGCCTTGATCGCCTCGCGTGCGGCCTGTGTTCGCGCATGGCGTTCCTCGCGTGCACGCGGATCGTCGTCGGGTAGCTTGACCGAACGCAACAGCGGCGGCAGACAGAGGCTGCCCAGGGTCAGCGAGGTGAGGATCACCCCAGCCGCGATGAACACGAGCACGCCGCGCGCGGGAAACGCGGTGCCGTCCTCGACCGCCAGCGGCAGCGACAGCACCGCGGCCAGCGTGATCGCGCCGCGTACGCCGGCCAGCGTGGTGATCGCGATGATCCGGGTGCTCAGGCGCGGTGTATCGCGATTCTTGAGCCGTGCCCGCAGCAGCATCAGGCGCAGAAGTACCCAGATCCAAAGATAGCGCGTCACCAGCAGGACGCCGGTGATCGCGGCGATGAACAGGCCCAGGTGCCACCAGCCGCCGTCGCCGATCTCGCGCATGCTGTCTGACGCGTGGCCGAGGATCTTGGGCATCTGAAGGCCGAGCAGGACGAAGACGATGCCGTTGAACACGAACTCCAGGATCGACCAGAGGCTGTTGGTCTGCATGCGCGTGGCGAGTTCGCCGCGCAGGGTGTTGACGCTGTTGAGCGTCATGCCGGCGGCGACTGCGGAGAGAATGCCCGACACGCCCAGCGATTCGCCCAGCAGGTAGGCCGCGAACGGGATCAGCATCAGCAAGGCGACATGGCTGCTGGTGTCATCGGCTCGCCACCGGGTCAGATACCGGCGTACCTGCGAAAAGCTCCAGGCCAGGCCAACGCCGGTGGCCAGTCCGCCGGCCGCGATCAGCACGAAGCTCAGGGTCGCATCGGCGAGAGAGAAACTGCCGGTCAGCGCGGCGGCGATCGCGAACCGGAGCGCGACCAGGCCGGAGGCATCGTTCATCAGGGCCTCGCCTTGCAGGATGTGCAAAAGCCGGGGCGGGAACGGGGCGCCGCCGGAAATCGCCGACACCGCCACCGCATCGGTCGGCGACAGCACCGCGCCCAGGGCGAAACCCGCGGCGAGCGGGACAGCGGGAATCATCCAGTGCACGAAGTATCCCACCAGAACCACGGTGACCATCACCAGGCCCAGCGCCAGCGCGGCGATGGGCACGCCCAGGCGCCGGAATTCGCGTCGCGGCATGCGCCAGCCGTCGGCGAACAGCAGTGGAGGGATGAACAGCACGAAGAACAGTTCGGGATCCAGTGACACATGCAGCCCGAAGCCCGGCAGGGCCAGGCCCGCGCCGATCGCGATCTGGACCAGCGGCTTGGGCAGGGCGATCGGCAGAAGGCCCATGAGCACACCGGACAGCGCGACCGTCAGCAACAGAATCAGACTGGTGAAGACGATATCCAACCGCAGCATCCGACGAAGGTCGCGGCGCGCTCGGACGAGGCGGCGACCGGGTGAACAACCGCCGCTATTGTGCCCTATACAGAAAGATCGGGCGCGCGGCGCGGTGCCGTTGGCCGGTCACATCGAGCTGCGGGTGTGCAGCCCCGCGCACACTCGCACCCCGAACTGTCACCGGCCGGGGAGGGCGGTATCATCGAAGCCGGTTTGGTTGAACGATGACAACTGTATGGACGACTACGCACAACGCGCATTGGCGAAATGGCCCAACGTGCCGTCGCTGTTCGGCTGGCTCGGCCTGACTCGCAAGGGTGAATGGCTGATCCAATCCGAGCGCATCACGCATCCGCGCATCGTCGATGCGATCGCCCGCAACTATGACCGCGACGAGCACGGTCGCTGGTTCTTCCAGAACGGGCCGCAGCGAGGGTATGTGGCGCTTGAATACACGCCGCTCGTCGCCCGGGTCCAGGCCGACGATTCGCTGGTCGCTCATACCGGCCGCGCCATCGACACCGCCGATGCGCTCTATCTGGACGAGGACAGCGCCGCGGTGCTCGATACGCCGGCCGGCGCCGTGCTTATCCAGGGCGCGGATCTGGCCTGGGTGCTGGCCCGGCTGCACCCCGCCGAAGGCGAGCTGGACGACACCGAGCTCGAAAGGGCGTTGACCCTGCCCGGCGGCACGCGCACCGCGCTGACGTTCGACTTCGCCGGGCAGCGGCTGCCGGTCCATCGGGTGGATGCAGCCGACATGGCCGCCACGCTTGGCTTCGTGGCCGAGCCCGAGCCCCTTGCGGACGAGGCCGGTGGTTGATCCCGGTCAAGCTGCTATCGTGCGGTGCTCATTCATAGCCGTCAGGTATGCCCATGAGCCAACCGATCAGCCAGTTTCCTGTCCCCGAGGTCGCCGACCTGCCCGAGGACATCCGTGAACGCATCCTCACCGTCCAGGACAAGGCCGGATTCGTGCCCAACGTGTTCTGGGCGCTGGCCCACCGGCCCGATGAATTTCGTGCGTTCTTCGCCTACCACGACGCGCTCATGGAAAAGGACAGCGGTCTGACCAAGGGCGAGCGCGAAATGATCGTGGTGGCGACCTCGGGCATCAACCAGTGCCAGTACTGTGTCGTTGCCCACGGTGCGATCCTGCGGATCCGTGAGGCCAATCCGTTGATCGCCGACCAGCTGGCCTCCAACTACCGCAAGGCCGACATCACCGCGCGCCAGCGCGCCATGCTCGATTTCGCCGTGAAGATCTCGACCGCCGCCCACACCGTGGAGGCCGCGGATCGCGAGCCGCTCTACGCCCATGGCTTTAGCGACGACGACATCTGGGACATCGGCGCGATCTCGGCGTTCTTCGGCCTGTCCAACCGCATGGCCAACCTCACCGCGATGCGGCCGAACGACGAGTTCTACCTGATGGGCCGTCTTGCGCCCGAGGACAAGGGCTGAGCCGGGCATGGCCAAGGTATATCACTGGGCCGGGCTGACCGGCCCCGAACTCGCTGCCTTGGCCGGCCCGTCCTGTGTAGCCGTGCTGCCGATCGCGGCGATCGAGCAGCACGGCGCCCATCTGCCGCTGGCCACCGACGTGATCATCGGTGACGGGCTGTTGCAGGCGGCCCTGGCGGGTCCGGCGGCAACCGACGCGCCGCGGCTGGTGCTGCCGAGCCTGGCGCTGGGCGCAAGCCTCGAGCATACCGGGTTCGCCGGTACGATCAGTCTGTCGGCCGAAACCGCCATGGCGACCATCGAGTCGGTCGGCACCGCGCTGGCACGCGCCGGTATTCGGCGGTTAATGCTGTTCAACAGTCACGGCGGCAACAAGGCCGTCGTCGATCTGGCTGCGCTCAAGCTGCGGGCCGCGCATCGCATGCTGGTCGTCAAGGCGAATTATTTCCGATTTGCACCGCCTGCCGACGCGCTGCCGGCCGCCGAGCTCGCCCACGGTCTGCATGGGGGGGCGCTTGAGACGTCGCTGATGCTGCATTTCGCCGCCGATCAGGTTCGTATGGACCGCGCGGGCGATGCCGTTTCACTGGGCGCGCGCATGGCCGAGCACGGTGCGCGGCTGGGGCCCGAGGGCGATGCCGGCTTTGCGTGGATGGCGCAGGATCTGCACCCCGGCGGCGTAACCGGCAACGCGCGACTGGCCAGCGCCGAGTGCGGTGCGCGCCTGTGCCGGCATTTCGCCGGCCGGCTGGCGGAGTTGATCGACGAGACGGCCCGTTTCGATCTGGCGGCACTGGCTTAGCGCAGGCAGCTCGTGCCCGGACCGGGTCGTCATCGCGGCCCGAAGCGGACGCTTGCCAGACCCCGTGCGCCGGTCCGCCACCGAGCCGGCTCGGCGTCCTACGGCCAATGCGATCCCCGGTACACACCGCCGGACCGATGCCGTACACGCGCTACCGCGGCGGCGCCGGATGCGGGCGCTCTGCCGGGGTCGCGTCTTCCTCCTGAGTGGCCGGGCCCAGCACATGTTCGAGCCAGTGGCCGCCGCGAACCGCCTTGGCGGTCAGATAGCGGCGGTTCTGGACGGTCAGACGCCCGTATATGCCGCTGCGCTGGACCACGGTGACGCCGCCCTGGCTCATGGCTTGGATCTTGGTGGGATTGTTGGTCAGCAGCTCGATCCGGCGGATCTCCAGTTGGGCGAGCATCTCGAGTGCGACATTGTATTCGCGCTCGTCGTCGCCGAAGCCCAGCACCTGATCGGCGTCCATGGTATCCAGGCCTTCGTCCTGCAGGCTGTAGGCGCGCAGCTTGTTGGCCAGGCCGATACCGCGACCCTCCTGGGCGAGGTAGAGCAGCACGCCGCCGCCGCATTCAGAGATACGAGCCACGCTCGTGCGCAGCTGCTCGCCGCAATCGCAGCGTAGACTGCCGAACAGATCGCCGGTCAGACACGCCGAGTGCAGCCGTACCGGCACCGCTTCGGACCAGTCGGCCGGGTCGCCGATCACCAGCGCGACATGCTCTCGGAGTCCGTCGGCTTCACGAAACAGCACGAAGCGCGTCCGCTCGGATTCGGCCAGCGGCACGTCGGCGGCACTGATACGCCGAAGGAACCGCGGGGCGCCGGCTTCATAGGCGGCGACCGCGGCGGTGTCGATAGCCAGCAGTTCGCCACTGGCGACGCGGGCGGTGATCTCGCGCGCGCGCTCGGGTGCGACTTCGGCGGTAACGGCCGCCGGGATGAGCAGCCCGCGACGCATGAGCGTCAGCGCCGCGTCGTCTGGGGCCTCTGTTGCAATTGGCCCGCGATCCGGCAGGGTGTCTCGCGGTGTACGCGCACACGCCCACTCGACCACGGTCTCCGCGCTGTCGCGGTCGTCCAGGGGCAGGCGTGCGGCGGGCGTGTCGACCGTCAGCCCCAGACGCGCCAGCCGGTGCTGCGAGACGACCAGACGCGGCGCGCCTTGGGCGTCGTCGCGCAACCGTGCGAGCACGTCGTCGTCGAGACCTTCCAACGGTGCGACCAGTATCCGGCCCTCGGGGGCGTCGATCAGCACGGTCAGACCGCGCCGCAAATCGAAGATCGCTCGTTCTACCTGTCGCATGGAACCTCTCTTGTCACGAGCCGCCACGGCCCGGCGCGTCACCAGCGGTTCGCCGTCGGCCCGGGTCTGGCTTACAGTGCGCCGGCGGGGAGTGCCCGCCTCGCACGCTTTTTTCTCAACGCCGCGAGACGCGGCAGATTCGGACATTCGCATGATCGATGAAACCTACGCATGGCAATGGTTGCGCGATGCAGCCCGTAGCCACGGGGGCCACTCGGCCGACGCCGGTTCGACACGGCTGACGGTGGATAACGCCGGTCGCTGGCAGACCGAAGAGGCCTTGACCGACGCGGCCCGTGCCATGCTGGACGCGCTCGTGCCGGTCGCCTGTAGCGGGGCGACGTTCGTGATCGGGCAACTGGGACAGAGTCTCGACGGGCGGATCGCTACCGCTTCGGGTCATTCGCATTATGTCACCGGATACGCCAGCCGAGTGCATCTGCACCGGCTGCGTGCCCTGGTCGATGCGGTCGTGGTCGGTGCCGGCACGGTGGCGGCCGACGATCCGCAGTTGACCGTTCGTCATGTCGAAGGAGACAACCCGGTACGGGTCGTGCTCGACCCGCGCGGCCGGTTGGGCGCAGACCGGCGGCTGTTCAGTGATCCGGCCGCGCCGACGCTGCACCTGACCGCAACCGGGCGTGCCCAAGATCGCCATGCCCATGTCCGGCACGTGGCGCTGGCCAGTACGCCCGGCCAGTCGGTGCCGGCGGCCAGCATTGTCGCGCGGCTGGCCGAGCGTGGCCTGCGCCGCGTGCTCGTCGAAGGGGGCGGGGCGACCGTCTCGCGATTCGTAGACGACGGTGTGCTGGATCGTCTGCACGTGGTGGTCGCGCCCATGCTGATCGGCTCGGGTCGGCCGGCGTTGTCGCTGCCCGAGATCGATACCCTGGAGCGGGCGCTGCGTCCTGCGTGTCAAAGCGCGGCCATGGGTGAGGACCGGTTGTTCGACCTGGCGCTGGATCGTGCTCATGCGTCGGGCAATGGCTGAGCGGGCCGGCTGCGACCGCGCGGTCGCCGCGCGGCAAGCACCATTGCACCCGGCAGGCTCGATACCAGAACGATCAGCCCGTAGGCCAGCGAGATGGCCACCCCTTGGCTGGGCGGCAGGCCGGCAAGCATCCAGACCAGCGCGGCAGCCCCCTCGCGCAGACCCCAGCCGGCTACCGACAGCGGCAGTGCCATGGCCAGCAATACCGGCGGCACCAGCACCCACAGCTCAGCGAGCGGCGTGTCGATATCCAGTGCCCGGCCGGCGAGTACGAATACCGCGATATAACTGGCCACCACGAGCAGCGAACTGAACAGCTGGGCCAGACCGATCCGGGTACACAGGAGATTGTCGCGTGCATGGCCGACGAAGCGGCGTAGACGGCTGCCATGCGCTGGCCGGTAATACCAGGCGAGCGTCGCCAACAGCGCCGCGATGACAGCGATCAGCACCCAGGTCAGCTCGGCAAGATCAGGGACACGATCGAACAGGGCGATGCGCAGACCCGGCGCACAGGCCAATGCGATCAACGCTACCAGGGCCAGCGACAACTGGCCGGATACGCGTTCGATGACCACCGCGTGCCAGGCATCGCCGGCCTCGGGCTGGTCGCGGCCATGGCGCCAGGCGCGGGCGGCATCGCCCAGCACACCGCCCGGCAACAGCTGATTGAGGAAGGTCGCCAGATAATATTCGCGTATGGCCTCGGACAGGCGCAGCTCGAGCCCGATCCGGCGAGCGGTCAACCGCCAGCGCCAAGCGGAGATCACGACCTGGGGGACGGTCAGGGCCAGGGCAGCGGCGAGCCAGGCGAATTCGAGGTCGGCGAACTCCGAGCGCACGGCCTGCAGATCCAGCCGCCAGGCGATGAATCCGAGCAATACGACCGTCGCACCCAGGCGCAGCAAACGGGCGCTCATGCCGGCGCGGTCGCGGGGGCAGCGAACAGGTCGCGGTGGCCGACCGTCAGTTGCGTCTGCCCGCGTGCGATCTCGGCGGTGCGTCGGCGGGCCCAGGCGGTCAGGCGACCCGCTTCGTCCGGCGCCTGTTCGATGGCCGCGTCGCGCCAGCCGGCCAGCAGAGCCGCGGCCAGCGGCGCGCCGGCCCGGTCCAGCCGCCAGTCGCCGGGCTCGGCCAGGACCGTATAGCCGGCGGTTTCCAGCGCGTCGATCAGGGCCGCAGGCGCGTCGGGCCCCAGCGCGCCGCCAAAGCCTTTGTCGCGGTGTTGATGGGCCGACAGGAGCTCGAGCACGAATGCATCGTCGGAGTCGTCGACCGGTCGATCTTCGGTCGGTTCGAACATGATGCGCCCGTCCACGCTGGCTGTGAACAGGACCGCGGCGTGGCGCTGCGCGCAGACCTCGACGAGTCGGTCGACCCAGCCGCGATCGACGAGGTCGAACAAGGCGGCCGCGGTCACAAGGCGGGCGTCACCGACCAGCGAATCGCAGTCGCCGCGCAGATCGCGTGCCCGCGGCTCAAGCGCGACGGGCCGACCGTCGGCGTCCCTGAGTTCGCTCGCGCTGGCCAGGGCGCGGGCAAGCAGTCCCGCGTCGTGGTCGACCAGGCGCCAATGCTGGGGACCGGGCAGGCGGGGTGCCAGATACCGCAGGTTCGAGCCGCGCCCGCAGCCCAGATCCACGATATGCCGGGTTCCGCAGGTGTGTGCGGCGAGCCATTGGGCCGCCGCCGCGGTCGGCCCCGCGGCGCGGGCGACGTGGTCGGCAGGTTCGCGCAGGGCCAGCCAGTCGCCGGCAAAACGATCGTGAGCCGGGCTCATGCGTCGACGCCTACCTGTTCGGCCAGGACCGCAGCAAAACCGCGTGCTGCGTCTTCCCAGCGTGGCTGGCTCGCGGCCGCCGCCCGTGACTCGGCTGCACAGGCCGCGCGCTGCCGCGGGTTGTCGAGCAGCTCGGCGAGCGCGTCGGCCAGCGCTACCGCGTCGCCGGGCGGCACGGCAAGGCCACAGCCGTCGGGCAGGGTGAGCGGCAGCGCGCCACCCGTGGTCGTGACCACGGGCAGCCCGTGGGCGATCGCTTCATCGATGACCATGCCGTGGCCTTCATAGTGCGAGGCGAGCACGAACAGATCGCTCTGCTGATAGGCGTATGCGAGATCGTCCGCGGACAGAACGCCGGACAGGGAGATTCGATCGGTGAGTTGGTGGGCCTCGATCTGAGCGATCAACCGTTGTGTGCAGGCCGGCGAGCGGTCAAGCGGGCCGACGAGACGCAGCCTCCAAGATCGATCGGCCGTGCGCGCCAGCGCTTCGACCAGGACGTCGTGACCCTTGCGTTGGGTAATACCGGCCACACAAAGCAAACGCAACGGCCCGGCTCGGCGAGCCGGGGCGGGCTGTGCCGGCTCGACCCCGGGCGCGACCACAGAAAGCGCAGCGCTCGGCATGGCGAGCGCGGTCAAACGCTCGGCGGTGTATTGGCTGGTGACGACCACGTGATCCATCGCTGCGATCGTGCGGCGCTCGCTGGCTTTCAACAGCTCACGGGTCCGCTGGTCAAGCCCGGTCTCGTCGGTCAGCGGATGATGCACGAGGCCGATCAGCCGTAGACGGCCGGCGTGAGGCTCGATGACGTCGGCCAGCCCACCGCCGGCCAGCCCATCGATCACCACGCAGCTGTCGTCGGCCAGCCCGTCCAGGGTATTGGCCAGCGCATGCGTGGCACAGCTGTCGGGCAGCGGGAAACGGCCCGGCAGGCCGTGCACGGTCACCTTGAAGCCGAGCGCACGCAGCCCCTCGACGATACGGGCGTCGTAGACATAGCCACCGGTCGGCTGGCCCGGGTCGCCGGCCACGATGAAATGCACGGGCATTGCCGTCATGTTCAGATCGCGTGTTCGAAGCTGGCCCAGGCGATATGCGACTCGGACAGGGTCACACGCATGGCCGACAGCTCACGGGCGCTCTCGCCCAGCTCGCCGGCCTTGATGGCCGCGCGCATGCGTTCGAACAGCGTCATCGCGAGAAACTCGGTGGTGGTGTTGCGGCCTTCGAATGCGGGTTCGTCGTCGAGATTGCGCATGTTCAGGGCTTCGAGCTGTGTCTTGAGCGCGGCGCTCGCCAGACCGATATCGATCACCAGATCGTCGGCGTCCAGGCTGGCGCGCATGAAGGACACGTCCACGACATAGGTCGCGCCGTGAGTCTGCTGCGCTGGGCCGAAGATCTGGCCCTTGAAGCTGTGGGCGATCATGAAGTGATCGCGTACGGTCAGGCTGAACATGGTTTTCCTCTATGGGGCACGAATCGGACAGCGGGGCTGCGTATCAGGCGTAGCGGATCCGCTGGCACAGGGTACGGTCGGCCGGGTCGACCAGACGCTGCATGACGTCGGGCAGATCCTCGAAATCGGCCTCGGCATCAATGAGTGCATCAAACCGGGCATCGGCCAGCAGGTCGAGTGCCTTGGCCAGCCGGCGGCGATGATCCCAGCGCGGCCGATGGCTGGGCGATAGGGCGCCGACCTGGCTGGAGCGTAACGTCAAGCGCTGGGAATGAAAGGCGCCGCCCAGCTCGACGGCGATCGGACGGCTGCCGTACCAGCTCATTTCAAGCACGGTGGCCTCGAATCCGGCGAGCGACAGCGCGGTATTCAGCCCGGCTGGCGTGGCGCTGGCATGAATGACCAGATCCCGCCCAGGGCTGGCCTGCTCGGGGGTACGAAAGTGCACACCCAGAGCAGGGCCCAGGCAGGCCTTGTGCAGGTCGATGTCGACCAGTTCGACCTGTGCGCCTGGCAGCTGAGCGCACAACCCCGCGATCAGCCCGCCGATGACGCCAGCGCCCACGATAGTGATCGCATCGCCTGGCCCGGCGCACGCATCCCATAGCGCATTGAGCGCGGTTTCCATGTTGGCGGCCAGCACGCCGCGTTCGGGCGGCACCGATTCGGGCAGCGGGATCACCGCCTCGGCGGCCACCCGGTATCGGGTCTGATGGGGATAAAGACAGAACACGGTTCGCCCGAGCAGTGCGTCGGGGCCATGCGTAACGTCGCCGACGTTGGCATACCCGTGCTTGACCTGCCCCGGCAGTTCTCCGGCCTGGAACGGCGCGCGCATGCGTGCGTATTCGCTCTCGGGCACGGCGCCGCTGTAGACCAGCGTTTCGGTGCCACGACTGACCGCGGTGTAGCGCGTCCGGACCTCGACCTCGCCGTCGCCGATCGGGCACAGCGACTCTTCGAGGATCGCACTCTCACCGGGTGGTCGAAGCCAGAAGGCTCGGGCTGTGGTTTGTGACATGCGCGCAGGCTATGGGCGGTGGTCTGGGGCCGTGTGACGGGGCATCGGCAGGGCGGCGCCCGACGTATCGAGTGCACGGTTCGGATAACCGGTAGTCTAACCGGTTCAGCCGGACGATCGGGCCGGTCCCGCGTATTCGCCACCGGCTTCAGGGGAGCGATCATCGAACACCGTAGCGCCAATCACACGAGCCGACGACCGTTCGCACGTGCCAGCGGCGGGCGACGCTACGGATCGCTGGTCGAAATCCTGGCGGGCTTCTTTCTCACGCTGGTTCTGGCCGAACTGGTCCTGGCCCTGTTTGCGGCGCCGGCCTCGCTGCGCGTGGCGACCGGCGGGCTCTATCTGGGGCTCACTGCGGTGCTGATCGGCGCCGGCGAGGCCCTGCCACGCCGCTTTGGCTGGGCTAACCGGATCACCCTGGTACGCGCTGCGCTGATCGTGACGCTGGCCGGACTGGCCGCGTTCCCCGGCTTCATCGCCGGTCGGCCCTATCTGTTCATCGGTCTGGCGTTGACCGCGCTCGCACTCGATGGCGTCGACGGCTGGGTCGCGCGGATCACCGATACGGTCTCGGCCTTCGGCGCACGTTTCGATATGGAGCTGGACGCGTTCTTCATTCTGGTGCTGTGCGGTGTGCTCGTGGCGATCGACAAGACCGGTGTGTTCGTACTCGCTATCGGACTGGCTCGCTACCTGTTCCTGTTCGCTCAGCGTCTGGCGCCCCGGTTGCGTCGCGAATTGCCGGACAGTCGCGCACGCAAGCTGATCTGTGTCTGGCAGGTCGTGACCTTGCTGGTCTGTCTGTTGCCGGCCGTGACCGCCGCCCGGGCCGGAATGCTGGCGGCGCTGTCCCTGGTGTTGCTGGCCATGTCCTTCGCCCGAGATGTCGTCTGGCTCGTGCGTCATCCGACGCGTGATCGGAGCAACTAAGCCCGACTTCGCTTCGCTCGCGCCGGCCGGCCATCTGCAAGCGAGCCGCCATGCCGCCGGCCGGCCTGTGGGGATCGCATTGCTCGAAGAAGGTGCACTGTACATCTAAAAAAGTTTTGTTGTATGGTTGACATCAGACATTTTTCGAGGGAGCCGGGCCGAATCGGCGGTGCCGGCCGAGCGAGGCGACATGAAGATCCGTTTCTTCGATCGACTGATCAGCCAGGGCACCCTGGTCATTCATTATCCCGACGCCAACACCCAGCTGATCGGCAACGGCGAGCCGAAGGCTCATATCCATCTGCGTGAGCGCAAGGTGCTCACGCGTCTGCTGTCGGATCCGGAAATGGCGTTCGGCGAGGCGTACATGGAAGGCGACTGGTGGCCCGGTGAGGGCGGCCTGATGGCGCTGTTCGAACTCTATTTCGCCAATGCGTCCAACTTCGGCTCCAGCCGGATTCTGGATATCGCTCGGCATGCGCTGCGCGGACTGCGCGAGGCCAATACCCGGCTTCGATCGCGTCGCAATGTGCATCATCACTATGATGTCGACCACGATCTGTTCGAACGCTTCCTCGATGAGGACATGCAGTATTCATGCGCCTATTTCGAGACGGCGGACATGTCGCTGGAGGATGCGCAGCAGGCCAAGTGCCGGCATATCGCGGCCAAGCTCTGTCTTCAGCCGGGCGACCGGGTCCTGGATATCGGCAGCGGCTGGGGCGGATTGGCACTGTATCTGGCCCGCCACTACGACGTGGACGTGACCGGGCTGACGCTGTCCGACGATCAGTACGACTATGCCTGCCGGCGGGCCGCCGAGGAAGGCCTTGGCGATCGCGTGCGTTTCGCCCAGCAGGATTATCGCGAGCACCAGGGCGAATACGATGCCATTGTCAGCGTGGGCATGTTCGAACATGTCGGCCGGCCTCAGTTCCAGAAATTCTTCGACCAGGTCGCGCGCCTGCTCAAGGCCGACGGCCGCAGTCTGATCCATACCATTGGTCGCAGCGGGCCGCCGGTCGAGGATACGCACGGCTGGATCGAGAAATACATTTTTCCCGGCGGCTATGTGCCGTCGCTGTCCGAGGTCGCGCCGTGTGTCGAAAACACCGGCATGTCGCTATCGGACCTGGAAGTCTGGCGGCTGCACTACGCGCGCACGCTGGCATGCTGGAATGACCGGTTCCAGCAGCATCGCGACGAGTTCCAGGCGCGTCTGGGCGAGCGTTTCTGCCGGATGTGGGAGTTTTATCTGTTGGGTTGTCAGGCCATCTTCCGCTGGGGCGAACTTGTGGTGTTCCATCTCCAGCTGGCCCAGCGCAACGATGCCGTGCCGATCACCCGCGACTACCTGTATCGCGATACGCCGGACGCGGTGCGCCGCTTCGATCCGGCCGAGTTCGATCAGACTGGTTGAGGTCGTTCAAGCGCAGGCCGGGCCCGTAGCGCCTCGACACAGGCGCCGGCAACGAACAGCGAGCTGCACAGCGCCAGTCCCCAGATGTTGATACCCAGCGTCTGGGCATAGGGGCCGTCCCCCAGCGCGACCCATTGCGGAATGGTGGTCAGCCCGGCGAGCTTCTGTAGCGCCAGCAGCACGCCAATCGCCACGCCCGGCCATAGCGCAAGATGGAACGACAGCGTGCCGGCCGGGCGCAGCCAGCCGAGAAGAAAGATCGGCGCGAGTCCCATGATGGCGGTACCACTGATGGTGGTGGCCGCGATCACGGCCGGACCGACGCCGTCGATATACAGCGACAGCAAGGGCAGGTTGCCGGCCAGGGCGATCCACCACATGGCCCGGCGGCCGGCGCCCTGTTCGTCGAGCGAGGGCGCGCTACGGGCACCGTGCCAGTCACGCGCGGCGAACTTCGCCGACGAGGCCAGTGTCGAGTCAAGCGTCGAGCCGGCGCTGGCCAGCATCACGGCGTTGAACAGAAGCATCATGCCGAGCCCGACTGCCATCGGCACGGCCACCGCCACCGACGGCGAGGCGGCGATATCGTGAACCAGCGCGTACAGTCCGGCCACGGAGAAACCCGCGATCAAGGCGCCGCCGAGAATAGCGGCCAGAATGAAGCTCAGCACCATGCGGCCCGGCGCATTGACGAAGGCGCGATCGGTCATCACCGGGTCATGGAAGCCGTAGGACAGGGTCTGTACCAGCGCCAGAGCCAGAAACGTGAGGCCGCCGGCCGCCATATCCGGCGTCACGCCGTGATTGGCGAGCGTTGGCACCCCGGCCCGCAGCACATCGGGCGCGAGCACCCCGAGGGTGATGACGAGCAGAAATGCTACCAGCAGCATCTGCACCGCGTCGGTGACGATCGATGAGCGCAGCCCGCCCTTGAGGCTGTAATAGAGAGTCAGCCCCGTGAAGGCAAGCGCGGCAGCCCAGTAGCTGGCGCTGCCCTCGGCGCCGAAATAAAGCGCGGCCACCTTGGTATTGGACCAGACCTCGTTGAACAGGCGAATCGCGATGACGATCAGAAACACGCGAGCGGCCCGAGCGCCGTACTTGGCGGTGAGAAAGGCAGCCAGCGAACCGTGCCCGCCCCGCGTGCGCATGAAGTAGACCGCGATCGCGACCACCACGAACGCCAGCCAGTAGGCGGCATAACCGATCCCGCCCAGCCAGCCGAACGCCACGGTGAGGTTCATGGCGTTGTCGATACTCTTGGCCATGACCCAGGAAATGGCGGCCGATGCCCCGAGCAGCCACACGCCGGGCATGCGGCCCTTGAGCGAACTGCCGCCAAAAAAGGCGGTGGGTCCAGAGCGGGGCGGCGTGATTTTCAGCACCAGTACCGCGTACAGCGCGAAAACGGCCCAGGCCGCGATCGCGAGCACGAGACCGTGAGACATTACAGGCGCCCCTGCTCGCGTACTCGGTGCCAGCCCTGGGCATCGGCCTTGCCGAGCTGATCGAGCATCTGCTCGAGCCGCTGGTCGGCACCGGCGCGTGCACGCAGTCGGACATCGAGCACGTAGCGGCGTTGGCTGTCGATCCGTACCTGCCCCTCGATAGCCAGCGGCCCGTCACTGTCGACGATCGCCAGCCGTATGCCGTCGTCACCGCGATCGAGCGCGGTCGTAAACTGGCCGAGATCGACCGGCGGGTTGAACAACTCCCAACGCGTATTGGCCATGCCGATCCGACCGGCGAGCGCGCTGAAATCGAGCCGGTCGTCGAAACTCGCCTGATCGATATCGACCGCGATGTCGCCGGCGATCGGCAGGAAGGTATAGCCGCCGAGTCGTGCGAGCCAGCCGGCCGAGGCGCGCCCGGTGATATCGCTGAGCTGCGTCGTACCGAACAGCGAACGCGATGCGCGCCCGGAAAAGCCGCCCAGATCGGAATCGACGCTGATATCGGCGCTGAGTCTTCCGAGCAGCAGACGGGTAGGGCGCAGCGTCCATTCCAGCCCTTCAACCGCGCCGCCCGGCCCGGATGCGTAGGCAGCCCGACCATCGAACACGGTGCCGGTGACACCGCCCAGCTTCACCGGGACCATGCGCTCGGCCCAGCCGGCCGCCACGCGGGCGGGCAGGAAAATCACCAGGCCGATCGCGAACACGACCAGCCCGATCACGCCGTAGCGGATGACCCGACGGTTCATGCCCCGCCCCGGGTCAGCGTCAACCGGGCCTGAACGGTCCCGTTCTCGTCGTCGCGCGTGACCGTCATCTGGCTGGCAGAAACGCCGTAATCGCTCTGTAGGCTGCGCAACCAGAAAAGCATCTGATTGAAATTCGCTTTCTCCAGGGTGACCGTGGCCTGATCGTTGTTATCCGGCTGGATCCGGCGTACCGCCGGGCCGAGCCCGTTCTCGCGGCTGGTGCTGTCCACGATCGACAGCAACGATTCGTTGCGGCCCTGGACCGAGCGCTGGCTGCCGCTCGACTGCAGCAGGCGCGCTTCGTCGCGCACGCCGAGCATCCATCGGGTCTGCTCGGCTTCGGCGGTCACACGAACACGTCCGTCCTCGACGCTGACGTTCAGCGGTCGCCAGAGCGCGTAGTAGAACAGGGCGAATGCGACCGCGATCGCGCCGGCGATGACTGCAACGCGCTCCCGCGGGGCAAGGCCCTCATACCATTGCCGTAGCTGGTTCATGCGCCGGCTCCATGGGTTACGCTGGCACGTATCTGTACGCCGTCGGCCGCCGCATCCGCGCTCTCAACGGTCAGCGCGGCACCCGGCTGGCGCGCAAACCCGGCGCGCAATGCCTCCAGTGACTGGACATTGTCGCCGCGCAGACTCAGGTACAGCGCGCCGTCGCGATACTGCATGGACTGAACGCTGACGTCGCCGGCCTGGCCGGTGACTTCGGCGGTGGCCTGCAGCAGCGAAAACAGGCCACCGCCTGCGCCGCTCGTACCGCGCAGCGAGCGGATGTTCTGTTCGGCCTGAACCCGCAGATCGTTGATCGTCTGCACGTTGGGGAAGGCATCGCGGAAGGCGGCCACGCTTTGTGCCTCCAGCGCGTCGATACGTTGATGAAGCTGCCAGGATTCCACCGCGCGGGCGCCGATCGCAAGCACCAGCCAGGCCGCGGCCAGGCCGGCGGTCAGCTTGAACGGGTGCCACCAGGTCTGCATGCCCGACGCACGAGCGAATTCGCCCTGACGAAGATTGATTGCCTGGCCGGTGTCGATGTTGGCGAGCAGGGCGGTGAGCAGCGCGTCGTCGTCCGAGCGCTCGATCCGCTCGATGGCCGGACGTGGATCGAAGCCCGCGTCGTCGATCAGCTGTTCGACCCGCGCCGGTTCGGCGCCGGTCTGCACGACGATGCGTGCCGGCGGTTCGGCGGCGCCGGCCATGACCGGCCACAGGTCCCGCTCGGCGGCGAAGCCGGCACGGGCGCCTGTGCGGGTGATCACGCGCCCGGACTCGAGCAGTACCTGCCACGCGTCGGCCGCGGGTACCGGCAAGGCCAGGATATCGGGAATGAGCTGGACGACGTCCAGCCCGGCATCGCGACAATCGGCCAGCAGTTCGGCCAGGCGGAGCCGGTCGATGACCACGGCGGCGGTGTCGCCGTTGGCCTCTGGTCGGGCAGCGAGCGCGAAATGAAGACTGTCGACGCGCGCGGCGAGCTGGTCTTCCAGGGCAAAACCGGCCGCCTGCAGCCGCCTGCGCGCCTGTCGGATCGGCGGAAGATGGACCTGGGTGAGCAACAGCTGCTCGCCCGGAATGACCACCATGGCCTCCCGCTCGCCGGCGGCGTCGGCTGACTCGGCAAGCGTGGCTCGCACGAGCGTGCCGTCGCCGTCCAGCCAGGCGGCCTGCTCACCGTCCCAGTGCACTACCAAGCGTTCCGCCACTCAATAAACCCCTGATCCAAAAGCGCGACGCGGCCCGCCCGGCCAGAGCCATGCACTGTGCGTGTGCCGGCATCCGGCGCGGCAGGGTGCACTGTCCGTGCCGGCCCGCCGGGCCCAGGCACGCCGCGGTGTCGGCGCCCAGTCTACCGTAAGCTCAGTCGACATTGGTGCTGTGCTGAATGACATGGACTGCGCCGTTGTCGGCACGTTCCATCAGCGAATAGAACTGCACCTGGGCACGGTCGACGGTGATCTGTCCCACCGCCTGAAAATAACGGGTGGTCACCGACAGATTGTTCGCATCGATCTGTCGACCGGCCAGCGCCGGATCCTGCAGGAAGGCGTCGACCGATTTCCAGGGCTCGTCGCTGCGCGATTCGACCAGCGATTCGCCGGTCGTCGGCGGCAGGTCCGGTGCAATGGTCGCCAGTATCGGTGCAGATGCCGTGTTGACGTTGATCGGCGTGGTCTGTGGCAGGGCGGTGATATAGGGCTGGAGCGCGGCGAAGATCTCGGGGGTCACGCCCTTGACCAGTCTCAGCTCGCTTGGACTGGCCATGAGCGCGTTGCCGGCTCGGTAGGCTGGCGTCAGGCCGAGATAGTAGTCGTCTTCGGCGCCGTCGGGCAGCGTCGGGTTGATATCGGAATCGATCCAGTCGCGGGTGGAGGCGGCAATGGTGCGCGCGGTGACCGGATCGGTATCGGCGACCCGCTCGATCAGACGGGTGAACTGGGCCAGCACCGGATCCTGCTCGGCCGGGTTGGCGCTTACCGGGGCGTTGGTGCTGGCTGCTCCGGCGCCGCTGGTCGCCAGATTGTTGAGATTGAACCGCCCCTGGAGATCGATGACCTGGCCCTTGAGGGCACCGCCTTCCAACGGGAGATAGTCGACCGGTTCGGCCCAGGGTTCGTCGAGGCTGTCTATATCGGTGAACTGTGCATCCTGGCGCAGCAGCTTGCCCAGCCAGTTCTCGATGCCGACGGCATACCACCAGGCCTGTTCGGACTGCCAGATATTGCCACTGCGATGCAGCGCGAGATTCATCTGCGAAAGCATCCCGGTGCCGATGATCGCCACCAGAGCAATGATCAACAGTGCGGTGAGCAGCGCCACGCCGGATTGGCCGCGCGGCGTCATTTTTCGGCTCCGGCGATCGCGAACAGCAGCCGGATGTCGCCCCAGGCCGGCGCGGTGAAGCGCAACTCAATGGCCAGCGGCGGCTGATACTGCGCGCTGGCGACATCGCTGGGCAGCGCTTCGGCCGCCAGGCCGGCTGCGCCCGGCGCGTTGTCTGGCGGCCAGCGGTCCTGCCACTGACGGTTGTTGTCCAGAAAACGCCATTCAACGTTCGAGACATCCTCGACGAGCGTGGATTCCACCGGCGCACTGTCCTGCGCCTGGTCGAGCACGCGCCAGTAGGCACGTACCAGGTTGTCATTCTCGTCGACCCGGTAGGCGACCCGTTGGAGATTGCTGCGAATCTCGCCCAACGGGTTGCGCCAGCCGCTGCGCGTGAACAGCAGCCCCACATCCGGGCTGCCGGCGATGGCCGGTTGGCGATCGCCGAAGCTGTCGCGGATCGGGCGGTTGACGATCTGCTCGATGTCGCGGCTGATACGCCACACCGCCATCTGCATGGTCTTGCTGCGATCCAGCGCTGCGGTGACTGTTTCCCGGCTGCTGATCACCGCCGACAGCCCACCGTAGGCCATGGCGGCCATGACTACGAAGATCGCGATCGCGATCAGCAGCTCGATCAGGGTGAAACCGCGCTGGCGGACAGGGCTCATCACGAGCTGCTGTCCGTGCGATTGTCGCCGTCGCCCGTGGCGTTTCCGCCGGCCGGCGCGTTCACGGCCTGCACGTGCTGGGTCACGAACCCGGTGAGCAGCGTGGTGGAGTCGGTTTCCGGCCGATCGCTGTTGTCGTCGATACGATAGACCCGCAGATCGATACGACGCACGTCGGGGTCGGGCGACTCCTGAATGTCGGCGACCCAGTGCCAGCGCGTGTCGGCCATGTCGACATCGCCGTCCTGGTTGCCGGTGTCCGGCCACTGCGGCGCGATCTGAAACTCGACGAGTTGGTTGCGGGCAACCCATTGGGCGATGCTGCGATCGTGAATATAGCGCGCATAGTCCGCGTAGTGGGCACTGGTGGTGATGAACGCACCGAGCGCCAGCGCCAGGATCGCGGTGGCGATGAGGACTTCGATCAGGGTGAACCCGCGCTCGGTCCTCACCGCTCGGCCTCGATGCGTTCCAGCGTGAGCTTGCCGTTGGCCTGACCGGTCAGGTGATAGAGATGGTCGACGCCGCGCGCATAGAGTTCCAGCGAGAAGGGCACGATTTCGCCGCTGGACAGGAAGAAGGTCTCGGGGCGGATCGCATCGTCGTCATCCGTTTCGCCGCTGGCCAGCCGCGGCGTGTCTTCATCGCGCTCGATCAGCGCCAGCACGAGGCCCTCGCCGAGTTCGCGTGCACGCAGCGGCGAGTCAGGAACATTGATGGGCTGCCAGCCGTCGTCGCCCAGACGCAGGAACCGGTAGCCGTTGCGTGTGATGTCCAGACCGATCTCGCGCCCGTAGAGCACGGCATCGTCGGCGGCGGCCTGGGTCAGGGCCTGTAGGCGACGGGCTTCGGTATCGAGCCGGTCGGCGGGGCCGGTCGGGTTGAGCGACAGCGACACGAACGACATCACCACGCCGATGATCAGCACCACCACCAGCATTTCGATCAGGGTGAAACCGTCGCTGTGTCGGCGCTCGATGGCCGTTGCCGTCATGCACGCTCCCGGCGGTACGCCGTGTCAGCCCTGGTCGAGGGTCCAGTTGCCGATATCGGCGTCGCTTTCCTCGCCGCCCGGACGCCCATCGCGGCCCAGCGTGTAGATATCGATCTCGCCGTGTTCGCCCGGGTTGCGATAATGGTAGACATCGCCCCAGGGATCGGTGGGCAGCCGATCGAGATAGCCGCCGGACTTCCAGTTGCGCGGCTCGGGCTGGGTGGTGGGCTTGTTGACCAGTGCGGCCAGGCCCTGTTCGGTGGTGGGATAGCGGAAGTTGTCCAGACGATACAGCTTGAGCGCGCTTTCCACGGCACGGATATCCTGGCGGGCCTTGGCCACGCGGGCGGCGTCCGGCCGGTCGATGATGTTCGGCACCACGATCGCAGCAAGGATGCCGAGAATCACCACGACCACCATGATCTCGATCAGGGTGAAGCCGCGCTGGGCGCTTCGGTGCATGCTCGAAAGCCCGTTGAATTTCATTGTCCTGTCTCCTGGCACGAGGATTGAATCGGTATCGGTCCGACGACTGGGCGCGGATGCGCCCCGCATCATTTCACAAGCTGGTTGAGGTTGAACACCGGCAGCAGGATGGCCAGTACGATCACCAGTACGAGACCGCCCATGATCAGGATCACCATGGGTCCCAGAATGCCCATCACGCCCTGGCGCAGGGTCTCGACCTCGCGCTCCTGATGTTCGGCCGCGCGCCCGAGCATCATGTCGAGTTCGCCGGATACCTCGCCGTTGGCGATCATATGCAACGTGATCGGCGGGAACAGCCGTTCGCGGCCCAGCGCACGATGGATCGCGTCACCTTCGCGCACCCGCGTGGCCGCCCGCTGGATGGCATCGCGCATCGGCAGATTCGTCACCACATCGGCACCGATGGTCATGGCGTCGAGCGCCGGCACGCCGCTGCGCGTGAGAATCGACAGGGTGCGGGTAAAGCGGGCGGTGTTCACCCCGCGTACGAACCGCCCGATCAGCGGGGTCGCCAGAATGCGTGATTGAACGGCGCGCTTGAATCCCGGTCGGCGCATGCCATACACGAAGCCCGCCACCAGGCCGGCGATCACGAGCGCCAGCAGCCAGCCCCAGGCGCGCAGGAAGTCGCTCACCGCAATCAGGCCGGTGGTGAGCGCCGGCAGGTCGGCGTCGACGCTGTTGAACACCTGCACCAGGTTCGGCACCACCGTGGCCAGCAGGGCAATGACGATGCCGATCGCCACGACCGAAAGAAAGGCCGGGTAGATCATCGCGGCGAGGACTTTCTGGCGCATGGACTGCTGGTCCTCGACGTAGTCGGCCAGGCCGTTGAGCACTTCATCGATACGGCCAGACTGCTCGCCCGCGGCCGTGGTCGCCCGGTAGAGCTCATCGAAGCTGTTGGGAAAGCTGCCCAGCGCATCGGCCAGGGTATGGCCTTCGACGACCTGCGAACGTACGCCGACGATGATCTTCTGGACCCGTTCGTTGTCGGTCTGCTCGGCAACCGCCTTGAGGGCCTCTTCCATGGGCAGGCCGGCATGGCAGAGCGTGGCGAGCTGGCGGGTGAACAACGCCAGTTCGGTGACGCTGATGCCGCGGGAGAACGAAAAGCCGCGTCGGCCGCCTCGCCGTCGGTCGGCGACTTCGTTGACCTCGATCGGGGTGAGGCCCTGCTCGCGCAGCTGGGCACGGATAGCGCGCGGCGCATCGCCCTCCATGACGCCTTTCTTCTCACGGCCGCGTCCGTCGAGCGCGACATATTCGAAGGCCGCCATCAGCGAGCTCCCCGGCGCTTACGGCCGCGTCCGCAGTCGGGTGCGCGCGCAGCGGTCGGTTGTCGTTCATCGGCAGTGAACACAGAGGGCTCCTGATCAGTGTCTGCGCCGCACGAGCCTGTCTGTGCGGCGTCGTGCCTCGGTTCCGCCGGTAGTCTAACCCTCGCGGGTTACACGCAGGACTTCCTCGAGCGTGGTGTTGCCCGCCAGGACGTTGGCACGACCATCGGCGCGAATACTCGGCGTGGCCTTGCGCGCATGGCGTTCCAGCGCCTGTTCGGAAGCCTGCTCGTGGATGAGATTACGCATCTCGTCGTCGACCACGACCAGCTCGTAGACGCCTGTACGGCCCCTGAAGCCGGAATGGTTGCAGGCTTCGCATCCGGCGGGCTTGTGCAGTGTCGGCGGATTCTCCGGATCGGCGTTGAGCAGCTCGCATTCGCGCCGGTCGGCGGTGTAGGGGGAGCGACAGGTCTTGCACAGGGTGCGCACCAGCCGCTGAGCCATGATGCCGATCAGGCTCGACGACAGCAGGAACGGCTCGACGCCCATGTCGCGCAGACGCGCGATCGCGCCGACCGCCGTATTGGTATGCAGCGTGGAGAGCACCAGATGGCCGGTCAGCGACGCCTGTACGGCGATTTCGGCAGTCTCGAGGTCGCGAATCTCGCCGATCATCACCACGTCCGGATCCTGGCGCAGAATTGCGCGCAGGCCCCGAGCGAAGCTCATGTCCACCTTGGAATTGACCTGCGTCTGACCGATGCCGTCCAGGTAGTACTCGATCGGATCCTCGACGGTCATGATGTTGCGGGTACGGTCGTTGATCCGGGTCAGGCCCGCATACAGCGTCGTGGTCTTGCCCGAGCCGGTCGGGCCGGTGACCAGCAGGATGCCGTGCGGCTTGTGGATCAGCTCGTCGATACCGGCCAGCGTGTCCTTGGGCATGCCCAGCTGCGGCAGATCGAGCCGGCCGGCCTGCTTGTCGAGCAAACGCAGCACGACACGTTCGCCATTGCCCGATGGAATGGTCGATACGCGCACGTCCACCGGGCGGCCGGCCACGCGTACCGAGATACGCCCGTCCTGGGGAATACGCTTTTCAGCGATATCGAGCTTGGCCATGACCTTCACCCGGGAAATCAGGCGCGAGGCCAGCTGGCGCGGCGGATTGAGCACCTCGCGCAGTACCCCGTCGACACGGAAGCGTACGGTCAGACGCGATTCGAACGGCTCGATATGAATATCCGACGCGTTTTCCTTGATCGCTTCGGTGAGCAGGGCGTTGATCAGACGGATGATCGGCGCATCATCGGCCGACTCGAGCAGGTCGGCCGGTTCGGAAAGCGCACGTGCGGCATCCGAAAGATCCAGTTCGTCGTCCATGCCCTCGACGATCTGCATGGATTCGGCCGCCTTGCCCTCGTAATCGTTCTGGAGCAGGGCATCGAAGGCCTGTGCTTCGACCCGCTGTACTCGCAGCGGCCGACCACAGTGGCGGCGAACCTCGGCGAGGGCGGTCGGGCTGATCGGCCGGCGACAGGTGACCTCGATGACCCCGTCGCGCTCACCGCCGAGCATGATCCCGTGGCGTTTGGCGAACGCGAAGGGCAGGCGCTCGACGCCGCCAGCGTTGACCGAACCGGCCGGCGCCGGCTCGACCGGATCCGCGGAAATCGGCTCCAGGCTCAGTTCGTTGGCTGTTTCGCTCATACGCGGATCCTCGGCTCGGCGGTCGGCGGGCTAGTACTGATCGCCCCGCCGTTTGCCGCTGGCATTCCGACCCTCGCGGATGTCGGTGCTGTCCGGCAGGCTGGCCCCGCCCACGCCCGAATCCTCGGAGAACGAGTCGCGATCGTTGTATTCCTCGATCGGCGGCAGCTGTGGCCGCTGTTCTTCGCCCATCAGCGGAATGCTGCTTTCGGACTGGCGCTCCTGCAACGAGCGGATGTAGTTGTATTTCTTGCGGGTGTAGTAATCGGCTTCGCCGCCGCCGCGCAGAATGGTCGGCCGGATGAAGTTGAGCAGGTTGCGCTTGTTCTTCTGCACCGAGCGATTGGTGAACAGTGCGCCAAGAATGGGTATATCGCCCAGCAGCGGTACCTTGGACTGACTCTCGGTGACCTGATCGTCGATCAGGCCGCCCAGCACCAGGATCTGGCCGTTCTCCACCTCGACGGAGGTGGTCAGCGTACGGTTGTTGGTGATCAGGTCCACCGCGCCGGTCTGGCTGGAGTTCTGCGCGATGCTGGAGATCTCCTGATCGATGGTCAGCTGGATGGTATCGCCGGCACTGATCTGCGGGGTGAAACCCAGGGTCAGGCCGACGTCCTTGCGCTCGACCGTATTGAACGGGTTGACCACGCCGTTGACGCCGCCGCCCGCGTTGTTGTTCGTATAGCTGCCGGTGACGAAGGGCACTTCCTGGCCCACCTTGATCTCGGCCTCCTCGTTGTCACGCGTGATCAGTGACGGAGTCGACAGCACATTGGTATTGGTGTTGCTGGACAGCGCGTTGACCAGCACGGCAAAGCTGGTGCCGCCGTCGTTGATCTGGCCGAGCGCGACGTTCAGCCCGTTCTGGATCAGGCTGAGCGGGGTGCCGTCGAGCGCGAGCGACGGCACGACGTTGAGCGTGTTCTGGTCGAGAATGCTGGCCGCGGCCGGCCCGTTATCGTTGAAGGCGGCCACGTTCACACCCAGCGCGCGCGAGCGAGTGAGGCTGATCTCGGCGATGATCGCCTCGACCAGCACCTGCCCACGGCGGATGTCGAGCTGGTCGATCACCCGCAGGATCTGACGCATGGTGTCGGCCGGTGCGGTGACCACGAGCGCATTGGACGCCGGCTCGGCAATCACGCTCACGCCATCGGCACGGCCGCCCGCCGAGCGGACGGCAGCCGCTGCACCGGCAGCATTGCCGCCGGCCGATGTGGTGCCGCCGCCGGTTGCGCCCTGGCCGTCGGCATAGTTCTGCAGCACCGGCGCCAGCGTTTCGGCGTCGGCATAGTCGAGATAGACGACCTGAGTGCCGCCGGTCTGCTCGGTTTCGGTATCCAGGTCGGCAATGATGGCCCGTAGCCGCAGCCGCTCCTGTTTACCACCGTTGATGATCACGCTGTTGGTACGGGTATCGGGGATCACGCTGAAGTTGCCGGCGGCCGCGTTCCCGTTCGCGCCGGCCTTGAGCTGTTCGATGACCCGTGCGACCTCGGCGGCGCTGGCGTACTGCAGGCGAATGGTTTCGGTGTTCTGTACGCCATTGCGGTCGATCTTGGCCACGATCTCGGCGATACGCTGGGCGTTGGCTTCACGGTCGGAAACGATCAACGTGTTCGAGGCGGAATAGGCCGCCAGATGTCCGTATTGCGGCACCAGGGGCCGCAGGATCGGCACCAGTTGATCGGCCGGGACGTTGTTCACGCTGATCACCCGCGTGACGATGTCTTCCCGGGTACTGCTGGCCCGGCCGAACCCGCCGTCCTGCTTGGCATTGATCTGAGGGATGATCTTGGTGACTTCGCCAGAGGGGACCGCGGCAAAACCGTGCACTTCCAGTACGGACAGAAACGTCTCGTACAGCTGGCCGGGGGTCATCGGCTCGTTGGACAATACGGTGACATCGCCCTTGACCCGTGGGTCGACCACGAAGTTGCGCCCGGTCACCTCGCTGACGGTCGCGATCAGCGTGGTGATGTCGGCATCCTTGAGGTTGAGCGTGAACGCATCGCCCTCATCGGCGGCCGGCGACTGTGCGAATACCGCGGTGGTGGCCACCAGCATCAGGATCGAGAAGCACAGGCGGCGCAGGGCGAAAGCTGTCATTAAAAGTTCACGGTTACGGTGCGTTGCTGACCGTCGCGTTCCAGCGTCACAGAGGCACTACTGGCCTGTGCCAGATTGCCCAGCAGCTTGAGCGACGCAGCCGGATTGTCGAGCGACTGGCCATTCACGGCGGTCACGAGCTCCCCCGGTTTGAGGCCGGCCTTCTCGAATAGCCCCCGGTCGGCCCCCGGATAGATTCGGTAGCCGACGAGGTTGCCGTTTTGTCGTTCCGGCTGCAAGCGGATATAGCGTTGTGCCGTCGCAGGGTTGGCCAGAATCTTGCGGCGTACGTCGCCCAGATCCCCGGCCAGTTCGCTGGAGACCGTCTGATTGCCACGTGGCGTACGGGTCACGCCGGTGAGCGTCTTGGCCTGCTTGACACTTTCCAGCGTCAGGGTTTCGAAGCGCCCGCTCCGGTCGAGAATGACCCGGTCGGCATAGATGGCGTGCAGTTTGACGCCGTCGGAGATCTCGCCGCCAACGCCGAAGTTGTCCTGTTTGTTGCGGCCGGTCTTGATTAGGGCTCTCGAGCGCCGGCCCCCGGTCTCGGACACGATGCCCGTAAGGGTGAGATCCAGACGGGTTTCGGGTGCATTGAGTATCTCGCGCTGTTCGGCGGCCACGTCGGTGACGGTCTGTTCGCCGAACAGATGTGCACTGGCGATGGTATCGACATCGACGCTCTGGTCGGTGGACTGGCTGTCGGCGCCGGTTACCGCCGGAACGAGCGTCGGCGCCTCGGCCGGCCAGACGAGCCAGAACAGCCGCGCCGCCGAGAGCGCGATCAGCACCACGAGAACGATGTTGGCGATTTCCGGCAGCCGGGCGAGCCAGCGCTGCGCGTCGCGAGACAGTTGTGCAGCCATGGCGCGAAGTCTAACCCAGGGAATGCCGGTTGCGGGCAAACCGTCGACCCCGCGTCGGACGCTGGTTTGCCGCGTGCTGGGCGCGGGTTAGACTTGGCCGGTTACTGCCCGTCGCGACACTTGATGTATCTGCGCTATTACGGTTTCAACGATTACCCGTTTTCGGTCACCCCCGATCCGGCATTCCTGTATCTGAGCGCCAGCCATCGCGAGGCACTCGGGCACCTGCTCTATGGGACCGGCGAGCATGGCGGCTTCGTCGCGTTGACCGGGGAAGTGGGCACCGGCAAGACCACACTCATCCGGGCCCTGGTCGATAACGAAACGCCGGAGTTGGATATTGCGCTGTGCTGGAATCCGCATCTGGGCGTTGAAGAGTTCGTGGCCACCATCTGTGACGAACTGGGTGCGCCGTACGACCGCGCCGCGGACACTTCGCTCAAGCAGCTGGTGGACCGGCTCAACCGGCATCTTCTGGCCACGCACGCAGACAATCGTCGTACCGTGCTGATCATCGACGAGGCACAGAATCTCAGTGGCGGGGTGCTCGAAGAGCTCCGCCTGCTGACCAATCTGGAGACCCACAAGCACAAGCTGTTGCGCATCATTCTCGTCGGTCAGCCTGAACTCGACGATCTGCTGGCGCGTCACGATCTGCGCCAGCTCGCCCAGCGCATCACCGCGCGTTTCTGGCTCAAGCCGCTGGATTATGTCGAGACGCGTGCCTACGTTCAGCACCGGCTCAAGCTTGCCGGCGGGTCGCAGCACCTGTTCACGCCGTTGGCACTGAATTATCTGCGATGGGTGACCGGCGGCGTGCCTCGGCTGATCAATATGGTCTGCGAGCGCGCTCTGATGGGAGGTTATGCCCACGGCCGTTCCCGCCTGGGTCTGGCGATGATCCGACGTGCAGCGGCAGAAACGCTGCCGCGCAAACGCCGGCCGGGTGGATGGTTGCGGGTCGGGCTGCCGGCGACCGCACTCGCGGCGGTGGCCGCGGCCGGACTTCTGGCGTGGTACCCGGGTATCGAGCTCGGTCGTGCCGCGGAATGGTTCCACGTCGGCTCGCGTTCTGCGGTCCAGTCGGTGTCAGCCGGGGCCGATGGCCCCGAGCGAGCCGCCGAGCCGGTCGAGCCCGACCCCGGCGCGCAGCCGGACGGCGGGCCTGACGATGAGCGCGTTGCCGCGGCGGGTTCGGCCTCGACCGGGGCCGGCGCAGATACCGCGGTCGTCAGCGACGGCGCCGGCGCGGCGCCGGCCGCCTCGACCGATGCGGCCACGGGTATTCCCGAAGGCGATGCCGACATCAACCAGTTGCTGCGGCTGTGGGGGGTGTTCGGTTCGCAGGTGAGCAGCAGCTGTGCGGCCCTGCGTGTCGGAGATCTGCGTTGTCTGGCCGATCGCGGCAGTTTTGCCATGGTCGAACGCTACAACCGCCCGGCGTTGTTGACCGTTCAGCGGGAGGGCCGTCGCCAGAAGGTGCTGTTGAGCGCGCTCGACGGCGACGATGCGACGCTGGTGGGATCCAACGGCACCCGGCGGATTTCGCGCAGCGATCTGGCACGGGTCTGGACGGGTCAGTTCGAGGTGATCTGGCGCTCGGATTCCGGTGTCAGCCTGATTCAACCGGGCGCGGTGGGGGACGCCGTGGTCTGGCTGCGCCGGCGCTTGGCACGCGCGGCCGGGCAGAATCTGGACACGCAGCTCGGCCCGCCGTCACCGATCTATGACGATGCACTGGCGGCTCGCCTGAAGGCATTCCAGCTCAAGCGGGGCCTCGAACCCGACGGCATGGCGGGGCCGCGGACACAGATGATGCTCAACGGTGCGGTGCCTTCGCCCGGCTCGCCCGCGCTCAAGCCGGTGGAGGAGTAAGTGTCGTATCTCGTCGATGCCTTGAAGAAAGCCGAGCGTGAGCGTCATGAACAGCGGGGCGCGGACCTGCGCTCGATCTCGGCGTCCGATACGCCCTATGGCAGTGGTTCGTCGCAGGCCCTTCGCTGGTTCGTGATCGTGCTGGCCGTGTGTAATATCGGTCTGCTTGTCTATCTGTTCTGGCCGGGGCGTACCGTTGTCGACACGGCCCCCCAAATAGCCGAGACACCGGCATCGACCGATGCGACTGCGCCAGCGAACGCACCCGCGAGTGCGATCGAGCCGGCCGCCCGCCGGGCGACCGACGCGCGGGCACAGCCGCCCCAGCGCCAGTTGACCGCCGCCCAGGCGCCGCGTACGCAGCCGCCGCCCGACCGTGCAGAGACCGTAGAGGGGCTCAGGCTGTCATCGAATCTGCCGAACGAGCGGGGCCGTGTGACGTTCTCCCGTACCCCGCTGGACAGCAGCGCCACGGTGCCGTCGTCGCTGGCGATGGAGGATGCACCCTCGGCGGAGTCGCTGGCCGGGCGCGTGCCGGATGTCGCCATCAATGGACACCTGTACAGCAGCGTGCCCGGGCGGAGCTTCATCCTGGTCGACGGGCGCCGGTATCACGAAGGCGAGCGGCTGGCTGCCGGGCCGGCGGTCGAGAGCATCGATGCCACCGGCGCGACCCTGAACTATCAGGGCCAGCGCTATCACGTGAACGGTCCGGGCTGATGACGCGCTCCGGGCAGACGGTGCTGGCCGGTTTGCTGCTTGTGATTGGCGTTCTCGTTCTTTCGTCGGCGCCGGCCCATGCCGACAGCCTGCGCTGCGGCGGTAGTTTGATCCAGACAGGCGACCCGGCGGTGGTGGTGCGCAATGCCTGCGGTGCGCCCGATTTCGTCGATCCGTGGATCGGCGGGGCGGGGGTCGGCTACGGGGGGGGACTGTCCATGGAAGAATGGACCTACAACCGCGGTCCGTCTCGCCTGTTGCAGATACTCGTGTTCCGCAACGGAGATCTCTACCGGATCCGGGACGGCGGCTACGGGTTCAACGCGAATGCCGCCTCGGGGCGCTGCCGCCCGGCCGATATCAGCCGCGGAATCAGCAAGTATCGTTTGTTGGCGATGTGCGGTGAGCCCGCCCAGCGCAACGTGATCGGCTATATCTACAGTTCGCGCGGTCGGACCGCGCAGGGCGACTATTACCTGCGCCGCGGCGTGATACCCGTCTATCGCGAACAATGGATCTACAACTTCGGCGGCAACCGCCTGTTGCGAGAAATCACACTGGAGAATGCCACGGTCGTGGAAACGGATACGCTGCAGCGCGGGTTCGACTAGCCTGCCGGGACCGCGATGCGTGTCAGCGCCATAACTGATGGGCAAGGACGATGGAGAGGATCAAACGCTCGGTTTGATGGCTCCCCGGGACGGGCTCGAACCGCCGACCTAGTGATTAACAGTCACCCGCTCTACCAACTGAGCTACCGGGGAACAGTCACTTGCCTTTCATTCGCCGCCGAGCAGCGAAGGCCGCGTATGCTATTGGATGCGTCCGGCATTGGCAAGCCATAGCGTCTGTTTTTTTGCCACGAATCGGTCAGCGCCTGCCGCGGCGGGGTTATGTCGCCCCGACGCGCCGCGTCCGTCGGGGGACCGCCAGCGTAGACTCGTGGACTTGTAAACCCGTTCAAAAGGCCAATCGTCGTCCCATGCGAGAGAATTTCGAACTCAAGGCCGATTGGGAACCTGCCGGCGATCAGCCGGCCGCTATCGAGGGGCTGGTGGAAGGGCTGGAAGACGGCCTGGCACACCAGGTGCTTCTGGGTGTGACCGGTTCCGGCAAGACGTTCACGATGGCGAATGTCGCCATGCGTTCGGGCCGGCCCATGCTGATCATGGCGCCCAACAAGACGCTGGCTGCACAGCTCTACGGCGAGATGAAGGAATTCTTTCCGAACAACGCCGTCGAATATTTCGTGTCGTACTACGACTACTATCAGCCCGAAGCGTACGTGCCGTCGTCGGACACCTTCATCGAGAAGGACTCGTCCATGAACGAGCATATCGAGCAGATGCGTCTGTCGGCGACCAAGGCGCTGATCGAACGCCGCGATACGATCGTGGTGGCGTCGGTGTCGGCAATCTACGGTTTGGGCGACCCGCAGGCCTACTTCGCCATGGTGCTGCATCTGGACGAAGGCGAGCAGATCGGTCAGCGAGATCTGGTCAAGCGTCTTACGGAGTTGCAGTACAAGCGCAACGACATGTCGCTGGAGCGCGGGACGTACCGCGTGCGCGGCGAGATCATCGATGTGTTTCCGGCCGAAGAAGACGAAGAGGCCGTTCGGATCGAACTGTTCGACGACGAGATCGAGCGGTTGTCGTTTTTCGACCCGCTGACCGGCACCGTCAATCGCAAGGTTCCACGTCTGACGATCTACCCGAAGACGCACTATGTCACGCCGCGCGAGCGCATCGTTGGCGCCATGGATGCGATCAAGGCCGAGATGAAGGAGCGGGTGGCCTACTTCGAGTCGGTGGGCAAGCTGCTCGAGGCCCAACGCATCGAGCAGCGCACCCTGTTCGACCTGGAGATGATCAACGAGATCGGGTTCTGTTCGGGCATCGAGAATTATTCGCGCTATCTGTCCGGCCGGGCGCCGGGCGAGCCGCCGCCGTGTCTGCTCGACTACCTGCCGGATGACGCGATCATGGTGCTGGACGAATCGCACGTGACCGTCCCGCAGATCGGCGGAATGTACAAGGGCGACCGGGCGCGCAAGGAAACACTGGTGGAATACGGTTTCCGGTTGCCGTCGGCGCTGGACAACCGCCCGCTCAAGTTCGAGGAATTCGAGCGCGTGGCACCGCAGATGATCTATGTGTCGGCCACGCCGGGCCCTTACGAGATCAAGCACGCCGACAATACGGTCGAGCAGGTGGTGCGTCCCACCGGGCTGGTGGATCCGGCAATCGAAATCCGGCCGGCCGATACCCAGGTGGACGATCTGCTGTCCGAGATCAAGGAAGTCACGGCCAAGAAGCAGCGCGTGTTGGTGACGACCCTCACCAAGCGCATGGCCGAGGATCTGACCGAATATCTGCACGAGGCCGGGGTGTCGGTGCGCTATCTGCACTCGGATATCGACACCGTGGAGCGCAGCGAGATCATCCGCGACCTGCGGCTGGGCGAATTCGACGTGCTGGTGGGCATCAATCTATTGCGCGAGGGCCTCGATATTCCCGAGGTCACGCTGGTCGGCATTCTCGATGCGGACAAGGAGGGCTTTCTGCGCGCGGAGCGTTCGCTCATCCAGACGGTCGGGCGTGCGGCGCGTAACGTCGAGGGACGCGCCATTCTGTATGCCGATCAGATGACCGGCTCCATGCAGCGAGCGATCGACGAGACCGAGCGTCGACGAGCCAAACAGATCGCGTTCAACGAAGAGCATGGCATTACGCCGAAGACGATCGAGAAAAAGGTCGCCGACGTCATGCGCCACGGCTATGAGGACTATAGCGAGGCCAAGGACAAGAAGAAGGTGGCCGAAGTCGGGGTCGATTATGCGCGAATGTCGGCCGCCCAGCTGGCCAAGGAAATCGACCGGCTCGAAAAGCGGATGTTCAAGCATGCCGAGAACCTCGAGTTCGAGGAAGCCGGCAAGATTCGGGACCAGATCGGCAAGATCCGCGAGTACGCGTTGGAATTGCCGGCCAAGGCCGGGTAAGCGGACGCAGTGGTCGACGGCCCGGTATTGTCTTGAGCCCGCGTCGGGAACCTTTGGGCTGGTTGCCTCCAGCGCGCGGCCGCCGGTTGCACCTGTGTGATGACAGCGATCGCGCGGGTGTTTATCGAGCGGGTGTCGCCGATCTGCCGTGAGCACAGCGTGACGTTCGCCGGGTTGCCGCTGCCGACGCGTACCCGGTCCACCCGTGGCGAAAAGATCGTCTTCAACGGTTGCCCCGCGCGAACATTCAGCGTATCTTCTCGCCCTCGATAGGCGCGTAGCTCAGTTGGTTAGAGCGCTACCTTGACATGGTAGAGGTCGGTGGTTCGAATCCACTCGCGCCTACCACTAATTGTATTAGTGGCGACAAACGCCTCGGCTCGATCGGGCTTCCACGGCCCAAGCGACGCCTCGATCGGCAGGCGGTTTCAAGGCGATGTCATCGAAACCTATCGTTTTGTGTCGGCCACCTTTTTGCGAAAAGCCGCTGCGGTAGTCCACCGGGCGGCTTTTCTTTTATCCGTGCCGGGTGTGGCTGCAGGTCAGGCCGGGCGCGAAAACCACGCGGCCCCTGGTATCGGCCGCCACTGAAAAGGAATTCGCGATGCCTGCGATCACGCTTCCCGACGGAACCGTCAAATCCTTCGATCAGCCCGTGACCGGCATGCAGGTCGCCGAGTCGATCGGCGCCGGACTGGCCAAGGCCACGCTGGCCGCGCGTATAGACGGTCGCCTGGCCGACGCGTCGGTAATCATCGATGACGATGCCGAGGTGGCCCTGATCACCGCCCGCGACAGGGATGGCCTGGATATCATCCGCCACTCTTGCGCCCATCTGCTGGGACAGGCGCTCAAGACGATGTATCCAGATGTGAAGATGGCCATCGGGCCCGTCATCGACGACGGCTTCTATTACGACATTGCGCTCGACAAGACGCTGACGCCCGAAGATCTGGAGGCGATCGAGGCGCGAATGCACGAGCTTGCCAAGCGGGATCATGAAGTGGTCCGCGAGGTGGTGAGTCGGCAGCAGGCGCTGGAAGCTTTCGAAGCGCGCAACGAACCCTACAAGCAGGAGATCGTGCGCGAGATCCCCGACGGCGAGACGATCGCGCTGTACCACCACGAAGATTACGTGGACATGTGCAAGGGCCCTCATGTGCCCAATTCGCGGCACTTGCGCGCCTTCAAGCTGATGAGCCTGGCCGGAGCCTACTGGCGCGGCGATTCCGACAACGAGATGCTCACGCGCATCTACGGCACGGCATGGGCCAACGAAAAGGATCTGAAAGCGCACCTGGCCTTCCTGGAAGAGGCCAAGAAGCGCGACCACCGGTTGATCGCCCGCAAGCAGGATCTGTTTCATATCCAGGAAGAAGCCCCGGGCATGATCTTCTGGCACGACCGCGGCTGGCAGATCTATCTGCAGATCACCGACTATATCCGTGCACGCCTGGATCGCGAGGGCTACAAGGAAGTCCATACGCCCTCGCTGATCGATCTGTCGCTGTGGGAGAAATCCGGCCACGCCGAGAAATTTGCCGACGACATGTTCATTACCGGCTCTGAAGATCGCCAGTTCGCGGTCAAGCCGATGAACTGCCCAGCGCATGTCCAGATCTACAACCGCGGCCTGAAGAGCTATCGCGATCTGCCGTTGCGGCTGGCCGAGTTCGGTTCCTGCCACCGCAACGAAGCCTCGGGCACGCTCCATGGCCTGATGCGCGTACGCGGCTTCACCCAGGACGATGCGCATATCTTCTGTACCGAGGCGCAGATCGGTGAAGAGGTATCGAACTTCACCGATCTTCTGTATTCGGTGTATGCGGATTTCGGCTTCGACGACGTGCTTATCAAGCTGTCCACGCGGCCCGAGAAACGGGTTGGCTCGGATGCGATCTGGGACAAGTCGGAGGCGGCGCTGCAACAGTGCCTCGAAGACAAAGGGCTGGACTTCGAGCTACAGCCGGGGGAAGGCGCGTTCTATGGACCGAAAATCGAGTTCTCGCTCCGGGACTGTCTGAACCGTGTCTGGCAGTTGGGCACGGTCCAGCTCGACTTTTCCATGCCGGATCGGCTGGGCGCCGAGTATATCGACGAGCAGGGCGATCGGCAGGTCCCGGTCATGCTGCATCGTGCGATTCTGGGGTCGCTCGAGCGCTTCATCGGCATCCTCATCGAGCATCACGCAGGCTCCATGCCCCTGTGGCTGGCCCCGGTACAGGCCTTGCTGCTCAATATCACGGACGCGCAGTCCGACTACGTCATCGATGTTCAGACACGTCTGCGTGATGCCGGTCTGCGAGTGGCGACTGACCTGCGTAACGAAAAAGTCGGCTACAAGATCCGAGAGCACACGATGCAGCGGGTGCCGTACCTGCTGGTCGTGGGCGACCGCGAGGTCGAGGCGGGCGCGATCGCCGTGAGAACGCGCGAGGGTGAAGACCTCGGCACGCTGTCGATCGATGACTTCATCGCCCAGGCGCGCCAGCGCGTACAGGAAAGAAAATAAATGCGGCAGGCTTTAATCGGCGGTCGCATCTGCTATACTCGCGCGCTTCGTGCCGATGATGCTTATCTGATCGGTCGGTACGGGACGCCGAAAATGCAAGGAGGACGCTGAAATCGCTTCTGGACAAAAGGATCGCCGCAACGACGCGATAACCGCGCGCGAAGTTCGCGTGATTGCCCCGGACGGGGAGCAGGTCGGCATCATGCGGATCGAGGATGCGCTGGCCAAGGCAGCCGAGTACGAACTCGATCTGGTCGAAGTGTCGCCCAACGCCGAGCCGCCCGTGACCCGTATCATGGATTACGGTAAACACATCTTCGAGAAGAAGAAGACTCAGCAGGCCGGCAAGTCGAAGCAGAAGCAGACGCAGCTTAAAGAGGTGAAGTTTCGGCCGGGTACGGATACCGGCGACTACAACATCAAGCTGCGTAAGCTCAAGGAATTCCTCGAAGAAGGCGACAAGATCAAGATCACGTTGCGTTTTCGTGGGCGTGAAATGGCGCATCAGGAGCTCGGTATGGAGCTCATGGATCGTGTTCGCGGCGACCTCGAAGAGATGGCGGGCGTCGAGCAACACCCCGAGATGCAGGGCCGCCTGATGACGATGGTGATGTCACCGCTCAAGGGTGTGCCGAGGCACAGCAAGAAATAGCGAACCCGGTTTCCGGACACGTTGGATTTAGAGAGAAGTTATGCCCAAGCTCAAGACGAATCGAGGCGCGGCCAAGCGTTTCAAGCGCACCGGAAGCGGCAAGCTCCGTCGTCGTCGCGCCTACGACAATCATATTCTGACCAAGAAGTCGCCCAAGCGTAAGCGCCGTCTTGCCACGGGCGCACTGGTGTCGGATGCCGATCAGCCGGCGATGGATCGGCTCGTTCCGTACATCTAGGCGGACACGCGACCGCGGTCGCGAATCTGTAAAGTGGACAGGGTGCTTGGCACCCTGTCTTGATTTCGATTTTCAACAGGAAGCGCGAAAATGGCACGAGTCAGTCGCGGCGTGACGGCTAAGGCCCGTCACAAGAAAGTTCTCAAGAAGGCAAAGGGTTACTACGGCGCACGCAGCCGTACCTACCGCGTAGCGCGCCAGGCCGTGTTCAAGGCGGGCCAGTACGCGTACCGGGATCGCCGCAACCGCAAGCGGGAGTTCCGCGCATTGTGGATTACCCGCATCAGCGCGGGCGCCAAGGAACTGGGCGTGTCCTATAGCGTGTTCATGAACGGCCTGAAAAAAGCCGGCATCGAGCTTGATCGCAAGATCCTGGCCGATCTGGCCGTGCGCGACAAGGCTACGTTTGCTGCCGTCGTCGAACAGGCGAAAGCCGCGCAGGCCTGATTCCTGCGGGTGCGCTGCACGCGCAGTGACAACCCGAGCAGCTTGAAAAGGGAAAGGCCTGTGCCTTTCCCTTTTGTTTGTCCGTCATAAACGTCGAGAGTTGCCACGCATGACCACCGAACTGGATAGCCTGCGCGCGCAGGCCCTGCGCGAGATAGCCGATGCGGATGCGCTCGACTCGCTGGAGGCACAGCGCGTGGCGCTGCTGGGGAAAAAGGGACGGGTCACGGCGCTGCTCAAGCAGCTCGGCAGTCTCGATGCGTCCGAGCGCAAGGCCGCCGGCGCGCGCATCAATCGTCTCAAGAGCGAAGTGGCCGATGCGTTGGTCGAGCGCCGGCAGACCCTCGAAGCCCAGGCGATGGCTGAAAAGCTGGCGGCCGAACGGGTGGATGTCACGCTGCCGGGTCGGGGCCACGCGTCCGGGGCGCCGCATCCGATCAGCCTCACGCGCGAGCGTATCGAGGCGCTGTTTCGGTATCGGGGCTTCGAGGTCGTCCATGGGCCCGAAATCGAGGATGACTACCACAACTTCGAAGCGCTGAATGTCCCGCCGGACCACCCGGCCCGGGCGATGCAGGACACGTTCTATATCGACGGTGCACGGCTGCTGCTGCGCACGCATACCTCGCCGGTCCAGATCCGAACCATGGAGGCACGTCAGCCGCCGATTCGGATCATTGCGCCCGGGCGTGTGTATCGCTGCGATTCGGATCGTACGCACAGCCCGATGTTTCATCAGGTCGAGGCCTTGTACGTGGCCGAACAGGTGAGCTTCGCCGAACTGCGCGCCGAGCTGCAGGCGTTTCTGGAGGCTTTCTTCGGTACCTCGCTCAAACTGCGCTTTCGCCCGTCGTATTTTCCGTTCACCGAGCCTTCCGCGGAGGTCGATATCGACGGCCGTAGTCTGGGTACCGGTTCGGGATGGATGGAGGTGCTGGGTTGCGGCATGGTTCATCCGCGTGTGCTCGAGGCGGCCGGAATCGACGGCGAGCGTTACACGGGTTATGCGATCGGGATGGGCGTTGAACGCCTGGCCATGCTGCGCTACGGCGTGACCGATCTGCGCCAGTTCTACGACAACGATCTGCGCTTTCTCGCGCAGTTCGCTTGACCGTTTCGAGGGTTTCGTTATGAAAATGAGCGAGCGCTGGCTCCGCAGCTGGGTCGACACGCCCGACGATATCGATACGCTGGCCGATCGTCTGACCATGGCTGGACTGGAGGTCGACGACATCACGCCTGCAGGGCCTTCGCTTGACGGAATCGTGGTAGGGCGAGTCGTCACGTGCGAGCCGCATCCGGATGCCGACAAGCTCAGGGTCTGCGAGGTCGACGTCGGCGCCGAACGGCTGAATATCGTTTGCGGAGCGCCGAACGTCGGGCCCGGTATCCACGCGCCGGTCGCCACGGTCGGTGCCGTCATGCCCGGCGGAATGAAGATAAAGGCCGCCAAACTGCGCGGTGTCGCGTCGCGCGGCATGCTTTGCAGTGCCTCCGAGCTGGGCATGGCAAGCGATGCCGACGGTTTGTGGCTGTTACCGGTCGATGCGCCGGTCGGCCAACCCCTGGCGGATTATCTGGGCCTGCCCGATCAGGTGCTCGAGGTCGATCTTACCCCTAACCGCGGTGACTGCCTGAGTGTTCGAGGGCTGGCACGCGAGGTAGCCGTCACCAGTGGTCAGGTGCTGGCGGAGCCGGCAACCGACCTGCCCGAGGTCACCGGCTCGACTCTTCGGCCCGTTCAGATTGCCGCGCCCGCTGATTGTGTCGGATACGCCGCCCAATGTGTGACCGGCATCGACCCTGGAGCGTGTACCCCCATGTGGATGCGCGAGCGGCTGAGACGCGCGGGCATACGCACGATCAATCTGCCGGTGGATATCGGCAATTACGTCATGCTGGAACTCGGCCAGCCGATGCACGCCTTCGATGGAGACCGCCTGACGGGCGACATTCAGGTGCGACGGGCCCGGTCGAACGAAAAAATCACCACGCTCGATGGGGAGGAGGTGGTGCTGGACGTCGACACGCTCGTGATCGCCGACGACGAAGGCGCTGTGGCGATTGCCGGCATGATCGGCGGACAGCGCACGGCCGTCGACGAACAGACCGTCAACGTGGTATTCGAGGCGGCCTGTTTCACACCGACCGTGGTCGCCGGACGCGGGCGGAAGTACAAGATACAAACCGATTCATTGCATCGCTTCGAGCGCGGCGTGGATCCGTCGCTGCATCCGCGCGCTCTAGCGCGTGCCACGGCTCTGCTCATCGACCTCGCCGGCGGATCCGTGGGGCCGGTGTCCGTCGAGCAAGGCCAGCCCATGTGGCCGGCTACCCGACGGATCGATCTGGACGAAACCCATATCACGCGCCTGTTGGGGCAGCCCATCGACGCGGCGTGGGTTGGATCGGCCCTGGAATGGCTGGGAATGGACGTGGAATTCGTGACGGCCGGACGCTGGACCGTGGTGCCACCGAGCTGGCGATTCGATATCAACATCGAGGCGGACCTGATCGAGGAGGTCGCACGCGTCTATGGCTACGATCAGCTGGCCGCGGAAGACGCACGAGTGCGGCTGCCGGCCGTCAGCGCGGCCGCGGCCGGGGCCGAGCCCGAACGAGTGGCGTGCGTACTGCGGGAGCGCGGTTACAGCGAAGCGATCACATACAGTTTCGTGGAGCCTGGTTTGCACGCCATGCTGACGGACGACGCCACGGCAGTAACGCTCGACAACCCGATCTCCGATCTATACGTACAGATGCGGCGAACGCTGTGGGCTAGCCTGTTGCCGAGCTGGCACTACAACGTTCGACGCCAGCAGGCGCGCGTACGCCTGTACGAGCGCGGCCTCCGCTTTTTACCTGATGAAAACGCCGAGGCGGGTGTCCTGCAAAGCGATACACTGGCTGGCGTCGTAGGCGGACTGGCCGAAGATCCTCACTGGGATCGAACGACCCGGCCCGTTGATTTCTTCGACGTCAAGGGCGATGTGGAAGCCCTGTTTGCGGGTTCGGCGGATAGGCCGCGCTTCGTGGCAGCCACACACCCGGCACTGCACCCGGGGCGTACGGCGCGTATCGAACAGAATGGCATTGCCGTGGGCTGGCTCGGGCAACTTGCGCCAGTTTTCAGAAAGCGATTCAAAAACATTGAATTGCCCTATGTATTTGAACTAGATTATGATGCCGTCGCGCGATCGACGACACCAAGGTTCGAGCCGGTGTCCGAGCAGCCGCTGGTCCGGCGTGATCTGGCGTTGGTCGTCGACGAATCGGTTCCTGTCGGCCGCCTCGTCGAGGCCGTCGAATCGCTGGAGCTTGTCGAACTGCAGCAAGTACAAGTCTTTGATCTGTTTCGCGGGCAAGGCCTTGAGACTGGATTCAAGAGCGTCGCTTTAAGCTTGATTTTCCAAGATAAAGCGAGCACGCTTACCGACGAAGGCGTTGAAACAATAATAACGCGCGTGGTCTCGGTGCTCGAGCAACGGTGCGGCGCGCGAATCAGGGGTGAATAGCTGTGGCACTCACGAAGGCGGATCTGACCGAGAATCTGTTCGAGCAGTTGGGCTTCAACAAGCGCGAGTCCAAGGAATTCGTGGATTGCTTCTTCGAGGAAGTGAGGTCCACGCTGGAAGCCGGTGAATACGTTAAGCTTTCCGGTTTCGGGAACTTCGAGCTCCGCGATAAGAATCAACGGCCCGGTCGAAACCCGAAGACCGGCGAGGAAATTCCCATTTCGGCCCGGCGCGTGGTCAGTTTCAAGCCCGGGCAGAAGATGCGGGCACGCGTCGAGTCGAGCATTGACGCAAGCAGCTGACGAATTACTGCCGCCGATTCCCGACAAGCGCTATTTCACGATCGGTGAAGTCAGCGAACTGTGCCGGGTAAAGCCGCACGTGCTCCGTTACTGGGAGCAGGAGTTCACTCAGCTAAAGCCAGTCAAGCGTCGCGGCAACCGGCGGTATTACCAGCAACACGACGTACTCATTGCGCGTGATATCCGCATGTTGCTTTACGAGCAGGGTTTCACCATCCAAGGTGCCCGCCTGCAGCTGCGCGACAAGGGGCGCGCACTGGCTGCCCTGCCGGCGGCGAGCGCGGGCGATTCGCTCGCCGCGATTCGTGAGGAACTCGAAACCATCATGAAAGGTCTCGAATAAGCGCCACGGGGTATACGACGCGCATGGAAGTTCTGTTACCATACGCGCTCTCAAGTCGGGGTATGGCGCAGCTTGGTAGCGCGTCTGCATGGGGTGCAGAAGGTCGTAGGTTCAAATCCTGCTACCCCGACCATTTCGTTTCATCGGCAAGCGCTGTTTCTGAGCGATCCCACGCCGATGAACCGGGCCGACTTGACGGCCTTGGTAATGAATCCCGGACGACAATAGCCTGCGGCCCTGGTTCCGACCCGGCGCGAGCAAGCCGCTATTGCCTGCCGCCCGGCACCCCGACATGAGCGTTATTGGGCGATTCGCACCCTCGCCGAGCGGGCCGTTGCACCTGGGTTCCTTATTGGCCGCGGTTGCCAGTTTTGTGCACGCGCGTGCCCAGGGTGGTCAATGGCTGGTACGGATCGACGATCTGGACACGCCGCGCGTCGTTCCGAATGCCGATCGGCACATCCTGAATACGCTCTCGGCTTTCGGCCTGCGATGGGATGGCCAGGTCATGCATCAGGCGGATCGGCGTGAAGCCTATCGGGCGGCGATCGAGCGGCTGCGCTCGCAGGGCGATGCGTTCGAGTGCGGGTGCACGCGACGCGAGGCAAGGGCCGGTCGCGTCGGGATCGAAGGGCCGGTCTACCCGGGTACCTGCCGTCGGGGGCTGCCGGCGGGTCGTCGCGCGCGTTCGGTCCGGTTGAAGGTATCCAACCGCCCAACCGTGCTGCACGATGCGGTACAGGGTCATTACGAACAGATATTAGCCGACGACATCGGTGATTTCGTGATTCGCCGTGCCGACGGTATCACTGCCTACCAGCTGGCGACCGTGGTCGACGACGCGTTTCAACAGATTACTGAGGTGGTACGCGGCGCAGATCTGTTGTCGTCCACGCCTCGTCAGATCTGGCTGCAGGAGCGGCTCGGGTACCCGAGACCGAACTACGCCCACGTGCCAGTGCTGGTGGATACCGCCGGACAGAAGCTGGGTAAGAGTCAGGGCGCGCTCGCACTCAGGTCGGAACGGCGCAGCGCGCAGCTCTGGGTCTGTCTGTCGATGTTGGGCCAGGAACCGCCCGACCGTCTCTGTGACGCGAGCCAGGAGTCGGTGTTGGGTTGGGCGGTCGACGCCTGGTCAGTCGGTGACGTGCCCAGCCGGGTCGAGCTTGCAGCGCACGCCTACCAGCGCTCCTGGTCCCATCGCTCTGGGTTGGCCCAATAACGCTTGTTGAGCCAATCCGGCGTGGTTTTATAGTCGTGGATATCGTAGCGATACAGACTCCAGCCAGCCGGTAGTGCCTGACTGCCCGCGACGCGACGAAAGCCCATGGCAATGAAGTCGCCGATCTGCCATGGGTCATAGGGGCCGGTTGCCGGCCTGTTCAACACGATCACTGCTGCGGCGCGTCGGTCGCGTAATTCGCCCAGAAGCCTACGGTATGCCTGCGTTGAGTACGCGGTGGGATCGCAGACAAGCAACGCGAGTTCTGAGCGCTCTGCTGCGTTGTCACGCCACGTGTCCGGCGTTTCAATGACGTATCGTGCGCCGTCCGGCAAGGCTGGCCTCAGGCGTGCCGGCCAAGAGTGGTCGCCCGCCGACGCAGCGCTTTGGTCATCAATCACGATCAGCGAGTTCGGACGGCGCCGGCGCAAGAGATCGCAGAGGAAGTCGACGACCTCATCGGGTAAGCGCGGGTCGCAATCTTGAACATTGCAATTCATGAGTTCGGGGCAGGCGGGTACGCGACGTGGTCGTCTTGCATTCTATCCGCGCAGGGGAAGGAGTGCATGGCGTGTGCGGCAACTGGCGGCGCTACGGAAGGCACGGCTATGGCGCGCATAAAAAAGCCCGGCCTCCGAAGAGGCCGGGCCCGACTAGACGAACAGTCGTTGTCTTACTGACTCGTGACGTTCAGCTCGACGCGACGGTTCTGAGCACGACCAGCGGCCGTCTCGTTGGTCGCAACCGGGTTGGACTCGCCATGACCCTGCGTACCGGTGATACGGCTGCTCGAGATGCCATGCTGCATCAGGTAGGAGCGAACCGAATCCACACGACGCTGGGACAGACCCTGGTTGTACTGCTCGGTGCCGATGCTGTCGGTGTAACCGTCGATACGGAAGGTGATCTCGTCGCTGGCCTGCAGCGCGTCAACCACGTTGTCCAGACGATTCTCGGCCTGCGAGGTCAGCTTGGCGGAATCGAACTCGAAGGTCACGCCCTTCAGAACGATCGGAGCCTGCTTCTCGATCGGGCAGCCGCGAGCGTCGACTTCCGTGCCGCGCGGGGTGCCGGGGCACTGATCGTTGGCATCGATGACGCCGTCGCCATCGCTATCCATCGGCTGGGCCGGGGCCGGAGCCGGGGCCGGAGCCGGAGCACTCGGCGGCGCACCCAGCGGGATCTGCAGACCGAGAGACAGGATATGGTCGTCATACCGGTTGTCTTCGAAACCGGCGCCGTAAATGTCGGCACTGTCGACCGTGGTGTAACGATAGCGGTACTCAGCACGCACGGCCAAGCCGTAGTCGTTGATCTGGTACATGTAACCCAGACCCGCGTCCAGGAAGTCCGTATCAGCATCGTCGCCGACGCGAACGCCGTTCACGGAGCCGAAGCCCGGATCGGTCTTGCCCCAAGCGGCACCCAGGATGCCGTAGACCGGCAGGGTGTCGCGAGCCGGGAAGAACAACGCGTCCAGACCGAAGCCGTACAGGTCAGCATCGTCGGCGTCGACGCCGTTGAGCTTCTGATCCGGGTTGAAGTAGAAGCCGAACAGCTCGAGGTTCAACCAGCTGGTGATCGGCTTACCGATGGCCAGCGTACCGCCGATGCTGTCGTCGTTATCGGTGTTGATACGCGGCAGATTGCCGTTGCCACCGGAGGCGTCGTTATCGAAAAAGCCGTAGCTGACCATCGGCGCTACGTAGAAACGCTTGTCCTGCGGCGTGTTGTCCTGGGCGATGGCGCCGGCCGAGAAGGCCAGACCCAACGCGCCCGCAACACATGCGGTGAGCGGTTGTTTGAATTGCATAGTTCAAAACTCCCTTGAACGGGTTTAGGTTTGTTGTGCGGTCCCATTCACCGAACTGGCGAACAAGTGTTCCCAAACCGGTGACGTGCCACGAGATTATGCGGTGTTTTGCAGGATTTAGCAATTGTCGAGCACGGTTGTGCTAAAAAAAATTACCTGCAATCATCCGCGCCCGCCGACTGATTATAAAGGCTTTGCGCTCGATGGAAACCAACACCGTAAAATCCCGCATGCAAACGCTTCGTGAGCGCCTGGGCGACCTACGGGGGTATCTTTGACTACGCTGAAAAAAAGGACCGCCTGACTGAACTGGACGCCGAACTCGCGCGCGGCGAGATTTGGGCGGAGTCGCCTGACAAGGCGCAGGCTTTCGGCCAGGAAAAGGCGCGGCTTGAAGACATCGTCAAGCCCATGGACCAGGCGCTCGCTACCCTCGACGACAGTGTCGAACTGGTGGAGATGGCCGAGGCCGAGGAAGACGATAGCGTGATTGCCGATATCGATCGCGAGCTGGACGGCGTCGAGATACATATTAAAGCGTTGGAGTTTCAGCGCATGTTCTCGGGCGAGGCCGATGCGAGCAATGCGTTTGTCGATATCCAGGCCGGTTCCGGCGGCACCGAGGCGCAGGATTGGGCCGAGATGTTGCTGCGGATGTATCTGCGCTGGTGCGAGCGGCGCGGTTTCGCGACCGAGATCACCGAGTATTCGGCCGGTGAGGTGGCAGGCATCAAGAGCGCGACGTTCGCGGTGACCGGCAACTACGCCTATGGCTGGTTGCGCACGGAAACGGGCGTGCACCGGCTGGTGCGCAAGTCGCCCTTCGACTCGGGCGCGCGACGGCATACGTCGTTTGCCGCGGTTTTCGTCGCGCCGGAGATCGACGACAAGATCGAAATCGAGATCGACCCGTCCGATCTGCGGGTGGATGTCTATCGTGCCAGCGGCGCGGGCGGCCAGCATGTCAACCGCACCGAATCGGCGGTGCGCATCACGCACGAGCCGACCGGCATCGTCGTGCAGTGCCAGAATGACCGATCGCAGCACAAGAATCGCGCCACGGCGATGAAGCAGCTCCAATCCAAGTTGTACGAGCGCGAGCTCGCCGAGCGCCGAGAGGCCGCTGAAGTGACCGAGGCGGGCAAATCCGACATCGGCTGGGGTAGCCAGATTCGCTCGTACGTGCTCGATCAATCGCGGATCAAGGATCTGCGTACCGGCGTGGAGGTTGGAAATACGCAAGGCGTACTCGACGGCGATCTGGACGAGTTCGTCGAGGAAAGCCTGAAACAGGGTCTATAACGAGAGTGGTAACACGATGACCGATGCGAGTAAGGGCGATGGCGAGACACACCGTCTGGTCGCTCAGCGCAAGGAAAAGCTGGCCGATTGGCGAACCGCTGGCGGCGCGTTCCCGAACGATTTCCGCCCGGATGCGGCGGCCGGCGCGTTGCAGGCCGAGCATGCCGACGACGAGGCAGACGCGCTCGATGCGCAGGCGAAGACGGTATCGGTGGCCGGGCGGCTGCTTGCCAAGCGCGTGATGGGCAAGCTCAGTTTCGCGACACTGCAGGATGCCAGCGGACGAATCCAGCTGTTCATGCAGCGTGATCTGCTCGGAGAAGACGCCTACAAGACCTTCAAGCAGCTGGATATCGGCGATATTGTCGGAGTGACGGGAAAGCTGTCGCGAACCAACAAGGGCGAGCTATCGGTCCGTGCCGAGACCTATCGTCTACTGACCAAGTCGCTTCGTCCGCTGCCGGAAAAATGGCACGGGCTGTCGGATACCGAGGCGCGTTATCGCCAACGGTATGTCGATCTGATCATGCACCCCGATTCGCGGGCTGTGTTCAAAGCGCGTAGCGCCATCGTGCGAGGCGTGCGCGACTTCTTCGAGGCGCGCGATTTTCTCGAAGTCGAGACGCCGATGTTGCAGGCCATACCGGGCGGGGCCGCGGCGCGGCCGTTCGTGACTCATTACAACGCGCTCGACCACGATTTTTATCTCCGGGTGGCCCCGGAGCTTTATCTCAAGCGGCTGGTCGTGGGCGGGCTGGAGCGCGTGTTCGAGCTCAATCGAAATTTCCGGAACGAAGGGGTGTCGACGCGGCACAACCCGGAATTCACCATGCTCGAGTTTTATCAGGCCTACGCCGACCACCATGACCTGATGGACGCCATCGAAGCCCTGTTACGCGAATTGTCAGTGCGCATGGACGAGCATCATGTCGAGGCTTGCAACGACGAAGCCATCCGGTTCAATGCGCCATTCGAGCGGTTGAGCATGCGCGATGCGGTGCTAAAGTATAACGATAATATTGATCCGCAAGACATTGATGATGAACAACGTCTGCGAGAAAAAGCAGAGCAGGCCGGGGTGCGTGGGCAGCCCGGCTGGGGGCCGGGGAAATGGCTCACGGAACTGTTCGAAGAAACGGTCGAGACCCGTCTGATCGCCCCGACATTCGTGGTCGATTATCCCGCCGAGGTCTCGCCCCTGGCGCGGCGTCGGGATGACGACCCGTCGGTGACCGAGCGTTTCGAACTGTTCGTCGCCGGTCGCGAGATCGCCAACGGTTTCTCCGAGCTCAACGATGCCGAGGATCAGGCCGAGCGGTTTCGTGCTCAGGCCGATGCCAAGGCGGCGGGCGACGATGAAGCCATGTACTACGACGCCGACTACGTGACGGCGCTCGAATACGGTCTGCCGCCGACTGCGGGCGCGGGGATCGGGATCGATCGACTGGTCATGCTCCTGACCGGGCGCGGGGCGATCCGCGACGTGCTGCTGTTCCCGCAGCTCCGTCCACAGGCCTGACCGGCCGACGGGCCGTGTTCAGTCGGGTGTCGGATAGGGCAGATCGCCCAAGGTGAGTGCGGTTTGCGGGCAGGTCAGCGTGTCGGCGCCGATCGCGGCGGCCTTTAGGACCGCCAGAAGTCGTCCGTGGTTCGGCGATCCGTCGCGTGCCGCTGCGATCACGGTGCCGACCTCGTTGTCCTCCGAGTCGGTAATGCGCTCGCCCGGTATCGGCCGCTCTCCCTGCCAGTGCAGGCGAAAGGTGCGACGGGTGAGGGTGCCGCGATAATGCAGCCGCGCGATGATCTCCTGACCGGGATAACAGCCCTTGTCGAAATCGATCGCCATCAGCCAGTGCAGATTGAGCATCTGTGGCACGAACAGCCCGCGCGTGGCCGGCAGCACGACGGGCAGGCCGGCATCGATATCGGCGATCAGCCAACGCTCGTCGTCGGTGGCCATCGCGTCATTCGATGCGGGCATGACGCTATTGTCGCCGATGACCAGTGCCCGCGCCGCGCCATCGCGCGAAGCGGGCAATCCGAGTACCCGCATGCCGGCTCGCGCTTCGGTATGTCCGGGGGCCGGCAGCGTCGCCCCGGTCAGGCCATACACGGCGCGCTCGCCGGTCATATCCGACAGCGCGACCTTCGCCCGCAGTACGTACATCTGCAAACGCTTGATCATGGGCTCGATCAGTGCCTGCGGCAGGATGAGAAGATAGCCGTCGGTTTCGGTCTCGACCACGCGCGCAATCATCTCGGTGCGCCCTTTGGCATCGCACCATGCCGCCAGGAAATGGCGATCCGGTCCCAGTCGTGCTACGTCGTTGGTCAGCTGCGCGCGCAAAAACGAAGCGGCATCCGGGCCTTGCACGCAAATGATGCCCAGTGCGGTACCGGTCTGGCGGGTGGCGGAGTTCATGATGCATCCAAAAAAGCTTGAAGCCGTATTCTATCGCGACCGTAAAGCCTTTCCTGGCCAAGGTTCGGCGGCGCTGGTTAAGCCGCTATTCATCTTGCCAGCAGCCATTCGCAGGTTTAGAGTACCGCTATGTCAGATGAACGATCGTCGCCCGTAGACCACGGCGAGACACCCAAGGGTGCTCCGCCGGCCGAGCCGGGCGAATCCGCACGTTCCGACACCCCCGTTTCCCCGGCCGTAGACACGTCCGACCTGCCGCGTGAGTACGGAGGCCGCAAAGGCCCCGAGCCCGTGCGCTACGGCGACTGGGAGAAGAACGGTCGGTGTATCGACTTCTGACCCGATTCCGCCTCCGTTCTTTCACCGTCATCTGGGGATCGCCATGAGTCAACAACAGGCCAACCGACCGCTATCGCCGCATCTGCAGATCTACCGTTGGCAGATCTCGATGCTGACCTCGATCGCACACCGCGCGTCCGGCATCGTGCTGTCGCTCGGCAGCATCTTTCTCGCCTTCTGGCTTATCGGGGCGGCCAGTGGCCCCGACGCGTTCGCCGGCATCAACGGCTTCGCCGCGTCGTGGTTCGGCCAGCTGCTCATGTTCTGCTGGTCCTTCGCGCTGTTCTACCACCTGTGCAACGGCGTGCGCCATCTGGTGTGGGACGTTGGCGTGGGTCTGGATCTGGAAACCGCGCGCATGACCGGCTATGTCGCCATCGGCGTTGCTGCGGCCCTGACCATCTTTGTCTGGATCTGGGCGCTCATCGCCGCCTGATCGCGCGTGTTTTTGTTTCCGGGAGATTTGCTATGAGCAGTATTCGTTCATCGCTCGCGCAGGCGCGCGGGCTGGGCAGCGCCAAGACGGGCGTGGGCCACTGGTGGGCTCAGCGCGTGAGCGCGGTGGCACTTGTGCCGCTGACCCTCTGGTTCGTGGCCTGTCTGGCCTCGCAGCTGGGCGCTGACTATTCCAGCGTGACCAACTGGCTGTCGTCGCCGCTACAGGCGTCGCTGCTGGCGATCTACTTGGCGGCCATCTTCTATCACTCCCAGCTCGGTCTGCAGGTGATCATCGAGGACTATGTCCACGTCGAATCGATCAAGATTGCGGCGCTAATCGCGCTGCAGCTGGCCAACATCCTGCTGGGTGTCGCCGCCATATTTTCCGTCATCATGATTCTGGTAGGAGCTGCCTGATGAGCGACAGTTACGACATCATCGACCATCAGCACGACGTGGTCGTGGTCGGCGCGGGCGGTTCGGGCCTGCGCGCGACGCGCGGCCTGGCCGACGCCGGGCTGTCCACGGCCTGTATCACCAAAGTGTTTCCCACCCGTAGTCATACGGTAGCCGCGCAGGGCGGTATTGCATCCGCGCTCGGCAACATGGGCGAGGACGACTGGCGCTGGCACGCCTACGACACGATCAAGGGCGGCGACTGGTTGGGCGATCAGGACGCCATCGAGTACCTGACCAAGGAAGCCATTCCGGCGATCATCGAACTCGAGCACGACGGCGTGCCGTTTTCGCGCACCGAAGACGGCCGGATCTATCAGCGTCCGTTCGGCGGCATGACCACCCATTTCGGTGAAGGCACGGCACAGCGTACCTGTGCAGCGGCCGATCGTACCGGTCATGCGCTGCTGCATACGCTGTATCAGCAGTCGCTCAAGGCCAAGGCCGAATTCTTCATCGAGTACTTCGCCATCGATCTGCTGATGACCGAAGACGGCGAATGCAAGGGCGTGCTGGCCTGGGATCTCCAGGGTGGTCAGCTGCATCGGTTCCGCGCCCATCAGGTCATTCTGGCCACGGGTGGTTACGGTCGTGCCTACTTCTCCTGCACGTCGGCCCACACCTGTACCGGCGACGGCATGGGCATGGCGCTGCGCGCGGGCCTGCCGCTGCAGGACCCGGAGTTCGTGCAGTTTCATCCCACCGGCATCTACGGTGCGGGCTGTCTCATCACCGAGGGCGCTCGCGGCGAGGGCGGTTATCTGACCAACTCCGAGGGCGAGCGTTTCATGGAGCGCTACGCTCCGAACGCGAAGGATCTGGCGTCGCGCGACGTGGTCAGTCGTGCCGAGACGGTCGAGATCAATGAAGGACGCGGCGTCGGCGAGAACAAGGACCACACGCTGCTCCACCTGGAGCATCTTGGTCCCGAGGTGTTGCACGAGCGTCTGCCGGGCATCACGGAAACCGCGCGGATCTTCTCGGGCGTGGACGCCACCAAGGAGCCGATTCCGGTGCTGCCGACGGTGCATTACAACATGGGCGGCGTGCCGACCAACGCTTTCGGCGAAGTAGTCACGTTGCGTGACGGTGACCCGGATTCGGTCGTGCCCGGACTCATGGCGGTCGGTGAGGCCGGTTGTGTATCGGTACATGGCGCCAATCGTCTGGGTTCCAACTCGCTGCTCGACCTCGTGGTCTTCGGTAGAGCCGCCGCGCACCGCTGTGAGGAGGTCGTCACCAAGGGCGCGACCCATCGTGCCGATACCAAGGCGTCCGAAGAGAAGGCGCTGGCCCGCTTCGACAAGCTGCGTCATGCCAAAGGAAGCACGCCGACTGCCGAACTGCGCGACAGCCTTCAGCGCTCCATGCAGAAATATGCCGCGGTCTTCCGTAACGAGGAAAATCTGGGCAAGGGCGTCAAGCAGATCAGCGCGGAAGTGGAGGCGTTCGCCGATGTCGGGGTCTCCGATCGGTCGATGACCTGGAACAGTGATCTGGTCGAGACGATGGAGCTCGAGAATCTGCTCGGGTGCGCAATCACGACCATGCACGCGGCCGCCAATCGCAAGGAAAGCCGTGGCGCCCACGCGCACGAGGAATACTCCGAACGCGATGACGAGAACTGGATGAAGCACACGCTCATCTGGCACGACGGCGGGCCGGACACCAAGATCGACTACCGCCCGGTGCACATGCAGCCGATGACGTCCGACATGGAACACGTACCGCCGAAGAAGCGCGTGTACTGAACGATCACCAGCGCCGTCGGCGATGGTCGCCGGCGGCACGTTTTTGGTAACGGAGGCCTGTCATGGCTCAATTTCGACTGCCCAAGAATTCGCGTATTGCCAAGGGCAAGCGTTTCGACGCGCCCAAGGATGCCAAGCGGACCAAGACATTCCGGGTCTACCGCTGGGAACCCGAAGCCGGCGAGAACCCCCGCGTGGACAGCTTCACGCTGGATCTCGATCGATGCGGACCGATGGTTCTGGACGCGCTGATCAAGATCAAGAACGAGGTCGACGCGACGCTCACGTTCCGTCGCTCCTGCCGCGAAGGTATCTGCGGTTCCTGTGCGTTCAACATCGACGGCAAGAACACGCTGGCCTGCACCACGCGCATCGAGGATATCGAAGGCGACGTACGAATCTATCCGCTTCCGCACATGCCGGTGGTCAAGGATCTCGTGCCTGACCTGACGCATTTCTATGCTCAGCTCGAGTCCATCGAGCCGTGGATCAAGACCGATACCCCCGCGCCGACCCGTGAGCGGCTGCAGACTCCGCAGGATCGAGCCAAGCTCGATGGGTTGTACGAGTGCATCCTGTGCGCGTGCTGCTCCACGTCCTGCCCGAGCTACTGGTGGAACCCCGAGCGCTATCTCGGGCCGGCTGTGCTGTTGCAGGCCTATCGCTGGATCGCGGATTCGCGTGACGAGGCGACCGGCGATCGGCTGGACGCTCTCGAAGACCCGTTCAAGCTGTACCGGTGCCACACCATCATGAACTGCACCAATACCTGCCCGAAGGGTTTGAACCCGGCCAAGGCCATTCAGGAAACCAAGAAGCTGTTGCTTGAACGGCGCAGCTGATACGGGCGCGGGACGGGTTCGCCGCACGTCGGGCGTGCCCGTGCCGCATGGGAGAGGCCGTCCATGAGCGAAAAATCGCGGATACGTTGGTTGTGTCGCCGAGGCATGAAGGAACTGGACGTGCTTCTGGAGCGTTTCGTCGGGGCCGAGTACGACGACCTCGACGAACGCGAGCGCGGCGAACTGCTGACGCTCGTCGGTATGGAAGACCCGGATCTTTACTACTTGATCATGGAGCGCAGTGAGCCCGACAATGCCGTGCAGGCAGAGCTGCTGGGCCGTATTCGTCAGTTCAAACGGCCGGCCGGCGCGGGCTGACCGGCTGAGCCCGTACGATGTCGGGCGATCGCGGCGGGCCGCGGCGCGCAGTCGGGCACGCCGGCCCGCCAGCGGCTGACAGCGCATTCGTCGGAACACTGCATCTTGAACGGCGCATATCGCTTGGCCATCGGATGTTCGTGCTGAGCACCCACGTGCTTGCCGGCGTGGTGCTCCTGGCTCTTGCCTTAGCACGCCCTTGGGCGGTTGCCGCTGTCGGTCTGGTCGTCGTTTCGGGCGTGTACGCCTATCACCGGGCCTGTCTGCGACACGACCGCGAGATCGTGCGGTTGCGCTGGCCTGCGGATCACCATCTGGCCTGGCAGACTGCCGATGGCCGTTGGTACCACGGACGGCTGACCACGGCGTATGCCTTCGGCCGCTGGCTTGTTGTGCTTGGCTTGCGCGCCGACCACGCCCGCTGGCGCCGTTGGCATTGTCTACTGTTCGCCGATGCGTTGAGTGAGCGGGCGCATCGCCATCTGCGGGCTCGACTGACGGTCTATCCGCCGCCGCTGGACGATGTCGAAACCGGGTAAGCGCATCGCGGTATCCGGCCGGTGCGCCAGCGCGCTGTTATGGATCGTGGCGGCTGCGGCGAACTCGGCGACCCTGCGCTTATCGAACGAGGAATGTCCCGATGTCGGGTCCGGCCGGAGTGCGGCGCACATGGACTGCGGCTGGCTCGAGAGCCAGGCGGTGATCGGCTCCGTGCCGGTACGGCTGCGTGTCGTCGTGCTGCGGGCACGGCCGGATGCCAAGGATCCCATGCCAGTTGTTTATATACCGGGCGGGCCAGGTGACCCGGCACGGCTTGACGGTGCTGGCATTGCGCGCTGGCGAGACTGGCAGCAAAGGGCCGGCTGGCCGCACGACGTGGTTCTGTTCGATCCCCGCGGGACGGGTCAGAGCCAACCCAGGATCAGCTGTCGGAGGCGGGTCGGCCCAGATGCCGACTCGAACGGCGTGCCTTTACGCACGGCCGGCGATGAGTTCGCCGGCGACGTGCTCAGAATGGCGCAGTGCTATCGACGGCTCGGGGCGACACGGGCGGCCGCCTTGGGCCCAGCCGCGCAGATAGCCGACCTGTCACGGTTGATTGATGCCCTGAAAGTGAGCGGCGTTCATCTGTGGTCGGTTTCCTACGGCAGTCGGATCGCCCAGCTCTACGCGCGCCGGCATCCGTCACGGGTACGCTCGCTGGTACTCGATTCGATGTTTCCGTTCGGCCGCGATGCGCTGGAGGTCCTGCCGGCCCAGTTCGGCGCCGCACTCGACGGCCTGGATGCCTGGTGTGATGCTCATTCAACCGAATGCGCTGCCGCGCCGGGACGGCCGAGTGAACAGGTCGCCAAGCTGCTTGCCCGCTACGAGGAGCAGCCGGCGTTGCTCTGGGACATCGGCCGAATGGGGCGGGTCGCGATCCGGCCGATCACGCCGTATCGGCTGTTGAGCATGGTGCTGCTGGCCGGCTACACGCCCGGCACGCGTGCCGAGACGATACGTCGGCTCGTGCGCGCAGGCCAGGGACACACGGCTGCGCTCGGACCGCTCTGGCAGCGGATGCACGCGCGCGTGGTCGATACCGCGCATAGTGACGCTGTCTTCTGGAGCACTCGCTGCGCCTTCACCCGGTCACGCGACGGATCCCGCCGCCATTGGCGGGCTGCGTTGCAGACCTATCGGGAGCTCAAGCCTTATCTTGCCGCCGCCGGGACGATCTCGGTATGCGATCTATGGCGGATGCCCGACGTGGGCAGCGGAGCAGGACACGGCCGGCTGCCCGCACCCACGCTGGTGGTCTCGGGGCTGGCCGATCCTGCGACACCGCCGGAATGGGCACGGTCGTTCGCGGCGGCCCATGCGCGGGCGCGATGGCTGGCCGTGGCAGACGGCGGCCATGGCGTCACGCTGACAGACGGCTGCGTACAAGGTGCAGTTGCCGTATTTCTCGACGCGCCAGCGGCCGTTCTGCCGGCCTGCGACGGCTCCAGCGGCAACGATCACAACGGTCGGTAGACCACGCCGGGCACGTCTTCCCGTGGTGGCGAGAGTACTGTATGCATGGCCCGGGGCAGGGTATGCGGAAAGTCCCGTGTGTAGTGCAATCCGCGGCTTTCGCGGCGTTCGAGCGCACTGCGGATGATCAACTCGGCGACCTGGGCCAGGTTGCGCAATTCCAGCAGGCCCGGTGTCACCCGGAAAGTGCCGTAGTAGTCGTGGATTTCGCGACGCAGCAGCTCGACGCGGTGCAGGGCGCGTTCGAGACGTTTGGTGGTGCGGACAATGCCGACATAGTCCCACATGAAACGACGGATCTCTTGCCAGTTATGGGCGACCACGACTTCTTCGTCGGAGTCGGTCACTCGTGATTCATCCCAGGGCGGCAGCGGCTCACCGGGGTCCGGCGCACGGCAGGCGTCGTCGGCGGCGATCGCTTCGGCCGCGGCGCTGGCGTAGACGATACATTCGAGCAAGGAGTTGCTGGCCATGCGGTTGGCGCCGTGCAGGCCGGTGAAGGCGCATTCGCCGATCGCGAAAACGCCGGCGATATCGGTCCGTCCGGCCAGATCGGTGATCACACCCCCACAGGTGTAGTGCGCGGCCGGCACCACCGGCAGTGGCTCCCGGCTCATGTCGAGCCCGAGTTCCAGACAACGCCGGTTGATTGCAGGAAAATGCTTTTCGATGAAGGCCTTGTCACGGTGACTGATATCCAGCCAGACGTGCGGTTCGCCGGTTCGTTTCATCTCCGCATCGATAGCCCGGGCGACGATGTCGCGCGGGGCCAGTTCGGCGCGAGCATCGTGGCGCGGCATGAAGCGGCTGCCGTCGGCGAGTTTGAGCAGCGCGCCTTCGCCACGCAACGCTTCGCTGATTAAAAATGACCGTGCTTCAGGGTGATACAGGCAGGTTGGATGAAATTGCATGAACTCCATGTTGGCTACCCGCGCGCCCGCACGCCAGGCCATGGCGATACCGTCGCCGCTGGCTGCGTGCGGGTTGCTGCTGTACAGGTAGGCCAGATTGGCGCCGCCGGTGGCAAGCACCACATGACGCGCGGACAGCGTATGCACCTGGTCGCCTTCAATATCGAGTACATACACTCCGCGGCAGCGGCCACGCGGTTCGCTGGCATCATCGGTCATGATCAGCTCGACGGCCATGTGGTGCTCGAACACGGTGATCTGCTCGGCGTTGCGTGCCAGGGCCTCGAGGGTGGTTTCGACGGCGCGACCGGTGGCGTCTTCGGCGTGAATGATGCGGCGATGGCTGTGCCCGCCTTCGCGGTTGAGATGATAGGCATAGCCCGGCGCCTTCTCGCCGGGCTCTGCGCGGGTGAAGGGCACGCCGCGTGCGATCAGCCACTCGATGGCCTCACGCGAGCGCGAGACAGTGAATCGCACCGCGGGTTCGTCGCACAGGCCGGCCCCTGCATTGAGGGTGTCGGCGACGTGGGCCTCGATGCTGTCCTCGGCGTCGAGGACCGCGGATATGCCGCCCTGGGCATACCAGGTGCTGCCTTCGGCGAGCGCGCTCTTCGAGATTACAGCGATTCGGCGCGCGCCGTCGGCGAGTCTCAGCGCAAGCGTCAGGCCTGCGGCGCCGCTGCCGACGATCACGACGTCAAAGTGTTCAGAGTGGGCGGTATCGACTTCTGGCATGACGAAACGGGCTTGCACCGATAGACTGAGCGCCTCCGCGCGGCGCGCTCGAATGAAATGACGACAGGTCCATGAACGTTGGCAGCATAGCGCAAATCAATTGCGAACTATTTGTGGAATCCGGGGTCTACACGGATATCGGCCGCTGGGCGTCATTCAAACACGAGGTCAATTCGCGCATTCCTAGCTCTTGTTCCACGACCGGTTGGTACGACGTCTAGATGAGTGAAGACGCCAGCGACGACCAACTGGTAGCCCGCGCTCAGGCTGGCGACGACCGTGCATTCGATCTGCTCATACGCAAGTATCAGCACAAGGTCATCAAGCTGGTCGCGCGCTATGTCAATCCGGCGGATGCGCCGGACGTGGCGCAGGAAGCGTTCATCAAGGCCTATCGGGCCATGAGCGGCTTCAAGGGCAACAGTGCGTTCTATACATGGCTTTACCGAATATCGATCAACACCGCGAAAAACTTTCTGGTCGCACGTTCACGGCGACCGGCGAGTCAGGATATCGACGTGGCCGACGCCGAGGCATTCGGCCATATGGATCGCTTTTCCGAGCAGGACACGCCCGAGGCGCTGCTGGAGAGCGAGGAGATTCGCGACACCGTGATTGCCGCGATACAGGATTTGCCGGAAGACTTGCGTACCGCCATCATGTTGCGCGAGCTGGACGGCATGAGTTACGAAGAGATCGCGCAGTCTATGGATTGCCCGGTCGGCACGGTCAGATCCCGGATCTTTCGCGCGCGAGCGGCGATCGAGGAGAAACTGGTGTCCCTGGCGGACAAGTGAGGACAGCATGAACGAGCAGTTTTCAGCTTTTCTGGATAACGAAGCGACCCGCGACGAATCCGATTCGGTCATCAACGCGCTGCTTCGTGACGAACGGCTCCGCGAGAGCTGGGGCCGCCAGCACTGGCTGCGCGAGACACTGCGTGCGCACCGTGGCGAGCCGGCCGTCGGTCTGGACAGCGGTTTCTCGACCCGGGTGATGCAGGCTATCGCTCAGGAGGACAGCGAGAGTCGGCCGGTGCGTGCAGACGTGCGTCCGATTTCCACGGCCCCGCGTGCCCGACGGCGACGCTGGCGTGGCATGACGACCGGTCTGGCCGTGGCCGCCTCGGCTGCAGGCATGGCGTTTCTGGTCACTGGCGGGTCGATTACCCGCGATGAGAACGCACCGGAGAACCTCCAGGAGCCGGCCGTTGCGGCCGCGACGGTTTCGCCGTCGGCCACACGTGTCAAGACCAGCCGCGACGTGGCGAACACGCCAGCCGACAGCAGCGCCATGCTGGCAGCCGGCAATGTCCAGAACGCGGATATCCGTTCGGTGAGTACGAATGCGCGTCGTACATCGCCGGCCGATCACTGGTCGGTATCGGATCCGGCGCTCGAGGAGGAGCTCAATAGCTATCTCGTCGAGCACAACGGGCTGGCCCGTGGTTATGGGCTGTCCGGCACCACGCCCGCGTTCGTTCGCGTGGCCACGTATGGGCAGGAACCGACGCAGTGACACGAGCGCTTTCAGCGTTCATCCTCCTATTCGGATTGGTTGGGCTCGCCGGCGCGGCGCCGGCGAGCGATCACGACGGCGCCGACCACGCCAGCGTCGATGCGCTGCTCTCGCGGGCATCGACCGCTGTGCGCAGCGAAAACTACAGCGGTGTGCTGGTCTACCTGCGTGAGGATCAACTCGACACGCTGAGGGTCATCCATCGTTTTCAGGACGGGCTCGAGCAGGAACGGCTCGTGTCGTTGACCGGCCAACCCCGTGAAGTCATTCGGCGCGGCGGGGTGGTGACTTCGATCCTGCCCGATAACAAGGTCGTACTCATATCGCGGCACAAACGCGAAGGGCTGCTGGGCAGCGTCGCCCAGTTCTCGCCCGAGCGAATGCGTGCTCATTACGACGTTCACGACCTGGGACAGCGACGGTTGGCCGATCGCGTCGGCCGGCTCATCGAGATATCGCCCAAGGACGAATTCCGCTACGGCTATCGAATGCTCATCGACGAGCAGACAAGCCTGCCGCTCAAGCTCGATCTGGTGCGCGGCGACGACGTGGTCGAACAGCTCATGTTCACCCAGATCGACTTTCCAAAGACCGTTCCAGACGACGCATTCATGCCGGGCTACGATATCGACGGGTTCCGGGTGATCAAGCACGAGGCTGTCCAGGTCGAGGACAAGCCCGTACCCGAAGACGCCTGGAAGCCGACCGACCTGCCGCCGGGTTTCGAGCTGGCTGAAGACGGCGTACGTCGCGTGACCGAGAACGGCTATGTGCGCCAGATGCTGTTCACCGACGGGGTGGCCACGGTTTCGGCGTTCATCGCGCCGGCCGGGCTTCGCAAGCCGCTGGAAGGCGCCACGACCATGGGTGCCGTGAACGCGTTCGGCCACGTGGTGGGCGATACGCAGATCACCGTTGTCGGTGAGGTGCCGGCTGCAACGGTCCAGCGCATTGCGCGTAATCTGGTCCACGAGAAGAGCAAGGCCGATACCGGTTCGTGATACGCACGGCGGCTGTAGTGCCACGATAAGTAGGCACTAGGGGGCCGTGCCGTGTGGAATGCCGGTATGGTGCTTTTGTGTGCGGACAATTCAAAGGGCTGTCGTCATGTACCACCACCCCCATCGTGCCGGTCTGTTCGGGCTGCTGATCTGTTGCGTGATCGCACTCTCGGCCTGCGGCAGCGAGGACCCGGTCGCACCCCCCGAACCGGTCGCATTGCCGGATTTCACCGGCCTGGTGAAACATGTATCGCCTGCGGTGGTGAACATCAGCGCTTTGCCGGCCAGTCAGGATAGTCAGAGTGCGGGTCAGGGCAGTGACGCGCCCGCGCCAGGCGACAACCCCCTGGAAGGATGGCTGCGCCGTTTCTTCGACGACCGTCCACAGGGCGAGGACGGCGCCCCGATGCCGATGCCGCCGGGCCCGGGCGCGGCGCCGCAGCCCTCTCTGGGCTCCGGGTTCATCATTTCGCGGGACGGTTATATTCTGACCAATCGGCACGTGGTTGCGGACGCCGGCCAGATCGTGGTCAAGCTCAACGATCGCCGTCAGCTGATCGCCCAGGTCGTGGGCGAGGACCAGTACAGCGACCTGGCGGTGCTCAAGGTCGACGCGAAAGACCTGCCGATCGTTCGGATCGGCGATCCCGACAAGCTCGACGTCGGCTCCTGGGTAGTGGCAATCGGCTCGCCGTTCGGTTTCGAGACCTCGGTCACCGCCGGCATCGTTTCGGCGAAACAGCGTAATCTCGCCAGCGATCAGTACGTTCCCTTCCTCCAGACCGACGTGGCGATCAACCCGGGAAACTCGGGCGGGCCCTTGTTCGATCTGGCGGGCGAGGTCGTGGGCATCAACTCGCAGATATACAGCCAGACCGGCGGTTATCAGGGCGTGTCGTTCGCCATTCCGATCGATATCGCCATGGATGTGGCGCATCAGCTGCGTGAAAGCGGCACCGTGACCCGCGGTTGGCTCGGCGTCCAGATACAGGATGTCGATCGCGAACTGGCCGAGTCGTTCAAGCTCAAGCGGCCGGAGGGCGCGCTGGTGGCCCGGGTGATGCCCGACAGTCCGGCCGAGAAAGCCGGCATCCAGGCAGGCGACGTGATCATGGCGTTCAACGACGAGGAGGTCGATTCCGCTGCCGCACTGCCGCCTCTGGTCGGTACCGTGGCACCCGGCAAGAGCGCGACCGTCACCGTGCTACGCGACGGCGACCGGCAGGATATCGACGTGGATATCGAGAAACTGCCCAAGGACATCAATACGCGCGCCGCGCCCGAGCCCGCGCAGTCTTCCGAGGACAAGGCGTCCTACGGGCTCACGCTGGAATCGCTCGATACCAAGGCCCGGCGTCAGCTGGATCTGACCCAGGGCGGCGTGCGTGTGACCGACGTCGCCCCCGGCGCGGGGATGCAGGCGGGCATCGAGCCCGGAGACGTGATTCTCGCGGTGGGCGCCGACAAGGTCGAAGATGTGGCCGCGCTGACCGATGCGCTCGATCAGGCCGACGGACCGGTGGCACTGCTGGTTCTTCGCGATGGGACGCGCCTGTATCTGGCAATCCGGCCGGACGCCGGCTGACTCGACAGCGCTGAAACCGGATCGCTCGAGCGCGTATACTCTTGCGATCCACGTTATCGCCCCGGCCTGGCCGGGGCGATTGTTTTATGCCGTGCGCCTTATCGGCCCATCACGAAGTCTCAATGCAGTCACGCATACGCAATTTTTCCATCATCGCCCATATCGATCACGGCAAGTCCACGCTGGCGGATTGCTTTATCAAGACCTGCCACGGGCTGACCGAAAGGGAGATGGCCGAGCAGGTGCTCGACTCGATGGATCTCGAGCGTGAGCGCGGCATCACCATCAAAGCCCAGGCGGTCACGCTCGACTATACCGCCGCCGACGGCCATACCTATCAGTTGAACTTCATCGACACGCCGGGGCACGTGGATTTCTCCTATGAAGTCTCGCGTTCGCTGGCCGCCTGCGAAGGCGCGCTGCTGGTGGTGGATGCCTCGCAGGGCGTCGAGGCGCAGAGCGTGGCGAACTGCTATACCGCGATCGAGCAGGATCTCGAAGTGGTACCGGTGCTCAACAAGGTCGACCTGCCGGCGGCCGATCCGGATCGCGTTGCCCAGCAGATCGAGGACGTGATCGGTATCGAGGCGACGGACCGGCTGCTGGTCTCGGCCAAATCCGGACTGGGTGTGCCCGATGTGCTGGAGGCGATCATCCGGCGTATCCCGCCGCCGGCTGGCGACGCCGAGGCGCCGCTGCAAGCGCTGATCGTGGATTCCTGGTTCGACAATTATCTCGGCGTGGTGTCCCTGGTGCGGATCGTCAATGGACGCCTGTCCAAGGGTGACCGGATCCGCGTGATGGCTACCGGACGCGAACACGACATCGACGATATCGGCATCTTCACGCCCAAGAAGCAGCCGAAGAAGACGCTCGACGTCGGCGAGGTCGGCTACGTGATCGCGGGTATCAAGGAGATCGACGGCGCGCCGGTGGGGGACACGCTCACCCATGCGCATGCGCCCTGTGAAGCCCGCCTGCCCGGGTTCAAGCAGGTCCAGCCGCGGGTGTTCGCCGGCGTGTACACCGTTTCTTCGGACGACTACGAGGATTTCCGTGACGCACTGGCCAAGCTGCGGCTCAATGATTCGTCGTTGAATTACGAGCCGGAGACATCGGCGGCGCTGGGATTCGGTTTCCGGATCGGCTTTCTGGGCATGCTCCATATGGAGATCGTCCAAGAGCGACTGGAACGCGAGTACAACCTTGATCTGATCACCACCGCGCCTACCGTGGTCTACGAAGTCGTGACCACCGACGGCGAGGTGCACGCGATCAGCAACCCGACGTCGCTGCCCGATGTCGGCCAGATCGACGAGATCCGTGAGCCGATCATTAGGGCGACGATTCTCATGCCACAGGAGTTCGTCGGCCCTGTGCTGCAGCTGTGCATGGAAAAGCGCGGCGTGCAGAAGGACATGCAGTACATGGGCAACTCGGTGTCCATGAACTTCGAATTGCCGTTGTCCGAGGTCGTGCTCGACTTCTTCGACAAGCTGAAGTCTGTATCGCGCGGCTTTGCTTCGTTCGAGTACGATTTCGCACGGTTCCAGGCCGCCGATCTGGTGCGTCTGGATGTGTTGATCAACGGCGACGGCGTCGACGCGCTGGCCCATATCGTGCACAGGGATCGCAGCTACGAGCGCGGCAAGGCGCTGGTGGAAAAACTCAAGAACATCGTGCCCCGGCAGATGTTCGACGTGGCCATCCAGGCGACCATCGGCACGCGGATTATCGCCCGGTCGACGGTCAAGGCGATGCGCAAGAACGTCACCGCGAAGTGCTACGGCGGGGACGTCTCGCGTAAACGCAAGCTCTTGGAAAAACAGAAGAAAGGCAAACGTCGGATGAAGCAGCTCGGCAGTGTCGAGATCCCCCAGGAAGCGTTCCTGGCGGTGCTGTCCACCGACGATTCGGACTAGGCGGACTGGCGGTTGCAAGCGAGCAGGGCATGAACAACGTGCATATGGACTTCGAGGCATGGCTGGCAATCGCCACCATCGTTACGGGCATCGTTTGGCTGCTCGACAGGCTCTGGTGGTCGCGAAACCGCAGCGATGGCCGTGAAGGCAACTGGGCCATCGAGCTGTCGCGCTCGTTCTTTCCCGTGCTGCTGGCCGTGCTGGTGCTGCGCGCGTTCGTCTTCGAACCGTTCCGGATCCCGTCCAAGTCAATGGTGCCGACGTTGCTGGTCGGGGACTTCGTTCTAGTCAACAAGTTCACCTACGGGCTGCGCGCCCCCGTGTTCCATACCAAATTTCTCGATCTGGGCGAGCCCGAGCGCGGGGATATCGTGGTCTTCCGCTACCCGCCCGACCCGACCAAGGACTACATCAAGCGCGTGATCGGCCTGCCCGGCGACCAGATCACCTATCGCGACGAACACCTGTATATCAACGGAGAACGCGTGCCGCTCAAGGATCTGGGCATTTATGACGGCCCCGATGCCGATGTGTTCGACACCATGCGCCAGTTCATCGAACAGTTGCCCGACGGTCCGGCGCATCCGGTGCTCCAGGTCACCGGCCGGCGCGGCCCGGAAGTCAGCGTGACCGTACCGGACAACAAGTATTTCGCCATGGGCGACAATCGCGACAACAGCGCCGACTCGCGCGTCTGGGGCTTCGTGCCCGAGGCCAACTTCGTCGGCAAGGCGTTCATGATCTGGATGAGTGTCGACTTCTCCGATTTCGACGTGCGATGGTCGCGTATTGGCCATCTCCTGCATTGAGAGGCTGACCATGCGCCCAGCTCAAACGTCGACCAAGCGTGCAGATCTTCATCCAGGTGCACTCATGCGCTCGCGCCAGCGCGGCATGACCCTCTGGAGCCTGCTTTATGTACTGATCACGCTGGGCCTGATCGCGCTCGTGGCGGTCAAGAGCCTGCCCGTGTATCTCAACGCCTATGACGTGCGTCAGGCGATCGAGTGGGCAGGGGCCGAACCGGATCTGGTCAGCGCCAGTGCCCCGGCAATCCAACAGGCCATCCAGCGCCGTTTCGATGCGGGCTACGTGGACAACATCCACGGTCGCGACGTGGCCGTGACCAAGGTGGCCGGCGGGCGCGAGATCTCGCTGGCCTATGAAGTGCGCCGGCCATTGCTGTTCAATATCTCGCTGGTGTACTCGTTTTCCGAAAGCGCTCGTTTGAACGGTACCGATGGCCAGTAGCCCGCTCGATGAACAACGCGCGGTCGCCGCGCTCGAAACCACGCTCGGCCATGTATTTGCCGATCGCGCGCTGCTTACCCAGGCGCTGACACATCGCAGCGCCGGTCCCAGACACAACGAACGGCTTGAGTTCCTGGGCGACGGGGTCCTTAATTTCATCATCGCAGCCGCCTTGTTCGAACGTCGGCCGGATGCGCCGGAAGGGGATCTGTCGCGCCTTCGCGCGGCGCTGGTTCGCGAGCGGACGCTGGCGGCGATCGCCGGCGAAATTGCCTTGTCGAAGGCGCTCGTGCTCGGCCCGGGCGAGATGCGCGATGGCAGCCGGCGACGGGCGTCCATTCTGGCCGATGGCGTGGAAGCCCTGCTCGGCGCCATCTATTGTGATGCCGGCTTCGCAGCGGCACAGTCGGTCGTGCTCGGCCTGTACGACCAGCGCCTGAACGACCTGCCCAGCGCCGACAGCCTGAAGGACGCCAAGACACGCCTGCAGGAATGGTTGCAGGCACGCGGGCGCAAGCGCCCCGAATACGAACTGGTGCGCGTCACCGGGGCGGATCACTGCCAGGAGTTCGTATGTCGCTGTGTCCTCGCCGACAGCGGTGACGCGGTCGAAGGCGAGGGCGGCGGACGGCGCAAGGCCGAACAGGATGCCGCTCGGCGTATGCTCGAGCGCCTGGGTGATGAGCCCAATAGCTAATCGCTTGCCTTGCACCGACCTGCCGACGCGCTCGCCGGCCCTTCGCAGTCTCGTAGCCGTACCCCGGCTGTATTTCGAACGTATCGACGCTCTTCCAGGAATCGCCTAAATGACAGAATCCGTTTCCACCCGTTCCGGCATGGTCGCGCTCGTGGGCCGGCCGAACGTGGGTAAATCGACGCTGGTCAACGCGCTGGTGGGCGAAAAGGTGAGTATCGTCACCCCGAAGCCGCAGACTACGCGTCATCGTATCGTGGGCGTGCTCACCCAGCCCGGGCTGCAGATCGCGCTCGTCGACACGCCGGGTCTGCACACCGGTCAGCGCAGCGCGCTCAATCGCGTACTCAACGATACCGCCATGGCCAGCCTGTCGGGGATCGATGTCGTGCTGTTCCTGGTCGAGGCCGGACAGTGGCGCAGTGAGGACGCGGCCGCTCTGGCCCGCCTCGAAAAGCTCTCGGTGCCCGTCGGACTGGTCATCAACAAGGTCGATCGCGTACCCGACAAGAGCGAGCTGCTGCCCTTCATCGAACAGGTCGCGGGCAAGCGGGCGTTCGCCTTCGTCGCACCGGTATCGGCGAAGAAAGGCAAGAACCTCGGTGCGATCGTCGATGAATGCAGCCAACGAATGCCCCCGGGGCCGTTCTTATTCCCCGAGGACGAATACACCGATCGCAATCTGCGCTTCATCGCGGCCGAGACAGTGCGCGAGAAACTGACCCTGTTTCTACAGCAGGAACTGCCGTATTCGGCGGCGGTCGAGATCGAGCGTTTCGATACCGGCGGTGAGCAGATCGAAATCCATGCCTGTATCTGGGTATCGCGCGACAACCACAAGGCGATCGTCATAGGCCGGGGCGGCGCGATGCTCAAGAAGATCGGGCGCGCGGCACGGCTGGACCTGGTCGAACGGCTCGATCATCGGGTCGATCTGCGGCTCTGGGTGAAGGTGCGTGAAAACTGGATCGACAGCGAGGCCAGCGTCCGCGATCTGGGCCATTGAGCCGGCACTGCGGTGCGCGTCGAACTCAACGCCTGTCGAGTCCTGCATCGCCGCGCCTGGCGCGATACCAGCCTGATCTGCGAAGCGTTCTCGCGCGACCACGGCCGTATCGCGCTCGTCGCCAAGGGCGCCCGGCGGCCGAAATCTCGATGGCGCGGGCTGCTCGAACCGCTGGCAGCCGTCGATCTGGCCTGGAGCGGCCGAGGCGATCTGTATACGCTGACTGACGCTGAGCCGCGACAACGTTCCGCGCTGACCGGCCACGCACTCATGGGCGGTTTCTATGCCTGCGAGCTGGTCATGCGTCTGACCGCTCGCGACGATCCGCATCCGCCGTTGTTCGAGAGTCTGGATGCACTGCTCGACGCCATGCACGCCGGCGCGCCTGCGATCGTGGCACTGCGGTTTTTCGAGCGGGACCTGCTCGACGAAGTCGGCTACGGTGTCAATCTTTCCGCAACTGCGGATACCGGCGAGCCGGTGGAGCCCGGCCGTGACTATCTCTATCATCCGGACACCGGGCTGCACAGCGCGATTGCGGGGCAGACACAGGCGGCCGTTCGAGTGCCGGGCAGCGCGCTGGTAGGCCTGGTGCGCGGCCGCTTCGATAGCCGCGCCGATATTCGTGCGGCTCGTGATCTGATGCAGGCAGCCATCGCTCCGCATTTGGGGGCGCGGCCGCTCAAGTCGGTCGCCACCCTGCAGGCGATGCAGCAGTTTTCCGCCGGCCCTGCCCAGCGTGCGCGGCCGGCGACCTTTTCCAAGACGGACGATTCCGACCATGGCTGAACACAATTCGATTGCCCCGATCCGGCTCGGCGTGAACGTCGACCATGTCGCCACGTTGCGTCAGGCCCGCGGAACCACTTACCCGGATGTGGTCGCCGCCGCGAGAGCCGCGGTGGCGGCCGGGGCCGACAGCATCACCGTGCACCTGCGCGAGGACCGCCGACATATCCAGGACGCCGACGTCGAGGCGCTGACTGCCATTGGCGAACTGGTGGTGAATCTGGAGATGGCGCTCACCGACGAGATGATCGAGATCGCGCTGTCTCGACAGCCGCGCGATGCCTGTCTGGTTCCCGAACGGCGCGAGGAGCTGACCACCGAAGGCGGGCTCGATGTCGCCGGTCAGCTGGAGGCCGTAACGGCTGCACTGCAGCGTTTGCATGCGGCGGGCATCAACGCAGCGCTGTTCATCGATCCCGAGGCCGAGCAGATCGATGCCGCGGCCCGCGCGGGGGCGCATCATATCGAGCTGCATACCGGTGCCTATGCCGATGCCAGCGACGACGCCGATCGCGAAACGCAGCGTGCACGTATCGCCTCGGCGGCCGAGCATGCCGCCGCGCAGGGCCTGGAAGTTCATGCCGGTCACGGTCTGACCGTCGACAACGTCGGCCCGATCGCCGCGATTCCGGCCATCGTCGAGCTCAATATCGGCCATGCCTTGATCGCCGACGCGGTATTCGTCGGGCTGAGCGAGGCAGTTCGGGCCATGCGTGCGGCCATGGACGCCGGTCGGCGTGCGCTGGATTAGCTGCGTCCACGATTCCGGTTAACCTCGATGCAACGGCACTGCTAGAATCCGCGCATGAAAAGCTATCCCACGCTAGATCACTTTGTCGGCGACAGCGCGCTGACTCGCCTTCAACGACTGCCCGAGGCGTTCGGCTGTCATGCCTCGAACACGGTGCTGGCCAAGCTGGAAGGCGACAATCCGGCGGGTTCGGTCAAGGATCGGCCGGCCTACAGCATGATCCGGCGCGCCGCCGAGCGCGGCGAGATCCACCCCGGCGATACCCTCATCGAGGCCACCAGCGGCAATACCGGCATCGCGCTGGCTATGGTCGCGGCCATGCAGGGCTATCGCATGGTCCTCATCATGCCGGAGAACATGAGCGAGGAGCGCCGGGCCTCCATGCGAGCCTACGGGGCTGAGATCATCTCCGTATCCGAGTCCGAAGGGATGGAGGGCGCACGTGATCTGGCCGCACAGATGGCCGCCGACGGCAAGGGGGTGGTGCTGGACCAGTTCGCCAATCCGGACAACCCGCGTGCCCACTACGAGACCACCGGCCCGGAACTCTGGCAGGCCACCGGCGGCCAGATCACGCATTTCGTGGCCACGATGGGCACGACCGGCACCATCATGGGCTGCTCGCGGTATTTGAAGGAACAGAACGCGGCTATCCAGATCACCGGCGTACAGCCGGCCGGGGAGTCCAAGATCCCCGGTATCCGTCGCTGGCCCGAGGAATACCTGCCCAGCATCTTCGAACCCGAGCGGGTCGATCGCGTGATCGATGTCGAGCAGGGCGACGCCGAAACCACCATGAAACGGCTGGCGCGAGAGGAGGGCATCTTTGCCGGGCCCTCATCCGGCGGCAGCGTGTTCGCCGCGCTGAGCCTCGCCCGTGAGGTGGAGAACGCCACGATCGTGATGATCATCTGCGATCGTGGCGATCGTTATCTGTCGACTGGCGTATACGACAAACCGTGAGCCGTGATCGAATCGCGCTTGCGCTGACTACCACGGTTGATATCGAGGCCGTACGCCGTCTCCACGATTACGGCGATCTGGACGACGCCGGCGTGGTCCGCGCCTTCGAGCAGACACGCATGCAACGCTACGGGCACCTGGTGCTGCCCGGTTATTTGCGACGGCTCGATGGGCTGACCTGCATCGTCGATCGCGGCGGCGATATCCACATGCTGGATATCGCCGACGATGTCGACGAGGGACGTATGCTCGATACGCTGGATCGTGCCCTGGACGGACGGGCCGCCGATACGCTGGTCTGGCAGCACGACGAACTGGGCCTGTTGACGACCCGGGCGCTGCTCAACCGGCGCGTTCTGGCGCCGGCACTCTGCGATGGCCACCCGATTGCGCTCGCCGATACGTTGTTCGATGGCGACGATGACGAAGCCGCCGCCGCCGAGGCAGCCATGATGACGGTCTATGGCCTGCAGCCGGATCGCGGCACGACCGCGATTCGCGCGGCCAATCGCTACCGCCTGTGGCTGGGGCGCGAATACAGCCTGGGACGGATCAGCGGCGCCGATCACGATACGCGTATCGAGGCGCTGGCGGCGGCCGTGCAAGCCGTGGCGGGTCGATGAGCCGGCGCAGCCGTCGGCGGGCGCCTGCCGAACGCGGCGTGGTGGAAATCGAGGATCTGGCCAGCAACGCGCGCGGTGTCGGCCATGTCGATGGAAAGGCCGTGTTCGTAGCCGACACGCTGCCGGGCGAGCGCGTGCTCTATCGGCCAACCAAGCGCAAGCCCCGTTTCGACGAAGCCAGTCTGGAGACGCTGTTCTCTGCTTCGGCCACGCGCACGACGCCGCGCTGCAAGCACTTCGGCGTATGCGGCGGCTGTGCGCTCCAGCACGCCGACGCCGCGGCCCAGATCGAATTCAAGCAATCCCAGTTGATGGATGCACTCGAGCGGGTCGGAAAGGTCCGACCGGAGACCGTACTGGCACCGCTGAGCGATGCACGCTGGGGGTACCGGCGGCGTGCGCGCCTCGGCGTGAAATACGTGCCGAAGAAGGGCGGTACGCTGGTCGGCTTCCGCGAGCGCGGGGCGCCGTTCATCGCGCTGCTCGAACGCTGTGAGGTGCTGGTCGAGTCCGTCGGCACGCGTCTGACGGAACTCGCTCGCATGATCGATACGCTGTCGATTCGTCAGCGGCTGCCGCAGATCGAGGTTGCCGCGGCCGACAACGCGGTCGCGCTGGTCCTGCGAGTGCTGGATTCGCCCACCGAGGCCGATCGGGCGCAACTGGCGGCGTTTGGACAAACCCATGGGTTTTCGATCTATCTGCAGCCGGGCAACGAGGACACCATCGAGCCGCTGAGTCTGGATGCGCCCGCGCTCTATTACGAGCTGCCGGCCTACGACGTGCGGCTGTATTTCCGGCCCAACGATTTCGTGCAGATCCATGCCGGCATCAACCGCGCGATGGTCGATCAGGCGCTTTCCCTGCTGCAACTCGACCACGACGATACGGTGCTCGAGCTCTTCGCGGGGCTGGGCAACTTCTCGCTTCCGATGGCGCGTACCGCGCGCCGCGTGATCACCGTCGAAGGCGAAGGCGGGCTGGTCGAACGCGCCCGCGACAACGCGCGTGCCAATGGCCTGGACAATATCGAGGCCCATGTGGCGAATCTGTTCGAGCCGCCGGCCACGGCGGCCTGGACGACCGGCCCGGTCGACAAGGTGCTGATCGATCCGCCGCGCTCGGGCGCGCTGGAAGTACTCGATCAGGTGGCGGCCACCGGGGCCCGGCGTATTGTGTACTGCTCCTGTCATCCGGCCACGCTGGCCCGCGATGCCGGAGAACTGGTCGGCCGGCTGGGGTATCGTCTGACCCATGCAGGGGTCATGGATATGTTTCCGCATACCGCACATATTGAATCGATGGCCGTCTTCGAGCGGACCGGGAGCTGAGCCGATGGCAATCGAGATCGAGCGCAAGTTCCGGGTCGATGGCGAGCAGTGGCGCGAGCAGGCGCATGCCAGTCGGCGCTTCGAACAGGGTTATCTGTGCGGAGACGGGCCGGCTTCGGTACGGGTTCGTATCGAAGACGACCAGGCCAATCTGAATATCAAGGCGGCGGTCGTGGGTACCTCCCGCGCCGAGTACGAGTATGCGATACCAGTGGCCGAGGCACGTGAGATGCTCGCCACGATGTGTGTGGCCGCTCCGGTGATCAAGACGCGTCACTGGGTGGTGCATGCCGGTCATACCTGGGAGATCGATGTCTTCGAAGGGGCCAATGCGCCGTTGATCGTCGCCGAGATCGAGCTCGATGACGTCGACGAGACGTTCGAGCGGCCGCTTTGGCTCGGTCGCGAAGTGTCCGACGATCGCCGCTACTACAACCACGCGTTGGCGTTTTCGCCGTACGCCGACTGGGCCGACCAAGCATGACCGCACCCACGATCGATATCGATCTGCACGCCCAGCGGCTGACGCTCCTGGATGCCGACGGGCACACGATAGAAGGCTACGATGTCTCCACCGCGAGCAAGGGCGGCGGCGAATTCGAAAACAGCCACCAGACACCGCGCGGGCACCACCGCATCCGCGCCAAGATCGGCGCGGGGGCGGCCCCCGGGACGGTATTCAACGCGCGCCGGCCGACCGGGGAGATCTATTCCGTCGAGCTGGCCGAGGCGGCCCCTCGGCGCGACTGGATCCTGTCCCGTATTCTCTGGCTCTGTGGCGAGGAGATCGGGCGCAATCGGCTGGGCGCCATGGACAGCATGCGCCGGCATATCTATATCCACGGCGCGGCCGATACCGCCGTGATGGGCAAACCGGGCTCGCTCGGCTGCATTCGCATGACCAACAGTGACGTGATCGACCTGTTCGAACGGGTTCCGGTCGGCACAAAGGTATTCATACATGAATGAGGGCGTTGCCCGGCCGGGTCCGCTACTGGTGGATGTGGCCGGCACCCGGCTCGACGACAGTGATGCCGCGGTGCTCGCGCATCGCGGCGTGGGCGGGGCGATTCTGTTCACCCGTAACTACGACAACCCGGAACAGCTGGCTGAACTGATCGCCGACATGAAACGAATCCGGCCCAACCTGCTGATCACCGCCGATCAGGAAGGCGGACGCGTTCAAAGGTTTCGACCCGGGTTCACCCAAGTGGTGCCCATGCGGATGATCGGTCGGCTGGCCGAACATGATGCGCAGGCGGGCATCGATGCAGCCCGCGAAATTGCCTGGCTGCTGGCAGTCGAACTGGGCCGGGTCGGCGTGCACCTGCCTCTGGCGCCGGTCGTGGATCTGGACTACGGCGCCTCGGCGGTGATCGGTGACCGCGCCTTTGCATCCGACGCTGAACTGGCCGGCACCCTGGCTCGGGCGTTCTGCGAGGGCCTGGTCGAGGCCGGCAGTGCGGGGACGGCCAAGCATTTTCCCGGCCATGGTTATGTCAGAGCCGATTCGCATGCCGAACTGCCGATCGATCATCGCAGCCGGGGCGAACTCGCCGTCGACATGGCGCCGTATCAGGCATTGATCGGGGCCGGGCTGGCCTCGGTCATGATGGCCCATGTTCGCTATCCCGCCATGGACGTGCTGCCGGCAAGCCTGTCGCGGTACTGGATCACCGACGTGCTCCGAGGGGAGCTCGGTTTCAACGGCTGCGTGTTCTGCGACGATCTGAGCATGGGCGGGGCGGCGGCGATCGGCGATTATCGCGAGCGGGCCCGGCTGGCCCAGACCGCCGGCTGCGATTACGTGCCGGTATGCAACAACCGCGATGCAGTGCTTGCGCTGCTCGACGCGGTATTGTGGGACGACGAGCCCGCCTGCCAGCGACGTGAGCGCCTGTATGCCGCCTGTGCCGCCACGCGCTCCGCGCATCCGCCGGAACCGGCCGATGCGCGCTGGCAGGCCGCGGTCGCCTTAAACAACCGCCTGGCGCGGGAGTACGGTGATCCGGCCGCCTGAGCCGAGAAGCGGCGTACGACGGCCGGGGTTGCCATCGATCAGGGTAGTCAGATGACCATGGCAGACGAGCTTATAAGCCGGTACGGGCCGGCCCCGTTCCAAGGAGGCGTGTGAATACACTCGGCACGGTCTTCGACCAGGCACTCGCGTTCTACAAGGGCCTGGAGGCGGAGTGGGGCGTGGCGGTCGATATCTTCAGCATCGTCTTCGTCACGGGGCTGATCGATCTCGTCACGCGTGTACTGCTGTCCTGGATTGGCCGACACGCACGTCGCAGCGACAACGTCTGGGACGACGCAATCTACTACAGCGTCAACGGTCCGCTGCAGGGCGTGATCTGGGTGATCGGTCTGTCGCTGGCCCTGCGCATTGGCCAGCCCGAGGACGGCTGGTTCTGGCTCGAGTATGTCGGTCGTGTCCGCGGCGTCGTACTGGTGGCCTTGTTCGTATGGTTCCTGTTCCGGCTGATTCGCTCGGTCGGCGCGAATCTGCTCGCCCGCGCGGCCGGTCGCGACAACGCGATCGATACCACCACGGCCGATGCGATCGGCAAGCTGCTGCGTATTTCGGTGCTGATCACGGCCGGGCTGATGATCATGCAGGTCTTCGGTGTTTCACCCTCGGCGCTGCTGGCGTTTTCCGGGGTCGGCGGCATCGCGGTGGGTTTCGCCGCCCGTGACGTGCTGGCCAATATCTTCGGTGGCCTGACCGTCTACCTGAACCGGCCGTTTTCGGTGGGCGACTGGATACGTTCGCCCGACCGCGATATCGAAGGCGTGGTGGAGGCGATCGGGTGGCGTGCGACCACGGTACGGCGCTTCGACATGCGCCCGCTGTACGTGCCCAACGCCGTGTTCTCCAACGTTGCCCTGGAGAATCCGTCGCGCATGACCCATCGTCGCATCATGGAGACGGTCGGGTTGCGCTACGACGACGCAGCGGCCATCCCGGATATCGTCGAAGCCGTACGCAAGATGCTCGATGACGACGACGCCATCGACAGCGATCAGGTCATCCTCACTTATATCGACAGCCTCGGCGACAGCGCGATCCACCTGCTGATCTACTGCTATACCTACACAACCGACTGGGCAGAATTCCTGGCGATCAAGCAGAGTGTTCTGCAGCGCGCGCAGGATATCGTGCGCGAGCACGATGCCGCGATCGCGTATCCGACGACCACTCTGCACGTGCCGGGCGAACTGCTCATCGCACGTGCTTCGGCCGGCGACGAGGATGAGCAAGAGGAAATCGACGCCGAGAAGGTACAATCCGAGCGCACACAGGCGGTCGCACGCGAAGCGCGCCGCGCCGAACACACCCAGGGCCCGGACAGCCCAAGCGAAGAAGGCGAAGCATGAGCGGTTTTGATTCCGAACGTTATGACGAGGCACGCGCGGTACGCGCGGCCGCCGATTGTGTGATCGACGCAGCCGCGCTCGACGCTTGCTACGACCGCATGGCCGAGCAGATCACCGCACAGCTGGCCGATAAGGCGCCGATCATGATGTGCGTGATGTTCGGTGGCATGCACCCGACCGCCGAGATCACCAAGCGGCTGGATTTCGCCTTCGAGCTGGACTACCTGCACGCCACCCGCTATCGCGGTGAAACCAGTGGCGGCGAACTGGTCTGGAAAGTCAGCCCCGGCCTGCGGCTGGACGGTCGCCATGTCTGCATTATCGATGACATTCTCGACGAAGGGCATACGCTGGAAGCCATCATCAACGCGATCCAGGCCCAGGGTGCGGCCTCGGTGACCACGGCCATGCTGCTGCGCAAGAACCACGACCGCTGCACGCCCGGCGTGCATGCCGATATCGTCGGTGCCGAGATCGAGGACCGCTACGTGTTCGGCGCCGGCATGGACTACAAGGGCTATTTCCGCCAGTTGCCCGCGGTATATGCCGTCGACGGCGATCAACACCCCAAGCACGGCGGCTAGCCGCTCGGCAGATTGTCTTGGCGTGACTGACCGAAAGCGGCGACACCGCGCGCCGCCCGTCCTCTACCGAACGAGTCGCACATGAGCGAAACCGAGACTGCGCCCATTGGCATCATCGGCGGCACCGCGCTTGCGGACCTGGCCGAGCTCGAGGCCGCCGAATCGCGCACCGATATCAAGACACCCTGGGGCGCGCCCTCGGGGCCGCTGGTACGCGGCCATCTCGCCGGCCGCGCCGTGTGCTTCGTCATGCGCCACGGCCCCGGTCACAAACTCGCCCCGCATCGCATCAACTACCGCGCCAATATCCAGGCGCTCGCCGATGCCGGCTGTAAGCAGGTGATCGCCATCGCCGCGGTCGGCGGCATCACCGACGCCATGCGCGCCGGGCGTATCGTCATTCCCGATCAGATCATCGACTACAGCTGGGGCCGGGCACACAGCTTCTACGACGATCCCGAGGGCGGGCTGCTCGATCATATCGACTTCACCGAGCCCTACGATCCCGTGCTGTCGAAAGCGTTGGTGGATGCCGCAACCGGGCTCGACCTGGATCCGGCCGCCGGCGGCGTACACGGCGTCACCCAGGGCCCGCGCCTGGAAACCGCTGCTGAAATCGACCGCATGGCCCGCGACGGTTGCGACATCGTCGGCATGACCGGCATGCCCGAAGCCGCGCTCGCGCGCGAAGCCGGCCTCGACTACGCCTGCTGCGCAGTCGTGGTCAATAAGGCCGCCGGGCGCAGCGGCGGGGCCGCGATCCATGCCGAAATCGAGGCTACGCTCGCGCAGGGCATGGCCGATATCGAACGCTTGCTGGTCGCCGTATCGCCGAAGCTCGCGTAGCGCGTCGGCTACGGTCTTCGTAGCAATCGCCTCTGCGAATCGGGCCGCTATCGACCCAAAGCCACCATTCGATGCGTGTGAGCCTCACAGGCTATTAATAGCCGTTCTGGGCTTATAGGCGGCGCTTGTATGGCTGTCCACCGTATATTTTTGGATCAGGTAGGACGCTATGCTCTCAACGTGTCGGTTTGTATAGACGTGAACCTTGAAGCTTCGAATATATCGAATCAATCTCCAGCTCGAATCGATATTCGAGGGCCGTTGAGCTGTCCGACCGCAATATTCGCAGCGCATGACTACCGAACTGGCGAGCAAACCCTCGTCCTCTAATACTTGTGCTACAAGACGAGCGTTTTCAGCGCCATTGTCGAAAGACTGGTATCCGTAAATTGGCTCGTGGGGACAGCATCCTGGGAATTTTCCACACCCGTTCCCCCTAGCATCGGGGACGCCCCATTGGTCGACCACAAAGATCCCCCGTGTGCACACGATTACCAGCCCCACATGACGGGTCTCGTCTTCGGTGTTCACTTCGAAACCGTGTAGAAGAATATACCGTCGGGATCGGAGTAGACGCCGCCACACAACCCTCGTCAGGATCGACAAGACCCACGATTTGAAGTGCTCAACCGCTTCATAGGGCGCGAATCCCCACCGGCTTAATGGGTTCATCGCCGCCACGATTTTTTGAAAGGGTAAAAATATCAAGCCTATGAGCGCTAGCCGCGATTTCAACATCATACCGATACCGATCGTCGCGTTCCTGGAGGCCGAAGTCTGGCGCTGGACCTAAATAACCCAAAACCGAAGTCTTGGAGTCATCACAGCAGTGTCATCCCGCCGTCCACACGCAAGTTGACACCATTCACAAAACTGGCCGCGTCGGACGCCAGAAATAATGCAGCTTGGGCTAGTTCATTCGCTTCTCCCATTCGGCCCAACGGAATTGCTTCGGCCATTGATCTTTCGAACGCCGGGCGTTGCTCATACGGGATGCCTAGTTTTGCTAGAATCGCGGTATCAACGGGGCCGGGGCTCAGTACGTTGACGCGTATTTCGCGGTCCTTGAGTTCGATGGCCCAGTTGCGGGCGAAGGCATTGATTGCGGCCTTCGTCCCGGCGTATACCGCATGCCCGGCTAGCACTTTCTCGCTGGCGATTGAGCTGGTAAGAATGATGGTGCCCCCGTTGCTCAGAAGCGGTAGCGCCTTCTGTACCCCGAAGAAAACACCGCGCGTGTTCGCGCCGAACTGGACGTCGTAACTGTCGGCCGTCACCTCGGAGGTGTCCTCGATATGGTTCATACCGGCGTTCGCCATATAGATGTCAAGACTGCCAAACCGTTTTTCGATGAGCGCCATGAGGGCATCATGGTGTGCCAGATCCGCAATATCGCCCGAAACGCCGACAGCGTTCTCGCCCAACGTCTCGATGGCCTCATCTATCGCCTGTTGTCGGCGACCCGTAATCACCACGCGGGCCCCGGCGAGCGAAAAGGCCCTCGCCGCCGCTAGACCGATGCCGCTGCTGCCGCCAGTAACCAAGGCAACCTTGCCGTGAAAATCCGTCATCGTAATGACCTGTTTAAGTATTGGAGACTGTCAGTGAGAGCGATGCCCGGCTCGCTCAGGGCACGACCACGAAGTCCGGATTGGCGATGGCGAATACCGCATCTCGATCCGGCGCGGGCGGATAGATCCAGACCGTATTGATCTCTTGCTTGATCTTCTTGGCCTCGTCGCGGATGAAATGAATCTGGCGATCCCAGCCCTCTGTGTAGATCGCGCCCCACGGGCCGAGGTCGAGGCAGGTGACGTATTTCGGCTGACTGTAGGGATGCAGCGGGAGACCGACGAGCTCGGCCGCGGCGTTGTGCCCGGCAACGCGCCCGAGGCTCATGGCGTGCTGGCACGACATGACGTTGTAGTTGCCTCGGTCATCCGTGGCGGCCTTGACCGTATCGCCAGTCACGAAGATTCCCTCCGCCATCGGCGCCCGAAGATATTGATCGCCGACCACCCGCCCTAACCCGTCGTGTTCGCCGGGTATCTGCGCGGTAAGCGCACTCGCTCGCATGCCCGCAGCCCACACCACCGTATTGGCTTCGATGCGTTCGCCGCTGGATAGGGTGACGCCGTCGCCGTCGACCGCGGTGACGCGTACTCCGGCTCGGGGCTCGACACCACATTCGCCCAGTGCCGTCGCGATAAGCGCAGCTGATTCCGAGCCCATACCGGCGCCGATAACATCGGCGGTATCGACGATGACTACTCGGATATCGGCGTTGTCACCGAGCGCGGCGCGCAGGCGGGTCGGCATCTCGGTGGCCGTTTCCAGGCCGGTTAGGCCGCCACCGGCGACGATTACCGTATTGCGTGCGCGCGTGTCGGGCCGGGCTGCCAGTGCTTGGAGGTGAATATCCAATGCCTGCGCCTTGTCGAGCGTGTTGACCTCGAAATAGTGATCGGCAAGCCCTGGAATATTCGGCAGGAATAGTCGGCTACCGGCGGCGAGGACAAAGCTGTCGTAAGAGAGGGTGGCGCGATCGCCTGCCATCGTTGCGACGACGATCTCCTTTTTGTCAGCATCGATGGTCTCGACCCAACCGGCCAGGAAATTCACGCCCACGACCTTGAGCAAAGGCCCAATATCCGGATCCATGTTGTCGAGTAACGATTCATAGAGGCGCGGACGGATGGTGACCCGTGGCTCAGGCGATACCATTGTCACCTCGACCTCGCCTTCCTTACCGGCTACCGCGACGGCGCGCGCCGCGGAAATGGCAGCCCAAAGGCCGGCGAAACCGGCGCCGGCGATTAAAATCTTTTGAGTCATGACTGTTTTCCTGGGTGGGTACGGAGGAATGGCCTGATGCCGTTCATGCCGTAACTAGAATCTGAACCGCGTGCGGCGGGGCTTCAGGATTTGATGAAAGCCAGCAGGTCGCGGTTGATGACATCGGCGTGGGTGACGCACATGCCGTGCGGGAAGCCGTCGTAGACCTTCAGCGTGCTGTTCTTCAGCAGCTCGGCCGATAGCAATGCTGAATCCTCGACCGGCACGATCTGGTCGTCCTTGCCGTGCATGACCAGCACGGGCACGTCGATCGACTTGAGATCATCCGTGAAATCGGTCTCCGAGAAGGCCTTGATACAGTCGTATTGCGCCTTGGCGCCGCCCATCATGCCCTGGCGCCACCAGTTGATGCGGATGGGTTCGGAAACGGCCGTGCCTTCGCGGTTGAAGCCGTAGAAAGGGATGGGCACATCCCAGTAGAACGCCGCACGATTATTGACGAGCTGGGCCCGGAAATCGTCGAAGACTTCGAGCGGCAGCCCGCCCGGATTGTTCGCGGTCTTGAGCATGACCGGTGGAACGGCGCCGATCAGAACCGCCTTGGCCACCCGGTCTTTGCCGTGGCGTGCCACATAACGCGTGACGACGCCGCCACCGGTCGAATGGCCGACATGGATTGCATCGCGTAGATCGAGGATATCGGCAAGTTCTGCGGTATCGGCAGCGTAGGTATCCATATCGTTGCCGGAGCTAGTCTGCGTCGAGCGCCCATCGCCGCGCCGATCATGCGCGATCACGCGATAGCCCTGATTCAGGAAGAACAGCATCTGGCCGTCCCATTCATCAGCGGTCAACGGCCAGCCGTGATGGAAGACGATCGGCTGACCCGAACCCCAGTCCTTATAGAAGATCTCAGTCTCGTCCTTGGTTTGTATCGTCGGCATGCGATGTGCCTCCGTTGTCTTCTGAATGGCTGAAAAACTCGAACAGGCGGATAGGGTCGGAGGCAGCGCGGCCAGTCCAACGACACTGAAACCGAGCTTGAGCACGTCGCGACGGCCCCACGTCGTAAAGCCGGGCTCCGCAGTGGTGGAGAACGCCGATGGGAGAGCGGGCCGATGGCCGCCCCGGTCGCTCGACGCACTCTCTGGATCGCTCATGACGGACCTCTTATCCGGCAGTTACCGTTCGGAGAGCAAAATGTAGAGCAACCACGCACGCGCGACTCCATTACGCTTGACCTGTTTCAAACGCCATTGCTATCGAATAAATTCGAGATCATGCGGCGCCTTCGTCGTGGTGCGACGAGGCTGGGCGGCACTGTGGGCATGCTCGACGATGGCTGCGCAACGCGATCTGGACAGAACGCGTGGAGGGCGTATCGATGGTTCGGTCGCGGCGCGCCGCGGGACATTTCGGGCGGGCGAGTTTTGGAACGTTTCGCCCCTTCTTCCGACGCGTGATTCGCGTGAGAATCGGCGTAGACCGGGATAAGCTATGACTCGTAGGCCGTGCGAGCTATGAGGTCCACGCTGATGCCAAAAACCTCCGTCTATGCCGTCATGGCCGAGCTGGCCCGCGTTATCCGAACCCCACCATCTCGCCATGTCGTAGAGGGCGACAGCTCTCAGGGATCATTCCGGCACTGGCCTCACGGCCCACTTCATGACGTCATCCAACCGATGTCGGAGCACGTTCTGATTGCGTCTACTGGCTCCATGCAGAGAGTGCAACGCCGGACGGGACGCCTCATTGAGCGCACCACGCTTCGGACGAATACGCTGACCATCATCCCCGCGGGCTCTTCTTCGCGATGGGATCTTGATGGCCCGGTAGACGTCATGCACTTCTATCTGCCTCCCTCGCTACTCGAGCAGACAGCCGAACAGCTCGAGCAAACCCCCGCCGACGAGATACGGCTGTGTACGGCTCGTCCGGACACCACGGCCTGCCAACTGCTTGCAATGATCATGTCGACATTGGATAGCTCGGCACCGGTCGACACTCTGTTTCGCCAGCAACTCACGTCGAGTCTCTTGGCCTACGTGATGAAGGCGCATGTCGGCATCACCCCAAGGCCCATCGCGGCGGCGGGCGGTCTCAGTCGGAGAAACTTAACGGCCGCTCTGGAGCGACTGGATTCCAGCTGCGATGAGGACGTGTCGCTCAAGGCGTTGGCCGAACAATCCGGCCTGTCTCCGTACCATTTCTGCCGCGCTTTCAAGCAAAGCATAGGCGTTCCACCACATGCTTGGTTACGCCAGCGCCGACTCGAACGCGCGAAAGACATGCTAAGGGATGCCGAGGTCCCGATTGTCGCGATCGCCGAGGAGCTGGGCTACGGCTCCCATACAGCCTTTACCGCTGCGTTCAAACGAATGACAGGCGTCACGCCGAGTCATTGGCGGCGAGAGCTGTAGTTTTTCGCAGCGCCGTTTCCCAGTAGCCAAGCGACACCGGCTGCGGACATAACAGCAATGGCGGTGTAACGCCCGCAACCGCACTGCACCACGACCGCGCCCCTTCCACTAATTTCTTCTCCTGAGCAGCAACCCGCTCGCTATCGCATTCGGCTCCAGCCAGGCGCGTGCAAATAGATTGCGGTAACACGCTGCTGAGACCGACGTGTGGCCTGTCTGAACGCAAGCGCAGACACGCCTCAGCGTGGCTTCACTGGCCACGTGCAAGGCAATTGGCACGAAGCGAACACACGAGTTTCGGCCATATCTCAAGTCAACAGGAGACAGCGATGAACTTGGAAAACATATCGAGCCAGGATGCAACGGTCGCGAGCCCGGAAGTGGAACGCGCAAGTCCGAACATACTCACACACGCGGCCAGACCGGCTCCCGAAGAGCTGGTGCCGTCGCGCTACGCGCTGAAGATCGGGGATATCGACGTGCTGGTCGTCAGCGATGGCGTGCTTCCGCTCCCGACCACCATGCTGGCCCATAACGCCGACCCGGCGGTACGCGCGGCCTGGCTGGACGATATGTTCCTGCCGCCTGATGCGTTCGACTGGTCACTGAACGTGGTCGTGGCGCGCAGCGGCAAGCAGACCATACTGATCGATGCCGGGCTGGGGTTGGACCCCGACCTGAACCTGCCGCGGGCAGGCCAGCTGATCAAGCGGCTGGAGGCCGCGGGCATCGATCTGGGCTCGGTGACCGATGTGGTACTTACCCACATGCATATGGATCATGTGGGCGGTCTGCTGGTCGACGGTGTCAAGGAGCGTCTGCGTCCGGACCTGCGGATTCACGTAGCGGCCGCCGAGATCGAATTTTGGGTCTCGCCCGATTTCTCCCGCACTGCCATGCCGACCGGTTTCCCAGACGCGCTTCGGGCAACTGCCAAGCGGTTCGTGGAAGCGTACGGTCACAATCTGCGGCCCTTCGATGAGCAACAGCAGATTGCACCGGGAGTGCTTGCCTATCGCACCGGCGGACATACCCCAGGGCACAGCATGGTCCGTCTTTCATCGGCCGGCGAAGGGCTGACGTTCGCAGGCGACGCCATATTCGCGGTCGGGTTCGAACAGCCCGAATGGCACAACGGCTTCGAGCACGACCCAGAAGAGGCGGCCCGTGTCCGGCTAGGTCTGTTGCACGAGCTGGCGGAAAGCGGCGAGTTCCTGGTAGCCACCCATCTGCCATTCCCATCGGTGGGTCGAGTAGCGGTCGATGGCGATGTGTTTCGCTGGGTACCGGTCTTCTGGGACTACTGACCAATTATTGGATTCTGGTATAGCTAGGGCAGCGTTGCTTATTTTCCACTTCTAGCCGTACGTGTAGACGCCGAACGACCAGCACAGTTGGCTCGTTCGGCGAAAACGCCACCCATATCTCTGTCTGCTCCGACATTTCGAGTGCATAATCGGCCTCGATTCCGAGTATAAGGCGGTGTCTTTTTTAGCAATTGTCTTAGCGCTACCGGTATCAACTAAATATCGCCTGACGCGTGCCTTTAGAACCTAAATGCGTTAAATGACATCAGTTGCGACGTCTGCTAATAGCCGATAGCCGACCTCACGCGAAGAACCGTCCCGCAGCCTTTACTACCCTAAGATACAAAGATCCGCCGCCGTTGCCCTATCGGCGCTCCTGGGCTAACAAGCCCGCGTGGGCGGCTGGAACGACGCGTGGGGCAACACGCCTAAGCCTGATCGAACGCGGCTTCGGATTCGTTGCGGGCCGTGGGCGCGCCCAGCTTTTCGAGCAGGGTATGGATGCGTTCGACGCGGGTTTCCACGTCCGGCATGTCGGTGAAGAACACCAGCCGGGCGTCGCCTTCGAGGCGGTAGGATTTCGCGTCGGCCTGGACCAGCGCGATCAGGCGGGCGGGGTCGATCCGGCTGTTGCGGGCGAAGTTGATCCGGCCGACGTCGGGGCCGGCTTCGATCTTGGCGATGGCCAGTGGACTGGCCATAAGCTTGAGCGCGGTCGCAGAAAACAGGGTTTCCGTGGCTTCGGGCAGCAGGCCGAAGCGGTCGATCAGTTCCACCTTGAGCGCGCGCAGAGCGCTGTGGTCCTTCGCCGAACTGATGCGCTTGTAGAGCACCAGCCGGATATGAACGTCCGGGATATAGTCCTCGGGCAACAGCGCGGTACTGCCCAGTTCGACTTCGGTGGCGCCCATCAGCTCGTCGGCGTCAGCCTCGGGCACTTCGCCTCGGCGATAGGCGCCGACCGCGCGATCGAGCATCTGGCGGTACAGGTCGAAGCCGATCTCCTGGATCTGGCCCGACTGACCTTCGCCGAGCAGCTCTCCGGCGCCGCGAATCTCCAGGTCGTGTGTGGCCAGCGCAAAACCGGCCCCCAGATCACCCAGCGATGCCAGGGCATCCAGACGCTTCTGGGCGTCGGGTGTCATCAGCGACTGCTCGGGCGTGAGCAGGTATGCGTAGGCGCGATGATGGGAGCGCCCGACGCGACCGCGCAGCTGGTGCAGCTGGGCCAGGCCGAAGGTATCGGCGCGGTCGATGATGATGGTGTTCGCACTCGGCACGTCGATGCCGGATTCCACGATCGTGGTGCACAGCAGGATGTCGAACCGACGGTGATAGAAATCGAGCATGGCCGCTTCCAGCTCTCGTTCGTGCATCTGACCGTGGGCAATGCGGATACGTGCTTCGGGAACGATCGCAGCGAGATCCCGCGCAGCGCGTTCGATGTCCTTGACCTTGTTGTGCAGGTAGTACACCTGGCCGCCGCGCCGCATTTCGCGGCGTACCGCTTCCTGAATCAGCGCGGTATCGGCGCGCGATACGAATGTCTGGATCGCCAGGCGTGATTCAGGCGGCGTGGCGATGATCGACAGATCGCGCAGGCCGGACAGGCTCATGTTGAGCGTGCGAGGAATCGGTGTGGCGGTGAGCGTGAGCAGATCGACCTGGGCGCGCAGGCTTTTTATACGCTCCTTGTGGCGTACGCCGAAGCGGTGTTCCTCGTCGACGATCAGAACACCCAGCTTCTTGAAGCGGATGTCTTTCTGCAGCAGCCGATGCGTGCCGATGACGATGTCGAGTTTGCCGCTGGTCATGTCGGCGAGCAGCGTTTCACGCTGCTTGCCCGTGCGTAGCCGCGAGAGTGCGGCCACCTCGACCGGCCAGTCGGCGAAACGGTCGGCAAAGTTCTGGTAGTGCTGCTGGGCGAGCAGGGTGGTCGGCACCAGTACGCAGACCTGATAACCAGCGGAGATCGCGGCGAACGCCGAGCGCAGGGCGACCTCGGTCTTGCCGAAGCCGACATCGCCACAGACCACGCGATCCATTGGGGTGGGCTTGGCCAGGTCGGCCAGCACCTCGTCGATAGCCCGCTGCTGGTCGGGCGTTTCGGTAAAGGGGAAGCCGGCGGCGAATTTCGCGTAGTCGGCTTCGTCGGGCACCATCGATACGCCTTCGCGTGCGGCGCGGCGGGCCTGGATTTCCAGCAATTCGGCGGCGACATCGCGGGCTCGCTTGGCCGCCTTCTTGCGCGCCTTGGCCCAGCGGTCGTTACCCAGCCGATGAAGCGGTGCGGTTTCGGCATCGGCGCCGGTGAAACGATGCACCAGATGCAGCGAGCCGACCGGTACGTAGAGCAGATCCCCACCGGCATACTCGATCGAGACGAACTCGTTCTCGACGCCGCCGGCGTTGAGCTTGATCAACCCCTTGTAGCGACCGACACCGTTGTCCTGGTGCACAACCGGGGCGCCCGGCGCGAGGTCGGTCAGCTCACGAATCGCGGTTTCCGGATCGCGCACCACGCGCCGGCGCCGCTTGGCCGGTGGCCGCGTACCGGTGAGCTGGCTTTCGGCAATGACGGCGATGCCATCACCGGCAAGAACACAGCCGGTCTCGAGCGCGGCACTGGTGACAGCCACGGATTTGTTCTGGGCCAGAAAGCTGGGCCAGTCCTCCACCCGTGCCGGGGCCATGCCCAGCGAGGTCAGCCAATCACGCAGCGCCTCGCGGCGGCCGGCCGAATCGCCGGTGATCAGCAGTCGGCCTTCGAAGCGTTCGAAAAAAGTCTTGAGCGCCTGGCCGGTTGCCACGATATCGTCGCCGGCCAGCGCGGGCACCGGCTCGACGTCGAAATGAACCGCCTCGGCGGGGCTGTCGCTGTCCATTCGTGCGGCGGTGAGGCCGTCGAGCCCGGTACGCAGGGTGGCCGGCGTGACGAAGGCCTCCTCGGGGGCCAGCAACGGGCGTTCCGGATCTACGCTGCGCTGTTCATGACGCGAGGCGATCGCGGTCCAGGCGTTATCGAGTGCGGCGTCCACATCACCCAGTTCGACGACCGCGCAGTCGCGGGGCAGGTAATCGAAGAGTGAGGCCGTGGTGTCGAAGAACAGCGGTAGATAGGACTCGATGCCGCCGGGCGGAATCCCGCGCGAGACATCACGGTAGATCACGCTGGCCCCGGGATCGCCATCGAAGCGCTGGCGGTATCGCTGCCGGAAAGACTTGATGGCATCGTCGTCCAGCGGAAACTCGCGTGCCGGCAGCAGACGGATGGACTCGATCCGGTCGGTCGACCGCTGCGAGTCCGGGTCGAACGCACGGATCGTATCGATCTCGTCGTCGAACAGGTCGAGCCGATACGGCGTGTCTGCACCCATCGGGAACAGGTCCATCACCGCGCCGCGAATCGCATATTCACCGTGAACGCGCACTTCGGAGACCGCGGCATAGCCCGCCGCAGCCAGACGTTCGCGCAGCGCGTGAAAATCCAGCGTATCGCCGACGCCGAACACCATCGCACGGGCATCGACGAACTCGGTCGGCGGCAGCGGCTGGAGCAGCGTATCGGCGGCGACGATGAGCACGCCGCGTGCCATGCCGGGCAGCGCGTGCAGCAATGCCAGCCGCTGCGAGACGATATCCGCATGCGGCGAGAACACGTCGTAGGGCAGCGTCTCCCAATCGGGGAAATGCCGGACGGCCAGCGCGTCGGCTGCGAAAAAGCGAAGCTCTTCCTCGAGACGATACGCGCGGTGTTCGTCGGCGACCACAGCCACGGTCAGCCCCGGATGCGACTGGGCAGCGGCGGCCAGGGCAATGGCCCCGGCGCAGCCGGTCAGCCCCTGCCAGCGATCATGTGCGGCGGGGGTCAGGGCCGGCGGGCCGAGCGCGCTGCAGCGCTCTGGATTGTCGATTGAGCCATCCACGAGGCGGCGGATTATTGCATAGTCCGGCCCACGCGCACGAGCCGGGCGTGCAGCGGCTCAGTCGCGAAAACGCCGAACCAGGTCGTCGAAGGCATCGATTCTCCGGTCACGAAGGAATGGCCAGACACGACGTACCTGTTCGGTGCGGTTCGGGTGGACGTCGGCGACCAGCAATTCGGGCTGTTCACCGGCCTCGGCCAGGGTTTCGCCCTGCGGGCCGAAGACGAAGCTATGGCCCCAGAACCGGATTTCGGTGTTGTCGTCGCCTTCGATGCCTACCCGGTTCGATGTGATCAGATTCAAGCCGTTGGCCACCGCATGGCCACGCTGTACGGCCTGCCAGGCGCCCAGCTGGCGTGCCTGCTCGGCCTCGTCGTCGGTCGCGTCGTCCCAGCCGATCGCGGACGGATAGATCAGCAACTCCGCGCCGGCCAGGGCCATGAGGCGTGCGGCTTCCGGGTACCACTGATCCCAGCAGACGAGTACGCCCAGCCGGCCGACCGAGGTATCGATCGGCGTGAAGCCGAGATCGCCGGGCGTGAAATAATATTTCTCGTAGTATTCCGGGTCGTCGGGAATATGCATCTTGCGATAGCGGCCGGCGAGCGAGCCGTCGGCATCCAGTACCACCGCGGTGTTGTGGTACAGCCCGGCCGCGCGTCGTTCGAACAGGGATGCGATGACCACCACACCGGCCTTACGCGCCGCCGCGGCCAGGCGCTCGGTCGACGGCCCGGGTACGGCTTCGGCCAGGTCGAACAGCGCTGGATCCTCGCGCTGGCAGAAATAGGGCGTGTTGTGCAGCTCCGGCAGCAGCACCAGCTGGGCGCCGGCGGCGCCGGCGCGTGTGATGTGCTCGACCGCGGTGTCCAGGTTGGTGGCCGGGTCCGGGCAGCAGGCGTATTGGGCGATGGCAATACGCAGAGTCTCTCGATCAGTCATGAATCACTCTAGACGGCAGGAATCTGCATCGCAGCACAGTGGAGGCCGCCGTGCTGGCGGATCAGGGCACGGCTGTCGATCGGCTCGACGACGCGGCCGGGGAACAGTTCGCCGATGACCCGCTGGGCCACCTCATCGGCCGGGTCGCCGAAGGCGGGCACCAGCACACAGCCGTTGGCGATCAGGAAATTCGCGTAGCCGGCGGGCAACCGGTGCCCGTCGTCCGGGTCGTGCACGGGCTGGGGCAAGGGCAGGGCGACGAGCCGATACGCGCGGTTGTCGGCGGTGCGAAGACCGGCCAGCTCATCGGCCATGGCCGCCAGTGGCTCGTGATGGGCGTCGGCCGGGTCGTCACAGGCTTGATAGACGATCGTATCGTCGGCCACGAAGCGCGCCAGAGTGTCGATATGGCCGTCGGTGTCGTCGCCGATCAGATCGCCGTGGGCGAGCCAGTGCACCCGCTCGATGCCGAATGCGTCGGCCAGCAGTGCCTCGGCCCGTGGGCGGTCGATGCCGGCGTTGCGGCGTCCGGCGATCAGGCAGCGCTCGGTGGTCAGAAGCGCGCCGGCGCCATTGGTTTCGATACTGCCGCCTTCGAGCGTCTGCTCGCGGCGGTCGAGCTGGCCCGGGCCGAATGCACCGGCTTCGAACAGTGTTGCCGTGAGGCGGTCATCGTTGTCGGCTTCGAACTGGCCGCCCCAGCCGTCGAAGCGGAAGTCGGTGAAAATTCGCTCGCCCGTGTCGACGACCGTGATCGGGCCGGTATCCCGGGCCCAGATATCGTTGTTGGGCGCAGACACGACCCGGAGCCGGTGGTGGCCCAGCTCGCCGAGCACCGGGTGGCCGGCGATACTGCTCAGCGCTTCGTCGTCGGCGGCAACCAGTATGACCTGCTGATGACCACAGAGCACGGCGGCCATGTCGGCGATCACCGCGCGCGCCGCGGCCAGGCCGTGCCCCCAGTCTGCGCCGGTTCTTGGCCAGACCAGCAGCGTGGCGTGTTGATGCGCCCATTCGGGCGGCAGATAACGACTCAAGGGGCGTGCTCCAGTTGGGCGGTATGCGCGATCGGTACCGGCGACTGCGGCACCACGGCATGCAGGACATGATCGTATTCGAAGTACAGTCGGTAGTCGGGATAATCCCAGCGGGTGATCGGTGGCTGACCTATGGCTGCGTGGCGTCGTAACGGTTCGCCGTAGCGCGAAACGACGGCGGTCATGCGCATGCCCCTGGGCGGGGTCTGGGGGGCCGCCGTTGAGTCGAGCCGGTCTTCGATCACACCGGGCGCGGGGGCATCGGCCGAGGCACGCGGGCCGGGCATCTCCACGACCGTGGACCGGGCCGGTCCCGGTTGCGCGCCGTAATCGGCCGGCTGGGCCAGGGCAGACACGCTCGACAGTGCCAGCGTCAGCCACACGATCTGAACTAAATCCCGTCGTAACGATCTCATGCGCATGCCCTGTTTCCCCGACGATGCATACCCGGCGCACCACCGCTGCGCCGTGGTGCACCATTATGCTTTAATGCGCGCCCATGTTTAGACCCCTCGAACTTTACGTCGGCCTCAAGTACACGCGGGCCAAGCGGCGTAACCATTTCATCTCCTTCATCTCGTCCATTTCGATGGGCGGGATCGCGCTGGCGGTGATGCTTCTGATCACGGTCCTGTCGGTGATGAACGGTTTCGAAGCCGAACTGCGCGACCGTATTCTGGGCATGGCCTCTCATGTGGAGATCTCCAACGGGCGCGGTCCGCTGCAGGACTGGCAGTCGCTCAAGCAGGAGGTCGATTCGCGGATTTCCGACGTCGACGGCGCGGCGCCCTATATCAGTGGGGAGGGAATGCTGCGCAGCGGACGTTCGCTGTCGGGCACGCTGATCCGCGGTGTGTTGCCCGAGCAGGAAAGACAGGTGTCTGATGTGGCCAGCCACATGGTCGCCGGGTCGTTCGATTCGCTGGCCGACGGCAAGTACCGGATCGTGATCGGCGCAGAGCTGGCCGCTCTGCTGGGTGTCGATGTCGGCGACAAGGTCGATCTGATGATCCCCGAGGCCAATATCACCCCAGCGGGCATCGTGCCGCGTTTTCGCCGTTTTACCGTGGGCGGCATTTTCCAGGTCGGCATGTACGAGTACGACCGCGGCATGGTGATGATCCACATGGGCGATGCGGCCACGCTCTATCACATGGGCCAGGGCGTAACCGGGCTGCGGCTGCATTTGAAGGACATGTTCGACGCGCCGGATGTGAGTCGGCAGCTCGAGATCATGCTGCCGCGCGGACGCCGCGTGTCGGACTGGACCCGCCAGCACGCCAACTTCTTCCATGCGATCGCCACCGAAAAGACGGTGATGTTCATCATCCTGAGCCTGATCATCGCGGTGGCGGCCTTCAATATCGTCTCGATGCTGGTCATGGTGGTTACCGACAAGCAGGGCGATATCGCTATTCTGAGGACGCTCGGGCTCACGCCGCGCTCGGTGATGGCGATCTTCATGGTGCAGGGCTCGCTGATCGGGGTCATCGGCACCGCGGTCGGCGTTGCCCTGGGCGTGCTGCTGTCGATCAATATCGAACATATCGTGCCGTTCCTGGAGAAGGTGCTGAATACCGACCTGCTGTCTGCCGATGTCTACTACATCAGCCAGCTCAAGGCCGAACTGCACGAGACCGACGTGATCCGCATTGCCGGCCTGTCGCTGGTGCTGTCGTTCTTGTCCACGCTCTACCCGGCCTGGCGTGCGGCCCGGGTCCAGCCGGCGGAGGCACTGCGCTATGAATAAACCGGCCACCGACGAGAACGCCACCAGCGTGCTTGCCTGCGAGAAGCTGTCGAAGACGTTCACGGAGGTACGCGAACCCGTGACGGTGCTTGATGCCATCGATCTGTCGGTTGCCCCGGGGGCACGGATCGCGGTGATCGGGGCCTCGGGTTCGGGCAAGTCCACGCTGCTGCATCTGCTGGGCGGCCTGGATACGCCCAGTTCGGGCTCGATCCGTATCGGCGGCCAGGACATGACGGCCCTGTCGAACGCTGCCCGCGGCAAGCTGCGCAACGAGAAACTGGGTTTCATCTACCAGTTCCATCATCTGCTGCCGGAGTTCACGACGGTCGAGAACGTGGCGATGCCGCTGCTGATCCGGCGTGGCAAGCCGCAGCCGGCGCTGGATGCAGCGCGTGATCTGCTCGAGCGGGTCGGTCTGGGCCAGCGTCTGGATCACAAGCCCACGGAATTGTCCGGCGGCGAACGTCAGCGAGCGGCCGTGGCACGCGCATTGGTCACGCGCCCGGCCTGTATTCTGGCAGACGAGCCCACCGGCAACCTCGATCACCGTACGGCCGCGAGCGTGTTCGACATGATGCTCGAGCTCAATGAGTCGTTGAACACCAGCCTGGTGATGGTGACCCACGACCGGCAACTGGCTCAGCGTATGGATGAGGTATGGACGCTCGCCGAGGGCCGGCTTGCCCCGGCACGTCTCGAGGAGTTGTCCTGATCGTCTGACCCGGCCATTGGCTGGGCGCGCCGCGCCGCCGCGTTGTAGGCTGGACCCATAACAAGAACGACGGCGACGGGGCGCGCATGGCCAGCGCGGACGGGGACAGGGCGAAGGCACGCCTCGCGAATGCCGGGCGCTGGCTGCGCGGTATCGAACAGGAGCCGCTGGCTCTGGCCATCGCCTGTATCGGTGGGGCGTGTTTCGTCTATTCCCGTGCCACGCTGCCACCGTTGTGGCCTTGTGTGCTCGCACTCGGCGTGTGCCTTGTTGGACGGTGGCCGGGGCGGGGTCTGATCGCTCTGTTCGTGATCACGGTCGCCTGGAGCAGCGGGTGGGCGCAGAATCAGCTGGATGGCCGCTGGCCGGCGGCGCGCCACGGGGAGGTGGTCTGGCTCGACGGCCACGTCACCGGCCTGCCGAGCCACGATACCTACCGGACCCGTTTCGAGCTCAGGCGCGACCGACCGCCGTATCGTGTTCGTCTGTCCTGGTACGAAAGCGCGCCGACACTCACACCCGGCCAGTGCATCAGCGTGCAGGCCAAGCTCGATGCGCCGCATGGTTCGGCCAATCCGGGCGCATTCGATTATGAAAGCTGGCTGTGGCGCCAGGGCATCGATGCCACCGGCTATGTGAAACGACAGCGGTCCTGCGATGCGCCGGTCGAAGGGGCGTGGGTCGACCGAGCCAGGGCCGCGGCGGCACGGCGTGTGGCCGTGATGCTGGACGCCGCCCCTATGACCGGCATCATCCAGGCCCTGACGCTGGGGGTGCGCGACCATATCAGCAACGACCAGTGGCAGGTTCTTCGGGCCACCGGTACCAGCCATCTGGTCGCGATCTCGGGGCTGCATATCGGCCTGATCGCGGGATTGGTGTTCTTCGCCATGCGCTGGCTGAGCCTCCGATTGCCAGGCCACCGGGGCGGCCAGGGTGCTGCGGTGGCCGCGGCATTGGTGTGCGCATTCGGCTATGCGCTGCTTGCCGGCTTTGCCTTGCCGACCCAGCGCGCGCTGGTGATGGTATCGATCGCCTTGCTGGCGGGGCTGTCCATGCGCCGCGTCAGCGCATTGCGCATGCTTGCCCTGGCCGCGATCGCGGTCGTGTTCTGGCAGCCGTCGGCGGTCACCGCGCCGGGGTTCTGGCTGTCGTTCGGTGCCGTGGGGTGGCTGATCCATCTCAGCCGTCTGGTCCGCCATCACAGCCGCCTGGCCGCGCTCGTCATCCTGCAGTTGGGGCTGGTGGCCGGTCTGATGCCGGTTACGTTGTGGCTGTTCGGGCAGGCGTCGCTGGTCGCGCCGGTCGTGAACGCGGTGCTGATTCCGCTGGCCGTGGTGCTCGTGCCCCTGCTGCTGGGCGCTGTGCTGCTTGCCTTGATCTGGCCGGCGGTGGGCGCACCGCTGCTGCGCGCGATCGCCGCAGGCATGGAGTTCGGCTGGCACGGCCTGGCGCGGGTGGCCGATTGGTCGTGGGCAGCCATCCATTTGGCGATACCCGGGGCGTTTGCACTGGGTCTGGCACTTGCCGGACTGGCGCTGCTCACCTTGCCGCGCGGGATACCCGGCCGATGGCTGGCCGTATGGTTTCTGTTGCCCGCACTATTTGGCTGGCGGCCGGCCGGGCAGGCAATCGAACCGGGCGGCTACCGGCTGACGGTCCTCGATGTCGGCCAGGGACTGGCCACGGTGGTGCGCACGCGTGCCCATACCCTGGTGTTCGACACCGGGCCGTCGTACCGGACCGGCTTCAACGCCGGGGATGCGTTCGTGGTGCCCTATCTGCGCCAGGTCGGGCGCGACCGTATAGACCGGCTGATCGTGAGCCACGCCGACAACGACCATATCGGCGGCGCCGAGGCGATCATGGCCGGCCTCGAGGTCAGCCAGCGCTGGGGCGCGATCGGCCGGGATTGTCACGCCGGCGAGTCCTGGACCTGGGACGGGGTCGAATTCGCCTTTCTGTACCCGCCGGCCGGCCAGGATGTATCGGCGCCTCGCAACGAACGCTCTTGCGTGCTGAGAATCGGCGGGCCCGGCGGCAGCGTGCTGCTGACTGGCGATATCGAAGCGCCCGCCGAGCGAGCCCTGGTGTCGACAGAACCGGGCCGAATAAAGGTAGACGTGCTGCTGGTCGCACATCACGGCAGCGCGACGTCCACTTCGCCGGCTTTCGTGGCCGCAGTGGCACCGAGCTACGCGCTCATCTCGGCCGGTTGGCATAACCGCTGGGGGTTTCCGGCGGCTGCCGTGGTCGATCGGCTGCGCCGACAGGACGCCCGCCTGGCCGATACCGCCACCGGCGGCGCCTTGAGCGTGCGTGTGGGCGCCGAGCGCGGGCGAATCACCGTATCCCGGTGGCGCCGCCAGCATCGCCGCTTCTGGCAGGTACCGTGAACGGGTGGTCGTGGCTGGCTGCGACGATTATCATGCCGGCTTGCCTGTAGATCGAGAGGACACGCATGGGCGAGATGCTCGCTGCCGGCGGCTGGCTGATGCTGCCGATCGGACTGTGCTCGGTGCTGGGCCTGGCGATCGTGATCGAACGGGCATGGACGCTGCGCGCGGCCTCTGTGGTGCCGCCGTCGCTGAGCGAGCAGAAATCCCGGTTGGCCGGGCGCGCCACGCTCTCGACGGCCGATCGGCAATCGCTTGAAGCGCATAGCCCGCTCGGACGAGTGTGGGCGGCCGTTCTCGCCACACGGAACGAGCCGCAGGAACTCAGACGCGAACATATCGAGGAGGCCGGCCGCGCGGCGGCACAGGATATGGCGCGCTATCTGAACACGCTGGGCACGATCGCTGCGATCACACCGCTGCTGGGCCTGCTCGGTACGGTGGCGGGCATGATTCATCTGTTCGCCGGTATGACTGCCGCCGGTATCGGCGATGCACAGGCGCTGGCGGGCGGTATCGGTCAGGCGCTGGTCACGACTGCAGCGGGGTTGTGTGTCGCCATTCCGGCACTCGTGGCTTATCGCTATTTCAACGGCTGTATCGAACAGCGTGCGTTGATGCTGGAACGACAAGCGCTGCAACTGATGGATGCCCAGCGCCAGGCCATGGCCTCGTGAAGTTCACCCGCCCAAACGACGTCGAGCCTACGATCAATATCACGCCGCTGATCGATGTGGTGTTCATTCTGCTCATCTTCTTCATGGTGTCGGCACGATTCGTCGACGAACATGATCTGGCGCTCGATCTGCCGGCGGCGGACGCGGCCACGGCTACGCCGTCGGCGCGGGCGTTGATCGTCGCGGTCGCGGCCGACGGGGGCTATCGTGTCGACGGCGCGCGCGTGAGTGGCCCGGCGTTGGCGGCATCGCTTGCGAAGCTGCGGACACGGTATCCGCACCGTCCGCTGCGCCTGCGCGCCGACGGCGATGCACGACATGCCGCCGTGGTTCACGCCATGGACGCCGCCAGCGCCGCCGGTTTTGCGCGCGTGGATATCGCGACGCGCACCCACTGATTACAGGAACGGCTCGTTTTGGCACGCAAGAAAATCGAAACCGACATGCCGATCGCGGAAATCTATCCGCGGTTGTTGCGCTATACCTGGGCCCACAAGCGGTGGCTGGGTATCGCGGCGGTGGGCATGGCCGGCTACGCCGCGGCCGACACGGCGCTGATCTATATCCTCAAACCGTTGCTGGACGGCAGCATCGTGGATCGCGATCCCTGGATGATCCGCTGGATTCCCGCGTTCATGCTGTTGCTGTTCCTGTTTCGCGGGGCATTCGGGTTTGCCTCCAGCTATGGCATGTCGTGGGTGGCTAACCGCGTCATATACAACGTGCGGACCGATATCTTCTCGCAGTTTCTGCGTCTGCCGTCGAGCTTTTTCGATGCCAACTCCACGGGCAAGACCACGGCCAAGCTGACCTACTACACCGGTCAGATTTCGGGTGCCGCGACCAGCGCGATCACGATCATGATCCAGGATTCGCTGCGTATCGTGGGCTTCACCTTCCTGATGTTCTGGATCAACTGGTCGCTGGCGCTGATCACGCTGCTGGTGGGGCCGGTGATCGCGGTCATCGTCAGCCACGTGTCCAAACGCTTCAGGCGGTACAGCGTGAGCATCCAGCAGTCGATGAGCGATATCACGCACATCAGCGAGGAAGTGCTCACCGGCCAGCGCGTGGTCAAGGTCTTCGGCGGCGAGGAGCACGAGCGGCGCGGCTTCGACCGGATCAACGAACGCAATCGACGCATGTCGATGCGCAAGGCCACCACCACCGCGGCGAGCGTCCCGGTCATTCAGCTGATTGCAGCCTTTGCCGTGGCCTTCGTGGTTGCCGTGGCCGTGCGCGATACCGGCGGCGGAGTGATGTCGCCGGGCGATCTGGCCGCCTTCTTCGGCTCGATGATGGCGATGATGGGTCCGATCAAGCGGCTGACCAGCGTCAACGCGACCATTCAGGCGGGCATGGCCGCGGCGGGCGCCATCTTCGAACTGATCGACGAGCCCACCGAGGTTGATCGGGGCACGCGGCGTATCGATCGCGCGCAGGGGCGAATCGACGTCGAGCATCTGTACTTCCGATATGCCGGTACGGATACGGACGTGCTGCGTGACGTCAGCTTCCACGTCGAACCCGGCCAGACGGTGGCTTTCGTGGGTCGATCGGGCAGTGGCAAATCGACGCTGCTGTCGCTTCTGCCCCGGTTCTACGACTACCAGCAGGGACGCATCTGTCTGGACGGTCACCCCTTGCCGGACTACCGCATGGCCGATCTGCGCAGCCAGATCAGCCTGGTGGACCAGAATGTGGTGCTGTTCAATGATACTGTCGCCGGAAACATTGCCTATGGCGTGCTCGGCGGCGCGGACCGAGCCGCCGTCGAGGACGCGGCCCGGCGGGCGTATGCAGCGAATTTCATCGAGTCGCTGCCCGATGGCTACGACACACTGGTGGGACAGAACGGCATCATGTTGTCGGGCGGCCAGCGCCAGCGCATCGCCATCGCGCGTGCGCTGCTCAAGAATGCGCCGATCCTGATTCTCGACGAAGCCACGTCGGCGCTGGACACCGAATCCGAACGCGCGATTCAGAAAGGGCTCGACAATCTCATGCGCGATCGTACGACGCTGGTCATCGCCCACCGGCTGTCGACGATTCAGGACGCCGACCGCATCGTGGTCATGCACGACGGCGCGCTGGTCGAGCAGGGGACCCACGCCGAGTTGATGGCCATAGACGGCCACTACCGCAGCCTGCACGACATCCAGTTTTCGCGGCCCGGCTGAGCCGAGGCGGCGCGATGTCGTCATTCCGCCACAGACTCGAACAGAGCTGGTATCGGCCTGGCGGCGCGTGGTACCTGATGCGCCCGCTCGCGTGGTTGTTCGGTCTCATCGTCCGGCTGCGCCGATGGGCGTACGCACGCCGCTGGCTGACGGTCGAGCGCGTCGGCGTGCCGGTCCTGGTGATCGGCAATATTACCGTCGGCGGCAGCGGAAAGACGCCGCTGGCGCTCGCACTCATCGATCGGCTCGGCGCACGCGGGTTGCGGGTGGGGGTGGTATCGCGCGGCTATGGTGGCCAGGCTGATCGCTATCCCTTGGTTGTGAGCACCGCAACGCCCGCGACCGAAGCCGGCGACGAACCGTTGCTGCTCGCCCGTACCGGCCGGGCGGTGGTTGCGGTGGACCCGGTACGGCCGCGGGCGGCGCGGTATCTGGTGGAACGATACGGCGTGCAGGTCATCCTCGCCGACGACGGACTTCAGCACTATGCGCTGGCCCGCGACGCCGAGATTGCGGTGACCGACACGAGACGGGGACTGGGCAACGGCTGGCTGTTGCCGGCCGGGCCGCTGCGCGAGCCGGCCTCGCGGTTGAATGAAGTCGATCTGTCGCTACGTCACGGGCGCGACGGCGATTTTTATCTCGTGCCGGACCAGGTAACCGCGGTGGTCGGCGACCACGCGCGCCCGCTCAGCGACTTCGAGGCGGCCGAGGTGCATGCGGTAGCCGGCATCGGCGATCCCGAACGGTTCTTCGCCATGCTGCGAGACGCCGGGCTGCGCGTCATCGCCCATCCGATGAACGATCATCACCGGTTCGTGCGCGCGGATATCGACTTCGACGACGGCCGGCCCGTGCTCATGACCGCAAAGGACGCGGTAAAATGCAGCGCGTTTGCCGATCGCCGGCATTGGGCGGTCGATGTGCAACCTCGGCTGAGCGCCACCGGCGAGCGTCGTATCGACGCGTTGCTCGATCGGCTGTGTGCCGGCATCCCGCCACAGGAGATAACCCCATCGTGAGTTTCGTCGTCGTCATTCCAGCGCGCCTGGCCAGCACGCGGCTACCCGGCAAGGTACTGCGCGAGATCGCCGGCGAGCCGATGCTCGCGCATGTCTGCCGGGCGGCGAGGGCGAGTCGCGCCGAGACGGTCATCGTGGCCGCCGATAGTCCGCAGATTGCCGCTGTTGCCGAGGCAAACGGCGTCGAGGCCGTACTCACACGGGACGATCACGCCTGCGGTAGCGACCGTATCGCCGAGGTCGTGGTCACGCGTGGCCTGGCCGACGAGGCGATCGTGGTGAACGTTCAGGCAGACGAACCGTTGATGCCGCCCAGTCTGATCGATCAGGTCGGCGACGCGCTGGTCGGCGACCGCAGCGCGGATATGGCCAGCGCCTACACCCGAATCGATACGCATGAGGCGTTCGTCGATCCGAATATCGTCAAGGTCGTGGTCGATGCACGTGGTCAGGCGCGGTATTTCTCACGCGCGCCGATCCCCTTTCACCGGGACAGCGGCAATCGCGAGTTCAGCCCGCTGGCCTGTCGACACCTGGGCATCTATGGCTATCGCGTCGGCGCGCTCAAGCGGTTTTCGGCTGCACCGCCGGGAGCGCTCGAACAGCACGAGTCTCTGGAACAGCTGCGGGCCTTCGATCTGGGGTTGACTATCTCCATGGTCGAGGCGTGGGAATTGCCGGGTCCCGGCGTGGATACAGAAGCCGATCTGTTACGGGTCGAGAAACAGCTGGGGGAGAAAACCCAATGAACGAACAAGCCTCTATCCGTGTCCTGTTCGTCTGCCTTGGCAATATCTGCCGATCGCCGACGGCCCACGGCGTGTTCCGTGCGCGTGTCGACGCTGCCGGTCTGGCCGAGCGCATCGAGATCGATTCCGCGGGTACCGGCGACTGGCATATCGGTAAGCCGCCGGATGCACGGGCCGCGGCCAGCGCGGCCAACCGGGGCGTGGATATCGATGATCTCCGCGCCCGTCAGGTCCGCGTCGAGGACTTCGACACGTTCGACTACGTGCTGGCCATGGACGGCGAGAATCTTGCCGACCTGCAAGGCTTGTCGGGCCGCGCGTCCGAGCGGCGTGCCCGGATCGCACTGCTGAGCGAGTTCAGTGATCGCTATCGTGGCAAATCCGTGCCCGATCCGTATTTCGGCGGAGACGATGGCTTCGAGCGCGTTCTCGACATGATCGAGGATTCGACCGACGGCCTGTTGGCCGAGATCACGGCTCGCCTGGACTGACCACCGCCCGCGTGGCCTGAGGAAACAAAAAACCCCGCCCGACACATTCGTCGGGCGGGGCGGCTGTGGGCAGGGCGGTTTTGTGCGCGGTGCTCAGCTGCTGGACGCGATATCGTCTTCCGACGGCTTGCTAGCCTTCGACGCGCGCGTCTCGACCTGGGTGAGCGAGCGCTCGGTGGTGTCGTCGACCGCAGCGGTTACGTCGTCCACGGACGCGCTTTGACGGGCCTTGGGTAGCGTCTCGGTATCCGCCTGCGCCTGACCGGCCGACTCTTCGACCACGGAGTCGTCGACCGTGGCCTGCGTGCGCGCCTGTTCTGCCGAGGTTTCGACCTGCTCGAGCGAGGTGGCATCCTGGGCCGCCGTATCGACGGCCTCCGGAGCCTCGGCACGAGTCTCGTCAGCCGCCGAAGGCTCGTCGAGCGGCGTGCTGTCCTGTGTCGTGCTCTCGCTTGTCGGTACCGTCGCCGCGGCCGGTTCGTCATGCAGAGTTGGCGGCGTATCGTCTGTCTCGGCTGCGGCCTCGGACGGCTGCGCCGTGTCGGCCTTGTCGCGGGCGTCTGCCGCCGCGGCCGCGGCTGGCGTCGGCGTCGATCCGTTCGAATCGCCGCTGTTGGCCGTCGTCGACGTCTGTTCCGCGTCGGCTGCGGCTGTTGCCGGCTTGCGCCGGCGGCGCGTACGCGAACGGGTCTTGGCCGGTTTGGCCTGGCTGGCCGTCCCCTCGTCGTTTTCCGGTGTGCCGCCCTCTGTGTTTGTATCGGCGCTGTCGTCGTTGTCAGCGACCGATACGGCCTCGGGCTGGTCCGGCGTTGCAGATGTCGAGCGGTCGTCGGAGACATCCGGTACGGGCGTTTCGGGTTCGGCGGGTGCATCGGGCGTCGCGTTCTTGCGCGCGGAGGCGGCCCGTGCGTTGTCGCTGGCCGTGACGGCCGACCAGGGCTCTTCCTCCTCCGGTGCGGGGGCCGTCAGCGGCTCCGGCTTGGCGGCGTTGCGCGTGTCATCTGCCGGTTCGGCCGGGGCGGCCGCCGGTGCGCTGTCGTCGGTTTCGCTGTCATCCAGCCGCGTATCGGCCGCGGGGCCGCTCCGGTTGTTTTGCGAGCGATCGTCGGCTGGCCGGGGGGCCTGCGGCGTGGCATGTGTGCCGTCTTCGGCGTCCGTGGCGGCCGAGGTGTCCGGGCCGTCCTGCTGCCGTGCGGCCGATTCGTTCGAGCCGGCCTCGTTGCTGTTGTCGGTCTCGCCACGCTCATTGGCGTTGTTGGCGCCACGGTTGCGTCCGCCGCGTCGCCCGCGTCCGCCGCGCCGACGGCGCCGACGGCCGCCGTTGCCGTTGTTGTCCGTGCTGCTGTCGCTTGCGTTCTGTCCAGCCGGAGAGTCCGAGTCGGTCGGCTTGTCGCTGTCGGCCGTATTGTCGGCGTCGGCGGGCGCGGTGTCGTCGCGCTTGGCTTCGGCTTCCTCGCGTGCCTTGGCTCGGTCCTGGCGCGCCTGCTGGCGTGCTTCGTTGGCTCGATCCAGATTGTCCTGCGTACCTGACTGGGCGGATACGCGCTGGCCGCTGCCGGCGCTGTCGTTATCCGTCTTGTCGTTTTTCTTCGGCGTGTCCTGGTTCTTGCCACCGGACTTCTGGCGATCGCCGCTCTGGTCGCCGGCCTTTTGATCGTTGGACTTCTGATCGTCGTTCTTCGTACCGCCACGGCGATTACGGCCGCCGCGACGGGAACGTTTGCCGCTGTTGCCGTCGCTGTCACCACCGCGGCGATTACGGCTGGGCCGCGACTTGCGCGCGCCGCCGCTGTTGCCATCGCTGGCCTGGCTCTCGCTGCTGTCGTTGTTGTTGTTCGAGCGCTTGCCGCGGGTCTGGCGGCTGCTCGAGTCCTTCGTCTGCTCGGCCGTACGTTTTTCGCTGTCGCTCTGTGCGGCCGAGGCGGCTTCGCCGGCGAAGATGCGCCGCAACGCGTCCCACAACTGCTGCCAGGGCGTCATGGTCGTGACCGCAACCGCGGCCTGCTGCGGCTGTTGTTCGGGCGCGGGCTTGGGTTCGATGACCGGCGCTTCCGGGCGCGCGACGCGCTTGACGGCCGGCTCTTCGCGCGTGGCCGATGCACGTCCGGCATGGTCGGGTTCGGCCGGCTTTTCGATTTCGACGTTGGTGTCGATCCGGTAGCTGGTCGCGTTGTTCTGGTCTTCGGTGAGTTGATCACCGCGGACGCGCTTGATCTCGTAGTGGGGGGTCTCCAGCGTGCTGTTGGGCACGAGAGTGACCTGCGTGTTCGAGCGTTTCTCCACGCCGGCGATATCGTCGCGCTTTTCGTTGAGCAGGAAGCTCGCCACGGCAATGGGCAGTTGCACGATGACGCGGCCGGTGGCCGGCTTCATCGCTTCCTCCTCGAGCAGGCGCAGGATAGACAGCGACAGCGATTCGACGCTGCGGATGCTGCCTCGACCGAGACAACGCGGGCAGGCCTGGCTCGAGTATTCGGACAACGACGGCTTGAGCCGTTGACGCGACATCTCGAGCAGTCCGAACCGGGAGATACGCCCGATCTGTACGCGAGCGCGGTCCACCTTGGCCGCCTGTTTAAGCCGATTCTCGACCTCGCGCTGGTTCTTGGCGCTTTCCATGTCGATGAAATCGATGACCACGAGTCCGCCCAGATCGCGGATGCGCAGCTGACGGGCGACTTCCTCGGCGGCTTCGAGGTTGGTGTTGAAGGCCGTTTCCTCGATGCCGCCGCCCTTGGTGGCGCGGGCCGAGTTGATATCCACCGAGGTCATGGCCTCGGTATGGTCGATGACGATCGAACCGCCGGATGGCAGCGTGACTTCGCGCTCGAACGCGGATTCGATCTGGGATTCGACCTGGAAACGCGAGAACAGCGGCGTTTCGTCGGTGTAATGCTTGAGCTTGTTAAGCGCATGCGGCATGACCTGCTGCATGAACTCGCGCCCGGTGGCGTAGATATCGTCCTGGTCGATGACGACTTCGCCGATGTCGTCACGCAGATAGTCCCGCAGTGCACGGATGATGACGTTGGATTCCTGATAGATCAGGAACGGTGCCTTGCGCTCGTCGGCCGCGTCGTTGATCGCTTTCCAGACCTGGGCCAGATAATCCAGATCCCACTGCAGCTCTTCTGCGCAACGTCCCACGCCGGCCGTGCGCACGATCACGCCCATGCCGTTGGGTACCTGGACCTGGTTGAGGGCTTCGCGCAGTTCGTTGCGTTCTTCGCCCTCGATACGGCGCGACACACCCCCGGCACGCGGATTGTTGGGCATCAACACGAGATAGCGGCCGGCGAGGCTGACGAAAGTCGTGAGCGCGGCGCCCTTGTTGCCGCGCTCTTCCTTTTCGACCTGGACGATGATTTCCTGGCCTTCGGTCAGCGCGTACTTGATGCTGTCCTTGCCGTTGCCCTTGCCGCCGTCAGCGTTCTGCTTCGACTTGTCGAAATATTCCTTGGCGACTTCCTTGAGGGGCAGGAACCCGTGGCGGTTGCCGCCGTAATCGATGAAGGCGGCTTCCAGGCTGGGCTCGACCCGGGTGACGCGCCCCTTGTAGACGTTGGCCTTGCGCTGCTCCCGGCTGCCGACTTCGATATCTAGATCATGAAGCTTCTGGCCGTCCACGATGGCCACGCGCAGCTCTTCCGGCTGGGTGGCATTGATGAGAATACGTTTCATGCAGGTGAATCCCGACGGGCGCTCGACTGTCGGTCATTGTCGAATACAGCGGGCGCAAACGGGCGCCGGCTGCCGCAGCGACGCGAAGATCCGGCCCGAACAGGGCGTCGAGGATCGCGCGGCAAGCAGCAACAATGAGACAGGAGCGCATAAATGAATTAAGTGACTCTTGGCGGAGGACACGCTGTCCGGAGCCCATGCTAGGCTTTGGTCTTAGCGACGCAGCGTGTGGCAATAACTGTCGGTCGGCGATTGCGGCCCGCGCGGGAAAGGCATCGGCAGGCTGCTTTTATCGGCTCGACCTTGGGAGTGTAATCTGACTACGGCACCCGCTCAAGTACGCCATGTCGTCATCGATGCCAACGACGACGGCATGCGGCTGGATAATTATCTTCTGCGCGTCTTCAAGAACGTTCCCAAATCGCGGATCTACAAGATCATCCGTAGCGGCGAGGTGCGGGTGAACAGCGGCCGTGCGAAACCGGGCACGCGTCTGGCCGCCGCGGACCAGGTTCGGCTACCACCGGTGCGCCAGAAGACCCGGCCCGGCCCGGGGCGGCCGCCCGACGATCTGATCCAACGTGTCGAGCGCGCGCTTGAGTGCAGCACCGAGGACTTCCTGTTCTTCAACAAGCCCGCCGGGTTGGCCGTGCATGCGGGCAGCGGTGTGCGATTCGGTCTGATCGAGATCCTGCGAGCCGCGCGCGCCGACGAATATGTGGAGCTGGTGCATCGGCTGGATCGCCAGACCAGCGGCTGTTTGCTGGTCGCGCGCTCCAGGGCGGCGCTGGATGGCCTGCGTGCGTCGTTGAACGATGTATCCACACGCAAGCGTTATCTTGCGCTGGTTGAAGGCCAGTGGTCTCACGGCGCGATCGAGGTGGACGCGCCGTTGTCGCGTGACAACGAGCGCAGCGGCGAACGCATGGTGGAAGTGGATCGCGTGCGCGGGCGCACGAGCCTGTCATTGTTTGCACCGATCGCCCGATATCGGCATGCGACGCTGATGTCGGTCGAGATACGCACAGGCCGGACGCATCAGATCCGCGTGCATGCGGCGCACATGGGGCATCCGATCGCAGCCGACGACAAGTACGGAGACAGCAGCCGGCACCGATACTGGCAGGCACACGGATTGCAGCGAATGTTCCTGCACGCCGAGAATCTGCAGATGGTGTATGCCGGCCGGACCCTGGATCTGCGTGCCGAGATGCCCGCTGAACTGACGACTGTTATCGATCGCCTGGAGCGCGACGAATGAAGCGCTATGAATTACTGGTGTTCGACTGGGACGGCACGCTGATGGACTCGGCCGGCGAAATCGTCTCGGCAATGCAGCAGGCGATCCAGCACACCGGATTGCCGGAACGCACGCCGGAGCAGATGCGCGAGTTGATCGGCCTGGGTCTGAACGACGTGCTCGCCCGGCTGTTCCCCGATCTGGATACCGTTGCGGTGCGTGCGCGGATCGAGCGCTATCGGGCCCGATATGGCATGCGGCGCAGTCGCGCCCGTCTGTTCGAGCCGGTGCGCAGCGCCCTGGAGCGACTGCGTGACGACGGTTACGTGATGGCGGTGGCGACCGGTAAGGGTCGCCGCGGGCTGGACGCGGCCATGCTCGGTACCTCGACACGAGAATTTTTCCGGTTCACGCGCTGTGCCGACGAGTCGGTGCCCAAGCCGGCACCGGACATGCTCGAAGAAATTCTGCTGCGCGCGGCCACGATGCCCGAACAGGCGCTGATGATCGGAGACACCGAATACGATATGGCCATGGCCCGGGCAGCGGGCGTGGATGCGCTGGGCGTTGCCTGCGGCGTGCACGATACGGCCCGGCTACGCCGAGCCGGTGCGCTGGATGTGCTCGATACGGTCGAACAGCTGCCCGCCTGGCTCGACGCCCGCTGAGGCGACTCAGGGCAGGGCCAGTCCGGCTTGTTCGAGAAAGCCGCGCAGTGCAATCAGCGGCAGACCCACCAGCGCCGATGGGTCGCGCGATTCGATCGATTCGACCAGCGTGATGCCCAGACCTTCCGACTTGATGCTGCCGGCCGTGGCCGTGACGTCCTCGGCTTCCACATAGCGCGCGATCTGGGCGTCGCTGAGTTCGCGAAAGCGCGTGGTCACGGTTTCGACCGTGATCAGCGGGCCGGTGAGCCTCGGGGCACAGACGCACAGACCGGAATGGAACGCCACGGTCCGGCCGGATTGCTTGCGCAACTGCGCCCGAGCGCGTTCGGCTGTGCCGGGCTTGCCCAGGATCTCACCGTCGACATCGGCCACCTGATCCGCCCCGATGACGATTGCCTCCGGCCAGGCTTCGGCGATGCTTTCGGCCTTGGTCTGGGCCAGGCGCCGGGCCAGCTCGATCGGCGCTTCGCCATCGCGCGGCGATTCGTCGATGTCCGGCGAGGTGGCCTCGAAGCGAACCTGAAGCTGGCGCAGCAGCTGGCGCCGCCAGGGAGAACTGGAGGCGAGAATGAGCAGAGGGGAAGTCGATGAGGCCATGATCACCTGTCGTTGTCTGTGTCTCGAAGCGGGCGTCGTGACGCCATGGCAGGGCCGGGCAGGATAAACGATACCCGCGACCCGCGTGGTCTGCGGCCGCGAATACGGCCTGTGATCGCGCGAAATGCTTTGACTTGCGGCGGGTTCGGCCCTATCATCGCGCGCCATGAGCACGCCGGAAACGCTGCCACATCGGGTCGACTACCGACGACTGGCGAGCCAGCGGCGTGATGTGAACGCAGGGATCGAACTGGCCCGTCTGCCGAGGGTGGCGGGTGAAACGGTCGCTGGATCGGATACCGATCGGGCCGTCGCCGTTTCGCTGCGTTTCACTGAAGACAGTCAGCGGCGCGTCGTCGTCGCGGGCTCGATCGAAACCACGCTGACGCTGATGTGTCAGCGATGCCTGACGTCGTTTGACCGACCGATGCACCTGACGGTGGCCGGGGTGGTCGTTGGCGATGACGAGGCCGCGGCCAACGTACCGCGTGCCGACGAGCCGATTCTCGCAGACAGCGACATGCTGGATCTGCATGCCCTGGTGAGCGACGAGCTGCTGCTTGGGTTGCCCAGCGTGGCCCGCTGTGATCGCGCCGAGTGCGTGCAGCAGTATCGGCCACGGGCGCCGGAATCGGATCGAGAAGATGCAAAGGACAACCCGTTCGCCGTGCTGAGTCGACTCAAGCATGGCGATTGATCAGATTAACCAACGCTGGAAGACGTAATAAGCCATGGCCGTCCAGAAGAACCGCAAATCCCGTTCCAAGCGCGACAAGCGTCGTACCCACGATCGGATGACCCATCCGACGTTGTCGATCGACGCGACCACGGGTGAAACCCACCGCCGTCATCACGTGACCCGCGATGGTTTCTACCGTGGCCGTCGCGTGGTCAACATCGGCGACGACGTCTAGCGTCCTCGTCGCGACCGGGCCGGCGTGTCCGTGCCCGGTCGCCGATCGTTCATGACACGTATAGCTGTCGACGCCATGAGCGGCGACCGCGGCGCACGAGTGGCCGTGGACGCCGTTCAGTCATGTCTGGCCGCCCACGAGGATCTTCATGTCCTGCTCGTGGGCGACGAGGCAACGCTCAAGACGGAAATTGCACGCCATCGCAAGAGCGCTGGGATGGATCGGATCGAGGTCTGTCACGCCAGCGAAGTGGTGGGCATGTGCGAGTCGCCCGCGCGCTCTCTTCGTCAGAAGAAAGACTCGTCCATGCGCGTGGCGATCAACCTCGTGCATCAGGGGGAAGCGCGTGCCTGCGTGTCGGCCGGCAATACCGGCGCACTGATGGCGACGTCTCGCTTCGTGTTGAAAACACTGGCCGGCATCGACCGGCCTGCCATCGTCTCGCCGATTCCTTCCCGGCGCGGACATACGCTGATGCTCGATCTCGGTGCCAATGCAGAATGCACGCCCGAGCAGCTGTTCCAGTTCGCGGTGATGGGCGCCGTGCTGGCCAGCGCGGTACACGGCATCGAATCGCCTCGGGTCGGGCTGCTCAACATCGGCTCCGAAGAGATCAAGGGCAACCTGCAGATCCAGCAGGCAGGCAAGCTGCTCACGGATAGCCAGCTCAACTACATCGGTTTTGTCGAAGGCGATGATATTTATATCGGCGATGTGGACGTCGTTGTCTGTGATGGCTTCGTGGGCAATGTCGCGCTCAAGACCAGCGAGGGGCTGGGTAAGCTCATCGCACAGTTCCTGCGCGAGGAATTTTCCCGTAATGCGCTGACTCGCACGGCGGCGCTGTTTGCGATGCCGGTGCTCAAGGCGTTCCGTCAGCGTGTCGATCCCCGGCAATACAACGGTGCGACGTTCGTCGGCCTGCAGGGCACGGTCATCAAGTCGCACGGCGACGCGGACGCGATCGCGTTCGCCAGTGCGATCGACGTTGCACGGATGGAAGTCGAGCATAACGTGCCCGGACGCATCCGCGAGCTGCTGGCGCACAATCTCGGCGAGTAGTCGCGCGGCAGGCGCCGGCAGTTTCGTCGAACGGCGCCGACCCCCAGGGCCGCTCGCGCGCAATCAATCCCCTGTCAACGGATTGAACAACTGCCCCTGTATCCTTATATCCTGCGTATACCAGACACGGGTGCGACCCGCGCGACTTCGGCTCGTGCCGAGACGCGCAGCCAGGAACGTGTGATGAGCCAGACCGATCGACCGAAACCGACGACCGAAGACGACGGCGAAGCCGTCGTCGAGGCCAGCAAGCCCAAGACCGCCCAGCCCCCGCTCTACAAGGTCATCATGCACAACGATGACTACACGCCGATGGAGTTCGTGGTCGAGGTGTTGCTGACCTATTTCAACCTGGATCGCGAGCAGGCGGTGCAGGTGATGCTCACCGTGCATACACGCGGGCGGGCGGTGGCCGGCACGTTTACTGCACAGATTGCAGAGACGAAGGTCGCCATGGTCAACGACCACGCGCGCGCCCACCAGCATCCGCTGTTGTGTACTATGGAAAAAGCCTGATCGTCGCTCGCCGGGCGATCTGAAACGGCCTCAATCGAACGCTACGTTCGGGGACGCAAAATGCTCAGTCAGGAACTTCAAACCGCTCTCGATGCCGCCTTCATGGTGGCGCGCCGCCGGCACCACGAGATGCTCACCGTCGAGCACCTGCTGATGTCGCTGCTGGACAACCCCGCGGTCATCGAGGTGCTGGAGTCGGTGAACGCCGACATCGCGCGCCTGGAGCGCGAGCTCAAAACCTATATCGACACCCATGTCCCGGTCGTACCGGCGGGCGAGGACCACGAGGTTCAGCCGACGCTGGGTTTCCAGCGCGTGCTGCAGCGCGCGGTCTACCACGTTCAGTCTTCGGGCAAGAAAGAGGTCACCGCGGTCAACGTGCTGATCGCGATCTTCTCCGAGCAGGAATCCCATGCGGTCTATCTGCTCAATGAGCAGGACGTCACCCGCCTGGATGTGGTCAATTTCGTCTCGCACGGCATGTCCAAGTCGGCCGGCGAGAACTCGGAGGGCGCCTCCGCCGCCGACAAGTCCGCCGAAGACGCCGGCGAGACCGGCAAGTCGGCGCTGGACCAGTACGCGACGAATCTCAATCGCAAGGCCGCCGAGGGCGATGTCGACCCGTTGATCGGGCGCGATCACGAAGTCGAACGCGTCATTCAGACACTATGCCGGCGGCGAAAGAACAATCCGCTGCTTGTCGGCGAGGCAGGCGTGGGCAAGACCGCGATTGCCGAAGGGCTGGCCCGTTTGATCGTGCAGGACGATGTGCCGGACATCCTTGCCGACAGCGTGATCTACGCACTGGATCTGGGCGCGCTCATCGCGGGTACCAAATATCGCGGCGATTTCGAAAAACGGCTCAAGGCCGTGCTGGCCGAACTGGCCAAGCAGGACGGCGCGGTGCTGTTCATCGACGAGATTCATACCATCATCGGCGCCGGCGCCGCTTCGGGTGGCGTGATGGACGCCTCGAATCTGCTCAAGCCCAAGCTTGCCTCGGGCGAGTTGCGCTGCATGGGGGCGACCACATACCAGGAATTCCGTGGCATTTTCGAAAAGGATCGTGCGCTCGCACGCCGGTTCCAGAAGATCGATGTGCCCGAGCCGAGCGTGGCCGATACGGTACAGATCCTGCGCGGGCTCAAGGAACGCTTCGAAGAGCATCACCAGGTTCGCTACACCCAGCCGGCACTGGAGGCAGCCGCCGAACTGGCTGCCCGGCATATCAGCGACCGGCATCTGCCCGACAAGGCGATCGACGTGATCGACGAGGCCGGTGCCCGCTTGCGGTTGCGCCCCTCGGGCAAGCGCCGCAAGACCGTCCAGGTACGGGATATCGAGGACATGGTCTCCCGAATCGCGCGGATTCCGTCGAAGACGGTCTCGCGGGACGATCGCGACGTACTCAAGACGCTCGAGCGTGACCTCAAGCTCGTGATCTTCGGCCAGGACGAAGCGGTCACTTCGCTGGCCAGCGCAATCAAGATGTCGCGCTCGGGCCTGGACAACCGCGACAAGCCGATCGGCTCGTTTCTCTTTGCCGGCCCCACCGGCGTCGGCAAGACCGAGGTGACCCGCCAGCTTGCCCTGCACCTGGGCGTCGAGCTGATCCGGTTCGATATGTCGGAATACATGGAGCGGCATACCGTGTCGAGGCTCATCGGTGCGCCGCCGGGCTATGTAGGCTTCGACCAGGGCGGGCTGCTCACCGAGGCGGTCACCAAGCAACCGCATTCGGTGGTCCTGCTCGACGAGATCGAAAAGGCCCATCCTGATATCTTCAACCTGCTGTTGCAGGTGATGGATCACGGTACGCTGACTGACAACAACGGTCGCCAAGCCGATTTCCGCAACGTCATTCTCGTAATGACGACCAACGCTGGCGCCGAGGCGATGGCCAGTCGCGGGATCGGGTTCAACCCGTCGGACAACAGCACCGACGGCATGGAGGCCATCCGGCGGGGCTTCACGCCCGAATTCCGGAACCGGCTCGATTCGATCATCCAGTTCCAGCCGTTGGCCGGTGAGGTCATCGAACGAGTGGTGGACAAGTTCCTGCTGCAGCTGGAGGCTCAGCTCGAATCCCGCGGGGTCGAGCTGGTCGTCGAGCACGAGGCGCGCCGCTGGCTGGCCGAGCACGGCTACGATGTGAAGATGGGCGCGCGGCCCATGGCGCGCGTCATCCAAGAGCACATCAAGAAGCCGCTGGCCGAAGAGCTGCTGTTCGGTCGCCTGGAAAGCGGTGGCCGTGTGGTCGTTCGGGTGGCCGATGACCGTATCGAGCTCGATGTCTCGCCCAGAGAGACAGCCGAAGCCTGACAGGCTCGGACAGTCCGGGGGATATCAAGGGTGGCACACTGTGCCGCCCTTTTTTTCGAGTCCGTTCACACTTGGATGTCGCGGCGTGCGAACCCGATCGCCGCGTCGCGGGCTATCGTGGGCGGTTGGCGGATTCGCGCCCGGTGAGTCGGGCGACTGCAGTCATTCGACGGTGATGCGATTGACCTCGGCAAGGCTCAAGACGCCGGCACGTACCTTGTTGAGCCCGGCCTGACGCAGATCGATCACGCCCTCGGCCGTGGCCTGGCGCTCGATGTCAGCGGCATTGCCGCCGCCCATGATGATCTGACCGATCGCATCGGTCACCGGCATCACCTGGTAGATGCCAATGCGGCCCTTGTAGCCGTTGGTGCATGCGTCGCAGCCGTCGGGGTTGGCCTCGAATATCTCGAGACGCTCCGCCTCCTCAGCGCTGAAGCCTTCGGCGACCAGTTCGCCGGCAGGGATCGTACCGGGGCGTTTGCACTGGCCGCACAGGCGACGCGCCAGTCGTTGCGCGATGATCAACGACACCGAGGCGGCGATATTGTAGGCCGGCACCCCCATGTTGATCAGTCGTGTAAGCGTTTGCGGTGCATCGTTGGTGTGCAGAGTCGACAGCACCATATGACCGGTCTGTGCTGCCTTGATGGCGATCTCGGCCGTTTCCAGGTCGCGGATCTCGCCGACCATGATCACGTCGGGATCCTGGCGCAGGAAGGCGCGTAGACAGGTGGCGAAGGTCAGCCCGACCTTTGGCTGCACGTTGACCTGGTTGATGCCCGGCAGATTGATTTCGGCCGGGTCTTCGGCCGTGGATATATTAAGGTCGGCCGTGTTGAGAATATTGAGTGCCGTGTAGAGCGACACGGTCTTGCCGCTGCCGGTGGGCCCGGTGACCAACACCATGCCGTAGGGGCGAGCGATCGTCTCTTCGAACAGCTGCCGCTGGTCAGGTTCATAGCCGAGCGCCTCGATGCCCATCTGCGCACTGCTGGGATCGAGAATACGCAGCACGATCTTTTCACCGTGAAGTGTCGGGCAGGTCGATACGCGAAAATCGATCGCACGATTCTTGGACAGATTGAGCTTGATACGGCCGTCCTGCGGTATGCGCCGTTCGGCCAGATCCAGCCGTGCCATGACCTTCAGGCGAGCCGACAGTCGCATGCCCAGATTGACCGGCGGCGCGGCGACCTCGCGCAGGACACCGTCCTGACGGAGCCGGACGCGGTATTTCTTCTCATAGGGCTCGAAGTGAATATCCGAGGCCCCGCGGTGGATGGCGTCCAGCAACACCTTGTTGACGAAACGCACGACCGGAGCGTCCTCTGAATCGACGCGGTTGAGATCGGTCGATGCATCACCATCGACGTTGGAATCGAGGGTGAGGTTGTCCAGGGCCACGTCATCGAGCCCGGCCATGGCGCTGTCGATAGCGCTGAACGCATTGTCGATGGCACGTGCCAATTTGTCCTGTTCGACCAGGACCGGCTCGATGTTCAGGCCGGTGTTGAAACGGAATTCATCGAGTGCCTGAAGATCGGTCGGGTCAGCAACTGCGACATACAGGCTGCGCCCGCGCTTGAAGATCGGCAGTACGCCGTGCTTTCGGATGAGCGGCTCCGACACCGATTTGATCGGCGCCTGGCCAAGGTCAACAGCACGCAGATCCAGCAGCGGCATGGAGAATTCTTCACAGGCCGCCTTGGCCAGTACCGCGGCGCTGAGCACACCTCGCGAGACCACGCGGGCCACGAACGACTCGTTTTCGCGCGCCGCTTCTCGGTGTATCTCGGCTGCCTTGTCGGCATCGATCAGCCCGTCTTCGATCAGCTGTCGAGCGAGTCCGCCGAGTGGAGGCGTGCTGGGATTGTTGCGAGTGATCGCCATGAGAACGTCCGGCCGTGGGTCAGCGTCCGCGCCTGCCAGCTGGGCTGGCGGCCCGAAATTCGATTGTGCGTGATATTCACGATTTTACGGCGATGCGCACCAAGGTACCATCCTTGGCGACACACGTTTGACCGATACAGGAATACCCGCTGATGAAAACGATCTTCGAAGCACTCCGCGAAAGCCACGACAAGCAGCGCCGGTTGCTCGCTGCCCTGACCGACACCCACGGGGATTCCGACAAGCGGGAAGGGCTGTTCGCCGTGCTCAAGGCCGAGCTCGAGCACCACGCCAACGCCGAAGAGCGCCATTTCTACGTGCCGCTGATGGAGTATGACCAGACCCAGGAGAAGGCGCGGCACAGCGTGGCGGAACACCATGAGATCGACGAACTGGTGGAGACGCTGGAAAACACCGAATTCAGCTCGCCCGGGTGGCTGGTCTCGGCGCGGAAGCTCGAGCATCTGGTGACCCATCACCTGGACGAAGAGGAACAAGAGGTCTTCCAGCAGGCCGGCCGTGTGCTGGGCGAGGGTGAGAAGAATGAGTTGGCAAGCCGCTACGACGAAATGATGGCCGAGCAGGCCGGCTGATTCGCGACGTCGGGCGGCGACCACGGGAGTCGCCCGACGCATGCGGCGCCGCCGCCACCGGGCGGTGTGTCTGTGCGAAGCAGTAAAAAGTGGCCGCTAGTTGGTCGGGGTAGCAGGATTTGAACCTACGACCTCCACGTCCCGAACGTGGCGCTCTACCAAGCTGAGCTATACCCCGGACTAGTGGCGGCGCTGGACAGAAAACTGAGCCAGCGAGACGAGCGCGGCCTTGGCCTGCGAATCGTCGAAAACGTCGAGACAGGCAATCGCTTTATGCGATTCCTCCTCGGCGCGGCGGCAAGTGTATGCCATTGCTTGTGTGGATTCAATCGCTTTCATGATCGAATCCAGCGCGTCGAGATCGCCATCGCGAACTGCCGTGCGAATCGGCGCGGCCTCGTCCGCCGACAGCCGCGACAGCGCGCAGATCAGCGGCAGCGTCGCCTTGCCCTCGGCAAGATCGTCGCCGAGGTTCTTGCCGTAACCGTCGTCGCCGCGCCCGTAATCCAGCGAATCGTCGATGACCTGAAACGCAATACCCAGATGGCGGCCGTAATCAGCCATGGCCTGCTGACGCTCGGCGTTGCATCCGGCCAACTGCGCCGCCAGGCGGCAGCCGGCTGAAAACAGGCTCGCGGTCTTGCGGTCGACGACTTCCAGATAGTCTGCTTCGGCGAGGTCCGGATTGTGGCTGTACATCAGCTGCATGACCTCGCCTTCGGCGATGCGGTTGGTGGCATCGGCCAGCACCTGCATGACGTCGAACGATTCCAGCTCCACCATCATCTGGAACGCGCGCGAATACAGAAAGTCTCCGGTGAGAACACTCGCATCGTTGCCCCAGACGGTGTTGGCCGTCTGCTGGCCACGCCGCAGGGTGGACTCATCAACGACATCGTCATGCAACAACGTCGCGGTATGAATGAACTCGATGATGGCTGCCAGCAGATGATGCTGCTCGCCTTCGTAACCGCTGGCCCGCGCAGCCAGCAACACCAAGGCCGGGCGCAGGCGCTTTCCGCCACTGGCGATAATGTACTCGCCAAGTGTGTTGATCAGCACCACGTCGGAGTTCAGCCGCTCGCGTATCAGCGCATCGACGGCGCGCATGTCATCGTCGACCGGCTTGAATAGCGGCTGGATATCCATGGGTTGAGGCTCGGGAAAACAGCGGCAAACTTAGGCGCGCACCAGTTTCCTGTCAAGGATCGTGCCGTGAGCAATGGTGCGTTGACCCCGGCCGGCTTAGACCGTATCATTCGCGGTCTTCAATCGGGGCGAAAGCCCTTGTGTTCACGCGACGTGGAGTGGTCATGCACGCGGTAATTCGCACCGGCGGTAAGCAATACAGAGTAGCAGAGGGCGATATTCTGCGCGTAGAGAAACTGGACGGCGAGGCCGGCGACACGATCGATATTGCCGACGTGCTGCTGATCTCCGACGGCGACAACGCCCAGATCGGCACGCCGCTGCTCGACGGCAAGGCGGTATCAGCCGAGATCGTCAAGCACGCCCGCGCCGACAAGATCGAAGTGATCAAGTTCAAGCGCCGCAAGAAGTATCGGCGCACTCACGGTCATCGTCAGCACTACACCCAGCTCAAGATCACCTCGATTCCGGGCGCCTGAAGCGTTTTCGGTATTCGCGGTAGATACAGAACAGGCTAGAGGACAGATCACATGGCACATAAGAAAGCAGGCGGCAGTACTCGCAACGGTCGCGATTCCGAATCCAAACGTCTTGGCGTGAAGAAGTTCGGCGGCCAGCAGGTCAAGGCCGGCAACATCATCGTGCGCCAGCGTGGCAACACTTTCCATGCCGGCACCGGCGTGGGTACGGGCCGCGACTATACGCTGTACGCCAACGCCGACGGCGTGGTCAACTTCGGCGTGAAGGGTCCGCGCAATCGCAAGTACGTATCGATCGTACCGGCCGACTGAGCGACTGGCCCCATGGTCGCAGGAAGCCTCGCCTGGAGCGGGGCTTTTTTGTGTCTGTATGATGCGACAGGCCGGCACCGAGAGGTCGGCCGGACAGCGGGAGCGCGACAAGCGTCATGAAATTCGTCGATGAAGCCAATCTGCGTGTGGAAGCCGGCGACGGCGGCCACGGCTGCCTGAGTTTCCGGCGCGAGAAATACGTGCCACACGGCGGACCGGACGGCGGAGATGGAGGGGATGGCGGCAGCGTTTATCTGCTGGCCGATCACAATCTCAACACGCTGTACGACTACCGGGTCAATCGGGTATTCAAGGCCGAGCGCGGGACCAACGGCGCTGGCAAGAACCGTACAGGCTCGAAAGGGCAGGACCGCTATCTGCCGGTGCCTATCGGTACGCTTTGCTATTCGCGCGAGACCGGTGAGCTGATCGGCGACCTCACGCGTAACGGTCAGACCCTGTGTGTCGCGCAGGGCGGCTTCCATGGTCTGGGCAATGCGCGTTTCAAATCCAGCACCAATCGGGCGCCGCGCAAGACCACCGATGGCACCCCGGGCGAGATTCGTGAACTGCGCCTGGAGCTCAAGCTCTTGGCCGACGTCGGGCTGGTGGGGCTGCCCAACGCAGGCAAGTCGACGCTGCTGGCCGCGGTGTCCGGGGCCCGGCCCCGAATAGCCGACTACCCGTTTACCACGCTCACGCCGCAGGTCGGCGTGGTCAGCGTGGGCCCGCTGCGCAGCTTTACGCTGGTTGATCTGCCCGGGCTGATCGAAGGGGCAGCCGAAGGGATCGGGCTGGGGCACCGGTTTCTACGTCATATTCAGCGTACGCGATTGCTGTTTCATCTCGTGGATCTGATGGATCCGGAAAATCGCGACGTCATAGCACAGATACACACCATCGAGACCGAGCTGGAACAGTTCAGTCCGGAGCTGGCGGCGCGGCCACGCTGGATCGTGCTCAACAAAACCGAATGGGTAGACGCGGAGGAGATCGAGCAGCTGACCGCGCGCATCGTCAAGGAACTGGCTTGGGAAGGGCCGGTCTATGCGATCTCCGCGATTCGCCCGGACAGCCTCAATCGGCTGCTGGGCGATGCCATGGACCATCTGGACGCCGAGGCCGAGCGAGCGTTGGCCGAGGATTCGACGACCGCAGCAGACGACGCCGCCGATTTCGACGATGATCTCGACTCGTGAACAGCTTCCGACGGCCCGGCGCTGGGTCGTCAAGATCGGCAGTGCACTGCTGACCGCTGACGGCCGTGGCCTGGACGTGGAACGGCTGCGCGGCTGGGCCGGCCAGATCGCGACGCTGCACCAGCGCGGATGCGAGGTCGTTCTGGTGTCCTCGGGCGCGGTCGCAGAAGGTCTGGCCCGGCTTGGTTGGCTCACGCGGCCCTCGGCACTGAGCGAAGTCCAGGCGGCCGCATCGGTCGGGCAAGCAGGGTTGGTGGAAGCGTATAGCCGTTGTTTCCACGCCTACGGCTTGCGTACGGCGCAGGTTCTGCTGACGCACGACGACGTGGCGCATCGAGGACGCTACCTCAACGCGCGCAGTACGCTGCTCCGCCTGCTGGAACTGGGCGTGATACCCATCGTCAACGAGAACGACGCGATCGCCACGGACGAGATTCGCGTCGGCGACAACGATACGATGGCAGCGTTAACAGTGAATCTGCTGGACGCACACGGGTTGATCATCCTGACCGATCAGGCCGGCGTATATGATGCCGACCCTCGCGTGCAGCCCGATGCCCGCCTCATATCTCAATGCGCAGCCCATGATCGGAACCTGCTGGTCTCGGCTGCCAGCACCGGTGGCGCGCTCGGGCGGGGCGGGATGCGTACCAAGATCCTGGCGGCGCGGCAGGCCGCGGATTCCGGCGCGTTCACGGTCATTGCCGATGGGCTGGCGCCGGACGTGCTGGCCCGGGTCACGAGTGGCGACGAAGTGGGTACGCTGCTGTTGCCCGCCAGCGGGGCCCGTCGCGCCGCACGCAAGAACTGGATCGCCGGTCAACGCCGGCTGCGAGGCTCGGTGCGAATCGATGCAGGCGCTGCTCGCGTTCTACGTGAAGCCGGGCGCAGTCTGTTGCCGATCGGCATGACCGAGATCGAGGGCGAGTTTCGCCGCGGTGATCTCGTGGCCTGTATTGATCCGGACGGGCGCGAAATCGCCCAGGGGCTGGCCAATTACGATGCGCGCGAGGCTCGTTTGCTCTGTGGCCAGGCCAGTGAGCGCATCAATGCGCTGTTGGGCTATGGTGGCGAGGCCGAGTTCATTCACCGCGACAACCTGGTGGTCACCCGCGAAGACTGAGCGGAGAGCCCGGGCTCCGGACATGAAAAAGCCCGCATATCGCGGGCTTTTTTCGTCGCGCCGATCGTGTCGGCCGATCGCGGGTCAGGCCTGATTCGCCATCGCCTTGATCTGCGCGTTCAGGCGCGATTTATGACGGGCAGCCTTGTTACGGTGGATCTGGCCCTTGCCGGCCATGCGATCAATGATCGGCACGGCGGCCTTGAAGACTGCCTGCGCCTCGTTGGCATCGCCGCTCGCAATTGCCTTCTGCACCTTCTTGATATGGGTGCGCACCAGCGAGCGCTGGGCAACGTTGCGCTCACGACGGGTAACGGCCTGAAGGGCACGTTTGCGGGCTTGGGCAGAATTCGCCACAGACAGCTCCTGAAGAAATCGGTTTGAGAAAGCGTTCGAGCGCGCGATTATTGTGATTCGGGCGCCCATTGTCAACCTCGACGAGGTCGGGCACCGCCGGTTCCAGCCCGGTTGATCTGCGGCCGGGGTTGTTTCGCGGGGTACGCAAATGCCGCTATAGTGCGCCGCGTTTAACTGTTAACGACAGGCCCGATGGCATCCCTTGCAAGATCGACGAGCACGGTAGGTGTGATGACGCTGGCCTCGCGCGTGCTCGGGTTTCTGCGCGACGTGGTACTGGCGGTCATGTTCGGTGCCGGGGCCGGTATGGACGCCTTTCTGGTGGCCTTCAAGATACCCAACTTCATGCGCCGCCTGTTTGCCGAAGGCGCATTTGCCCAGTCGTTCGTGCCGGTGCTGTCGGCCACCAAAAGCCGAGACAGCGGCCAGGAGGTCCAAGAGCTCGTCGATGTGGTCGCCGGCACGCTGGGCGTGATTCTGATCGGGGTCACGCTGGTCGGTATTCTCGCGGCGCCGCTGTTCATCTATCTGTTCGCACCCGGATTCGCCAGCCAGCCGGCGCAGTTCGACCTCGCAGTCGACCTGCTTCGTCTGACGTTTCCTTATTTGCTGTTCATTTCGTTGACGGCATTCGCCGGCGGCATCCTCAATACCTATGGCCAGTTCGGCGTGCCCGCGTTCACGCCGGTATTCCTTAATATATGCATGATCGGCGCGGCGGCCTTTCTGTCGCCCCTGTTCGCCCGGCCCGAGATCGCGCTGGCCATCGGGGTTCTGTTGGCCGGCGTGGTCCAGCTGGCCTTTCAGGTCCCGTTTCTGATCCGCCTGGATCGAATGCCCCGGCCGCGATGGGGCTGGCGCAACCCGCAGGTCCGGCGGATCCTGCGTCTGATGCTGCCGATCCTGTTTGGCTCGTCGATCGCGCAGCTGACATTGTTGCTGGACACGATCATCGCCTCGTTTCTGGCATCGGGCAGCGTCAGCTGGCTGTACTACGCCGATCGGCTGATGGAGTTTCCGCTGGGCGTGTTTTCGATCGCGATCGCCACCGTTATCCTGCCAAGTCTGTCGGCACGACACGCCAGCAAGTCGGCCGCCGAATTTTCGGATACGCTGGACTGGGCGCTACGCCTGCTCGCGCTTGTCGGGCTGCCGGCGATGGTGGGCCTGTTCGTGTTGGCCGGGCCGCTGGTGACCACGCTGTTCAACTATCGTTCGTTCACCGGTCACGACGCGCTGATGAGTCAGTATGCGTTGATGGCTTATGCCTTGGGATTCATGGGTTTTTCATTCGTCAAAGTACTCGTTACCGGTTTCTTCGCGCGCGAGGATTCGCGCACCCCGGTGCGCTGCGGCGTGATTTCGATGATCAGCGCCATGATTCTGAATCTCGTGTTCGTCGGCGCGTTCATTCTGATGGACTGGCCGGCGCCGCACGCCGGTCTGGCGCTGGCAACCTCGATCGGTGCATTCATTAACGCGGGCCTGCTGTATCGCGGGCTGCGACGCGACGGCGTCTACCAGCCGGGCGCGGTATGGCGCCGTTTGCTGATCCAGGTCGGTCTGTCGTGTCTGGCCATGGGCGTCGTGCTCGGCTTCGGTGCCGCGGATCTCGAGACATGGGTCGCCCGTACGGCATTCGAGCGTGTGCAGTGGCTCCTGGTCTGGCTGGCCGCCGGCGTCGGCATCTATTTCGCCTGTCTGGCGTTGCTGGGCGTACGCCCGGCGGATTTCACCGCGGTCGGTGAAGGCTGACCGTGCGGGTTGTACGCTCGGTTCGACGGATGACGCCGCTGGCCGGCGGGTGCGCGTTGACGATCGGCAACTTCGATGGCCTGCATCGCGGTCACCGTGCGATCGTAGCGCAGCTCAAATCACGTGCGGGGGCCATGGACGTACCGTGCGCGATGATGAGCTTCGAGCCCATGCCGCGCGAGTTCTTCGATGCGCAGGGTGCGCCCGCGCGGCTGTCGTCGCTGCGCGAGAAGATGCAATCCGCACGTGATCTAGGCATCGATTTATTCGTCTGTGCACGCTTTGATTCGGCGTTTGCGGCGCTCTCGCCCGAGCGGTTTCTCGAAGAGCTGATCGGGCGTCGACTGGGCGCGCGCTATATTCTGGTCGGCGAGGATTTCCGCTTTGGCAAGGCGCGAGCCGGTGATCTGGATACGCTCGCTCGCTTCGCTGCCGATCGCGATATCGAAATCGCGCCGTTGCCCGAAGTGTGTGTCGATGGCGCCCGAGTCAGTTCAACGCGCGTGCGCCAGGCACTGGCGGAGGGGGCGGTCCGCCGTGCCGCACGCCTGCTCGGGCATGATTACTGGGTCAGTGGGCGCGTCGTCAAAGGCGAGCAACTCGGCCGCACCCTCGGTTTCCCGACGGCCAATCTGCGTCTTGCGCGCCGCCCGGCACCGCGCTACGGCGTCTATGCCGTACGAGTCGACCTGGGCCAGGGCAGGCAATATGGCGGCGCGGCCAGTTTCGGCGTGCGGCCGACGGTCAACGGGCGCGAGCCGCTGCTGGAAGTGTTCCTGCTCGATTTCGACGGCGATTTATACGGTCGTCGTATTGACGTATCCTTCGTAGAGTTCATACGCGGCGAGGAGCGGTTCGAATCGCTGGACTCGCTCACCCGGCAGATGCACCGTGACGTCGAGCAGGTGCGCCGCTGTCTGACAGAGCACGACAACCCATGACGCCATCTTCCGATACCGACAAGGGCATAGCCCACGAGCGCGGCTTCCAGCTGCAGAATGTCCACTGGTTGTGGCTATCCGTGCTCGTGATCGGTGTGGATCAGCTGACCAAGCAGCTGGTCGTGAACAACCTCGAACTGTTCGACCGGATAAGACTGTTCGACTGGCTGAACCTGTCGCGAATGCACAATACCGGCGCGGCGTTCAGCATATTCGCCGGGGCCACCCCGTGGTTCTTCGTCGGCCTGAGCGTCGTTGTTTCCGTCGGGATCCTGGTCTGGATGCGTCGTCACCCGCACGGCGAGCGGTTGGTCGCCGCATCGCTGGCGCTGATTCTGGGCGGGGCGCTCGGCAACGCCATCGACCGCGCCACGCGCGGATTCGTGATCGATTTCGTCGATTTCCATATCGCCGGCTGGCACTACCCGGCCTTCAATGTGGCCGACAGCGCAATCGTGCTGGGTGCGATTCTACTCGGGATCGACATGGTCTGGCCGCGCCGCCGGGCGGCCGACCGACCGGATTGACGCCGGGCCCGGGCCGAACGCCGGCAGATCATTCCGGCCCGCGGCCAGAGCTACGGATCGTACTACCAGCAATCGCGACTGATCTGGCTGGTAGCCGCCGTGCCGTTGGCGCTCTTCTGCCCGAGCTGATTGATGGATAGCGTCTTGCAGGCGTCGTTCTGCTGGTCACCCTGTGCGGTGGCGGTAATGGTGAACGTGTCCGACTTCGCGTTTGCCACGGACAGTACGTACGCGCCGTTCTCGGTCTTGTTCGGCAATCCGAGGCCGCCAGTGCCGAGGGTGGGCGTGTACTTGTAATTCGTGGAGAAGAACTGCTCCTGCCGATTGGCGCCCTGCATCAGCAGGCTCTGGGCATCGGCGCGCTTGGATTTGCGCACGTATTTCACATAGTTGGGGTAGGCGATAGCGGCCAGAATGCCGATGATCGCCACGGTAATCATCAGTTCGATGAGCGTGAAACCCCGTGTTCTGTGTCGTTGTTTCATGTCAGCGTCGAATCTCCCGCCAGCTGCGGCGTCCGTCGGCCTGGGCGCCTGAAAATATGTTGATCACGCGTCGTGAGGCGTCCGAGGCGCCCACCACGACCCGATCCCCGATTTGGGACGTATCGTTCAGATGCAACGCCGCTCCGGGGGCGCCGCCCTTGATCGCGACGCCCGACACCACGACTTTCTGACCGTTGACGGTCACGGTATCCGTCGGCGTCGTGTATTGGCGATCGCCGTTGAGATCGAAGCTGGCGAAGTCGGTACGGCCGCCGGTACGGGCTTTAACCTTCATGAAATAACCCGAGCCCTCCGTGGTACAAGCTTGTACGTCCGGGATGGTCGTGCTGAAACTCACGGTCTGGCCTTCAAGTGCCGGATTGCTGACGATCAGCTCGCCCGTACCTGCCGGCAGATCGAGAACCCAGCCGCGCTTGCCCGGATCGTTGCTGGCGTTGCTCTGCTGATAAACCACCGGGTTGTCCGTCACCACTCGATAGGTTTCGCCGTTGCTGTCCACGGTTTGCGCCAGGACATCCTGGACGACCAGATCCGAGCGGCTGAGATTGGCGGTTCTCGTCGGTACCCAGCCGTCGCCCGGGGCGAAGTTGAAGGTGCCGACATCCCATACGCCATAGACGCTATTGCGCAGGCCCGTGTTCAGGGTCGCATCGCTGTTTTCGATATATTTGCCCGTGCCCACATATACCATCACGCCATAGTTGTTGCCGAACGAATGAAGGCCGACCTGGGGCTGGGTGGTGATCGGTTGCGGGTTGCCATTGCGATCGCGCGCGGTGAACAGCTTGGTTGCGCGCCAGTTCGCCGGTGTCTTGGCGGTCAGATCGAAGCGCCAGACGTTGCCGTACAGATCGCCGGCGTAGGCATAATCGACGATGAAATCACCATCGACGTCGACAGGAAAGGGTTCGCTCAACCCGTTGCTGCTGCCCCCGTTAGGCGGTGTGGCTCCGGTTTCGATGGGACCGTTGGTGATGAGATTGCCGCTCTGGATATCGATCAGAAACAGCGACGCGCTCTCTCCATTGCTGTTATAGCCGTTGCCGGCCATGGCTGCCCACTGACCGCTATGCAGCCGTACGATAGACGGCTGTCCGAACGTCTTGCCCAAACGTGGATGCGAGAACTCCCACATGAATAGACTGGACGGATTGGACTCGACGCTGGAAAACGCGGATGGGTTGGTGATATCGAGCGCATAGAGCGTTCGGCCGCCGTTGCCCAGGCCGCCGACGAGCACGGTATGCCATGCGCCGTTGTAGGCGACATCGCCGGTAGCCGGGGTACCGTCGACATAGTATTGATGCTGATAGTCGGTACGGGTCAGCTGCGACAGATTGGCGGTCACGCCGCCGGGGATGAAGGCGAATTGCTCGCTGCCGTCACTGGCCGCGAAACCGTGCAACATGCCGTCGTTGGCGCCGACATACACCATGGGTTTGCGGCTCGCATTGGCCTGGGCGAACGCGCGACTGTTGCCCGCCGCGCTGTAGGGCCCTGCGGCAGCTTCCGGTGAAACGGGGGCGTTCGCACCCAATCGGAGATCCTGCCAGTTGATGGGATAACGCAGACGGTCGGGTGCGCCCACGTATACCGGCGCCGAATGGACGATATCACCGAGGACGGTCGTGCCGCGGTTGCGGAACGAACCGATCGGGGAACGGGATTGCTCGAGACTGCGGTCGCCTCTGAGGTAGTTGATCTGGTTGGCGGTCAGCGGATCGCCCAGAAGCGACGTCAGGCCGCCCAGCACCGTTTGGAGAGCCGTCGGACGAAAGGCATAACCCCGATAATTCGGGTTCGCCGCGGTGCCTTGGGCCAGGGAAATGACAATACGGCGGTTGTTGGCGATCGTGGCGTTGGTTTTGCTCGTATCGACCAGGCGGTTGGCCGCCGACCAGATCGGCGTATCGCCGATCGACGCGCCGTTCAATGCGTAGGCCTTGAGGTCGCCTTCCCAAGCGCCGCCGGTGAAGCTGGACTGATATATGACCGAATTCGTGCTCAGGCTTCGCGTATTGGATGATACGGCGGCCTCGGAGCCCGCGGCGTTGATGATCTCTTCCAGGGCGGTGGCGAACGAGCTGGCGATTTCGGCCGGGGTGTTCGCGTTGAGTAGCGTGCCGCGGCTGTTGATCGTGGCATGCCAGAGGTCGTCGATCTCGCTCAGACCGTAGCTGTTGTCGTTCAGGTTCAGCTTGGACCAGTCCGGCGGGTTGCGGTATGGGTCGGCGTTCTGGCTTGGGTACTGGGCCGTATTACCGAAGATCAGTCCGCGTTGCCCGAGGGTGACGCCGAAGGTGACCATGTGCAGGTCGTCCTCGCAGTCGAGCCAGGGGTCGGGCGGGTTATCGTCACAGCCCAGCGGCGTAGGTACACGGTGACGTTCGATTCCGCGCTGTCTTTCGTTGGGGACCGAGCCGAGATTCTCGTAGTATTTCATCGCCACATCGGCGATCGTGTTCGAGTAGTTATCGCCGAACGGTGCACCGAAGGTCTTGCGCGCATTACTGCTCTGATCGGCGTTGCCGACGCCGTTGACCGAGTCGGTGTTGTAACCGTCTGTGAACAGGAGCGCGAAGTTTTGCTGGCACGATGATGTGATGATGTTCGCGTTGTTCTCGAGCTGTTCGCCGAGGAACTTCAGGGCCTTGCGATTGGGTGTACCGCGGGCGGCTGCGAAGTCCGTCGAGAATATCTGATCGTAGAACGCCTGCCGGTCGGTGGTCGAATCCAGATCGCGCATCGTGAGCGTGGCGGGGTTGTTGATTGTGCAGCTACCGACACGGGCACCGTTGATCTCGCTGAAAGCGCCCGTGATCCCGCCTCGCACGGCCAGGTGACGCTTGCGGTAATAGGAAAACCAGTTGGCAAAATTCTGCATGGCGGCGTTGTAGGCGGCCGTGCTCGAAAAATTCTCGGGCTTGATCTCGTAGCCGTACAGGTCCTCGCCGTTGGATCCCTTGCCGAGAATCCTCGCTGCGCTGTTACTCCATCCGAAATTACTGGGCAGCGTCGTCGATCGAAGCAAATAAAACGTGGCCGGATAATAGCTGACCGGGATGCTTTCGTTGCCCGTAGTCTTGTCGGTGGTAGACGGATAGAAACCCGTAGCTGTTGTGTTGCCACCATTGACCGTCGCCGAACGATAGAAGGTGTAGCCGCTGCGGCTGCAATAACCGAACAGCGCTTCGAAAAGACCTGCGGAGTAGAAATCGCTCGCCGATCGGACACAGACGTTCGACATCGTTGTCTGTGACCCGGTGGTGATCGTCTGGTAGTAGCTCACCCCGGCCGGTATCACCATGCCGCTACGGAAATCGAACAATTCACCATCGGCCGTCGACTGTCTGGCGACGGTCAGGTTCAGTGTTGCCGAACGCACCTTGGGGTCGTAATAAGCCGACGTGGCGTTGGCATCGGCGTAGCCGACCCACGGATCGTACGACACGGCCGGATTGAAATAGGCCACGTTGAATTCCGGCGATCGCGCGAATCCCAGACTCGGGATCGGCGGAACGGCCGAGTAGTTCGAATAGATACGTCGGTCGCGTGCACTGCAGCCGCTGCCGTCCGCGTTGCAGCCGTTGTAGCCGTTGGGAAACAGATAGGCATAGCCGACCGGACTGCTCTGCACATAGGTGCCGCTCTGCCAGGCCGAGCGGGTCGAGTCGTTCCAATAGAGCAGCCCGCTGTCGGTCGGGAACAACGTTTCGAAATCCATCGAGCCCGAGTTGTCGAGTGCGACCATGATGTTCGGCTTGACGTTGCCGCCAGAAAACAATGGGCGATTGGACAGATTCAGGTCCTTTGCCATGACGGGGGCGACGATGCCCGTGCCAGCCATGACGCATGCCACGGCGTACAGGCAACGTCGTATCCAGGCCCCGCGGCGTGATCCCGCTATCCTCGCCATCAGTAGTTTTTCTCGTAGATGCTTTGGGTCACGGCGGTCGCGTTCGGGTTCTGGCCGTGCGCTCGGGCGGTGATCCGGTAGTACACGCCGCCATCGCCGACCGCGGCCCGATCAGGGTCCAGATCCGCGCCATGGAACTGGTATTGCATGGCTTCGACGAAGAACTCCACCTTTTGGTCACCCACGTCGTCGTCGCTATCGCTATCGACCGCCACCGCCGGGTTGTTCCATACCGCGTCGTCCAGGAACGTCTTGTAGGCGCCGCCCGACGAGCCGTCTAGCTTGAGCATGCTGCTCTCGCGACAGACACGGATAGGCGTCTGCGTGTTCGAACCGGTGGTGGTGCCGCCCGGGTTGCAATCATAGAAGGAGGGTAGGCTGGCGAACGTCGCCGAACCAAGACGTCGTTCGGCGTGTCGGAGCCCGGCGTCGGCAGCCTGGCGGGCGCGTGATTTTTCTCGCAGGTTGGAGCTCATGCGCTCCTGCAAGGTCGACGAGTTGAGCGCCGATACCGCCAGCAACGTGATCACCACAAGAAAGATGAGGCTGGTGATCAGCACGAAACCGCGCGGAGCGTGGCAAGGCATGCGAGGCGGAATTCGGTTCATGGTAGTCGATTTCGAAGTGCGACCATCTGGTCGATGAACTGGTAGGCGTGGCGGTCGGTGCTGGATGTCGTGAACGAGCTACCGTCGGCAAACGGATAGGTTCGCGTTACCGGACTCGGCAGCACGTTGGCTTCGCTACGCAGCAGCAGCTGTATCCGCAGGCTGACCACACCGGCGCCATTGGCGGCCGTCGGTGCGTCCACATATGTGTCTGCGGATCCGTCGCCGGAGGTGTCGACCCCGTAGACCACGTTGAATCGCTGGACCTGCTCGATGATCGGCTGGGAGATCTTGGAGCCCTTGCCGCTATAGTCGGCACAGAGCAGCGTGTCCTGATCGTTGACATACAGCTCCATATCGGCCGACTCGATCAGAGGGCTGCTCCCGGCCTCCCCGATCTCGCGGCCCTGACAATCGTGAACGCCACCTGCGGCTTCGAAACGCAGCCGCAGCACATCGCTCTTGCCGCCGCCTCCATCGACGCCCGCGACCACCGCGCGATCGACATAGTCCGCCTTGTGTGTGCCGTTGGAGGTGCCGCGCCGGAACGGCTCGGCTCCAAGATCCGCGCGAAAACCGGCATGGGCGATCACGTTTTCGATGATGAAGCTGGCCAGCCGACTGTTTTCCTGCAGGCTCGCCATATTCTGCTGATAGCGAAAACTCTCGCGATTGCCGAGCAGTATCTGCAGGATGCCGGCCAGCAGGATCAGGGCGATGACCATGGCCACCATCAGTTCGACCAGGCTGAAGCCCGAATGCCGGTGTCGGGTCGTTGGATACGGACTCACGGTCGCACCATGGTTTCAAAGGTGATCGGTTGGCTGCCCGTGCCGGTCGTGTCGGTATTGCGTTGACGTTCGTTCCATGTGATCTGAACGCGATACCTGACACACCGGCTGCCGTCGGTCGTAGTGCAGCTGAGCTTGCCGCGTCCGCCCGGCAATTGATCGGCTATCGACTTGTCCCATGCCCATGCGTCGTAAGCGGCCATCGCGGAGGGCGTACACGAAGCGCCCGCGCGGCAACTCCTGGGCGCCGCGCTCGCAGCGGAGGGGTTGTCGATCTGATCGTAGGCGTTGATATCCACGCCGGCCGGGTTGGCGCGCATTCGGTCGGCGATATTGTCGGCGGCGATGGTCGCCTGGCTGCGAGCGGCCGACAGCTGCGTATTGACGAGACTGAACGTCTGCAGCCCCAGCAGTCCGAGCATGCCGATCGAGATGACCACGATCGTCACAAGGGCTTCCAGCAGTGTGAAACCGGATTGGCGTGTAGTCGTCATGATCCGGCCGCCGTCGTTTCGGTCGCCACGCGGCCGGTGGTAGCCAGTTTGACCGCCGTGGATTGAGGGCTGGTTGCTGCTGTCGCGATGAACGTGCCCGCATTGAGGATCGCGAAGCCGTTGGCATCGAAGATCACGCGATTGCCGTTGCCGTTGAACGATATCCGGACATCGGCATCGAGCGCGCCGCGTACGCGGACCCGATTGACGCTGGTCGGCGTATCGCTGCCCGGATCCGGGGCATAGATAATCCAACCCACGCCCCAGCCGCTGTTGGGGCTGCAGCTGGATTGGTCGACACTCGGGCACACGTACACCGCCCGCCCCCGGGTGACGGCCTGACTTCGCGCATAATTCAGAGCGCCGACGAGATCGTTGACGCTGGCGGCCATGGCATTGCGTTGCACCATGCTGCGATACGAGGGGATGGCGATGCCGAGCAGGATCGCGGCAACCGCCAGTGCCACGAGCAGTTCAAGCAGCGTGAAGCCTCGGCTGGCAGCCGCGCCGACGCAATCGTGTTCGAACGATGATTCCCCCATGCACCCAGTATCGGCTGCCGCCGTGACCGAGATCGTTCACGCGCCGACCAACGCGCGCGCCACGCCGATGAATGGTGACGTGGAGCGTCACCCGTGGTGCACGTTCGAAGACGACGGCGTCAGTGAGCGTGGGCCGATTGCAACCAGCGATCGCGATGGCCGCAGTTCTCAATCAGCGGCCGTGGCCGGGTCCGCGTTCCCTGCGGACTCGCCACCGAAGGACGCCAGGCATGTTGCGGTTCGTGAACCACCCTGACCACGCGGCACGGCGAATGTCTCGCAGGCGGGTCTGTCGCGCCATCAGCTTGTGGCCGATGATCTGTGGCGCGACCTCGCCACCCTCCGCGCAGGGTGCCGACTCGTGGTCGGTCGATCAGCGTCGCCGGGTCCGGCTCATACGAGGGCGCGTTCGTACCGCAGGTATTATTTCACCGATGCGGACCGCCCGGGGCTCGTGACGGCGGCCGCGAAGTCGGAATCGAAGGATCCGTATGCTGAAATACGGCCGACGATCTCCGTCAGGCACGCCTCGTCGGCAAACCCCGGCCCCGAATGGTCCGTGAACAGGCGCACGATACGGTATTGATCGTCCGAATCCGGGCCGTCTCCGACCACGGCTAGCCCGTCTGCCAGACACACAACCGTTCCTTGCGGAATCGCATCCGCATCGTTCTGCTTGGCCATGAGCACCCCCTCGCAGCGCTTTGGTTGTAAGAATATTTATTCGCGCTCCAGGCTCTTTATGTCTGATACAGCTAAATGCCGGCAAGCCGACTTTTGTTCAATGACGCTGTGCGTCAGTCAGGCGATGGCCGACAGGCCAGCGAACACATGGCACAGTCTGGGCAGCGGCGGCCGGAGCGACGTGCGCTCGTCGGGGCGGTCTTTTCTTGACATGTCGCGCATCGGGTCATGCTGTTCGGGCCGGTTGTGTGCGCTTTCCCCGATGACGGGCTTCGCCTGCGAATCCTAGTCTGCGCGACGCGGCACGTTCTGTGCCAAACGAACGTCGGGCCGGAACGCCGGTTCGGAGGTGACGTTCGACGATCGGTCCGGGGCAGGGGGCGTCAATCGAACGATCGATGAATCGTCCGGCCATGGCCGAATCAGGCGATCAGTAGGCCGCCATCTTTGCGCGATGGTGATCGGAGTCCATGACACCCCGTATCAAATACCGGACTGCTTCGGTTAAATCGCGTTTTTCTGGGGATGGCTTGGTTTCTGCCCGCGGTGGCCGACCGTGCGGCGATCCGTCCTTGCGAACAGGAACGCCCGAAATGGGCAATAGCGGCGGCGCAGGCTGGCCCCGTCTCTGATCAAGAAGCCGCGCCTCGGCCCTGAAGACGAGAGAAGCGATGGTGCCGGGGAGAGGAATCGAACCTCCGACCTACTAATTACGAATCAGTTGCTCTACCGACTGAGCTACCCCGGCCCGATTCGGCAAGGCGCGGATTATAGAGAATTGGCCGGCGATGGACAACGGGCCTGGCCCGTTGCTTTCGCGGCGAGTCGGAGTACGTGTCGGGTGGTGGTCTCGGGACACGAGCCAACAGAACGGGCAGCCGGTCGTTCGGCTGCCCGTGTTGAACGAGGCTGTTGCGGAATCAGTCCTCGGTCGCGGCCAGTTCCGGAGTATAGGTCGGTGCCGCGCGCGGCTGGGCGACCTGCTGATAACCGTAGGCCAGGCGAATGAGTGTTGGCTCGTCGAATTCGCGGCCGAGCAGTTCCATGCCTACCGGCAAGGCGGGATCCGTGTCGGCCATGCCGGCCGGCATCGAGAGCGCTGGAAAGCCGGAGAACGGGCTGAGCCGGTTGTTGCTGCCTGTGCTGGGCGAACTGCCCAGTTGGGGAGCAAGACTCAGAACCGACGGGTAGAGCAGCGCATCGTAAGGTGCGCCGAGGGCGGCGCCCTGATCGTCTTGATTGTCCAGGATCCGGAGCAGACCGCCGCGAACGATACCTGGCCGTTGTTCGAGATTGCGCTGGTAGGCGGCACGGTAGGCCACGGCTTCTTCGCTGTCGTCGTCGGTGTTTTCCAGCGCGCGACCGATGGCCCCGTAAAAGTCGAACGTGCCCTGGTTGCGCTGTTCATAGAGCATGCTGTCTGCCACGGCATCGAAGCTGCGTAGATGACCGTCGGCCGACGACGGCCAGCTCATCAGATAGGCCGTCAGATCCTGGCGGAATTCGTAGCGCGAGTTGCTATCGAAATCGGTGAGATCCGACAGTGCTACATCGCGTGCGGCCAGATCCTCGGCGGTAAGAATATCCACCGTTGCACCGGCATCGCGCATACGATCGATCGCGGCCATGAGCACGCTCTGAACCTGGGCATTCTCGCCGCTGCCATCGCCGAACAGCGGCATGAGGGCAGCGATATGGGCGCCGTCCAGCCCCTCGGCGTCGAGGAAGTCCGTATAGGTGGCGGGCCGGTTGGTCAGTGTCTGGTAGGCGTCGGCAGAATCCAGAAGGGGCGCATCGTAGGCGAACGCCTGGCGCTGGTTGCTGGTCTGTGACGCATCGAAGCCGGTCATGGCGTCGAGCATGAGCGCGCAATCTTCGACCGTACGGCACATCGGGCCGCCGGTATCCTGCGATGCCGCCAATGGCACGATGCCGTCCTGGCTGACCAGGCGCAGGCTCGGGCGGATGCCGACCAGACCTTCAAGGCTCGAAGGCACGCGGATTGAACCGCCGGTATCCGAGCCGGTACCGGCCATGGCAAAGCTGGCGGCGATGGCAGCGCCGGTCCCCGACGACGAGCCGCCCGGTCCCTTGGTCGGATCATAGGCGTTCTTGACCTGGCCGCGGATCGAGCTGCTGCCCTGGAACCCAAACGCGAATTCGTCGAGGTTGGCCTTACCGAGGACCAGCCCGCCGGCCGCTACGATGCCAGCCACCGAAAACGCATCGTCCGGTGTCTGGTTGTAGGCGAGTGCGATTCCGCCGGCGCTGGTGGTGATATCGGCGGTGTCGAAATTGTCCTTGAGCAACACGGGCACGCAATGCAAGGGTCCGCTCGGCCCGCTTTGTTGATAGGCAATATCCAGCTCGCGTGCGCGCTGCAGAGCCAGCGGGTTGACGCGAACCACGCTACGTAGCTCGGGCCCTTGGGAGTCGTAGGCCTGTATACGGTCGATATAACCCTGCACCAGCGCCTCGCAGGTCAGAGTGCCGTCACGCATGGCCGCATGAGCCTGTGCGATGGTGCCTTCCACGAACGAGAACGTTGCGGGATCGGTCGGCGTATCCGGCGTATCCGGCGAGCCCCCGGCGCTGACCGACGAATCGTTCGAGTCGTTGCAGCCACTCAGAAGCCCCGCGGCCAGCAATGCCGCAAGCCATAACCTGGTTTTCATTCGGTTCCCCATTGGATCAGTGATAAAAGCGCGCGTCGCGAACGCGACGAATGGCAACGACGCGCGAGGCGAAGCCGCTCGGCGCGTCGCTTGGCGAAATGCAATTTCGATGCCACGGCCGCTGGCGACGTTCGTTCGGGCATGGCATGACTTGCGCGGGGCGGCGTTTGTTGAGGACAATGCGGCGCGGTCGTGCCAGGTGGTGGCCATGCGACCTGCGAGCGGTTGCACGGAGAGGTGGCAGAGCGGTTGAATGCACCGGTCTTGAAAACCGGCAGGGGTTCACGCCCCTCGTGGGTTCGAATCCCACCCTCTCCGCCATTTCATGCGTAATCGAGCGGTTCTCGCCGACCGGGATTTTCGGGTAAAATCCCGCGAAATTGGCTCATGAAGGACTCGCGCATGCACGAACAAGCACTGATCGATACCGCCAAGGCGCTCGTCGCCGACGGCAAGGGGATTCTCGCCGCAGACGAATCGACCGGCACCATCAAGAAACGCCTGGATGGCATCGGCGTCGAATCGACCGAGGAGACCCGCCAGGCCTATCGCAATCTGCTGTTCACCACGCAGGGCGCAGAGGATTACATCAGCGGCGTCATCCTGTTCGAGGAAACGCTGTTCCAGAAAGCTGATGACGGCACGCCGTTCTCGAAGCTGCTGGCCGACAAGGGCGTCATCCCCGGGATCAAGGTCGACAAGGGGGCCAAGCCGCTGGCTGGCAGTCCGGACGAAAAGATCACCGAGGGACTGGACGGCCTTCGTGATCGCTTGAACGAATATCGCGAAGCGGGTGCTCGATTCGCCAAATGGCGGGCGGTGATCGATATCACCGACGAACGCCCGAGCGACTACTGCGTGCACGTCAATGCTGGCGCGCTGGCACGCTACGCGGCGCTCTGTCAGGAAGCCGGCATCGTGCCGATCGTCGAGCCGGAAGTACTGATGGATGGCGCGAACTCGATCGAGCGCTGTGAAGCGGTCACCGATCGGGTGCTCGATGCCGTATTCACCGAACTCAAGCGCCAGAACGTGTTGCTGGAAGGCATGCTCCTCAAGCCGAACATGGTCATCGCCGGCAAGAGCAGCCCGCAGCAGGCCGGCGTCGACCAGGTCGCCGAAGCCACTATTCGTTGTCTCAAGCGTCGCGTGCCGGCCGCAGTGCCGGGCATCGTGTTCCTGTCGGGCGGCCAGAGCGATGAGCTCGCCACCGCCCACCTGGATGCAATGAACAAACGCGGTCCGCATCCTTGGGCGCTGTCGTTTTCCTATGGTCGGGCGCTGCAGGCGCCCGCGCTGGCGGCCTGGCAGGGCAAGCCGGAGAATGTGGAGGCGGCGCAGAGCGCCTATTTCAAGCGCGCGCGCAACAACGGCGCGGCTGCCCGCGGCGAGTACAGTTCCGATATGGAAAGTGCTGCCTGATCACGGGTTCGCATCGGATGAAAAGGCCCGGCTATGCCGGGCCTTTTTCGTGAAGGGTCTGGGCCGCTTTGTGCCGTGCGAGCGGTTGACCGCGTCGATGTAGTGGTCGATATTGGTTGTGCACAAGACACGACGGCGAAACGGCGGCCGCGCACAGCAGATCCGTCGCGGTTGACCACACGCTGTGTTCTAGCAAATGAGGAGAAACCAATGAAATCGACCCGATTGTGGATGCCCGCGTTGACCGCGGGCCTGTTGATGGCGGCCGCCGTATCGGTCCCGGCGCTGGCCGCGGATAGCGACAACAGCATGGGCAAGGACAAAGCGTCGGCTACAGGCAGTGAAATGCCGGCGACCAAGGCCCAGGCCGAACAGCTGCGCGAAGTGCCTGATGACCAGGCCGGCGGGATGACCGGAGAGCAGGGCGCAAAAGCCGGCGGGATGCCGGCGACCAAAGCCCAGAAAGAGCAGCTCAAGGAAACCGACAAAATGTCCGGGGACGAGTCGGAGTCTTCGGATTCCAAGAAATAGGCGACCCAGGTTCGCCCGTTCATTGCCCGGCCGCGAGCCGGGCATTTTTTGTTCGAATCCAGCGCCGCCCGGCCGTACGTAGGGTAGGCGTATGAGCAACCATGGTGCGAGCATACCGCGACCGCACGATCTTTCAGCGGGCATGAACCGGCGACACGCGGCGCGATTGCGCCATTACTGGGCAAGCCTTGGCTGGGCGCATCACGATAGCGTGGATATCGATCTGCTCGCTCTCGGTCTGGTACGCGAAATCGAGGACGCCGGTCGGGCGAGCCGGTTCGTCTTGACTGCGGCGGGGCGCGATGCGCTTGGCGCCGGGCTGGCTGACAGCCGCGCACGACGGCGGCCGCATGCACGGCTGGTCGGGGCGGTGGCAGAGCACCTGGCCGACACCGGACGGCTTGTATTCACCGAGCTGTCGGTTCGTACCGAGGGCGACAACGGCTGGCGGGTGTGCAAGCCCGATGTGTATTCGCTTGTGCGCGGTCTGCGCCCGGACCATCTGGCCGCGCAAGTGCACGAAATCAAGTGTCGACGCTCGGACCTGCTGCACGAGCTGCGGTCCGGCAAGACCGAGCGCTACCACGAGCTCGCAGGTCAGATATTTTTCGTGCTCGGCCCGGGCGTGGCCGAACCCGACGAGATACCCAGCGCCTACGGCGTCGGTTTCTGGGATACGAGCGGCGGCTATCGCATTGCACGCGATGCGCCGCGACGTGAGTACGAACTTCACACCCGACACTGGATGGCCATGGCGCGTGCCCGCCCGTTCGACAGCGGCGAATTGCGTAGCCCCGTTCAGTATTGCCTGTAAGCCGGCGGCGACGGCGAACACCGGTTCATCCGATGTTCGCCGCGGGCGCGATGGAGCGGCGCGGTCGCCGCTCCATCGTTCGGCCGGCTAGTCGTTGCCGTCCATCATGGTCTTGATATTGTCCAGTCCGGCGCGATAGACCGTCTTCATGACCTCGCGGGCCTTGTCGGCGGTCTGACCCTCGGCCGGGTCGAACCGGCCTTTCCAGATCACCTTCGACTGTTCGTTGCCTTCAGCTTCGACGGCGATCGTTGAGCGATAGTTGGCCACCGGCAATACGCCGTCGAGAATCTTGTAGCTGTAGCGCATCCCCTGGTCGTCCCAGGTGATCAGTTGCTCGTCGATTGTCCCTCCGTCGGTGAGGGTGAGGTGTCGCTTTGCGCCCGGCTTGTTGTTCTCGCCTTCGGTGATGTCGCTGCTTTCCACGGCCGGATGCCACAGACTGATGGCATCGAAATCCCGAATGGTGCTCCAGACTTCATCGGGCGCGGCGTCCACGGTCTGGGTTTCGGTAACCGTGATGCTCCCCGCCTTCGAAGAATCCATCTTTGTCATATCGTCGGCAGCAATGGCCGAAGTGGCCCAGCTGGCGGCGACAACGACACTCAAAGCGAACGTGGCCCGGCCGACCCTGCGCGATGCGCGAATATTCATGCGGTACTCCTCGTTATCTTGTTATGGCGATAAACGCCCGGCCAACGGCCAGACGGTTTGGCCAATGTATACCGCGCACGTCACGTCCACCAAGTGGGCGGCACGCTGTCGGGGCGCCTCGTTTGCCGTAAAGTGTCGGTTTGATCACCGTCTTGTCGCGGAGTAACGCTCATGTTCGTGTCCCGGCCGTCGAGGCCCGCGCGGTTTGTCTGCGCCTTTCTGGCAATCTATCTGGTGCTGATGCTGTCTGGCTGTGGCATCAACAACATTCCGACCTACGACGAGCAGGTCAAGGCCGCCTGGGCACAGGTCGAGAACCAGTACCAGCGGCGTGCCGATCTCGTACCCAATCTGGTGGAGACCGTGAAGGGCTATGCCAACCAGGAACGGGAAACGCTGACGGCAGTAACCGAAGCGCGGGCCAAGGCGACATCGATCCAGGTCGATGAAAGCATCCTCAACGACCCGCAGAAGCTCCAGCAGTTCCAGGCGGCACAAGGTGAGTTGTCGGGCGCGCTGAGCCGGCTGATGGCCGTGTCCGAACGCTATCCGGATCTGAAGTCCAACCAGAATTTCCTTGCCCTGCAGTCACAACTCGAGGGTACGGAGAACCGTATCGCCGTGGCGCGTCGGGACTTCATCCAGGCGGTTCAGCGCTACAACACCGAATTACGTACGTTCCCGGGTCGCATCTGGCATTCGTTGATGTATAGCGACATGCAGCCCCATGCCAACTTCGAAGCGACGGCCGATAACGCCGAGCAGGCGCCGCAGGTCAAATTCTGATGCGATCTTTGCGCTGGGCCGGGCTGGTGGCACTGCTGGTCTGGGTATGCACCACCGCCGTTGCCGCGCCCGAATTCCCGCCCCTGACCGGCCGCGTGGTCGATAACGCCGGCATGCTCGGTGCCGCGGACGAGGCGCGGATCACGGATATGCTGGCAGCCCATGAACAGGCGACCGGCGAACAGGTCGTCGTGGTGACCCTGCCGGACTTGGGCGGCGAGACCATATCTGACTATGGCTACCAGCTCGGCCGCCACTGGGGTATCGGTCAGGCTGAGAAGGACAACGGCGCCCTGCTGATCGTGGCCAAGGCCGAGCGGCGGGTGCGTATCGAGGCCGGCTATGGCGTTGAAGGCCGGCTGACCGATGCCCAGTCATCGGTGATCATCAACGACATCATTCGTCCGGCCTTCCAGCAGGGTGATTATGCCAAGGGCATCGTCGAGGGCACCGCCGCCATAGTGCGCGTGCTGGGCGGCAACCCGATGGCGGAGCCGGATCGGCGAAGGCGCGCGCATGACGGCCCTTCGCTGTTGCCTTCAATCGGATTTTTCGTGCTCATGGTTGTCATCATCCTGGTGTCCGGTGGGGGTGGCGGCGGTGGCGGCCGGGGACGCCGCCGACGCGGCTTTCTCGGCGCACCCATATTGATGGGCGGCGGCATGGGCGGCAGTAGCGGCGGCTTCGGCGGCGGCGGCTTTTCCGGCGGCGGCGGCAGTTTCGGTGGCGGCGGCGCTTCGGGCGGCTGGTAGCCGTTTCCTCGACCAACCAGGTCAGATACATGACGATGCTCAATGAACAACAGCGCGCTCGGGTGGCCGAAGCCATCGTGCGGGTCGAACGTGATACCGACGCCGAACTTGTGACTGTGCTGGCCGAACAAGCCGACGATTATCGGTATATTCCGTTGCTCTGGGCCGGCCTGGTGGCACTGGTCGTACCCGGGGCGGCGCTCTTCGTGATCACCGATCTGAGCGCGCACCTGTTGTTCCAGGTTCAGTGCGTGCTGTTCGTGGTGCTGGCATTGATCTGCCGGCTACCGACGGTGACTACACGCCTGGTGCCGCGCTCGGTTCGGCACTGGCGTGCCGCCAATCTCGCCCGACGGCAGTTCCTGGAGCAGAATCTGCATCACACAGCGGATGCCACCGGCATGCTGATCTTCGTCAGCGAGGCCGAACGCTATGTCGAGATCCTGGTAGATCGCGGTATTTCCGAACGCGTGGGCAACGACGTCTGGCAGTCGATCGTCGAACGTTTTACCGAGCGTGTACGCGCCGGTCAGACGCTCGATGGGTTCATCGAATGTGTCGATGCCTGCGGCGCGCGTCTACGCGAGGCTGTGCCTGCGACGCACGAACGCAATGAATTACCGAATCGGCTGGTGGTGCTCGACTGATATCTCGTGCGCGCTCTAGCGCTGTGGGGCGGCCGGGCCGCTCGAAGATCGGTGCGTATCACTCCCGGCATTCGCGGGCATTGCGGCCTCTAGCAAGTGCAGGCCGGAAGGCCGTAAATCGCGCGCGGCGAGACTCGTCCGAACGCCTTCGGCGAGCGGCTTTGGCATGTACTGAAAGGCGTCGAGACCGAACACGGGTTCGCCGGCCAGACGAACTTGCTAGAATAATCGGCTTTTCTGCGATGGCTGCAGGGGGCGAGATGAGTGACGACAAGCCGTTGGTCGGCGTGATCATGGGCAGCAAGTCCGATTGGGACACGATGGCGCATGCCCATGAGATGCTCGAAGAATTCGGCGTGATCCACGAATGTCGCGTCGTTTCGGCGCATCGCACACCGGACGTCATGCGCGACTATGCTCATTCGGCGGCCGGACGCGGCCTGGAGGCGATCATCGCCGGCGCCGGTGGCGCAGCCCATCTACCCGGCATGGTCGCCGCGCAGACGACGGTTCCGGTGCTGGGCGTGCCGGTGGAGAGCCGCGCGCTCAAGGGGCTGGATTCGCTGCTATCCATCGTGCAGATGCCCGGTGGCGTGCCGACCGCCACCTTCGCCATCGGTCAGGCCGGGGCCAAGAATGCGGCCCTGTTCGCGATTGCCATGCTCGCCAACAGCCGGCCCGCGCTGCGCGATGCGCTGGAGCAGTTCCGTACGCGTCAGGCGGACAAGGTCCGCGCGGATACGCTGCCATGAGCCGGCCGATCCTTCCGGGTGCGACCGTCGGTGTGCTAGGTAGCGGCCAGCTCGGGCGCATGTTCGCCATAGCCGCACGGCGCATGGGTTATCGGGTTCACACCTTCTCTCCGGGTGACGATACGCCCATGGGCCAGGTCGCCGACCGCGAAGCCGTCGGCGATTACAGCGACCTCGCCGCGGTCGCCGAATTTGCCAGCCGTGTGGACGTGGTCACCTTCGAGTTCGAAAACGTGCCTCACGAAGCGGCGCTCGCCGCGGCCGAATACGTCCCGGTGCGCCCCGACGGCCGAGTGCTGCATATCGCCCAGCACCGCCAGCGCGAGAAGGATTTCCTCGCCGACGCCGGCTTTCCCACCGCGCCGTTCGAGCACGTCCCCGATCGGGCGGCGCTCGGCGCCGCCGTCGAACGGCTGGGTACGCCCTGTGTGCTCAAGACCGCGGGTTTCGGCTACGACGGCAAGGGCCAGGCGGTCATTCGCAATAGCGCCGAGATCGATCAAGCTTGGCAGAGCATCGGTGCAGGAGAAGCCGTGCTGGAAGGCTTCATCGACTTCGAGCGCGAGATCTCGGTCGTGGCCGCACGCGGCTGTGACGGGGCATTCGCACACTTCGGTGTGACCGAGAATCGTCATGCCGACCATATTCTGGATGTGTCGATTCCCGATCCGGACCTTGATCCGGCGATTGTCGAACGTGCGGTCGAGATTGCACATGGCGTCCTCGATGCGCTCGATGTCGTGGGGGTCTTGTGTGTCGAGTTCTTTTTGTGCCGCGATGGGTCGCTGTTGATCAACGAACTCGCACCGCGGCCGCATAATTCGGGCCACTTCAGCTTCGATGCCTGTATCACGAGCCAGTTCGAGCAGCAGCTGCGTGCGGTCTGTGCGCTGCCGCTGGGCGATACGCAGCGCCTCCGCCCGTCGGCGATGGTCAATCTGCTGGGCGACCTTTGGGAGCAGGGGATGCCGGACTGGCGGGCGGCACTCGCCGACCCGGCACTCAAGCTGCACCTCTACGGCAAGTCCGAGGCCCGTCCCGGGCGCAAGATGGGGCATATGGTGGCGTTCGACGACGACGGCGAACAGGCCGCGCGCCGTGCGATCGCCGCACGCGACGCGCTGTTGCGTCGATGACAGGCGGCCGCTCCGCCGCACGGTTCGGCCGCGGTCGGGTTAGATGAGGCAATCGCCGTCCGGGGCACCGGCCCGGCGTAACGTGGTGGCCCACGTTCTGCATCAGCTGCGTTCGCCTTACTATCGGTATCGGAACGCGCGCTATCTGCACGGCGTACGTGTGGCAGTGGCGATGTTGTTCTCGATCGCGCTCACCTCGGGCCTGGGTATTCCCCACGGTTTCTGGGCCTCGGTGACCTTGCTGGTGGTGATCGGCGGGCTGCAGCATCACGGCAACATCCGCCGCAAGGCGGCCGAGCGCGCCATGGCCACGGCCATTGGCGCGGCACTCGGCCTGGCCCTCATCGGTCAGCACAGCGTGATCGGCTCGATGGCGTTGACCTATCTGCTGGTCTCGGTGCTTGCGGGTGTCTGTGCCTATTTCGCCATCGGCAAGGGCGGCTATATCGCTTTGCTGACCGCGATCACGCTCAGTATCGTGGCGGGACACGGCGACAATTCCATCGATATCGGCCTGTGGCGGGCGTTCAATGTCGCCATTGGCACCGTTATCGCGTTGGTGTTCTCTTTCGGCTTCCCGCTGTATGCCACCTATGATTGGCGCTATCGCCTGGCCGAGAACCTGCGTGAGTGCGCGCGTTTGTATCCCTGGGTGATGATCGGCCAGCCGATGAGCGCGCAGGAACAGGTGACACAGTTCGCGCGTCTGTCCGGTCGACTGGTCGGCCTGCGTTCGCTGATTGCCCCGGCGGCCAAGGAGATGCACGTGCCGGTGGCCCGGCTCGAGGAGATCCAGCGCCTGCATCGGTCGATCATCAGCGCCTTGGAAATGCTGGCGGTGGCTGCCGTGGATCGCGACGCCAAACTGGACTGGGGCGATACGTACTCGGTGCTGATCGCCCGTCGGTCGACTATTCGGCGCCAGCTGCTGGCGACCGGACGAGCGTTGCGCTCGGGCGATGTCACGCGTCTGGAGCGCATGGTCGCTCGCCAAGCGGCAACCGGCGCCGGGCCGGCGCCCGACCAGAGTCTTGCCTACGAATTGCAGGGCTCCTACTGGCTGGCCCAGCGGCTGTCTGAACAGGTCGAGCGCATGTTGCACGAGGTCGCCACGCTGCCGCTCAAATAAGCGTATCCACCGATCGGTTACGCCGATTATTACGCTGTCGCTAGTTGGATGCGGTGTCCTTGACAGTATCCCGCCATGGCTGTGTTACCGTGATTACACACTCACAGTGGAAGCACCCATGCACCATACGATACGACGCCAATTTTCGTTCATCGCCGGGGCGCTGCTGGCCAGCGGCTTGTTCATGGCCGGCACGGCACAGGCCGCCGACAGCAGTCAGGCCAAGACCGTGCATCTGCGCGGCCAGATCACCCAGGTCAGCGACAGCGGTTTCACGATGAAGACCGATGACGGCAAGACCCGCAAGATCGCCGTCGGCCAGGACACCGGTATCGCCGGCGTGGTCGAGAGCAGCCTGGACGAGGTCACCGAAGGAACGTTCATCGGTACTGCCAACGTCGATGATGGCAGTGGCCACAAGGCGCTGGAAGTGGTGGTGTTTCCGGAGTCCATGAAGGGCACCGGACTGGGTGACTACGCATGGGACCTGTCGCCGTCCGAGGTCAAGAGCAGCGGCTCCTCGCAGATGTCGATGGACAACAGCTCCAGCATGACCAACGGCACGGTCGAATCGACGAAATCGCCGGACAATGGTTCGAAGATGAGTTCGGACTTCAGCATGGGCGGATCGACGATGACCAACGGCACGGTCACCGAGTCGAACGATGGCGATCAGATGCAGGTCAAGGTCGACTACGGCGACGGCAGCAAGATGATCACCATCCCCAAGGACGTGCCGGTGGTGGCGGTCCAGAAGGGTAGCCAGAGCGATATCAAGAAGGACGCGCACGTATTCGTCGTGGCCCCGGCGGGCGATAATGATCCGGTACAAGCCAAGCGAGTGCTGGTCGGCATCGACGGCACCGTACCGCCGATGTAAAAACGGTGAACGGGCCACGGCCTGTCATCACGAACGCAGCGGCGCCTTCGGGCGCCGTTTTTTTTGCCGCAGCCGGATCAGCGATACTTGTCGTTGAGCGCCCACAAGCGCGCGACGGTTTCCAGGTCCGGGGTGCCATCGTAGCGCGCCGGTCGGAAATGCATCTGGAACGACACGAGCACCGCGTGCGTGGTCTGGTCCAGTCGGCCGGTCACCGGCAAGTCGTAGCCGTAGCGGGCCAGCGCGCGCTGGATGTCGGCCAGATCCGGCAGTCGACCGGCAAAGCGGGAGCGATAGGCTGCGACGGTTGTTTCATCCGGCCACGCGCCGATGCCGTGCTGATAAAGCCTGGCCCATGGAAACGCCGGGCCCGGGTCGATCTTGCGGCCGGGCGAGATGTCGGCATGACCCACCACGTTCTCGGGTGCGATATCGTAGCGGGCGATCAGATCGCGTGTCAGGGCGATGACGGCATCGATCTGGGCGTCGCCAAAGCCGGCCCAGGCCGATCCGTTTGCGGTCTTGATCGGCCCGGCATTGACGATCTCGATACCGATCGAACTGTCGTTGAGATGATGCCGACCTGCCCAACTGCTGGTCCCTGCATGCCATGCGCGTTCGAACTCGGGGACCAGTTGACGCACGACCGGCGTGCCACCCTTGGTCGGCGGGGCGGGAGCGACCAGATAATGCGAACTGACCGAAGGGCCGGTCAGCACTTTCACCGCGCGCGGCTCGTCGCCGCCGGTGTAGTGCATCACGATGAAGCGCACACGCTGATTGTAGGCCTGGGCGGCCAGACTCTGGTCCGACCAGTAGCCATTGCGTTGCTTCAGGGTGGCGGGAGTGCAGGCGCCAAGCAACAGCGACAGCCCGACGACAGCCCAGAGTCGGGTCGGCCGGTGAGACGGCCGGGGAGAATCGAAGACCATGAATAACCGAGCGAGTGGCGAGGCACGAAAACAATGGCCGTATTCTGTCAAAATTGGGGCTGGTCGTGCCCGATCTCCGTGCATCCGGCAGGATCATCAGCTCGGTCTTGTCGATCGCATCGTTGTCTGAAACCCGTCATGTCCTATCGCTGCTCAAGCACGCGCCCATGAATGAATCGGCCGATAAACAAATGCTCGGGGCGCTGGGCGATGTGCAGACCCGCGAGCGTCATCGACTGGCGCGCCAGTGGGCACGAGCGAATACCGATGCGGCGCGCAAGCGGATCGCCGGCCGTATTCAGGCCAGTGCCGCAATCACCCGAGAACGCCGCGCCGCACGCGGCGAAGTCACGCTGGCCGAGGGTCTGCCGGTCACCGCGCGGGCCGAGGAGATCGCCGCGGCGCTCGAGACCCATCAGGTCATCGTGGTCTGTGGCGAGACTGGCTCGGGCAAGACCACGCAGCTGCCCAAGATCCTCATGCAGGCAGGTCTGGGCGCCCGTGGACTGATCGGCCATACCCAGCCGCGCCGGCTCGCCGCGCGCAGTGTCGGTCAGCGTATCGCCGAGGAAATCGATACACCCTTCGGGGCGTTGGTCGGTTTCCAGACCCGTTTCGAGAAACGGCTCGGCGATGCAACGCAGATCAAGCTGATGACCGACGGCATTCTGCTGGCGGAAACCGCACGCGATCGGTTTCTCAATGCCTACGAAGCGATCATCATCGACGAAGCGCACGAGCGTACTCTCAACGTGGATTTTCTGCTGGGCTATCTCAAGCAGTTGCTTGGTCGTCGCCCGGATCTGAAGGTGATCGTCACCTCCGCGACCATTGACCCGGACCGATTCGCTCGGTTTTTCGACGACGCGCCGGTAATCAACGTCGAAGGTCGGGGTTATCCCGTGAGCGTGCGTTATCGCCCCCCGGACAGCGACCGCGATCTGCCCGATGCGGTCGAACGCGGTGTGCGCGAGCTCTGGCGGGAAGGCCCGGGCGATATTCTCGTGTTTCTTCCGGGCGAGCGGGATATCCGCGACTGCGAACGACACCTGTCCCGGGCGCTGGCCGGCGACAAGCACAACGCCGAGATCGTACCGCTGTATGCGCGCCTGACACGTGCCGCGCAGAACCGGATCTTCTCGACCAGTCGAGGCCGCCGCGTCGTACTGTCGACCAACGTTGCCGAGACCTCGCTGACCGTGCCGGGTATCCGTTACGTCATCGACACCGGACTGGCACGCATCAGCCGCTATTCCACCGCGGCCAAGGTCCAGCGCCTGCCTATCGAGCCGGTGTCCCAGGCCAGTTGCAACCAGCGCGCCGGCCGCTGCGGCCGCGTGGCGCCCGGCATCTGTATCCGTCTGTTCGACGAAGACGACTACGACAATCGGCCGGCGTTCACCGACCCGGAGATTCGCCGCACCAACCTGGCGAACGTTTTGCTGACGATGGCCGAGCTGCGGCTGGGCGACATCGAATCGTTTCCGTTCATCGATCCGCCCGAGCGTCGCTATATAAACGATGGGCGCAATCTGCTCGTGCAGCTGCAGGCGCTCGCGGACGGCCGTATCACGGCGTTGGGCCGCCAGTTGGCGCGTCTGCCGCTCGACCCGCGCATTGGACGCATGCTGGTCGCCGGGCATGCGGCCGGTCAGACAACGGCCATGCGGGTGCTGGCGGCCGGTCTGACCATTCAGGACCCGCGCGAACGCCCGGCGGGCCAGCGTGAGGCCGCCGATCAGGCACAACGGGTGTTTGCCGACCCGAGGTCGGATTTCGTCAGCCTGCTCAAGCTCTGGGATGCGTACGGTGCGGCCCGTCGGCTATCGAGTAACCGGGAACTGCGGCGCTGGTGCAGCGACCACTTCGTAAACTTCATGCGGATGCGTGAATGGGAGGACCTGGCCCGTCAGCTGCGCCGTATCGGACACGATTTGGGGCTGGGCGGCTCGCCGTCACGTGAGTATCTCGCCGAGGCTGACTTCGCCTTGCTTCATCAGGCACTGCTGACCGGGCTGCTCGACCATATCGGACAGCTCGACGACAAGGGCGAGTATCTGGGGGCGCGTGGCCGCAAATTCCGTATCTTTCCCGGATCGGGCCTGGCGCGGAAGAACCCAAAATGGCTGGTAGCCGGCGAGCTGATCGAAACCAGCCGTCTGTTCGCGCATACGGTTGCCGGCGTGGATCCGAAATGGATCGAGTCCGCCGCGGGGCATCTGGTGACCCGCGAGCATTATGACCCGCATTGGGAAAAGCGGCGCGGCCAAGTCGCCGCGCGCGAGCGGGTCAAGCTGTTCGGGCTGACCCTTGCCGACGGACGCAAGGTCGACTTCGGCCGTATCGACCCGGCAGTGGCGCGGGAGATATTCATTCGCGATGGGCTTGTCGCCCTGGAGATGACCGACCGTCGCGGGCGCGAGCCTGACTTCGTCGCGCACAACCGGATGATCGTCGAGGACATCGCGGACCAGGAGGCGCGCTTCCGGCGTCGCGACTTGCTCGTCGACGAGACCACACAGGAGCGCTTCTACGACGCCGTGCTGCCGGCCGAGGTGTGCGACCGTAAGACGCTGGAGCAATGGCTCAAGACACACGACGATACGGCGCTGTATTTCGACGAAGACGCGCTGCAGCGTCACGCGGGCATCGAACTGCCCGAGGCCGCCTATCCGCAGACGTTGCGACTGGGAGATCTCCCGGTCGCACTTGATTACGCGTTCGAGCCCGGCACCGAGGTCGACGGGGTGACCGCTCGAGTACCGCTGGCGGCGTTGAACCAGATGTCGACCGAGCGCGCGCAGTGGCTCGTGCCGGGCCTGCTCGAGGAAAAATATCGCGAATATCTCAAGGCGCTGCCCAAGACACTGCGCCGCCAGGTTGTGCCGGTGCCCGATTTCGCACGGGCGGCCGCCGAGCGTGCCGAGTTCGGCAGCGGCGACCCGGAAACCGCGTTGCGAGAGGCGATCCGCGCGATGACCGGCGTCATCATCCCCGACGACGCCTGGGACGATTTCACGCCCAGCGCGCATCTGCGCATGCGCTTTGCGATCGTCGACGAAGACGGCGAGACGGTCGCGACCGGCCGCGATCTCGACGTGCTTCGGGAGGAACTCGGTGAGCGGGCGCGCGCCGCGGTGGTGGGCGCTGCCGATGACGATCTGACCCAGCGCGGTCTGACAGCATGGCCGGATCAGCCCATGGCCGACCCTGTGGCGCTGCGCCATGCCGGAGTGACGGTACAGGCGACGCCTACACTCATCGATCGCGGCGACTCGGTCGATCTCGAACTGCTGGACGATGCCGGCGAGGCCGAACGGGCGCATCGTTACGGTGTGATCCGTCTCGCCCGCCTGGCCGCCGCCAAGCAGTGCCGGCTGATCAAGCGGGATCTGGATCAGCTCAAGCGTTTCGCCGTCATCAAGCAGGTCGACCCGCCGAGCACCGCATTGATCGATGGCGATCTGGTCGCGCGGCTGGTGGCGGACGCCGAGCCGGCGTTGCTGGCGGATCTGCTGACCACGCTGATCGCCCGGCGTATGGGCGATGTGCCCCGGGATCGGGCGGGTTTCGATACGCTCGTCGATTCATTGCAACGCCATCTCATGGCCGATGCCGTGGCGCTGTGGGAACCGGTCCGCGCCGCGCTGACCCGTTGGGAAGCGGTGCGCAAGCGACTTGGCAAGAACGTCGGACTCGACTGGATGACCGCTATCGAAGATATCAACGATCAACTGGCTCATCTGCTGCCCGTGGGCTTCATCACCGCTTCGCGCGAGGCGGGCGGCCACGCGCGCCACCTGGCCCGGTATCTGAACGCCATCGAACAGCGACTGGACAAGCTCGAACGCGAAGGTGCAGCGGCCGACAAGGCACGCATGCGCCAGATCAGCCCGTACTGGCAGGCGTACAAACAGCGTGCCGAACGCGCCGTGCGGCGCGGCGAGATACCGTCGACGCTGATCGAGCTGCGCTGGATGATCGAGGAATACCGGGTACAGGTCTTTGCACAGCCCCTGGGTACGGCGATCAAGGTATCGGCCAAGCGGCTGGATGGCGTACTCGCCGAGCTTTAGCCGGCGGCTCACCACCACGCCGCGCGCCCGAGTAGCTGGTAGGCAAACAACTTGTAGGTCTCGCGCAGGCGCCGGTCCCTCGACATGGGCACAGCGGCCGGCGCGCTGCAGAACGCCAGCCGCGGGCACTGTCGCTTGGCCGTCAGATACGCTCGGGCGGCGTGAAAACGGTCCGTGACGATGGCTACACGGTCGGCCTCGCTGAGGGCCGGCAGGGCACAGCTGAACGCAAAGTTCTGTGCCGTCGAGCGGGCGTTGTCTTCGATCGCGATATCCGTGGATGGCACGCCCAGGCGCACGGCTTCGCGGGCTAGCCGCGGCGCGGAATCGCCGCCATGTCCGGCACCGCTGAATAGCAGGTCTGTGACCCGCGCGCCTTGATACAGTGCCACCGCGTGTCGGGTGCGGCGAAAGGCCGGGCCGCCGCTGAGCACCAGCGCGACCGTGTGCGCGCCGCGCGGCTCCAGTGGGCAGGGCACGGGAGCCGAGCCGATACGAAGGTAGTCGGCCAGGGCCAGGCCGAGCATTGTGATCACCATGAGCCCGGCAGCCAGCCCGAGGCCGGCCGCGGTACGGCGTGCCGTCATAGCCAGGCTCGATCGACCGTGCAGGGCCGGATTAGAGCAACACGAGGCTGAACAGCCACACGACGACGATGCCGGTCAGCCCCTGGATCAGCGTCGCCACGGTTTGTGCGCGGTAGGCGAGCGCGACCGGCATGCGACTGAACTGCGATACGACCCAGAAGAAGCTGTCGTTGGCGTGCGAGACGGTCATCGCACCGGCACCGATGGCCAGCACGCACAGGGTGCGGCCCATGTCGCTGTCGAGGCCGATATCGCCCAGCAGCGGTGCAACCAGCGCGGAGGTCGTGACCAGTGCCACCGTGGACGATCCTTGTGCGCTCTTGAGTGCCGCCGCTACGACAAAAGGCATGAACACGCCGATGCCCAGCGAGGACAGGGTTTCGCCGATGAAGCCGGCCAGCGGTGTCGCCTTGAGTACGGCGCCGAAGGCCCCGCCGGCGCCGGTGATCAACAGGATCGGTGCGGCCGCGGTGATGCCGGCGCTGACATGCTCCTGGAAGACGGGCAGGCGATTATCGCGGCCGATCAGAAAGAACGCGGCGACAACACCGGTGCTGAGTGCAATCAGCGGGCTGCCGAAAAACCGCAGCGTGTTCGCGACCAGGCCGTCGCCCAGAGGTGCCGAAGGGAAGGCAGCCAGTGAGCCCAGGCAGATCAGGGCGATCGGCAGTACGATCGGCGCGAAACTGGCTGCAACGCCGGGCAGGGCGCCGCGTTCGCGCCGAAACGCTGCAAAGGCATCTTCATCTTCGATCTGCTGGCCGGCGTCTGTCAGCAGGCCGGCGTCGGCGTCGTCCAGGCTCAGGAAACGATTGGCCCAGAGCATGCCGGCGAGTGCGGTGACCAGCGCAACCACGGCACCGAGCACGATCAGCAGGCCGAGGTTGTCGCCCAGCCCGAGATTACCGGCGGCGGCGATCGGCCCCGGCGTGGGCGGCACGAAGGTGTGAGTCGCATACAGCCCGGTGGCCAGGGCTACGCTCATGGCGGTCACCGAGACCTTCATCCGTGCCGCTACGGCGTTCTTCAGCGAGTTGAGGATCACATAGCCCGAATCGCAGAAGACCGGAATCGAGACCAGATAGCCGATCAGCGTCATGGTCAGCGTTGGAAAACGATCGCCGAGGCGTCGGATGATGCTCTCGGCCATGGTCAGAGCCGCACCGGTCTTCTCCAGAATCACGCCGATAATGGTGCCGAGCACGATCACCAGCCCGATGCTGCCGAGAATACCGCCGAAGCCCTGGCCGATGGCATCGACGATATCCATCGGCGCCAACCCGTAGGCCAGACCGGCCACCAGAGCGGTGAACAGCAATACCACGAACGGATGCAGCTTGGCCCACGACGTGGCCAGCACGATGAATACGATCAGGGCAATCAGAATGAGGGTATAGGTCATGGCAACGATCGCTATTTCGGGCGGCAGGCGGCATCGGTTTGGGCGATGCGGCCAGACATGAACGACCAATATGGCCGACTACGGCCGATCTGAAAACCGCGCCGACGCTTGCCCGCGGGATCGACGGGGCAATGGAGGGGCCCCGTGCGGTTCGACTATCGCGCGGTTGTGCGGCGTGTTGTCGGGATCTGTCGGTTGCATGGCACATGCAGGCGGCGCTAATTTGAATGCGTGGCCCCACCGCGCGAAGCGCCGGTACCGAGATGACATCCTGGACACCCGTACAACGGCATACCGTGATCGCCTGTTTTCTGAGCTGGATGCTCGACGCCTTCGATTTCTTCGTACTGGTATTCATCCTCTCTGATATCGCCGACGACTTCGGCGACAGCGTCGAGAGGGTCTCGCTGGCGATCATGCTCACGCTCGCCGTGCGCCCGATCGGGGCATTGCTGTTCGGTCGGGCGGCGGAGAAGTTCGGCCGCCGGCCGCTGCTCATGATCAATATCGTCATGTTCTCGGTATTCGAGCTGGCCTCGGGTTTTGTGCCCGGACTCATTTCTTTGCTGGTTGTTCGCGTGTTCTACGGCATTGCCATGGGCGGCATCTGGGGCATTGCCTCTTCGCTTGCCATGGAAACCGTTCCGCGCGCGTCGCGGGGATTCGTGTCGGGGCTGTTCCAAGCGGGTTATCCGGCCGGTTACCTCGTAGCCTCGGTGGTGTACGGACTGCTGTTTTCGCTCATCGGATGGCGCGGCCTGTTCATGCTCGGCGTACTGCCGCTACTGCTTGCGGTCTACGTGTATTTCTTCGTGCCCGAGTCGCCGGTCTGGGAAAAGGCCCGACAGGCAAATGAGGCCAACCCTGCGCTGTGGCCACTCATCCGGCGACACGCGCGATTCGTCGCCTATGCGGTCGTGCTGATGGCCGCGTTCAATTTCTTCAGCCACGGCACCCAGGATATTTATCCGACCTTTCTCAAGGAGCAGCACGGCTTCGCACCCCATACCGTGAGCTTCATCGCGATCTGCTACAACATCGCCGCCATTTTGGGTGGACTGTCTTTCGGCATGCTTTCACAGCGGATCGGCCGACGTCGGGCCATTGCGTTGGCCGCGCTGCTTTCATTGCCAGTGATTCCGCTCTGGGCGTATGCAGGCAGCGTGCTCTGGCTAACGATCGGCGCCTTTGCCATGCAGTTCATGGTCCAGGGAGCATGGGGCGTGGTGCCGGCCTATCTCAACGAATCCTCGCCGCCCGGGAGTCGCGCCGTGCTGCCCGGATTCGTATACCAGCTGGGCAATTTCGTGGCGGCCTCGAATGCGACCCTGCAAGCGGCAATTGCCAGTCTCGACCACGGCAACTACTCTCTGGCGCTTGCCGTGGTGGCCGCGACCGTTGCCGTGGTGATCGCGGTTGTCGCCATGCTCGGGCGCGAAACCCGCGACACGGAGATGGCGCACGCATGACGCTGGTTCGAAGGGTCCATGTCCGGCATTATCTTTAGTAAGGTGTGTTTAAATCGTATTGGGGAAGAACAAGATGTCCGAACGTTTTCTGTCCGGGTTCGCTGCGTTTGTCCTGCTGGCCGGCGTGGTGTTTGCCGCACCCGGCATGGCTCAGTCCGGCGCTCAATCCGCCGCGGACAATGCCGATGTAAAGACCTACCAGGACTGGCAGGTCCGCTGCCCGAAGGATCGCAGCAACGGCGGCTGCGAGATGACCCAACTGGTCAACAATCCGGACAACGGCAAGCCGATTCTGCGGGTGGTGATGGGGTATCCGCCGGAAATCCAGACCGCAGCGATGATCTTCATCCTGCCGCTGGGTACTCGTCTGGCGCCTGGTGTCCAGCTGACCGTCGACGGTGGCAAGCCCAATACGTTTCCATTCCAGATTTGTCTCGAGCAGGGATGCCGAGCCGACTTCCCGGTCGAGGACGGTCTGCGTAATCGTCTGCGCTCGGGCAGCAATGCCACGGTCAGCCTGATCGGCCCGCGCGGCGAACGAATCGATCTCAAGGTCTCGCTGCAGGGTTTCACGGACGCCGACAACGCGATCCGCGGCGGCTAGGCGCCGGTTTTTCCAAGCGTCGGCCCGCCATCGCCATCGTCGGGAGGGTGTCGAGGGCTGCAAGGGAGGGGTGTGATGAGTGCGTTTGCCGAGCAGAATCCGGCCGATGACACGGCGGCGTTCGCCGCCTTCGGGCGGGACTTTCTGCGCCATGCGGTAACCCAGGCGCGGGTCGAAGCCGCCTTGGCGAATCTGGCCGGCAATCAGATCGATTTCGGCCCCCGCAAGGTCGGCCCGGGTGGGTTGGCCAGTATCCGTGCCGAGGGCGCGGTCAGCCAGCCCAGCGTCGCGCCGATGGCCGGTGAGGCGGTGCGTTACGCGATCACACTGCCGATCGAGCTCGAACTGGTCGTGCGCCTGGCGGCCCACGACCATCGCTTTGTCGCGGAGATGGCGGCTCGACTGACATTGACGGCGCGGCCGCGCGATACCCTGCGAATCTTCATCGACGTCCCGGCGCCGACCGAGCGCGACGTGGAGGTCAATGTGACCGCGCAGGGCCTGCGCGCCTCGGTGCTGGATGTCGTAGCGGACGTTGAAGGCGAGCTCAAGCGGGTCGTCGCGCGTCAGATCGCCCGCCAGATCGACTCGGATCGCATTCGCGAGATGCGGGATATCGACGTCGCCGCCCGGCTTGAGAAAAACGCCTAGGTAGCGCTTGCGGGTGGCTGGTCCGTCGTGCGCACGAGCAAGCACACATGGGCCTCGAGATCGGTTACCAGTGAAGCAAGCGCTTCGTCGAACAGCGGTTCGAGCGCCTCGAGCCTGGGCAGCGCCTCGCCGACCGGATTGTCGCGCCGGAGGCGCGAGGCGACCGAATCCAGCGCTCGCTGGATACCCCGGGGCCGTTGATAGTCAGCCATGACACGCCCGAGTCCTTGCATGCGCCCGGCCGGGACCGGCGCGTGGGCCGGCCATTCCGCGATGACCTGATCCTGGGCCATTTGCGTGAATCGGCGAAGATCGTCCGAGTGATAGGCAGGCCATGCACGGGCAAGACTGGCATCGAAGCCGATATCCACGAGGATGCCGGCGTAGCGTCGAAGCGGCGGTGCAAATTGCCGACGTAGATCACGATGGGCCGGATGATCGTCACTGATCCGGTCAATAGCGCGATGGAGCGCGATGCCCTGTTCGATCGGGGCCGGATAGTCACCGACGAGCCTGCCTTTGATCATGTCGCCCAGAATCTGTCCGGCGAAAGAGGTACCGCTACGGTGTGCCAGCAGGCAGTGCGCGAGCAGGTTCATCGCCGGCGCCGGCCATGCCCGTACGTCCGCATATACCCTCGGGGCCAAGAATCCGGCGCCACCAGGCTACGCGTCCGCTCGCACCGGCTCGGGCCGCGCTTGCCGGCAGCGAGCGGCCGCCAAACCAGTCCGACGGTTACCGGATGCACGAGCGATCCACGCGTTTTTAGGCGTCGTGAACGACAATCGTCGAGCGGCTGGGGGAGCCGCGTGCCCCGAGCCGTCGCCCGGGTTGGCGAGCCGCCGTTCACGGGTATCGGTTGAACGACGCACAGCGCGGGCACGTCTGCTGCAGCCACGACGCGTGCGCAAGGCCACTGGCAGGGCCCGTAACCGGCGCTCGGGGGTAGTCGTAGGGCCGGATTTGAACGCTGCGGCCAGTAGCTCTCAGAATGCATCCCTAGGGTCGGCTCGATCGGGGCGTCCCACAAGTGTAACCGCAATACCGCGACGCGCCGCCGTTGCGGCATTTGTGCCACCATGAGTGCCGGATACAGCGCTGCGGAGACAGCCGATGACGGATACATGGTCACACGTCGACCCGGACGGGTTGATGGAATATTCCGTGGTCTATACCGACCGCGCGCTCAATCACATGTCAGCACGCTTCAAGCATGTATTGGTTGATATCTCGGCGGTGCTCAAGCGCGTTTACAACGCTTATTCATCGATCATCGTCCCCGGTAGCGGCACCTTTGGGATGGAAGCGGTCGCGCGGCAGTTCGCTGGCGGCGAGCCGGTCCTGGTGCTGCGCAACGGCTGGTTCAGTTATCGCTGGTCGCAGATTCTCGACACCGGCGGTATACCCATATCCACAACGGTACTCAAGGCGCGTCGCAACGCACACGACCATCATGCGCCCTTCGTACCCGCGCCGATCGACGAAGTCGTGGCCACGATCCGTTGCGAACGGCCGGCCGTGGTGTTCGCACCGCACACCGAAACATCCGCCGGCCTGCGACTGCCGGCCGATTATCTACAAGCGGTTGGCGCCGCGGTCCACGAGCACGGCGGCTTGTTCGTGCTGGACTGTATCGCCTCGGGTGTCGACTGGGTCGATATGCAGGCCTGCGGGGTGGATGTGCTGATCAGTGCGCCGCAGAAAGGCTGGAGTGCAACGCCTTGTTGCGCGATGGTGATGCTCAGCGCGCATGCCCGCAAGCGGATCGAAGATACGCGAAGCAGCAGCTATGCCTGCGATCTGCGCAAGTGGCTTGAGATCATGGAAACCTACGAGGCGGGTGGGCAGGCCTATCATGCGACCATGCCTACGGATGGCCTCGTCCGGCTGCTGGATATGATGCGCGAAACGGAGGTCCTCGGTTTCGAGCGCCTGCGGGAGCGCCAGTACGAACTGGGCCGGAAAGTGCGCGGATTACTGGAGGCGCATGGCTTTGCCAGTGTCGCCGCGGACGGGTTTCAGTCCTCGGGTGTGGTGGTCAGCTATACCGACGATGACGAGATTCAGTCCGGCCGACGGTTTGCCCAAGCCGGTGTCCAGATCGCCGCGGGTGTACCGCTGATGTGCGATGAAGGCGAATCGTTCAGTTCGTTCCGTATCGGTCTGTTCGGGCTGGATAAATTGCAGCACGTGGATGAGGCGGTCGCGCGCTTCGAACAGGCGCTTGTGCATGTCGCCAAGGCCCGGGCCGACGTCACCGCGCGCGGGGCGGTGTCGTAGGATACATGCTTGTCTGCGCGTGCCGCAGGGTGCGGGTTGCCTGAATCTGCGCCGATCGCAGCGGTCGCCGACCTGGTGGCCCGCCGAACGCGACGGGCGCTGGTGTCACTCCGCAATCGTGCGAAACCTCCCGAGCCGCTAGCGAGCCCGTACGACACCGGTGGGCAGGGTATCCAGGCGCCGTAGCTCGGGGTCGTCGAGTATGGCCGGGTCGTCCAGATAGGCGGCAGCGAACGGGATTGCATCCGCGCCCCAGAACAGTTCACCGTCGATCGCCAGCGTCGGCACGCCGAACACGCCGGCCCGAATGGCCGATTCGGTCTGCTCGCGAAGCGTTTGCTTGACCTGTTCGGCCGTGAGCGCCGACTGGTCAATCGCGTATTCGCGGGCTGTGTCTGCCAGGCCACGCTCGTCGGCGGGGTCTGCACCCGTCGTCCACAGCCGCTCGAAGATGGTATCGATGATTTGCCAACGACAGCCGCCGGCAATAGCCAGGCGTAACCAACCCAGCGGATTGAACGGATGCGCGGACGGGAAACGCAAGGGCAGTCCCGCGTCGCAGGCCTGCCAGTGGGCCATGCGGTAGGTCCACTGTCGCTTAGGCTCGATCTCGGCCGGACCCAGCTGGCCATGGTGTCCCAGTATGGCAGCGAGCAAGACGGGCCGCGGCTGGATGGGCCGGTGCGTGTCGAGTTCGGCCAAACGGTGCCGCGCGATATACGCGAACGGTGACACGAAGTCGAAATACCAGTCGATTGGCGCAGCTTGCTTCATACACCGGGTATCGACTGAATGCCCTTGCGGTCGCCGTGGTCTGTACGTCAGTCCGGCAGATCCGCGACGTCGTCAACGACCACGCCGAACAGATCGGCGATGCTGGCCAGGCTGGCGTCGTGCAGGGCGCGTGCCGATACGACGTCGCGGCCACGAGGCAGATCGCGCGTCGCCGTCGCTGCCGCCACGACGGTCGGTGCATAACCGAGGTTGAATGCGCCGCGCGCGGTCGAATTGACGCACATATGTGTCATGAAGCCGCCCAGCACGAGATTGTTCACGCCCGCGGCACGCAGTTCCTTGTCGAGATCGGTATTCACGAAGCTGTTGGGATGTGTTTTGGTCACCACCGACTCGCCGTCGGCCGGTGCGACTTCGTCGGCGATCTGACCGAGGTGCGTATTGAGATCATACGGGGAGCCTTCGCCGGCATCGTGGCGGATATGAAAGATCGGTACGCCCAGCCCGCGCGCCCGTTCCAGCAGTCGAGCGGCCTGTTCCAGAGCGGCTTCGACGCCGCTCAACGCCATGACGCCCTCACGGTAGGTGTTCTGGCAATCGATGAGAATCAACGCCGAATCCGACAATCCCGGCGGCTGATCGCTCAGCCCGGAAACCGAGCGCAAGGTTTTCAAGCCAGTGGTCATCACGCATCTCCCATTTGTTTCGACGCTCCGGTACGAACCGCGCCGAGCGATCAGTGTGAGCCTAATCGTCGCCGCGTGCTACGGTAGCCTCGGCGAGACCGGCGAGCGCTTTGGTGATCGGTGCGACGGCCGCACAATCGTCGACATCGTGACGCTTGGCGATATAGTCCGGATCGTTGTAGCTCAGCCAGACCTGGCCGTTGGCATCGCGGTAGATCAACGCCTTGAGCGGCAGATCGATACCGACCGTCTGTGCGCACTGCATGAACGGAGTCCCGCCTTTCGGGTTGCCGAATATCACCACGGTGGTGGGGCGCAACGACAGTCCGGCCGTTTGGGCGCCGGCGGCATGATCGACCGTAGCAAAGATCGTCAGCCCCTTGTCTTCTGCGCGTTCGACGAAGCGCGCCACGGTCTGGTCGACTGAATAAGGGCTCTGGCGCTGTATCAAGCCATCGGCTGCCAGTGCATGGCCATACATGACGACCGACAATAAAACTGAGGAAAACAAGGATATACGGCGCATATGTGAGCCTTTTGTTTATTCTCTCGTCCCGCGTGACGCAGGCTCCGTTGTTCATCCTGTTTCGAGAAAACCGGAATAATCGATTGATAAAATTGTTATAGTTGTTCTCGACACGGTTTGACGGTGGCCGCCAGCCGTGCTTCAGGATGTGCAGTCGAGCTGCCTGGCGAGGTCGATCAGATCCGCTGCGTGGAAATCGTTGTGTTCGGAGCCGGTCACGTCCTTGGGTCGATCCGCGCCGAATTCATGAACGCGTTCTATATAGGCTGTTTTCAGTCCGCATTCACGCGCTGCGTCCAGATCGCTTTGATGCGCGGCTACCATCATAACCTCGGCGGGATCGGCGTCGAATATGTCGGCAACGCCCAGATAGGTCTGTCGATCCGGCTTGTAGTGACGAAACACCTCCGCCGACAGGATCAGATCCCAGGGCATGCCGGCATGCTTGGCCATGTCGGCGAGCAGGCCAAGATTGCCATTCGACAACGTACAAAGGGTGAAACGGGTCTTCAGGCGCGTCAGCCCTTCAACGGTATCCGGCCATGGATCGAGCCGATGCCAGATTCGGTTGAGCGCATGACAGGTAGTCTCGTCGAGTGCCACGTCGTATCGTGCGAGCACCTCGTCGAGATTCATGCGATGCAGATCGTCGATACGTGTCCAGCCCAGTTCGCCGGACCGTACCCGCGCCATCGCGGGTTTGTACTCGGCCCGCCACGCTCGGGCGAAATCGGCGCCGTCCACGCCGAGCCCGAGCGACTCCACCTCCCGTGCGACGCTGGTATGCCAGTCGGCTACCGTGCCGAATACGTCGAACGCAAGGATACGTGGCAGTTGTCCGGGTGTGGTCATGACAAACGCTCGTCCGGGAAAGGATTGAAAGCGGCGCGGCTCAGGCCTGAACGCTGTCTTCGAGAAATTCGACCTTGCCGGTTTCGATGGCGTATTCCGCGCCGACAATGGTCAGGGATCCGTCGCTGATCAGGTTTTCCAGAATGTCAGAGCCGCGCCGGAGTTGACGAACCGAGCGATGTACATTGGCCCGTACCGCTTCCCGTATCAGTGCGGTGTGGTCGTGGCGTAGATCGGTGAGTAGCAGCTTCTCGACCGAAGGCTGCACACGCTTGACGATCGCCTGCAGATTCGGCGACTGGTTCTCGGTCGGTTGCTGGAGCTCTGACAATGTGGCAGTCACGGCACCGCACTGCGTATGCCCCAGCACAACGACCAGCGGCGTGCCGAACATGGCAGCCGCGAACTCGACGCTGCCGATCTGCGACGGCGATACGATGTTACCGGCCACCCGGATCACGAACAGATCACCCAGGCCTTGAGTGAACACCAGTTCGGCCGGCACCCGCGCATCCGAACAGCCTAGGATAATGGCGATCGGCTTCTGCTCCTGCACCAGCTCGGCACGCGGTGCATGGTTGGCGAGGGTTTCGTTCTGTTCGATGTTTTCGACGAACCGTTGGTTTCCCTTCTTGAGCCTATCGAGAGCTTGTTCGGCGGTCAGCATGCGCGTAGAAATCCTTGCGTCGATCGATGGGTTGGCAGCCGCAGTATAACCACAGGCTTTGGCGCCACGAAAAAGCCGGTATTGTGCTGTCGACTCACGGCCATGTGATCACAAGCCCAGCTCACTCAACCCGGGATGATCCTCGGGGCGCGGCTGACCGGCGGGCCAGTGGAACAGCCGCTGGGATGAACTGATTGCTACATCGTTGATGCTCGCTTCACGTCGAACCATGAGCCCATGGTCGTCGAACGCCCATTGCTCGTTGCCATAGGCACGAAACCACCGGCCATCGTCGTCGTGATACTCGTACTGGAACCGCACCGCGATACGAGCCTCGTGAAAGGCCCAGAGCTCCTTGATGAGCCGGTATTCGTGTTCGGTGTCCCATTTATGACGGAGAAACGCCACGATAGCCTCGCGGCCGGTCAGAAACGTGGCGCGGTTGCGCCATGCGCTATCGACGGTATAGGCCAGCGAAACCTTGTCCGGGTCGCGACTGTTCCATGCGTTTTCGGCCAGCCGGACCTTGCGGGTGGCGCTGTCGAGATCAAAGGGCGGAAACGGCGGCTTGTCGGTACTCATCACGGCACGCGCACGGCAATAGGACGAAAATGCAGAATACCCGGACGCGGCGTTGGGCAAAACCTCGCCTTGGACGATGCCTGTGCGGATTGGAACGGTGTTGCTATCAAGCGCGCTTAGATGCCGGACGACGGCCGCCCCATGGCCGGGATCGCGCCGATGCGCACACCGTATGGCCCGGCAACTTGGGCAACATACGCTTGCGGGCCGCGCATCCGGGTGTCATTGCGGCGCCGTCGGCGGTCAGCAGGGCCTTAGATCGCTGTGCCGACCAGGGCGCCGACCGCCGCGGTCAAGCCCATGGCCAATGCGCCCCAGAACGTCACACGAGCCGTAGCCCGGCCCACGGGCGCGCCGCCGGCAGCGGCCGCCAGGCCGCCCAGCAGGCTCAGGCATGCCAGCGCGCTTACGCTGACACTCCATAGTCGAACGGTTGGCGGCGACAGCCAGGCCACCAGCAGCGGCAAACTCGCCCCGATGGCGAAAGTCAGCGCCGAGGCCAGCGCCGCCTGTACCGGTCGGGGCGAGGCGGTGTCGGTTAGGCCGAGTTCATCACGCGCGTGGGCTCCCAGTGCATCGTGGGCCATGAGCTGGGTAGCGACCCGGGCTGCGAGCGCGTGCTCCAGGCCACGTTCAACATAGATCGCGGTCAATTCGGCCTGTTCGTTCAGCGGATCGGTGGCCAGCTCACGGCGTTCCCGTTCCAGCTCGGCGCGCTCGGTATCGGCCTGGGAACTGACCGAGACATACTCGCCGGCGGCCATCGACATGGCACCGGCAACCAGGCCCGCCGCACCCGCCAGCAGAATGCTCCCGGCATCCGCGTGGCCGGCCGCCACGCCCATGATCAAGCTGGCCGTCGATACAATGCCGTCGTTGGCCCCTAGCACCGCCGCCCGCAACCAGCCGATCCGTCCGATGCGATGGCGCTCGACATGGCGCGGCTTGATATCGATCTCTGGCTCGACCATGGCGGTCACCTCGGGTGGGACGGTCACTCACGAAACGTGCCGAACGCCCGCGTCCGCGCTCGGGACGAGGGGACGGATCAGCGACGCACGCTCATGCGAGCGCGGTATAGCATGCCGGCTTCGAATATGACGAACGAATCGCCCGTGCGCCCGATCGCGCGGTCGATACGACCAAGCGTCGCTCTGCTGCTGTCGCTATTCATGCGAGCCTGCTCAGCCCGACCGCTCCGGGCCGATCGGATGGATAGCGCGCGGTGCCGGACAGGCCCTGGCCGGAGGCGCGTCGGCGGGCAGCGCTGTTGGCATCGGGGGCGCTTGGTCGTCGGTGCTTTCGGGTTCGTCCAGCGCGAGGCTGCCCTGCAGGCTCGGCACGGCTCGTCCGGTCGCATTTCGGCCGACATGCACACGGCGGGGCCGGACAAAACGCCGCCTACTCGTCAGGATTTGAGCTGTCGCGTTAAAAGACGATCGAGTTGGTTGGCAAAGCGTTGCCGGTCGGTGTGGTTCATGGCATCCGGGCCGCCGCTGTGCAGGCCGGATGCGCGTAGCGTTTCCACGAAATCGCGCATGCCCAGCCGCGCTTTTATGGTGTCGGCGGTATAGAGCTCGCCACGAGGGCTGAGCGCACGGGCCTGACGATCAAGTGCCTCGGCGGCCAGGGCGATGTCGGCCGTGATCACCAGATCGCCCGCGCTCAGCCGTTTGACGATCTCGTCATCGGCTACATCGAAACCCGAAGCCACCTGTACCGCATCGATCTGCGGAGCGCGCGGCACGTTAATCGGCTGGTTGGCCACCAGGGTGACGGCCACGCCAGTCCGACGGGAGGCCTTGAACAGGATCTGCTTGATCACCACCGGGCAGGCGTCGGCATCGACCCAGATATGCATGAACGCGGTATCTCGAAAATGAAACGTCGTACGATCGCCGCCGGCCATCGTGGGAGCGCCAGCCTAGCTGAGCTGCCCTTGCGTGGGAAATCAGGCCGCGCGGGCGGGGCGTTGTCGAGGTGGCCCGCCGCTCGAGACGCGGTCCGGACAGGAGATGGCGTTTCGTATTTGTGGCCGGTGCTTTATGCGATCGCCAGGGTGCGCGATACTTGAAGTCCTCGTACGGGAGAATGAGTGTTGATCTGGATCACCCCGCATGCGCCGGCAGACGTTCGGTGCGGCATCCAGAGTCGGAGGCGTGTGTGAGCGGTCTTGCCGAACAGTCGCCCACGCCTCGGTTTCAGCCGGCCGGTTATCGCCGGGCGGTGCTGCAGGCCCTGCTCGCGCTGACTGTGATCTGCGGCGCGGTGTTTATCGTCATCAATCTGCGTATTGGCAATCTGCCGTTGGCGATGGCCGAAGCCGGCATGGGGCTCTATGCGCTGGTGCTGATGCTGGTAGTCAAGCGCACGCGTCGGCTCGAGCGGTTGGCGCTGGCGTATCTGTTGCCTTTCTGCACCGTGATGATGTTTGCACTCGCCAGCCCGTTGACGGGCTCGAGTGTCTTCATCTGGGTGCTGCTGATCCCGGTGGTTTCGCATCTGTTGCTGGGGCGCTGGCTGGGCGGGGCGCTGGCGCTGGCCTACCTGGTGATCGCGGCGGGGATCTTTGTATGGCGACACGGCACGAACAGCGTGGAGAGCCAGTCGATCGAGGTCATCGCGAATATCCTGCTCGCCGCGCTGTGCATTTTCGTGTTCTCGCATATCCATGAATACAGCCGGGAGCGGGCCGATCGGGCGTTGCTGCGATTGGCGATGGCCGACCCGCTGACCGGCCTGGCCAACCGGGCTCGGTTTCTCGATCGTACGGCCGCAGAGCAGGCACGACACGCGCGCAAGGGCACGCCCTTTGCCGTACTGATTGTCGATCTGGATTTCTTCAAACAGGTCAACGACAGCCATGGGCATGCGGTCGGCGATATCGTGTTGCGCACGATTGCTGACGTCATTCGCAGGCAGGTCGGCTCCGAGGATCTGGCGGCGCGCCTGGGCGGCGAGGAGTTCGCCGTGTTGCTGGTCGACTGCGATCGCCGCGATGCCCGCGCCCGGGCCGACCGTCTGTGCCGGTCGATCGCCGACACCCATACCCGGCACGGGTCGGATGCGATTCGGGTGACCGCAAGCATCGGTATCGGCTGTGTGGATGTGGACGGCAACGAGTTCGATTCGCTGTTCTCGGCGGCCGATGCCCGTCTCTATCAGGCCAAGGCCGGCGGCCGTAACCGGGTGGTCGCCTGAGGCGGGCTTTCGTCATCGGGCGACACGCGCGGCCTACGGATCAGCGTCTGGGCGATTGGCACGCCGATGTCCGGGAATCGCTTGCAGGGGCCTCGCGGGGCCGATCACCGCCGCCGATCGGCGGCGGGTGACGCGAGTCGAAGACCGTAGTCGCCTCGAACAGGCCGCTGTAGTCCTCGGGGAGGTCGCTCAGGCGTCGGATCGGACGCCGGTGAAAGATATCGACATGCGAGCCGATTCGCCACCAGCGGCGCGTGAGATGGTCGATATCGTCGGCCGACAGCTGACGACCGTCGGCACGCCAGGTCTGGATATCGGCAAGCAGACATGCCAGCAACAAATCTGCGGCTTTGAGCGCGCCGTAGAAACGCACCACCCGTGCAAAGCACAGGGGCAGATACGCGGACAGCTCCGGTAGCAGCCGGTCGTAGAGGGTGAAATCCGACGGCGTGAAATGTGCGCCGTGGGCGATCGGGCGCCCGGGCTGCAATCCCGTATCGATGAGGGCGTTCATGAACCGGGCATGATCGACCCACTCCGCAGCGTGAAGACGGATATCGAACAGCAGGGCGTGCCGAATCGCACGGCGTCGCAGGTACCACGTGGCGAGCTGCTTGCTCATCCAACCGAATACGGCTACCAGAACGCCACCCGTCAGCGCGAGCAGTTGCTTGTCCATGATCCCGCCTCCGCTTGCTACGAGTATGGCCCGGGCGTGAGACGGCGCCAAGTGCGGCGCCACGCGCACCACCGGAAACGGTTAGAATGAGATGCCGCATCCGAGGATCGCGGCTTTTTTCAAGCGGGCATATCCTCCGTGCCCCTGCCCATATAGGCATTGCATGACTTCCCCTCAGTCACTCGAATCATCCCCCGTCACTTTCGACGCGCTGGGACTGTCGGACGCCGTGATGTCGGCGCTGACGTCGGTCGGTTACGAAACCCCGTCGCCCATCCAGGCAGCCACGATCCCGCCTCTGTTGGCCGGACGCGATGTTCTGGGCCAGGCCCAGACCGGAACCGGCAAGACGGCGGCGTTCGCCTTGCCGATACTTTCGCGACTGGCGGCCGGCCAGAGCCGTACACCCAAGGCGCTGGTGCTGGCACCGACCCGCGAACTCGCCATCCAGGTCGCCGAGGCGTTCCAGCGTTACGCATCACACATCAAGGGCTTTCACGTGCTGCCGATTTACGGTGGCCAGGGCTATGGCCCGCAGCTGGCCGCGCTCAAGCGCGGTGTGGACGTAGTGGTCGGTACGCCCGGGCGCGTGATGGATCATCTCAAGCGCGGCACGCTGCGCCTGGATTCGCTCGACTGGCTAGTGCTCGACGAAGCCGACGAGATGCTGAGAATGGGCTTCATCGAGGATGTGGAATGGATCTTCGAGCACACGCCGGCCGAGCGCCAGGTCGCGCTGTTCTCGGCGACCATGCCATCGGCGATCCGGCGGATTGCCAAAACGCACCTGCGTGATCCGCAGGAACTGACGATCCAGAACAAGACCTCGACGGCGATCAATATTCGTCAGCGGTACTGGATCGTCGGCGGCGGCATGAGCAAGCTGGATGCGCTCACGCGCCTGCTGGAGGCCGAGCCCTTCGACGGCATGCTGGTGTTCGCACGAACCAAGAAGGCGACCGACGAACTGGCCGAAAGGCTCAGCGCGCGCGGTTACGCCTGCGCAGCGCTCAATGGCGATATCCCTCAGCAGCAGCGCGAGCGTACGGTGGCACGACTGAAGAACGGGGCGGTCGACATCATCGTGGCCACCGATGTCGCCGCACGTGGGCTCGACGTGGAGCGAATCAGCCACGTCATCAATTTCGATATTCCGCACGATACCGAATCCTATGTGCACCGGATCGGGCGAACGGGTCGAGCCGGGCGCACCGGAGACGCCATCCTGTTCGTCACGATGCGTGAAAAGCGGCTGTTCAAGGCGATCGAACATGCCACTCGGCAGCCGATCGAACCTATGTCGCTGCCCAGCCGGGCAGACGTGCAGGCTCAGCGCGTGGCCAAATTCACTGCTCGGATCAGCGAGACACTTGCCAGCGAATCGCTCGACGACCACCGCACGCTGGTCGGCGATTATGCCCGCGAACACGATATCGATCTGCTGGACCTGGCCGCCGCGCTCGCCCGCATGGCACAAGGCGCGGATCTGACCCCGCCGTCTTCGGTCGGTTCGCGCGAGCCTGAGGGCGCGGGGCAGTTCGAAAGCAAGCCAGCCGCACGCAAGACCAAGCGCGCCCCCGATTCCGAGCTGGAGACATTCCGGATCGAGGTCGGCCATGCGCACGGCGTGGAGCCGCGTAACATCGTTGGGGCCATCGCCAACGAGGCGGGCGTGGACAGCCGCGACATCGGGCGGATCGATATTCGCGACGATCATAGTCTGGTCGACCTGCCGCTGGGCATGCCCGACGACATATTCGCGCATCTCAAGACGGTATGGGTGGCCAACCGACAACTGGCCATCAGCCGGGTGGACGGCGCGTTTCCTGCGCCGGCGCCGGGACGCAAGTCAAAACGCGACGATAAACCGCGGACCAAGTCGAAAAAGAAGGCCAAGACCCGGGCCGGCAAGAAGCCGGCTGCGAAAAAACCTCGGAAGGCACGTAGTTAGCCTGGGCGTTCTAGCTGTCGAGCCCGGTTTGGCGGCTCGCTCGGTGCGACGCCCGGTCAGTGGATCGACCCAGCGGCTGTCGGTCAGCCGGGCCCGTTCACCAATGGGCTCGCCGCCGGGATTCGATGGTCAGTTCCGATCGTGCGTAGGTGCGCGGTCGGATGGCAGACGAGTCAGCTTTTGGCCGGTGCGAAAAAGCGGACCGTCGGCGGGTGCTCGAGCAGCGGCGCCGATCCCTGCTTGAAAGGCGCGTAGTGGGGCATCTGGCGGTGCGTCTCGTAGGCGTCGCGATCGCTATAAACCTCGTGCAGCATGACCGTATCATCGGTCGTGGAGGCCAGCACGTCGAACTGATGACAGCCGGACTCGTCCGCGAGTGACCGGCGGGCGTCTTCGAACGCCAGAGCGAGAAACGCCTCGCGCTGGCCGGGCTTGATCTGGAATTCGGCGACGACGACGAACGCAGGGGTTGAATCGGCCATACTGGACTCCGGTGTGACAAAGCGATTGTTCACGCCAGACTACGCCAGCTGGCGACGGCGCCCAAGCGCGGCCGGCCGTGCTTGGTGGGGCTCGGGGATTGGTTTATTCTTTATTCTATCGCAGTGCGGGGCGGGCTCGAGACAACATCTTCTCGACAGGCTCGGGGTGGGGTTGCCGCCGCTCGCTGGCTTGGCGTCGGCGGTTCGGCCCGTTCGGCCAGCGACACGAAGGCCGCTACCTGGCGAACGGCAGGCGCCGTACGCAGCCTGCGATCCGAGCGCAGGATTTCACGCCCGGCCGAGCAACGTGTCCCGGCCGACCGTATCGACTCCAACGCCGCGCCTGCGCGGCGCAAGACGCTGTTCGACCCGTTCTCCAGGATCATCGACATGAAACATATCGCAGTGATCGGGGGTGGCATCTCAGGCGTGACCACGGCCTATGCACTGGTTGCCCGCGGGTTCGATGTCACCGTGTTCGAGCGCAATCGCTATTCGGCCATGGAGACCTCCTACGCCAACGGCGGTCAGCTGTCCGCCTCGAACGCCGAGGTGTGGAATCACTGGCCGATGGTGGCCAAGGGGCTGAAGTGGATGTTCCGGCGCGATGCGCCGTTGCTGGTCCATCCGAAACCGACCTGGCACAAGCTGTCCTGGTTCGCCGAATTTCTGGCGGCCATCCCGCACTATGCACGGAACACCACCGAAACCGCGCGCATGGCCATTGCGGCGCGTGAGCACCTGTTCGGTTGGGCCGAGGCCGAGAACATCGACTTCGATCTCAAGCGCAAGGGTATCCTCCATATTTATCGCGACAAGGCAGGTTTTGATCACGCCGCCGATGTCACCCGACTGCTGGCCGCGGGCGGACTGGAGCGACGCCCGGTCACGCCCGAGGAAATGCGTGCGATCGAGCCCGCGCTTTCCGGCGATTTCTACGGCGGCTTCTTCACCGAGAGCGATGCGACGGGCGATATTCACAAATACACGGTTGGCCTGGCGGCGGCGGCCCAGAGACGCGGCGTAACGCTGGCTTATGAGCATGACGTACAGTCGCTGTCGGCCGGCGCTGCGGGGGTCGCAGTCGCTGCCGAGACAGCGGAGGGTCGGGTCGACCATCGCTTCGATGGCCTGGTGATCTGTGCGGGCACGGCCAGCCGTGCGATGGCCGCCCAGGTCGGTGATCGGGTGAACGTCTACCCCGTGAAGGGGTATTCGATTACCGTTGAGCTCGAGGATGCCGCCTCGCAACAGGCGGCCCCGGAGGTCAGTCTGCTGGACGACGCCACGAAACTGGTGTCCAGTCGCCTGGGCAACCGGTTCCGGGTCGCCGGTTCGGCCGAATTCACCGGGTTCAATCGCGATATTCGGGCCGATCGGATCGAGCCGCTTATCGATTGGGTGGCCACGCTGTTTCCCGGCGTCAGTACGCGGCGTGTCGTGCCATGGGCCGGGCTGCGCCCCATGTTGCCGGACATGATGCCCAGAGTCGGCACCGGCCGCTCACCCCGGGTGTTTTACAACACCGGGCATGGTCATCTGGGGTGGACATTGTCGGCTGGCACGGCCGATGCGGTCGCCGCCATCGTCGAAAGCGCGTCGGCCAAGACGGGCCTCGCCCGCTAGGCGCCAGGCGAGCCGACGGGCGGCGGAGTCGGACCCGATTCGGTTGGTGGAACTTCGATCGCCACAGGATGCACGCCCGGGCAACCCGGGGCGTGAACGGCTACATGCGCGCTTGGCTTTCCGTCCAGAGCCATTCGGCAAGCGAGCGGTCCCGGCTGGCCTTCGAGGTCTTGGACGGTCGACGCTTGTAGAAATACTCTCCGTTGTGCTCGCGCGCCTCCGGAGCGCTTGCCAGCCAGATACCGGTATCGGCCCCGGTGGCAGCATCGACAAGGAACAGGCCGAACAGCCGGCGGAGCGAGGCAGGCAGTTCCTGCCAGATGCCGGTGACCACCGAGCCGGGATGAAATGTGTTCACGGTCACCCGGGTATCGGTCAGCCGCCTGGCCAGTTCGCGGGTGAACAGAATGTTGGCGAGCTTGGCCTGTGCATAGCCTTCCAGCGACAGGCGATGCACCGTGGGGTCTTCGAAGCTCCGGGCACGGATTCGCCCGATACGGTGAGCATACGAACTGGTGATGACGACCCGTCCGGCATCGGCGGCCGTCACCGACTCGCTCAGATGGCGCATCAGCCGGAAATGGCCGAAATGCATGATGCCGATCATGGCCTCGAGACCGTTGTCCAGACGCCGCGTGCCGTGGGTATAGAGCCCGGCATTGAGTACGGCCACGTCGATCACCGGCATTCGCTGTCGCAAGTCGGCGGCGAATCTATCGATACTGGCGAAGTCGCCCAGATCCAGGTGCATACTCTCGACCGGGATCGGCGGGGCGTTCTGGTTGATGTGCGTGACCGCGCGCGCCGAGCGCTCCGTATCGCGCGAGGCGATGACGACGCGCTCACCCTGGCCGGCCAGGGTACGGGCCATCTCCAGGCCGATGCCGCTGTTGCCGCCGGTGATCAGGATGTTTCGGCTCATCGGGTCGGTCGCGTCGCGTTGTCGTGCACTGTACACATCGGCTCAGCCTAGCCGATGTGTCGTGCGAGGTGAATCAGTCAAGCTCGGAGCCGAGCTTGAGTACGCGATCACCGTCATCCTGCTCGATGAGATAGGCCGGGTTGTCGGGGGTGGCCTTCCGGACGATCTTCGAATTCTTGATCATCTTTTCGACTCGCTCGGTATAGATCTGCGTGATGCGACCCTCCGCGGTACCGTCGCCCCACGACCAGGTGACCCGATCGCCTGTTTGTCTCGCCATGATGTTGTCTTGTTCAGAACCGGAGACGGTGCTACGCGTGCCGCGCGGATTCGGTTGCCTGCACGAACGATAAGGGTTTGGTCGGCCGCGGCGGTGTCGGCTAAAGTGGCGGGCTGGCGGCGCGGGCCGCGTTTCGATTTCCGGGGGTGGCGATGACAATCCTGCTGGCGGTGGCGCGAGCTATCGATGCGTTCTCCACGGCCGTGGGCAAGCTGATGTGGTGGCTGGCCGCTGCAATGGTACTGGTCGGCGCCTATAACGTGATCACACGCTATCTCGGCAACTATCTGGGCATGCAACTCAGTGCGAACGTGTATCTGGAGATGCAGACCTATGCGTTCGATCTGATCTTTCTTCTGGGCGCGGCCTATGTCTTGCGCTCGGACGCGCATGTGCGGGTCGACATCGTCTATAGCCGGCTGTCGCCGCGCAGTCGTGCCTGGGTGGATATCGTCGGCACCTTCGTTTTCCTGATTCCCTTCTGCGTGTTCGCGCTGTATTTCTGCTACGGCTACGTAGAGCGCTCCTGGTCCTATCTCGAGCAGAGCCCGAACCCAGGCGGTCTGCCTCGCTACCCGATCAAGGCGATGATGCTTGTGGCGTTTGTCATGCTGATTGGTCAGGGCCTGAGCGAGGTCATCAAGAACGTCGCGTTCCTGCGCGGCGTGCCGGGCTATGGCCGGGTGGTCGAGGCCGAGCCGGCGACCGACCAGACCGAGGGGCTCTAGATGCATTATCTATCGCTCTGGATGTTCGTCGTGGCCATCGGGCTGTTGCTGATCGGTTACCCGGTTGCCTTCACGCTCGGTGGCACCGCCGTGCTGTTCACCGTGATCGGCAGCGACATGCTCACGCATTGGGGACTGAGTCTGCCGTGGGAGCCGCTGTTCCGGATGGCGCGCCTGAATATCCTGCCCGGGCGCATATTCGGCAACATCATGGACAACTACCAGTTGGTCGCGGTGCCGTTCTTTGTGTTCATGGGGGTGATGCTCGAGAAATCGCGCCTGGCCGAGGATCTGCTGGAAACCATGGGCGTTCTGTTCGGGCGAGTGCGCGGTGGGCTGGCGATTTCTGTCGTACTGGTGGGTACGCTGCTGGCGGCCTCGACCGGCGTGGTCGGCGCCTCGGTCGTCACCATGGGCGTGCTGGCGCTGCCGGTCATGCTCAAGTATCGATACGACAAGGGCCTGGCCAGCGGAGTCGTGGCCGCCTCCGGTACGCTCGGCCAGATCATTCCGCCGAGTATCGTGTTGATCATCCTCGGCGATCAGATGGGCGTGTCGGTCGGCGATCTGTTCCTGGGCGCGCTCATCCCGGGCGTCATGCTGGCGATGCTGTTCATTGCCTGGATCGCCTTGGTCGCCTGGCGATATCCCGATCGCGCACCGGCATTGCCCGCCTCGGCGCGCGACTTCACCGGCGGCGCCCTGGCGCTGCGCGTACTCGGCCTGATGGTGCCGCCGCTGGCGCTGATCCTCATCGTGCTGGGCACGATCTTCGCCGGTGTGGCCACACCCACGGAAGCCGGCGCGATGGGCGCGCTTGGGGCCACGTTGCTGGCGATCTTCAATCGACGCCTGAACTGGCCGAATCTGCGCGCGGTCATGGATCAGACGGTCAAGCTCACCGGTATGGTGTTCGTGATTCTCATCGGGGCGACCGCGTTCACCATGGTCTTCGCCTCGCTCGGCGGGCCGGAACTGGTCGAGGAAATGCTGTTGGCGTTACCCGGCGGCACCCTGGGCTTTTTGTTCTTCACGATGCTCGTGATCTTTCTGCTCGGTTTTTTCATCGACTTCATCGAGATCAGCTTCATCGTGGTGCCGGTGGTCACGCCGATCGCAATCAAGCTGGGAGTCGATCCGCTCTGGCTCGCGGTCATGATTGCAGTGAACCTGCAGGCCTCGTTCTTGACGCCGCCGTTCGGCTTCGCGCTGTTCTATCTCAAGGGCGTCGCACCGCCGGCAATCCGCACGACCGACATCTATCGGGGCGTCGTTCCCTTTATCGGCGTGCAGATGCTGGCGCTGGTAATGCTGTGGCTGTGGCCGCAGCTGGTGCTCTGGCTGCCGGGGCTGGCGCAGTAGGCCACTGCGTGCCCCGGCCTTGCCGGAACGAACGGCCTATTTGAGGTCGCCGTTGATATACCGCAGGTAGTTGTACTGGCTGACGTTGGTCCAGGCGCGGACGTTGTCGCGAAAGCCGGACCACTGCTTGTGGATCTTGGCGTACATTGCATTCTTTTCGACGTGCTCGGCCTGGATCTCGTCGTTGTACTTGGACAACAGATCAAGCACGGACGCGGGGAAAGTGCGCACCTCGGCGCCGCCGTCGATTAGCCGCTTGAGGGCCGGACCATTCTGAGCGGTGTACTCGGCGAACATGCGGGCGTTGGCTGCGTGGGCCACGACCGGAATGGTTTCACGGATGTCCTTGGGCAGATCCTTGAAAATGTCGTGGTTCAGATACAGCCCAAGGGTTGCGCCCGGTTCAGCCCAGCTCGGCATGTAGTAGTACTTGGCCGCCTTGTGCAGCTGCAGAATCTCGTCGTCGTAGGGGCTGACCCAGTCGGCGGCGTCGATCACACCGCGATCCAGTGCGAAGTAGACGTCGCCGCCCGGCAGATTCTGAATGTTCACACCCGCACGGCCGAGAATCTGCCCCCCGACACCCGGGAAACGCATCTTCAAGCCTTTCAGATCGGCGGGCGAGTTGATTTCCTTGTTGAACCAGCCGCCGGTCTGGCCGCCGGTGTTGCCGGCGGTGAACGCGATCAGATTGCTGGGCGCGTTGAGTTCGTTCCATAAATCCTCACCGCCGCCGGACATCAACCAGGCATCCTGCTGATCGCCGGTGAGGCCGAAGGGCATGGCGGTGAAAAAAGCGTGTGCCGGATCCTTGCCGATATAGTAATAGGAGGCCGTGTGACCCATGGCGAACGCGCCGCTGGACACGCTGTCGAACACCTCGAGACCGCCGACCTGCGCACCGGCCGGGAACACCTCGACCTTCACATCGCCGTCGGTGGCGGTTTCCAGCGCCTTGCCGATGTACTGGGCCGTACCGAACAGGGTGTCCAGCGAAGTCGGCCACGAGGTGACCATGTCCAGCTTGAAGGTCTTGTTCTTGGCAATGGTCAGCGGGGAAAAGACGGTGCTGGCAGCGGCGGCCGCGCCCGCGGCGCCGGCGATGAATTGGCGACGTTTCATACTCGAAGAGATCCTTGGGTTCGTTCGGGTGGCAGACGGCACGCGAAGCGGGCCGGTGTATTCGCTGCGGCCGACCGCGCTGGGGTCAGCGACCGGGGCAGCATTGCCGTGATGAGCGACTCGGTCAAGTCGACGTTAGGGGAGTACCGGGGTTGACATGGGACGGGGCGGCTCAGCGGGCTGGCTGTCGCAACGGCCGGCCCGGGCTACGGTCTATTCACGCGATGATCCATTGACGGGCCGATTCGCGGTGGTGGAAATCGAAGGCTTCAAGCTCGATCCCGGGCATGAATCGGCTGGCCGTGCCGATGGCGGTTCTGATAGCGGAGATATCGGTGACCAGCGCGAGTTTGTCGAACCGATTCCAATGCTTGACGGCGGCCCGGAGGTCCTTGACGACCGTCTGTGGCGATACCTTGCCCAGCGATCGGACTTCGACATACAGGCGGAGCGTGTCGCACTGGCGTAAACGAGCCTCGACCGCGGCGAGTACCTGTTCGAAGTCGCGATCGCCGATTTCGCCGTCGAGTTCGAGCGCGACGACAGCATCATGATCGGCGGGAAAGTCGATTGTCTGGAGCATGCGGGTTCCATAGGTCAGTGATAGGGCCGGCCAGCGGCCAAAAAAAACCGGGCCACGCGGGCCCGGCTCAGAAAACAGGACGCTAACGGTCAGTCGTCGTCCATGAGTTTATCGAGCGTGATCGGCAGATCGCGCACCCGCTTGCCGGTGGCGTGGTAGACCGCGTTGGCGACGGCGGCCTGCATGCCGGTGAGCCCGATTTCGCCGATACCGCGGGCGCCGAACTCGTTGAGCTCATAGTCGGGGTGGTCGAGCAGAATCACCTCCAGGTCCGGCATGTCGGCGTTGACCGGTACCAGATACTCGGCATAGTTGTTGTTGACGGGCTTGCCGTTGCGGGCGTCGTACTCGGTAGCTTCGAACAGCGCCGAACCCAGACCCATCACCACGGCGCCTTCGACCTGATTACGCGCCGACTTGTCGTTGATGATCTGGCCGGCATCGATGGCGCTGACCACGCGTCGAACGCGCAGACGGGCAATATCGGGCTCCCATGCGACTTCCACGAAATGCACCCCGAACGAGCCGAAGGAGTAACCGCTGTCGGGCGCACCGCCGGTATGCGCTTCGCCCATGGCGCTGACCAACGACTGTGGCTTGAGCACGTCGGCAATGGATACCGCCTTACCGTTGCCGTCCTTGATCATGCCCTGCTCGTAGACCAGCTCCTTTTTCTTCGTGCCGGCCAGCGGACCGGTCGGATCCGCGGCATATTCCTTGATCTTTTTGATCGCGGCTCGTGCGGCCTCGGCGACGGCCGGCAACAGCGTAGCCGTCGCCCATGAGCCGCCGGAGATCGGGCCGTGCGGGAACGTGGAGTCGCCGATCATGACCTTGATCCGCTCGACCGGCAGGCCGAGCTCGTGGGCCGCGATCTGGGCCAGAATGGTGTACGTGCCGGTACCGATATCCTGGCTCGCACAGTGGACGGTCGCAGTTCCGTCGACGCGCAGGGTCACGCGCGCATCGCAAGGATTGCGCATGGCATCCCAGTTGCAGGCGGCCAGTCCCCAGCCGAGGATGGCATCGCCATCCCGCATGGAACCGACCTCGGCCGTGCGGCGGCTCCAGCCGAACGATTCCGCGGCGCGGTCGTAGCATTCCAGCAGATGGTTGCTGGAATAGGGCTTGTCCGCGCCCTGATCGTGAGCCGTGAAGTTCTTGCGTCGCAGCTCCAGCGGGTCGATGCCGAGTTCGGCGGCGAGTTCATCCATGGCCGATTCAAGCGCAAACAGTCCCACCCCGGCACCCGGCGCGCGCATCGCGGTGGGCGTACCCCGGTGGGTGATCGCCGTGGCATGGCTGATGCGCAGATTGGCACAGTCGTACAGACCTTCGGTAGAGCCGCCACAGGCCTCTACTACGGTGCCCAGCGGCGAGGTGCTGTTGATCGTCTCGTGACGGATCGAGGCCAGCTTGCCCTGATCGTCCGCGGCCAGTCGTACGTGCTGGCGTGTCTCTGGACGATGACCGACCGTGGTGAACATCTGCTGACGCGGCAGCATCAGCTGCACCGGCCGGCCGAGCTCGCGTGCCGCGGCACAGGTGGCCACACAGTGCGGCCATACCCAGAGTTTGCCGCCGAAGCCCGAGCCGATGAAATCGGCATGGACTTCGAGTTGACTCGGGTCCAGGTCGAATACCTTGGACAGGGTGTTTCGAGTGAAGATCACGCCCTGGGTCGAGTCGTGCACGACGAGGCGGTCGCCGACCCACTGGGCGGTCGTGGCATGCATCTCCATCGGGTTATGGGTCTCGACCGGGGTCGTGTAGACGGCGTCGATACGGTGTGCGGCGCTGTCATAGGCACCTTCCGGATCGCCGCGTTCGCTGTCGTTGGCGTGCGTGCTGGACCCGGATTCGATCGCCTGCGCCAAGTTGGCGGTCGCGGCCTGACTATCGTAGTCGACCTTGACCCGGTAAGCCGCAGCGCGGGCATGTTCGAAGGTATCGGCCACGACCAGAGCGACGAACTGACCGCTGTGATAGACCACGTCATCCTCGAACGGGATGCGCTTCTCGTCGACTACATTCTCTTCCGGGAACTTGCCGGGCGAATGGTGCAGCGCGGGGAAGTTATCGTGGTGGAAAATCTCGATCACACCCGGACATTTCATCGCTGCGGCCGTGTCGATCGACACGATCCGGCCGTTGGAGATCGTGCTGAACACGCCGTAGGCGTACGTCATGTCTTGCGGATGGAAGTCCGCAGCATAGCGGGCACGGCCGGTCAGCTTGTCGGGGCCTTCGATGCGCGGCAACGCCGCGCCGATGATGGGGTTGCTCATGCCGTTTCTCCTTGGCTGCGTGCGGCGGCATCGCGCAGTGCGCGCACGATCGCCTTGCGGCCCAGCGGAATCTTGAATGCGTTGTGCTTGTACGGGGTGGCACCAGCCATGGCCAGCTCGGCAGCCTGCTTGAAAGCCGCCTCGGTCGCCGGCTGGCCTACCAGCGCGGCTTCGGCTTCGGTACAGCGCCACGGCTTGGTACCGACGCCGCCGAGCGCAATACGGGCGGAGCCGATACGATCGCCGTCCAGGGCGACAATGGCCGCACAGGAGGCCAGGGCGAACTGATAGGACGTCCGGTCACGCAGCTTGATGTACGTCGACCCGGCGCCGGCGATCGGCGCATCGAGGCTGATATGGGTGATCAGTTCGTCGGCGTCCAGCGCATGCTCGATATGCGGGGTGTCGCCGGGCAGACGATGAAAGTCGGTGAAATCGATCTCTCGGCTACCCTGATCACCCTGTACATGCACCGTTGCACCAATCGCGGCCATGGCCACGCACATGTCGGACGGATGGCTCGCAATACAATGGGCGCTGGTACCCAGAACCGCGAACACTTCGCGATTATGGCCTTCAATCGCCGAGCAGCCGCTGCCGGGCTCGCGTTTGTTACAGGGCGAGACGCCGTCCCTGAAATAGGAACAGCGTACACGCTGCATCACGTTGCCACCGGTGGTTGCCCGATTGCGCAGCTGGCGCGATGCACCTTGCAGCAGAGCCTCCGAAAGTACCGTGTAGTCCCGTTGGACGGTGGTGTCGTAGGCGAGCGCGGTGTTGCGCACCATCGCGCCGATCTTCAACCCGCCGTCCGGTGTCGGCTCGATGTCGTCGAGTGGCAGTCGATTGACGTCGACCAGCCGCTCGGGCTGCATGACGTCGAGCTTGACCAGATCGATGAGCGTGGTACCGCCGGCCAGATAGGCCGCCGGCTGGCCGGCATGGGTCTTGACCGCGTGGTCGGCACTGTCGGCTCGGCTGTAACTGAATTCTCGCATAGCGTATTAAGCCTTGTTCGTTGGATTCAGCGGCTCTGCCGCGTCTGCTGGATGGCCGCGAGGATGTTCTTGTATGCGCCGCAGCGGCAGATATTGCCGCTCATGGCTTCTGCCACATCCGCGTCGGCGCTGCCGACCTGCTCGTTGGTCAGCAGCTCGGTGGCCGACATCAGCTGGCCGGGTGTGCAATAGCCGCACTGGTAGGCGTCGTGCTCGAGGAAGGCCGCCTGCAGCGGGGCCAGGTCATCGCCGTCTGCCAGACCTTCGACCGTAGTGATGTCGTCGCCGTCGTGCACCACGGCCAGCGCGAGACAGGAATTGACGGCTTCGCCGTTGATCAGCACGGTGCAGGCACCGCACTGGCCGTGATCGCAGCCCTTCTTGGTGCCAGTCAGGCCGAGCCGGTCTCGCAGCGCATCGAGCAGCACCACGTTGGGCGGCAGGTCCAGCTGCTGCATCTGGCCGTTGATACGGAAGGAAACGGTGGTATCGGTGGGGGCGTTGTTGGAATCCATCGGGGCCTCCATGGCTCTCGGGTCGAAAGATGACGAGTCGAGCCGGGGCACGATCGCGCCATCGGGCACGTTTTGCCGTGCGCGTGGGTCGGTTATAGCGCCGTGTGCCGTTCAGGGCAATGCGAAAGATTGCCTAGCCCGCGCAGCTGCGGCCGGGTGGTTGCGGACATCATCGGGCAGAGATAGATAGCGGGCAATATTATCGCATGCACCGTGAAGCTTTCGTTAATCGTTGCCGAGTGGATCGGTTGAGATCGCGCCGGCCGAAGACTGCGGCCAAGACAGCAATCCACCTATACGACGTTACGGCTGTGACACCGTCGGGCTTCGGTTCTGGAAGTGGTAACCGGAAATCAGATACCGGCCATTCACATCGGTAAGGATAATCGTCTCGGCGAGGCTGGCTTTTTCGAAATCGCTGTTCAGGCCGATCACCACATATTCACCGGGGCGCGCATTGGGTAACTGGTCGGTACGCAGCGCAAAGCCGAACGTGCTGCGTTTGCGCGCACCGGCGGCATCGTGCAGTTCGGTGAACAGGCTGTTCCACTGCGCCTGGGTTTCCGTTTCCTGGGCCGATGGCGCGAGCAGGTCGTAACCCGGCGCACTCTGGCCGTCGTTCATCTCGCCGAGCAGCGCATTGACCGTGCTCAAGGCGGCGGCGAGCGCACGCGGGGTCAACGGTTGACCCGCGATCGAACGCGTCTGTGGTGTTTCCGACGTGCTGTCTGCAGCCGCGGTATCGTTTTGCGCAAAAGCCGCACTGCCGCTACAGACCAGACAGGCCACGATGACAAGACCGACGATGGGCTTCATGCGATTTCTCCGGCGCACTGGATGATTCCAATCCTGCGCCTGTGCATGGCCATCCCGCAATCGTTGTGCACCGAATCGAGCCGTACAATTATTCTTGCGGGTCGTTCGGCAACGGTGCGCGGCTTGCGCCGAACCCGCCGCGATGGCCGGACCAGCGCTTCGTCCATGCATCGATCATCCACTCAGCGGCTGTGACCGCCGATCACGGTTGCGCAATGTTACGGATCTCACATGTCCCTACATGAACGTTACGGGTTGACCCCGGTGATCAATGCAGCCGGAACCTATACGCCGCTGGGCGTGTCGCGCTCGCCTGAGCTGGTTCAAAAGCGTGTTGCACAAGCGCTCGGCGAATTCTTCGTGATCGACGAGCTGGAAGACCTCGTCAGTCGCGCACTCGCCGGATACAGCGGTGCCGAGTCGGGTGCCGTGTGCCACTGCGTGGCTGCCGGTCTGTCGCTTTCGGTCGCAGCCACGATGAGCGGCGTCGATGCCGAACGGATTGCGGCATTGCCCGATACCACGGGCATGGCAAACGGCGTAGTGATACCGGCCGGCCATTGTGTCGACTATGGTCATCCGATCACGACCGCCGTGCGGTTGGCCGGGGCCCGTCCGGTGATCGTTGGTAGTGAAGCCGGCTGCGAGATAGGTGAACTCGAGCAGGCCCTGGCACAGCCCGACACGGCCTGTCTGCTCATCGTGGCCTCGCGCCTCGTCCGCGGCGCACCCATCGATCTTGCGGCCGCCGTGGCAGCGGCACATCGCGCCGGGGTTCCGGCGATCGTCGATGGGGCGGCGCAAGACCGGCAGATCAGCAAGCTGGTTGCAACCGGGGCCGATCTGGTGCTCGTCAGCGCGCACAAATATCTGGCGTCGCCGACGGCCGGCGTGGTGGTCGGTACGGCACCGCTGGTGGCCGCGGTACGTGCCCAGGGCCGCGGTATCGGACGCGCCATGAAGCCGACCAAGGAAGCGCTTGTAGGCGTGCTGGCTGCGCTGGAAGCACGTGCCGCCGAGCCGGATGTCGAATGGCAGCGCGTTCAAAGGGCCAAGATCGATCGGTTTGTTGCCGGCATCGCCGACCTGCCAGGCGTCGTCGATGTCTCGCTGTTGCCCGACGCGGGCGGGATGCCGGTCGATCGGGTCCGGCTGCAGCTGGACGACACGCAGCAGCGGGATGCCGCCGCGGCTGTTTGTGCCGCGCTGGCTGGCGACCGGCCGTCGATCCGCATGATGACCCACGAGCTCGGCCAGGCCCGTCTGGTTTTCGAGCTGGTGCCACTGAGGGCAGTCGAGATCGATACGATCATCGAGCGACTGGGCATCGTGCTGACCCGGATGTTTGCCGATACGGGTGGATCGGTATCGGCCGGATCACCACACTAGCGTTATCCGGCCCGCTGCGCGCTTCGCAGACAGCGTGCGCGCCTTCCGCTTTCATTCTGCCGATAGTCGGCGCATTCTGAGAGCACGCGGATTCGGCCCAGGCACAGCATGAAGAAATACCGCTACACGCTCGGCGAGCGAACCTACGGGTATCGAGACCTGGCGGACGTGATGGCCAAGGCAACGCCGGCTCGATCCGGCGACCGGTTGGCCGGGGTCATAGCCGAGACCGCCGAAGAGCGTGTCGTGGCCCAGATGGTGCTGGAAGAGTTGCCGCTCAAGACGTTCCTCGACGAGGCCCTGGTTCCCTACGAGGATGATGAGATCACGCGCCTGATCTTCGATGATCACGATGCCGCCGCATTCGCGCCGATCTCCCATCTGACCGTCGGCGATTTCCGCAACTGGTTGCTTGCCGATGCGACCACGCCGGCCGTACTGCAGCAGGTACGCAGCGGCATCACCCCTGAAATGGCGGCTGCGGTAGCCAAAATCATGCGCAACCAGGATCTGATTCTGGTCGCCCAGAAATCTCCCGTGCAGACGGCGTTCCGCAATACCATCGGCCAGCCGGGGCGCATGTCGACCCGCTTGCAACCCAATCACCCGACCGACGACGCCACCGGCATCGCGGCGAGCATTCTCGACGGGTTGCTCTATGGCAACGGTGACGCGGTGATCGGCATCAATCCGGCAACCGACAACGTCGCGCAGTCGGTGCGTCTTATGCGGCTGCTGGACGACGTCATACGTAAATACGAGATCCCCACGCAGTCCTGTGTGTTGACGCATGTCAGCAATACCCTCGAGGCGATCGAGCAGGGCGCGCCGGTCGACCTCGTGTTCCAGTCGATCGGGGGCACCGAGGCCACAAACCGCAGCTTCGGCTTTGGCCTGGCCGATCTAGCCGAGGCCCGTTCGGCTGCACTTTCGCTGGGCCGGGGCACGATCGGCGACAACGTGATGTACTTCGAGACCGGCCAGGGCAGCTCGCTATCGGCCGATGCCCACCACGGGCTCGACCAGCAGACCTGCGAAGCACGGGCCTATGCCGTGGCCCGCAAGTTCGAGCCACTGCTCGTGAACACGGTAGTGGGCTTCATCGGCCCGGAATATCTGTTCGACGGCAAGGAGATCATTCGGGCCGGACTGGAAGACCACTTCTGCGGCAAGCTCATGGGCGTGCCGATGGGCTGCGACGTCTGTTACACAAACCATGCCGAAGCCGATCAGAACGATATGGACACGCTGCTGACGCTGCTGGGCGTCGCGGGCTGCAATTTCGTCATGGGCATCCCTGGATCGGACGACATCATGCTCAACTACCAGACGACCTCCTTCCATGATGCCCTGTACGTTCGACGCGCACTCGGGCTGCGCCCGGCGCCGGAGTTCGAGCAGTGGCTGGCGGACACGCGCATATTCAGCGATATCGATCGCCATGAGCTCAACGATAGCGTGCCGGCGTTGTTCGATAATGCGCTGGCTCGGCTGCCCGCGGAGGCCCAGGATGGTTGACGATGACCATGGGGCGCCCGGTTCGGAGATAGAGCCCGCGAACCGAAATGATCGGGGCGATGGTGGCGGTGTGATCGCCAACCCCTGGCGGGGGCTGCGCGCGTTCACCGACGCACGTATCGGGCTGGGGCGGGCGGGCATCAGTCTGCCTACGCGCCGCCTGCTGGAGTTCCAGCTTGCCCATGCCCAGGCCAAGGACGCGGTTCATCTGCCGCTGGACGTCGATGCGCTGTGTGAAGCGCTCGACGAGGCGGCGCTGGCGGGCGTGGACGACGCCCCGATTCGACTGCATAGCCGTGCCGAGGATCGTACGGCGTATTTGCAGCGCCCGGATCACGGTCGCCGGCTGGACGAGGCCTCGTGCGAGCGCCTGGCCTCACACACGGGCCAGGCCGAGACGCGGCGGGATCTTGCCCTGGTCGTGGTCGATGGACTGTCGTCGCTGGGGGTACAGAACAATGCCGTGCCGTTTCTGCGCGTCTTCTGTGAGGCGCTGGCCGCGGACACGAACCACGATTGGCACCTGGCCCCGTTGGCCGTGGTGGAACAGGGGCGGGTCGCAATCGGTGACGAGATCGGAAGTCTGCTCAACGCCGATGCGGTGATCGTGCTGATCGGCGAACGACCGGGGCTGAGTTCGCCTGACAGTCTCGGGCTGTATATGACCTGGAATCCGACAATCGGCACGACAGATGCATATCGAAACTGCATCTCGAACATCCGGCCGGCCGGATTGTCCGCGGATCAGGCCAGCGAGCGTGCGTTATACCTTCTGAGTGAAGCACGAACGCGTGATCTGTCGGGCGTAGAGCTCAAGGATCGCAGCGATGAGGATGTCATCGAACACGACGAAGGGACGGGCAATTTTCTGATTTCCTGAATTTCAAGGCAGGGGGAGGCGGTCATGGGGCAAGCGACAGTCGATGAAGCGTATCTGGCCAAGCGCCAGCTCAAGCGCGGCACGGCCGGCTGGGTGTTGCTGGCGGGTCTGGGCGTGTCGTACGTCATCTCGGGTGATTTCGCCGGCTGGAACTTCGGCATCGCCGAGGCCGGCTGGGGCGGATTTGCGATCGCCGCGGTACTCATGGGCATCATGTACTTCACGCTGGTGCTGTCGCTGGCCGAGATGTCGGCCGCCATACCGGCCGCCGGGGGCGGCTACAGTTTCGCCCGACAGGCGATGGGCCCGGCCGGTGGCTATCTGACTGGGCTGGCGGTGCTCATCGAATACGCGTTGGCGCCGGCGGCCATCGTCATCTTCATCGGGGCCGCGGTCTCCGAGCTGATCGGCATCGACGGACCGATCGTCTACGCCGTGTTCTATGCGCTGTTCATCGGGATTCATCTGGCCGGCGTGGGCGAGGCGTTGAAGGTGATGATGGTGATCAGCGGGCTTGCGGTGCTGGCCATCGTGGCTACCGCCGTGGCGCTGATCGGTGACTTCGACAGCAGCCGCCTGTTCGACATGCCCCCGACCGACGCGCTGGGCGCATCGAGCTTTCTCCCGCTGGGTTTCTACGGCGTATGGGCGGCGCTGCCGTTCGGGATGTGGCTGTTCCTGGCGGTCGAGGGCGTGCCGCTGGCCGCCGAAGAAGCCAAGGATCCCGCGCGCGACGTGCCGCGCGGCATCATCGGTGCAATGCTGTTTCTGATCGGCACGGCCGTACTGGTCGTCTTTCTGCTGGCCGGGGCAGCCGGTGCGCAGGCGATCGGCGACAGCGCCGTGCCGCTGGTCACCGCCTTGCAGGACAGCGGTAGCCAGACCCTGGCGACTGTGGTCAACGTGCTCGGCCTGGCCGGTCTCATCGCATCGTTTTTCTCGATCATCTACGGCTACAGCCGGCTGGTGTTCGCGCTTTCGCGGGCCGGTTACCTGCCGCGTTTCCTGTCGCTGACCAGTCGGCGCAAGGCGCCGACCTGGGCGTTGATCGTGCCGGGCGTGTTCGGTTTCGCGGTTTCGCTGACCGGCGCGGGCGATCTGATTCTGAGCATGGCAGTTGTAGGGGCCACGTTGTCGTATGCGCTCATGGCGGCCAGTCATATTCTGCTGCGGCGCAACCGGCCGGAGCTTGAGCGTCCATATCGCACACCGGGGGGGATCGTGACTTCGTCGATCGCGCTGTGTCTATCGCTGGTCGCTTTGACCGGCGTGTATGCGTTCGACCCGCGTGCCTTCGGCTATACCATTGCCTTGTTCGTGGTCGGAGCGATCTATTTCTTCGTATTCAGCCGTCACCGGCTGGTCGCGGCCACAGCCGATGAGGAATTCGCCCTGCTCGCCCAGGCCGAGTCGGATCTGGACGAACCGAACGCCTGAGCGGGCCGGGCATGGCCGCGACACCGGCGCAGGGCCGATGTCGCGGCGGCCCGAAACCGTGCCCGACTAGTCCTTCTGGCCGGGTTGCGGTGGCCGGGCACCGCCGTTGGCCGCCTGACTGCGAATCCGGCTGACCTTGTCGATGATCGACTCGTTGACCTTGGCGCATTCCTTGATCGACGTGTCGGCCCCGCATTCGATCATCAGGTCGAGCAGGTTCCCGTTGCCGTCGCTGACCTTGAAATGGATCGCCGGCGAGGCCGGTGGCGCCACCACGCTGCCCGGCGGCGGTTTGGGGTGATGGTCGGAGTTGCCGCAGGCGACCAGAGCAAGAGTGCCCAGCAGGGCGACGGATGTGGCGACACGTTTCATGATGACCTCGATGACGTTGCAGTCTGAAGGAGCGTTCGAGTATCCGCAGTTGACCGGAGCTTGCCAATCCCGTGTTCTACGCAGTGGCGCGTTGGGCACTGGAATTGTTCCGGTGTCGCCCATAAACACAGCCCTGTATCCGCATAGAACCCATTTGTGAAAAATCGGACGACCCATGACGCAAGATAACGAACGCGCACTACTGGCCGGCGGCTGCTTCTGGGGGATGCAGGAATTGCTACGCGATTACCCCGGTGTCGTATCGACACGTGTCGGCTACACGGGTGGCGAAGTTCCCAATGCCACGTATCGTCATCACGGCAACCATGCCGAAGGGATCGAGATCGTGTTCGATCCGGCACGCATCAGCTATCGCCGGCTGCTGGAATTCTTTTTCCAGATTCACGATCCGACCACGCCCAATCGACAGGGCAACGACCGTGGGCCCAGCTATCGCTCGGCGATCTTCTATCTCGACGATGAGCAGAAACGCGTCGCCGAAGACACCATCGCCGATGTCGAGGCCTCCGGCCTATGGCCGGGCAAGGTGGTGACCGAAGTCGCGCCGGCCGGTGATTTCTGGGAAGCAGAGCCCGAACACCAGGATTATCTGCAGCACTATCCCAACGGCTATACCTGTCACTTCATCCGGCCCGGCTGGCGCCTGCCCGAGCGCGATCGGGCAGAACACGGTTAGGCGCCCGACCCCGGGTCCGACGCATTCTCATGTCCAGTATTCACGGCCGGAGTATCGACGACGTGCAGCACACCACCGTACTGGGCGCCGGCATGGTCGGCGTCAGCATTGCCTACCATCTCGCACTACGTGGCCAGCGGGTCACCCTGGTCGACCGGCGTGCGCCCGGTCGGGAGACGTCCTTTGGCAATGCGGGTCTGATCCAGCGCGAAGCGGTCATGCCGCATCCGTTCCCGCGTGATCTGGCCAACATGTGGCGAGTGCTTCCCAACCGCAGTATCGATATCCGCTACCGCGCGGGCGCGATGTTCGCAGCCGCCGAACCGCTGCTGGAATACTGGCGCAGTTCGGCGCCGGCGCGATTCGCCGAGATCGTGCCGGAGTATGCATCGCTGATCGTGCATTGCACCGCCGAGCACGAGCGTATGTTCACTGCCGCCGGCGCTGAGTCCCTGATCCGCCGTGATGGCTGGTTCGAAGTCTTCCGTACGTCGTCGGTGTTCGAGCAGGCGCAGGCACGGGCGGCCGATATCCATACGCGATTCGGCGTCGAGTATGCGGTACTCGATCAGACAGCGCTGGCCGAAGCCGAGCCGTATCTCGGCCAGGCGCTGATCGGCGCCATTCACTGGACCAACTCCTGGTCGGTCAGCGATCCGGGGGCGCTGGTGCAGGCGTATGCAACGGCTTTCGAAGCCCTCGGTGGGCAGTTTGTCCAGGCGCAGGCAAACGACATCGACAACGAGGCCGGGCACTGGCGTCTGCATACCGACCAGGGGACGATCGACAGCGATGCCGTGGTGTTGGCGACCGGCCCGTGGTCCAACCAATGGCTGGAGCGGCTTGGCTACGAGATGCCGCTGTTCCATATGCGCGGCTACCACATGCATTACAGTGCGGCCGACGGCGCCACGCTTGATCATGCGTTTCTCGACCATGAAAAAGGCTATCTGCTGTCGCCCAAGCGTGCCGGGCTGCGCCTGACGACCGGTGCAGAGCTCAATACCCTGGAAGCGCCGCCACGTACCGGCCAGCTGGAAGCGGCGGAGGCCGAGGTACGCACCATCTTTCCGCTGGGCGAACGCCGCGAAGCGCAGCCCTGGAAAGGCGCGCGGCCGTGCATGGGCGATATGAAGCCCGTCATCGGCCCGGCGCCCAGGCACGATAATCTGTGGCTGGCCTTCGGGCACGGCCACCAGGGCTTTACCTTGGGCCCAATCACCGGCCGGCTGGTCGGCGAGATGATGGCGGGCGAAAGCCCGGTTGTGGATATGCGGCCGTTCCGGGCGGAACGGTTCGATGCCCACTGAGCGTCGGACGTTCAGTCCTTGCCCAGCAGGCTCAACACGGCATCGGCGAAGGCCTCGGGTGCCTCCTGTGGCGGGTTGTGGCCGACATCGCCGAGCAGCCGTCGCTCGTAAGCACCGGTGAAATGGCGGTCGTGGCCGACCGGTGATCCATAGGCCGGAATGCCGTCGACGGCACCGTCGAGGACGATCGTAGGCACCCGGATCATGGGTTGCTCGGTCAGCGCGTCTTCGATCGAGGCCACGTCGGGGTCGCCGGCGACCAGGCCGTAACGATGTCGATACGAATGCACGACCACCTCGACGAAGTCGGGGTTGTCGAAGGCCTCGGCCGTTATTTCGTATATCTCGTCGGAAAACATCCAGGTCGGCGACCAGAGCTGCCACAACAGGCGACAGAACTCGGCTCGATAGCGTTCGAGTCCGGCCCGTCCGCGTTCGCCATGCAGATAGTATTGATACCAGTAACGGTGTTCCTGTTCGGGGGACGCAGGCTGGCCGGCGCGGGCGATATCCTGGATGTTGTAACCGCCGCAGGACACCAGCGCCTGTACGCGTTCGGGCCAGAGCGCGGCGACGATACATGCAGCGCGACCGCCCCAGTCGAAGCCAGCCAGAACCGGCCGTTCCAGGGCCAGGGCGTCCATGAGCGCCAGCAGATCCGCGGCCAGACTGGCCTGCTGGCCCGAGCGTGGCGTATCGGCGTTGAGGAAGCGCGTCGGTCCGTAGCCGCGCAGATACGGCACGATCACGCGAGCCCCGGCATCGGCCACGAGCGGCGCGACTTCGTCGAAGGCGTGGATGTCGTAGGGAAAGCCGTGCAACAACACGACCGGGGTGCCGTCGTCCGGGCCATGTTCCTGATAATGGACATCCAGTACGCCGGCGCGTATTCGTTGCTCGTTCATCGCTGCACTTGGGTCGAGTCGACGGATCCGTGCCATTATCGGCGCCTGCGTGATCCGAGCCAAATCGGAACAGCGCTGAAATACCCCTGTCAGGAAACCGCGTCGCGGGCCACCGAGCGGTTTTGTGTTTCGTGGTCGAGCAGCCAGCGTTTTCGCTCCAGTCCGCCGCCGTAACCGGTCAACTGCCCGCCGGCACCGATGACGCGATGGCAGGGGATCACGATCGAGATCGGGTTGCGGCCGTTGGCCAGGCCGACCGCACGTGCGGCCTTCGGCGAGCCGATCCGTTCGGCGAGCTGTCCATAGCTTTCGGCCTGTCCGTAAGGGATCTGCTGCAACGCCTGCCACACGCGCTGCTGGAAGGCGGTCCCCGCCGGGGCCGTTACCAGATCGAAGGTCGATCGGCGCCCGGCGAAATACTCGTCCAGCTGCGACCGGGTGGCCTCGAAGGGGGCATCCTCGCGTATCCAGTCTCCTTTCGTGTCCGGGGCATGGCGATGTTCGGACATGGTCAGCCCGGAGAGGGCGTGACCGTCGCCGACCAGGCGTAGCGGGCCCAGCGGACTGTCGATGAAGGTATAAAAGACGGGCATGGTCATCCTCCGTGGGCGGCATGGTGCCATAGTTGCATGGCGGCATAGGCACGCCAGGGACGCGCGGCCGCAGCCGACCCAGAGCTGCGCGCATCGCGCGCGAAACGGCGCAGAACCAGATCGGTGGCCGGATACGCGTCGGGCTGGCCGAGGGCGCGCATGGCAATGTACTGTACGGACCACGGACCGATGCCGGGCAGCGCGGCGAGCCGGTCGAGCATCGTCTTCGTATCGGCCTCGGGATCGAGTATCAGACGGCGCTCGGCCACTGCGCAGGCGAGGGCATGGAGAGTCCGCGCCCGTTGCCTCGGCAGGCCGATCGCTGCCAGGCGCCCGGGATCGCAGCCGGCGACGTGCTCTGCCTGAGGTGTGAGATGGGTCAGCCCGGCATAGGGCGTGTCCAACGATCGGCCGAATGCGTGAACGAAACGGGTATAGAGCGTGGTGGCAGCCGCAATACTGACCTGCTGGCCGATCACCGTCCGTGCGGCCAGATCGAACCCGTCCAGCGTGCCGGGTACGCGCAGCCCGGGCAGAACGTTCACACCTTCAGCGAACGTCGGGTCCAGGGCAAGATGGGCATCGATCACCCGCGGATTGGCGTCGAGATCGAACAACCGGCGCAGACGCATACGTAACTGATCCAGCTTGGGGACCAGCCCGTCCGACACATCCACGACTAGCCGACCGTCGTGGCCGGCCAGTTGTGCGGTGATCCAGCCGCGGGCCCCACCTATGGCTACGGTGCGTCGATAGACCTGCCCATGGATCTGCTCGACACAGTCGGCACCCCGATCACGCAGGAATGTGAGCAGCGCTGACCAGGCCAGCGGTTGCCGATAGCCGAGTGTCAACCGGAGCGAATCCGGCGCGGTCCGGTTGGTCGGTCGGCGCATGCCGCTCGGACTCAACTGATAGCGGCTTCGGAAAAGCTCGTTGAAGCGGCGTACGCTGGTAAAGCCGCTGGCGAAGGCGATGTCGGCGATCGGCAGGCTCGTATCGGCCAGCAGTTGCTTGGCCAGGAGCAGGCGGCGGGTCTGGGCGAGTTCGATCGGCGTGACGCCGTAGGCCTGTTTGACCACCCGGCGAAGCTGTCGTGCGGTCATTTCGAATTCCGCAGCGAGCTCGTCGACCGACGCCTCCGACAGCGCCCCGGCTTCGATTCGTGCCACGGCCCGATCGCAGACCCGCCGGGCACTGCCCGTGGTCGGGTCGCCGGGGGCCAGTTCCGGGCGACATCTCAGACAGGGACGGAAACCGGCGGCCTCAGCCGCGGCCGGATGTCCGAAGAAACGGCAGCGGTCGCGCCCGGGCAAGCGCACACGACAGATCGGTCGGCAATAGATACCGGTCGTCGTCACGCCGACAAAGAACAGGCCGTCGAAACGGGCGTCACGTGCGCTCAAGGCGGCGTAGTACTGGTCGTCGTGCAGGCGCATGGGCCGAGTTTAGGCCGTGTGTACCCCGGCGGTCTTGCGGTTTTCGGACATCCGAGCGCGGTGCGCCTGTGCGGCGGCCCGGGCTCTGGCGTACCGGGCGTGTGGCTTAAGCCTCCGATAACCTGCACCGGCTAGGGTCGTGCCTGTTCGCCTGTTCGCCTGTTCGCCTGTTCGCCTGTTCGACCGGGCCGCCACCCCATGGATCGATCATGACCCAAACCACACGCGGCGTTTTTCGCAGTCCGCCAGGGCGGCATATCGGTAGCAGTGCACTCGCCGTCTTCCTCGGCCCGTTCATTCCGGTATGGGCCCGCCGTGCTGACCATCGACAAGCGTCCGCCCCGCGGTGCGGTCGCGTAGGCCGTCTGCTTCGCGCTGCCAGTGGCCGTGTTCGCCTGACTGTCGGTGACCGACTCGGGCGTCAGAGCGGCACGCCGCTCGGCCGCGTGATTGTCCAGCACATGCCCCACGCCTCGACCGATGCAGCGGGGGCCACGCATCGGCGGCGGGCTCGCTTGGCTGGGCTATGATCGTTCCATCCGCCGGGCCCGGATACCAGATAAGGAGTAAAGACTGATGACACCCGTCCCATCACGCTACGCGAGCGTGTTCCGCAGCCTGCACTGGTTGTTGCTCGCCGCGCTGATACTCCAGTTCGCCATCGTGTTTTCTTTCGGACTGTTCGACGAACATTCGACCGGGCATACGGTTTTGTTCGTCGCCCATACCACCACCGGGACCATCATTCTGATTGGCGGCGCGCTGCTCCTGCTGGCACGCCTGACCACCGCCACGCCGTCGAACGCCGGGCTGCCGGTATGGCAGCAGAAACTGTCGGCGCTCGTACACTGGTCACTGTATCTGCTGCTGTTCGTCCAGCCGCTGGGCGGTATCGCCATGACCATGTTGCACGGGCACACGGTGCCACTGTTCGGCCTGTTCGAGATACCCCAGCTGCTGCCCGAATCCAAGGGACTGGGTGCGGCGCTGGGCGAGTTTCACGAAATCGTAGCCTGGGTGTTCGCCGGTCTGATCGGATTCCACGCGGTCGCCGCCCTGTATCACTACTGGGTCGTGCGCGACGATATCCTTCAGCGAATGCGCTGATTCGTCTATCGGTGCACGATATCCAGCTGTTCGAATGCACCGAGGGCGTGGTCGGCGCGGAAAAGTTCGTGATCGCGGCGGACCCGATCCGCAGCCTCGGTGGCGAACTCGAGCATGTCGTCGACAAACAGTTCGGGCGGACCGATAGCGTTGTTGATCGCCGGTTCGATGTCGTAGTCGATGTTGCCGGCATCGTCGGACAGCGCATGAACGCGCGCCAGCACCCGTCCGCAGATGCCTGCATAGTCTTTCCACTGGCTCTTGGACAGGTCGTCGAGATCGATATCGTCGCGGAACGGAGCGCGTTCGCGTGATAGATAGCTCAGGCCGTTGAACTCGATATGGCCGTAGAAGACGTCACCGCGGACCAACTGCACGGCCTGGGCGTGCACGATGCGTTCGCCCAGACCGTCGTTTTCGTAGGACGACGGCGGGACCAGCCCGGCCAGGGCCGAGCGACGTGCCTGCTTGTACTCGATGATCAGATCGTCCGTGCCATCGCGGGCCGGACCTTCAACCAGAATATAGTAGCGGTTGAGCCCGAGCGAGCCGGTGCCCTGACCTCTGCGAAGCGCTACGTCCTTGACCCGCATCTCGGCGGCCCGGGCGGGGACCTCGATGCGATTTTCGCTCACCAGCCGATCGGTGATCGCCTGAAACTCCTCGCGACGCGAGGAGACCGGCACCAGATCGTCGTTGGACTGGAATCCGGTCTTGTGCTCGTTGAGATACCCCTTGGCCAGCCATTCGGCCCGTTCTTTCATGGAGTCCTTGATCAGCTGCCGGATGAGTTTGGGCGCGTTGTCGACCCGCATTTCCTCGTCCTGCTCGGTGCCTTCGCGTGCCAGACGCTGCATGCCCTCGACATAGCCGCGCACGAAGTGCCTCGCAATCTTGTTCTGATGCTTGCGCTTGAGCCCGCCTTCGGCCTGGGCAGCGATCATGAAGCCCACCGCGCCGCGCTTGATGTCCCAGGTGAACGGCGCGTAATAGGCTTCGTCGAAATCGTTCACCGAAAAGATCGGCACGTTGTTGACGTTGGGCATGATTCCGTAATTCTCCGGATGCACGTCGCCCAGCGTGAGTACGGTCGGCATCCAGGCGTCGTCGCCGGCCATGTCCCGATAGAACAACAGCGCAGTGCCGCGAAAGAACGAAAACAGTGAATCCGACAGTTCATCGAACTTGATCTGTGCATCGTCCGAATGCTCGGCAATACGGGTCTCGTGATCCTCGCGAAGACACTGCCGCACGTGGCGGCGCCGGTCGTGTCCGGTCAGCGACCGGGGCAACATGACAAACTCGCCCGCCGCGGCGGCTTCGGCGAGCCGCTCGAATGCATCCAGCCGCGAGGCCACGACCGGCCGCTTGTCCTGGCCTTCCAGGGCCTGCGCCAGCTCTTCCTTGGTCATTTTCGAACGCCCCGGGACATCGCGTTGTCGGGCCTGCTCGTAGAGTGCTTCGCGGGTGGTGTCGGCCTGGCTCATCGGGTCTCCTGCGGTCGGTTAGAACGTGGCCCGGTACAAACCCGACGAACGGCGGGCATGGCCTGAGGCAACGGGTGTCGAAACCCATGATGCCTGACTTGGCGTGCGGGCCCGTCAATGATCGGGCACAAAAAACCGGCCCGACTGGTTTTTCTTGCGCCTGAGCCGGCCCGGCCATTCAGTAGGCGCGTACTTCAACGGTATGATCAGCGCGTGCGGCGGGGGCCGGTTTCGGAATGGGAGCGTCTATGCTATCTCGTCGTCAGTTTGTACTGGGTCTGGCCTCGACCGCGCCGTGGCTCGTTGTACCGGTCGCCTCTGCAGGTATCGCACACGACGATCGCCTCGCCAATCAACTCGAGGCGTTGGAACGTCGCCACGGCGGACGTCTGGGTGTATCGATTCTCGATCTGGACAGTGGGCGCCGCCTATCCCACCGAGGCGACGAACGCTTTCTCATGTGCAGTACGTTCAAGCTGCTGGCCGCCTCCCTGGTGCTCGCGCGCGTGGACGCCGGCCAGGAGCGCCTAAGTCGGCGCATCACCTACCGTGAGGCCGATCTGGTCACCTATTCGCCGGCGACCGAGCAGCATGTCAGCGACGGCATGACGATGGCGGAGCTGTGCGAAGCCGCGCTGACCTTGAGTGACAACACCGCCGGCAATCTGATGCTCGAGAGCTTCGGCGGGCCCGACGCCTTGACCGCCTATCTTCGCGGCCTGGGTGATCGCGTGACGCGTCTGGATCGCTATGAGCCGGAACTCAACGCCTATGCGCCCGGTGATGAACGGGACACGACAACGCCCGATGCCATGCTCGCCAATAGCCAGCGGCTGGTACTTGGAAACGCGCTGAGCGATGACTCGCGTGCGCAACTCCAGACATGGATGAAGGCCAACCGCACGGGTGATCGGCGGCTGCGGGCCGGGCTGGTCTCGACCTGGCAGGTCGGTGACAAGACCGGCTCGGGGGATCATAACAGCGCCAACGATGTCGCTGTCGTCTGGCGGGACGGCCGCGGCCCGATACTGGTGAGCGCGTATTACGCCGGGTCACGGGCGGACAATACCGCCCGCGACCGCGTTCTGGCCGATGTCGGGCGCGTGGCGTCGGCGTTCTAGAACGCCGACGCGCGGACTCCAGGGCAGACAGCCGGCCCGGCTGCGTGCGAGGATTTTGCCGGTATCGTCATCTGCAGGAGTGCGCATGAGCCTGTCCGATCTGCCGTCGATATTCGATGGCCACAACGACCTGCTGTTGCGATTGCATCAGGGCGAGCCCGAGGATGCAGCCCGTCTGTTCGTGAATGGCCGCAAGGCCGGGCATCTGGATCTGCCGCGTATGCGCGAGGGTGGATTCGCTGGCGGGCTGTTCGCGGTGTTCGTGCCGTCACCCACCCATCGACGCGAGCGAAAGACCGATGTGCAGGCCAGCGCCTACGACGAGCCGCTGCCTCCGGCGATGAGCCAGGCAGAGGCACTGCCCGCGGCTCTGTCGATGACAGCGATCCTGCATCGGATCGAACGGGAATCCGCCGGTGCGCTGCGTATCTGTCGCTCGGTCGCCGATATCCGGGCCGCCATGGCGGCCGATGTCATTGCCGCCGTGCTTCATTTCGAGGGCGCGGAACCCATCGATACGGATTTTCATGCCCTGGATGTGTTTCATGCCGCCGGGCTTCGCTCGCTCGGCCCGGTATGGAGCCGGCCGACCGCATACGGCCACGGTGTGCCGTTCCGGTATCCGGCCAGTCCCGATACCGGCGCCGGGCTAACAAGCCATGGCAAGGCGTTGGTGCGGGCTTGTAATGACCGGCGTATCGCCCTCGACCTGTCGCATCTCAACGAACGCGGTTTCTGGGATGTCGCACGGCTCAGCGATGCGCCGCTGATCGCCAGCCATTCGAACGCGCACGCGATCTGTGCGCACAGCCGCAACCTCACCGATGACCAGATGCGCGCAATCCGGGACAGCGGCGGCATCGCGGGCCTGAATTTCGCGGTATGTTTCCTACGCCCCGACGGCCGCGATATCGCTGCGACCGGCGTGGATACGATGCTCGCGCATCTGGACCACATGCTCGATATCATGGGCCCGGAGCACGTCGGAATCGGCTCGGATTTCGACGGCGCGCTCGTGCCCGAAGCGATCGGCGACGGGGCCGGGCTGGCGGTGCTGCGACGAGCCATGGCCGATCACGGCTATGACGCGTTGATGCTGGCGCGTCTGTGCCGCGACAACTGGCTGCGCACGCTCGAGGCTACCTGGGGCGAGTGAGCTCGGCGCCGATGCGGGCCAGGACTCCGTAGGTCTGCGGATAGGTCGGTCTCGTTGTTTGGCCCATCCTGCGCGCCAAGCAACAGGAGATCCCGATGCAGACCGAACAGTTCGTGAATGACGTGGCCAAGGCGGCCGGTATCGATGAGCACGCGCAGGCGTATGCCGTATCCCGGGCGGTCATCGAGACGATCTGTGTCTACCTGCCGCCCGAACAGACGCGGCGCCTGGCCTCACAGCTGCCACGGGAACTGGCTCAGGCCGCCGAAGACGGGGCCCGCCAGGCGCTGCAGACCGACAAGGGTGTCAGCGTTGACACGTTCTTCAACGAAGTCGCCCGCCGGGCGGACATGCCGGTCGCAGAGGTAACCGAACCCGCACGGGTGGCTATACAGGAGTTCAAGCAAGCGCTCAGCCGTAGCGAATCGGTCGACGTCGTGCTTGAGGCGCCCGCCGAGCTCGACGCGCTGCTGACCGGCTAGCGTGAAGCGCCAGGGCCAGCCCCCGAAGATCCGACGGGGGCTGGCCCGGTCAAGGCGCGTCGCGCGTGGCCGGGTTGTACTCCGTCGGTCATCGCAGGCCAGGTTCGACGAGACGGTTGCCATGTGCCCGAACAGGAGGCGATCCTCGCCGCCGAACTGGGTTGATTGCGGTCGCCGGCGTTGCACGTATTGATGGGACGTACTACGGATCGGCCGGGGCCTGTTCGGTCACTGCGTACCTCGGCCGCGGTCCGCGTCGTAAACCGCGACCCGGCAGCCAGGCTCGATACGTCTGGCGCAGCCGTATACGGCCGCTGATCGATGTCGCCCCCACGCGGGTGGGCGCTAGGTCGATGCCCCAGCGAGATGAGGGATTGGTCTGGCGCTGCGTCGAGGCGCGCCGGCGCATCCACCGCAAGCCCCATGCCGCTGGCCAGAACGGGCGGCGAGCCGCGGCAGGTCATACTCCGGCGAGCAAATAGCCGCCCCGGTGCCCGGAGCCAACGGATATGCGCGCGGCGGTCGCCGGCAAGGCGACGAGGCCTTGGGGGGCGGGTGCTCGGCGCGAACACGCCGGCCTCGATCGCGCCTTGGCTTATCACGGCGGATCACGCCGAACCTATGAGACGACCCAAAAAAAAGCCCCGCCGAAGCGGGGCTTTTACGGTCTGCGGCCGGGCTAGGCCGCCTGTGCCAGCTGGCGAAGCACGTAGTGCAGGATGCCGCCGTTCTGGTAATAGTCCCATTCCTTGGGCGTATCGATACGCACCTTGGCCTGGAACTCGGTCACGTCACCACCATCCTTGGTCGCCTTCACGGTGACCTGGGTCGCGCCGGATTTCAGCCCCTCGATGGCGAAGGTCTCACTGCCGTCCAGGCCCAGCGATTCAGCGGAGTCACCCTCGTTGAACTGCAGTGGCAGCACACCCATGCCGACCAGGTTCGAGCGATGGATACGCTCGAAGGACTGGGCGATGACCGTCTTGACGCCGAGCAGCAGCGTGCCCTTGGCAGCCCAATCTCGCGAAGAGCCCGTGCCGTATTCCTTACCGGCAAGTACGACCAGCGGGGTGCCTTCAGCCTTGTACTTCATGGCAGCGTCGTAGATGAACATCTCGTCGCCGGAGGGCTGGTAGCGGGTCCAGCCGCCTTCCGTGCCCGGTGCCAGCAGGTTGCGCAGACGCACGTTGGCGAAGGTGCCACGCATCATCACTTCATGATTGCCGCGGCGCGAGCCGTAGCTGTTGAAGTCGGACGGCTTGACGCCCTGTTCCTGCAGGTACTGACCGGCCGGCGAGTCCTTGGTGATCGAACCGGCCGGTGAAATGTGGTCGGTAGTGATCGAGTCGCCCAGCAGGGCCAGACAACGCGCGCCCTGGATGCTCGGGATATCGGCGACATCGGCGGTCATGCCTTCGAAATAGGGCGGGTTCTGCACATAGGTGCTGTCCTCGTCCCACTCGTAGATCTCGCCTTCCGGCGTGTCCAGGCCCTGCCAGCGCGAATCGCCGGCGAAGACGTCGCCGTAGCTGTCCTTGAACATCTCGGAGTTCAACGACGTGCCGATGGTGTCGTAGATTTCCTTCTGCGACGGCCACAGATCCTTCAGATAGACATCCTGGCCGTCGCTGTCCTGGCCGATCGGGTCGTTGGTCAGATCCGTATCGATGGTGCCGGCCAACGCATAGGCGACGACCAGGGGCGGGCTGGCCAGGAAGTTCATACGCACGTCGCCATGCACACGGCCTTCGAAGTTGCGGTTGCCCGACAGCACCGAAGCGACGTTCAGATTGTTATCACGCACGGCGTCGCCGATCGGCTCCGGCAGCGGGCCGGAGTTGCCGATACAGGTGGTGCAGCCGTAGCCGACCAGCTGGAAGCCGAGCTTGTCCAGGTCAACGTTCAGACCGGCCTTTTCCAGATATTCCGTCACGACCTTGGAACCCGGCGCCAGCGAGGTCTTCACCCAAGGCTTGACCTGCAGACCACGGCGAATGGCGTTGCGAGCCAGCAGGCCTGCGCCGATCATCACCGCCGGGTTGGACGTGTTGGTGCAGGAGGTGATGGCTGCGATGACGACCGAGCCGTCGTGCAGGTCGAACTCCGCGTCCTTGTACTTGACCGGGGCGCTGCCGCCGACGCTCTTGCTCGGGATGCCGCCTTCGCCCTCCTCGCGGGCCTCGGCCATGGATTTGTCGCTCTTGTCCTGGCGAGCCTTGACGAAGGATTCGACTTCGCGTCGATAGGTATCCTGCATGTCGGTCAGCAGCACGCGGTCCTGCGGGCGCTTGGGCCCTGCCAGGGAAGGCTGCACGGTGCCCATGTCCAGTTCCAGCACGTCGGTGTAGTTGGCATCCGGCGCGCCGTCCTCACGCCACAGGCCCTGGGCCTTGGCATAGGCCTCGACGAGATCCAGCTGCTCGGCCGGGCGACCGGTGAGTTCCATGTAGCGGATGGTTTCGCCGTCGACCGGGAAGATACCGCACGTAGCACCGTACTCGGGGGCCATGTTGGCGATGGTTGCACGATCGGCCAGCGGCAGATCGGCCAGGCCGTCGCCGAAGAACTCCACGAACTTGCCGACCACGCCCTTGGCGCGCAGCATTTCGGTCACGGTGAGCACCAGATCGGTGGCCGTGCAGCCTTCGGCGAGCTTGCCGGAGAGCTTGAAGCCGACGACCTGCGGGATGAGCATGGTGATCGGCTGGCCGAGCATGGCGGCTTCGGCCTCGATGCCGCCGACGCCCCAGCCGAGTACGCCCACACCGTTGATCATCGTGGTGTGCGAGTCGGTGCCGACCAGCGTATCGGGATAGGCCAGGTTGGTGTCTTCGTTGCCGAACACCACACGGGCCAGATATTCCAGGTTGACCTGATGCACGATGCCGGTATCCGGCGGCACGACCTTGAAGTTGTCGAACGCACCCTGGCCCCAGCGCAGGAACGCATAGCGCTCCTTGTTGCGGTTGAACTCGAGTTTGGCGTTCAGATCGAAGGCACCGCTGGAACCGTATTCGTCGACCATGACCGAGTGGTCGATGACCAGCTCTGCCGGTGACTGGGGGTTGATCTTGTCCGGACTGCCGCCGAGCTTGGCCATCGCATCACGCATGGCGGCCAGGTCGACGACCGCCGGCACGCCGGTGAAATCCTGCAGGACCACACGCGCCGGCGTGAAGGCGATCTCGGTGTCCGGTTCGGCCTTGGCGTCCCAGTTGGCCAGCGCTTCGATATCGGACTTGGATACGCTGCTGTCATCTTCATGCCGAAGCAGGTTTTCCAGCAGAATCTTCTGCGCATAGGGCAGCTTGGCCACGTTCGGGAACTGCTCCTCCAGCGTTTTCAGGCTGAAATAATCGAAGCTGCGGTCACCGGCGGTGAATTGCGCACGCGTATTGAAACTGTCCGACATAGGGTTCTTCTCCAAAAACACTCAGTGGAACGAGCCGATGCATTGCCGGTCGTTATGGCTACCATAAAGCGGCGCACAGTATAGCCATTCGCGTGTCGGCATGCAGACGCGAAGGATTCTCAATCAAGGCGGATCGCCCGCGTGGTGGGGCACGGATACCCGGACGCGGAACGCGATCAGCGCACGGCGCCGGACGGGCCAATACCCTCGAGAGATTTCAACAGGGCCTTGCGACGGAAGAAAAGGGTGATGAAGCCACCGCCACACTGGCGCCAGAGAATCGCGCAGCGTACCGCCGCCAACAGCTGAGTACGGGCCCGCGCCTGAATCGCCTCATTGCCGAGATAGGTGGGATGGCCGTGCAGCATGATCTGAGGCCGGATCGGGCTGATGCTGTTGCGATATGCGCCGTCCAGAATGTCGGGCACCTCGGCAGGGTCGGCCAGACGTGCCCGATCGATCGCGCCGCGGATGCGGCTGAGCGCAGCATCGTCCTTCAACAGATTGCCCGACAGGCGCAGCAGCTGGCCGATATACCGTGCGACCACAGCCGACTTGCGATCGGGTTTTTCCCCGGCAAGCTGAGTCTTGAGAAACGCAATGCCGTCGCCGACCTGGGACAGGTCGCCGTAAACATCGATCACGCGATCCGGGTCGGTGCAGAAGATTGCGTGCCGGGCCGCGTTGATCCGGGCCGGCTCGTCGCGGCCGTCGGCGCCGAGCTCATGGGCATAGAGCGCGAACTGGGCCACCCCGGCCAAAGCCAGTGCCTGGTCGCGCAGGGTATGGGCAGGTCGTTCGCTCATGCCGAGGAAACCGCGTGGTCGTGGTGCATGGTGCTCCCTGCGTCGTCGGTCAGCCCGGCCGCCAGAATCTCGGCGCTGCCCAGGCAGTGATCGCCGTCGTAGAACACCACGTACTGGCCGGGCGCAATGGCTCTCGGCGGTGTATCGAAGTGCACACGCAGTCCGCCGTTGGCGTCCGGGGCCACGCTGCATTTGAGCGCGCGCTGACGGTAGCGTACCTGAGCACTGCAGTGCAGCGGCAGCTCGGGTGGCTCGATCAGCCAGTGGGGCTTGCCGGTGCGCAATCCGGTCTCGATCAGCGCCGGGTGCGCGTCGTCCTGGGTAACCCAGAGGGTATCGCTGTCCAGATCCTTGGCGGCTACATACCAGGGCGCATCCGAGGCCCCTGCAACGCCGCCCAGACCGAGCCCGCGCCGCTGGCCGATGGTGTAGTAGATCAGTCCGGCATGCTCGCCGATGGTGCGTCCGTCCAGCGGGCCGCCCGATATGCGCACCGGCCCGGCGCGTCCCGCCAGGTATTGACGCAGAAAACCTTCGAAGTCGCGCTCGCCGATGAAGCAAACGCCGGTGCTGTCGGGTTTGGCATGAATCGTCAGGCCTTCGGCCCGGGCCAGCGCACGAACATCCTTTTTGTGCATGTCCCCGATCGGGAACAGGGCGCGCGAAAGTGCGGCCCTGGGTACGGCTGCGAGAAAATAGGATTGGTCCTTGCCGGGGTCGAGCCCGCGTAGCAGCTGTGTGGAACGGGTGTCGTGAATCAGCCGGGCGTAATGTCCCGTGGCGATGGCGTCCGCGCCCAGCCGTTCGGCATGACGGAGGAACGCATCGAACTTGATCTCCCGATTGCACAACACGTCCGGGTTGGGGGTGCGTCCAGCGGCGTAGCTATCCAGGAAATAGCGGAAGACGCGTGATTTGTACTCGCGCGAGAAATCGGCGCGATGCAAGGGTATATCCAGCGCCTCGGCTACGGCGGCTGCGTCGTCGAAATCTTCCGCGGCCTGACAGCGGCCGGCCTCGTCGTCACTCCAGTTGAACATGAACAGGCCTTCGACCTGATAGCCCGCCTGGACCAGCCTCAGCGCGGCCACCGATGAATCCACGCCGCCCGACATGCCCACGATCACTCTGATCTGGCTCGCGGGCCGCTGGCTCCAGCTCGGGTTCACGGCGCACTCCGGATATGACGCACCCGCTCCAAGGGCAGCGGCGGATGATCGGCATAGTCTTCAATCGCACGAAGTACCAGCGGGCTGCGCAAATCGTTGCGTCGGGCGAGTTCGGCTGCGGTCATCCAGTGGGTGGTGATGATGTCCTCATCCAGTGCCTGATCGACGGCATGGTCGTCCACCTGGCCGCAGAACGCGAAGCGCAGTGTCGTACGGCCATCGACGTGGGGCCAGTAATACATGCCAACGAGACCGGTGGGCGTGAAGCCCCAGGCGGTTTCCTCGCGAGCTTCCCGGATCACCGCTTCGAGAATGCTCTCGCCGGGTTCAACGTGCCCGGCCGGCTGATTGAGCACACGCGTTCCGCCGGCGATCTCCTCGACCACCAGGAAACGCGCGTTGCGTTCGACGACGGCGGCCACGGTCAATTCGGCGTGTACCAAGTCAGACAACTCCGGTCGTTGAGCAGGCGATAACGAGCTTGAGTTTAACAAATGGCATCTTTTCACGTGGCCAAGGCCGCGGTGGCTGCGTATGATGCCGACACCGTTTGCAGGATGTCGTATATATGTCGCGTTTTGCGATGCTGTTTCCGGGCCAGGGGGCCCAGTCGGTCGGAATGCTGTCGGCGCTGGCCGAGCGTTATCCCGTGGTCGGCGAGACCTATGCCGAGGCCAGCGAAGCGCTGGGCTACGACATGGGTGCCTTGATTGACCAGGGTCCGAGCGAGCGTCTCGATCAGACCGAGTTCACCCAGCCCGCGCTGGTTGCCGCCGGGGTGGCGGCCTGGCGTGTTTGGCAGAGCCGCGGCGGCCCCGCGCCCACGCTTCTGGCAGGGCACAGCTTGGGCGAATATACCGCTCTGGTTGCCGCTGATGCGCTGGATTTCGGCGACGCATTGCGGCTCACGCAGATGCGCGGCCGTGCCATGCAGAGCGCCGTTGGTCCGGGCGAGGGTGCCATGTCGGCGATCATCGGTCTCGACGACGATGCGGTAAAGGCGGCCTGCAGCGAGGCGGAAGCCGAACACGCGGATGCACAATTGGTCGTATCTGCCGCCAATTTCAATGCGCCGCTCCAGGTCGTGGTGGCCGGCCATGCAGACGCCGTTGCGACCGCTGGGCGTATCGCCAAGGCCAAGGGCGCAAAGCTGGTCAAACCGCTGGCGGTGAGCGTGCCGTCGCATTGCGCGCTGATGAAACCGGCCGCCGAGCGGCTACAGTCCCATCTGCTTGAAATTCCGCTGCGACAGCCGAAGCTCACCGTGCTGCACAACGTCGACGCGCAGCCGCGCGAAGAGGTCGACGGTATCCGCAAGGCACTGGTTCGTCAGCTCGATCATTCAGTGTTGTGGGCGGATACGATCCGCGCCATGCGTACCGCCAACTGCGAGCTGTTTGTCGAATGCGGCCCGGGCAAGGTGCTCAGCGGATTGAACAAGCGTATCGACAAAAGCGCACAATCGCTGCCATTGTCGGATATCGAAAGCCTTCGACAAGCGCTGGACGCCACCCGCGTCGAAGACGAGTAACAACGACTGCGTCGACGCGACGCACCGAGAGTTAGATGAGCACCAGCAACAAACCCCTGGGTGGACAGATCGCCCTGGTCACCGGCGCCTCGCGCGGTATCGGAGAGGCGATCGCCGACCGGTTGGCCGCCGACGGGGCCACGGTGATCGGGACTGCTACCACCGATAATGGCGCCGAGCGCATCCAGCAGCGGCTGGAAGCCAGTGGCGGCGCCGGCCGTCGGCTGGACGTGACCGACGAGGAGAACGTCAACGCCCTCATCAAGACCGTCGGCAGCGAATTCGGCGCGCCTACGATTGTCGTGAACAACGCGGCGATCACCCGTGACAACCTGCTCATGCGCATGAAGGAAGACGACTGGCAGTCGGTGCTGGATGCCAATCTCACGGGCGTGTTCCGCGTTTCAAAGGCGGTGCTGCGCGGCATGATGAAGGCCAAGGGCGGGCGGATCGTCAACGTGGCCTCAGTGGTCGGGCTGATGGGCAACGCCGGTCAGACAAACTACAGCGCCGCCAAGGCAGGACTGCTTGGTTTCACCCGCTCGCTTGCACGCGAGGTCGGATCGCGTCAGATTACGGTCAACGCCGTTGCACCAGGGTTTATCGAGACCGACATGACACGCGATCTGGACGACAAGACCCGCAGCCGCATGCTCGAGCAGATTCCCTTGCAGCGCCTTGGTGCGGTCGATGACATCGCCGCGAGCGTGGCGTTTCTCGTATCGCCTTCCGCCGGGTATATTACCGGCGAGACGCTGTCGATCAACGGCGGTCTGTACATGGGGGCATGACGCTGGCGAGAGCCACCCTTTTTCCCTAGAATGGCGCGCGTTTCGCATCGGCGGACACGTCTGCGACGCGCGTAAATGATAGTCAACAGGAGAGAACCCGATGAGTAGTGTGGAAGAACGAGTACAGAAGATCATTGCCGAGCAGCTGTCGGTCAGCGAAGATCAGGTCACCTCGGAAGCGTCGTTCGTCGACGATCTGGGCGCCGACTCGCTCGACACCGTCGAGCTGGTGATGGCTCTGGAAGAGGAATTCGAAATCGATATTCCCGACGAGGAAGCCGAGAAGATCGTCAACGTCAAGGACGCGGTCGATTACATCAAGTCGCACGCCGAGGGCTAGGCACTTCCACGCTGTCGGCCGCGCGTCATGCCGGCCGGCTGAACTCCAAACCGTCGCCAGTGGCGGCGATTAGCAATAGGGGGCGTCGTTGAGACAGCGTCGCGTAGTGGTAACCGGGCTCGGATTGATCTCCCCGCTCGGACTGGATGTCGCATCGACCTGGGAGGGAATCCTCGCCGGTCGCAGTGGGATTTCGACCATCGAAAGCTTCGATGTGTCCGGTTATCCGACCCGCTTCGGCGGGCCGATTCGTGACTTCGATGTCACGCAGTACATGTCTGCCAAGGAAGCCAAGCGCTACGATCCGTTCGTGCACTACGGCGTGGCGGCATCCGTACAGGCGTTCAACGACAGTGGGCTGACGCTCGACGACGAGTACAACGACCGGGTCGGCGTGGCCGTCGGCTCCGGTATCGGCGGGATCGGCACGATCCTGAAGACCTGTGTCGGTTTCCACGAGTCGAACTACAGCGCGAAGAAAGTCTCCCCCTTCTTCATTCCCAGCAGTATCGCCAACATGGCGGCCGGCCAGGTCTCGATTCAATTGAACCTGCACGGGCCCAACATCGCGGCGGTATCTGCTTGCACGACCGGTGTTCACAACATCGGTCTGGCTGCCCGTCTGATCGCGGCCGGCGATGCCGATGCGATGCTCGCGGGTGGCTGTGAAATGGCCGTCAACCCGATCGGTCTCGCCGGTTTCTGCGCCGCCCGGGCACTGTCGTCGCGCAACGATGATCCGCAGGCCGCGAGCCGGCCCTGGGACGTCGACCGTGATGGCTTCGTGCTCTCGGATGGCGCTGGCGTGCTGATGCTCGAGGAGTACGAGCAGGCCAAGGCCCGCGGCGCGAATATCTACGGTGAAGTCGTCGGGTTCGGAATGAGCGGCGATGCGTATCACATCACCCAGCCGAGTGGCCGCGGCGCCCGTCAGTGCATGGCCAATGCGCTGGCCGACGCTCAGCTCAACCCATCCGATATCCAGTACGTGAATGCCCACGGCACGTCGACCAGCGTGGGCGATGTCGCCGAAAGCCAGTCGATCGAGTCGGTGCTGGGCAGCGCAGCGAAGGACGTGGCGGTCAGCTCCACGAAATCCATGACCGGCCATATGCTCGGCGCGGCAGGGTCTGCCGAGGCGATCTTCACGCTGCTGGCGATCCGAGATCAGGTCGCACCGCCGACCATCAATCTCGACAATCCGGCCGACGGATGCAATCTGGATTATGTGCCGCACGAGGCGCGTTCGATGAAAATCAATGCTGCGCTGTCGAACTCGTTCGGTTTCGGCGGCACGAACGGGTCGCTGATCTTCAAGCGTCTCGATTGAGCGTCGTTCGTCGGGTCTGACCCGGTGTACACCAGTGCGCCGCGCCGATATGAGGCAGGCGATGTAGCGGTGGCGGAGTGGTCGTCTCCGGCAGGGTCCGCCGATCTGCTCGCGCTAGCCTCGGCGAGCCCGGATCGCTATCCGTTTCTTTTGGAGAGCAGTGCCGGTGCGTCGGCACAAAGTCGCTACGATCTGCTACTCGCTTTTCCGAGCGAGCAGATCGCGGTGGGCGCCGACGCTCCCGCATCCCGGTTCTTCGATACGCTGGACCATCTCGCCGAAACGACCGCTGCGCACCCGATACCGGGCATGCCATTCATCGGTGGCTGGTTCGTGTATCTCGGTTATGAGATGGCAGCCGGTGTCGAGCCGAGGCTTGCGTTGCCTCGGCCCTCCGATGCGGCGTTGCCGGATGCGCTGGCGGTTCGATGTCCGGCCGCTGTCGTGCACGATCGCCAGGCCGGACGCCTGTACGTGCTTGCGGAGAATCGCGACCACGAATGTGTAACGACAATGGTCGAGGATTTGCGTCGCCATCGAGACGCGGCCCGATACGCACCGGTAGCCGCATGGTGCGAATCCAAAGGCGAACTTTATTGCGAGCAGGTGGAGGCGATACGCGCGCTGATCCGCGCAGGCGACGTGTTTCAGGTGAATCTGTCGCGGAAATGGTCGGGCAAACTCGCCGACGATGTGCCGCCTGCGAGCGTCTATGCAGCGCTGCGTGCGGCGAATCCCGCACCATTTTCGGCACTCGTTCAATGGTCCGGCGTGGCACTATGCTGCTCTTCGCCCGAACGACTGTTGCTCATCGACGCTCGCGTCGCACAAACGCGGCCGATCGCGGGAACCCGACCACGCACGCGTGGCACCGATCGACGGATGACCCGGGAGCTTCTGATGCATCCGAAAGAGCGGGCCGAGCACATCATGCTGATCGATCTCGAACGAAATGATCTCGGCCGTGTCTGTCGTCCGGGCAGTATCGCGGTCGACGAACTGATGGTCACCGAATCGTATGCGCACGTTCATCATATCGTGTCGAACATACGCGGGGTTCTGGCCGAAGGCGTCGGCCCGGGCCGTGCGCTCGCGGCAGTGTTTCCCGGCGGCACGATCACGGGCTGTCCCAAGGTGCGCTGCATGGAGATCATCGCCGAGCTCGAGGGTGAGGGTCGCGGCGCCTATACCGGCGCGATCGGCTACCTGAGCCGCTGTGGACGCATGGATAGCAATATCGTGATCCGTTCGCTCACCCAGCAAGGCCGGCAGCTGACGTTACGCACCGGAGCGGGAATCGTCGCCGATTCAGATCCGGGCAAGGAACTGGAGGAAACGCGTGTCAAGGCCCGAGGCGTGCTCAGAAGCTTCGTGGACTCGTCCGGCAATGCGCATGGCTGATTCCATGATCATCGATGGCGAACGCGCCGATCGTGTGCCGGGCGATGACCGCGGTCTGGCCTATGGGGACGGCGTGTTTCGTACGTTGCGGGTCGACCACGGCAATATTCAGGCCTGGGCGGTACATATCCAGCGTCTGGCCCACGACTGTGCACGCCTGTCGCTGCCGGCGCCGGACACACAGCGTCTGCGCGGCGAATCGGAAGCACTCTTCGCGAACGGGCGGTCTGGCGTGCTCAAGATCATGATCACCCGCGGGAGCGGCGGTCGCGGCTACACTCCGCCCGCCGGCAGCGTAAGGCGCATCGTCTCCGCGCATCCGCTTCCCGAGTCCGTGCCGGGCACCTTGGTACTCGAACGCTCGCCTGTAATATTGGCCGAGCAGCCCCGCCTGGCCGGCGTGAAGCATCTCAACCGGCTCGAGCAGGTACTGGCGCGCCAGGAATGCGAGCACGCCGGCGTGTCGGATGCGTTCATGTGCGACAGTGCCGGGCGCATCGTTTCGACCACCATGCGCAATCTTGTCTTTCTGCAGACCGACGGGGAGTGGGTGACACCGGCGCTGGCGCGGGCAGGTATCATCGGGGCCACGCGGCAGCGGCTGATGACGGCACTGGGCAGCGCCGGAACGCGCGTGCACGAGAGGGATGTCAATCTCGCCGATCTCGGCCGGTATTGCGCGGCGGTCGCCTGTAACAGTGTGAGTGGGCCGATCCCGGTCGAACGGCTCGGCGGGCAGCGATTCGAGTCCAGCGATTCAGCTCGCGAATACCTGCAGGCATTGATGAAGGACAACGATTGAACACGCAGCTCTACAAACGTGCCATTGGCGGGCAACGGTCTTGAAACGGGCCGCGCTCCTCTTTTTCCTGATCGTACTGATCGGCGGCGGCCTGCTCGCGGCCGATGCCTGGCGTTTTTTCAGCACGCCGCTGGCCAATCAGTCCGGTCAGTTGATCACGGTAGAGCCGGGCATGAGTTTTCGGGCGATCTCCAAGCGTCTGGTCGATGACGGCATCATGGTCAAGCCGCGCGATGCCCGGTACCTGTCGCTTTATGCCCGCGCCACCGGCACGGCCAGCCGTATCAAGGCCGGCGAATATGTCGTGCCAGCTCGACAGACGCCGGCGCATCTGGTCGAGCTTCTGGTCTCGGGCAAGACGCGGCAGTACCGGATGACATTGGTCGAAGGCTGGCGCTTCCGTGAGTTTCGGCAGTTGATCGCGGACAGCGACGCGCTCGATCACCGGTTGACGGGCAAAAGTGACGAACAACTCATGGCGGCCATCGGCCATCCGGGTGAAATGCCGGAGGGGCGTTTCATGCCCGATACGTATCTATATCCGCGGGGAATGACGGATATCGACTTCCTGAAGCGGGCCTATGATGCCATGCAGCAGTACCTGGACAAGGCCTGGGCCGAGCGCTCCGACGAGACGGCGGTCGACACCCCTTATCAGGCGCTGATTCTGGCCTCGATCGTGGAAAAGGAAACCGCGGTGCCGGCCGAGCGGACACGCATCGCCGGCGTATTCACCCGGCGCCTGAAAAAAGGGATGCTCCTGCAAACCGATCCGACCGTGATCTACGGCATCGAAAACTACGACGGCAACATCCGTCGCGCCGATCTGCGCCGGGATACGCCGTACAACACCTATACGCGGCCCGGTTTGCCGCCGACGCCGATCGCCATGCCGTCTCGTGAATCGATCCATGCGGCGCTGCATCCGGACGCCGGGACGGCGCTTTATTTCGTCTCGCGAGGCGACGGCAGCCACGTGTTCTCCGATACGCTCGCCGAACACAACCGGGCGGTCGACAAATACCAGCGCGGTTCCTGATGGCGGCCACGACAGACAAGCCGGGACGACTGATCACGCTGGAGGGGGGTGAGGGCGCCGGCAAGTCCAGCCAGCTGGCGACGGTGGCCGATGCGATCGGCCAAGCTGGCTACGAGGTGGTACAGACCCGCGAACCCGGTGGAACGGCCCTCGGCGAAGCCGTACGTGCTGTTCTCATGGCCGATTTCGACACGCCGATGCCGGCCATGAGCGAGCTGCTGCTGATGTTCGCCGCCCGGGCTGCGCATCTGGACGAGGTTATCGAGCCAGCGCTTGCGCGCGGCGCCTGGGTCGTCAGCGACCGTTTTACCGATGCCAGCTTTGCCTATCAGGGCCAGGGGCGGGGGCTCGGTGATGCAGCGGTGGCAACCCTCGAAGCGCTGGTTCAGGGCGACAGACGGCCGGACGGCGTGCTGTTGTTCGATCTGCCGGTCGAGGCCGGCCTGGCCCGCGCCGGGCGCCGCGGTGAGGCCAACCGATTCGATCGAGAGACGCTGGCGTTCCATGACACCGTGCGCGCCGCATACCGCGCCCGAGCGGCGGCCGCGCCCGACCGTTATCGGATCATTCGGGCCGATGCCGAATGGCAGGACGTCGCCGACCAGATACGACGCGCGATCGCGGAGTGGCTGTGAGTAGCGACGCATCCGGCATATTGCCGGCCTGGCAGGCCGAGTTGTGGTCTCATTTCGCCCACGCCATCGAACGCGACCGCGTGGCGCACGGGCTGCTCGTTTGCGGGCCGCCGGGCGTGGGCAAGCGCCTGTTCGCCGATCACATGATGGCGGCGTTGCTGTGTCGCGAACGCAGCGATGCCGGCGAGGCCTGCGGCGTGTGCGCTGCCTGTCGACAGGTGGCCGCTGCGACACACCCGGATATATCGCGTCTCGTGCCGGAGGAGCCTGGCCGGCAGATCAAGGTCGAACAGGTGCGTGCGTTCACGCGCCGACTGTACTTGACGCCGCAGTACGACAGTGGACGGGTCGGCTGGATCGAGCCGGCCGAACAGTTATCGCCCAGCGCGGCCAACAGCCTGCTCAAGACGCTCGAGGAACCGCCGCCGAACTGCCATATCCTGCTTATTACCAACCATGTCTCCGCGCTCATGCCTACCATACGCAGCCGGTGCCAGCTCTGGCGGGTTCCACCGCCGTCCGCGGACATGGCGCGCATGTGGTTCGAGGCGCAGGAAGTGGATACTGCGGGGTTGGACGCAGACAGTCTGCGCACACCGTTTGCGGTCCAGGATCGGCGTGAACGCGATTACGATGGCTTGTCACGAAGCTGGGACGATGCGCTGTCGGCGGTGATCCGCAACCGGCAGGATGTCTCCAGCGTTGCCGAGGGCATGGCAAGACAGCCGGTCGATCTGTGGCTGGACTGGCTCTATCGCCGTGCGGCGGCGCTGATGGCGGTGGCCCTGAACGACGAGCGCGATACGACGTTGCCGCGAACGCTGCTACAGATTGCACACCGGCTGGATCCGGCCGCGCTTCAGCCCTGGTTGGCCCAGGTCGCCGAGGCCGCCCGACTGGCAGGTACTAACGCCGACTGGCAGCTGGTGATAGAGTCGGTTCTGCTCGATTTGAAGGCATCGCTCAAACGCAGGCCAGCGACATCATGATGACCGAACCGAACATCGCCAGCCAGTCCGGCATCGTGCGCATGGACATCGCCGACAACGACGAACTCTATGCCTCGTACATGCCGTTCGTCAGCAATGGCGGCTTGTTCGTGCATCAGGAGACCCTCGGGAAGGCGCGGTACGATATGGGGAGCGACGTGTTCCTGTTGTTGCACCTTGCGGCACAGAACGAACGATTGCCGGTGGCCGGCAAGGTGATCTGGCTGACGCCGCGCTCGGCCGGCATACAGCGACCCGCCGGCATCGGTATCCAGTTCTCCGCTCAGGACAACGGCACCACGCAACGGCGTATCGAGACACTACTGGCCGGTATGCTCGAGACGGCCCGGCCAACGTTCACGCTATAGCGATGCGTATCTAGCCAGCGGCCGAGGCCCGCTGCGGCACCTGATCCGCGAGCAGGCGTTCGGCCAGCACCCGTTCGCTGGCGATGGCACGCCAGACCATACCGAACATCGCCGGCGCCTTGGCCGCGAGCGGCTCCTTGCGGCCTCGAACCAGCCACATGGCGACCACGCGATTGGCCACACCCCAGATGAAATCGGAGATCTCAATCTCGTCGACTTCGCGGGTGAGGATGCCAAGTTCGCGTCCTTCGTTGATCACGTTGAGAAAGACCGACATAAGCGCCGGCTGACGGAACGTGTCGTCCTCTCGCCAGGTGTTGAGATAGACCGAACTCAGGATGATCTGCGCTACCTTCGGGTTGCGCTCGAAATAATCCAGCAGCACCCAGAACACCTTGCGAAGACGATCCTCGAAATTCTCGATCCCCTGAAGATGATCGATCATGCGGCTCGCCAGATCGCCCAGCCAGGTGTCCAGACTCGCGAACAGCACGGTTTCCTTGCTGCCATAATATTTGTACAGCGTCTGCAGACTGATGCGTGCATCCCGCGCGATGTTGATCAGCTTGACCCGATGAAACTCGCGCTCGGAGAACAACTCGAGCGCGGCGGCCTCGATCCGTTCACGCGTGGCCTGGTCGAGCTGGGCGAGCGTGCGCTGGCGTTCGCTGGTGGTTCGTGGGTATCGATCGATCAATGGTAATCACCATTACGGGATATCAGGTGACTTACGATAGCAATCAGCCCACGTGTGCCCAAGTTTGGCTCAAAGCCCTTAATAATTGCACGCAATCAGACATTGTGCGTGGTAATCATGATTCGTTGTAGCGCGGTCGCGATCGCCGGTAATACAAATTATCTTTGTCTGCGACAATACGGCAGCGTATAGTCAGGTCACAGAAAAGACGTCGTTTCTGCTCAAGCGGTCGACCGCCCGTACCTCGACGCTCGTGTCAACGCTCACGGAGGCCTCATGTTCGCCACGCTTTTGAAGAAGATCAACGACGCCAAACTTCTGCCCAAGATCTCAGATACCGAACGACACGCCCTTGAGGCCGGCTCTGTCTGGGTCGACGGTCAATTTTTCAGCGGTAATCCCGATTTCGACGCTATGATGGCGGAATCTTATCCGCAGTTGTCGGCCGAAGAGCAGGCGTTCCTGGATGGGCCGGTCGAGGAATTGCTCCGCCGGGTGGACACCTGGGCGCTACGCCAGACCCGTCGGATTCCCGACGATATCTGGCAGTTCTTGAGGGAAAATGGCTTTTTCGGATTGATCATTCCGAAGGAGTACGGCGGTTCCGGTTTTTCGGTACTTGGCCGCAGCGCGGTCATGATGAAGACATCCGGGCTCGGTCCGATCGGCACGTTGGTTGTGATCCCCAACACGCTGGGCGCCGCCGAACTGCTTATCGCTTACGGTACGCAGACACAGAAAGACAAGTACCTTCCGGGCCTGGCGCGCGGCGAATACGTCCCGTGCTTTGGCCTGACGGAGCCGACAGCGGGTTCGGACGCGGCATCGATCAAGGCCGAGGGCGTGGTGTTCGAAGGCGAGGACGGCGCGCCGCAGATTCGCATGAACTTCTCGAAGCGCTACATCACGCTGGCTCCCGTGGCCAACCTGGTTAGCCTGGCCTGTTCGTTGCACGATCCCGACAACCTGCTGGGCAAGGGCGAGCATCCAGGCATCAGCGTGGTGATGCTCGAGAAAGGCATGAAGGGGCTGCATCTGGGCGAACATCATCTGCCCATTTCGGCGTTCGATAACGGCACGATCATCGGCGAGGATGTGGTCGTGCCGGCCGAGAACATCGTCGGCGGCGCCGACGGCGCCGGCCAGGGCTGGCGAATGCTCATGGAGCAGCTCGGCGGCGGTCGGGCGGTGTCGCTGCCGGCCGGCGGCGTGGCGCTGACCAAAGCCAGTGCGGCGGCTGTCGGCCCCTACAGCATCGTGCGCGAACAGTTCGGCATCCCCATCGGTCTGATGGAAGGTGTAGAGGCGAAGGTGGCCGGTATCGCCGCGATGGCTTACACGATGGAATCGGCGCGGGTATACGTCTGCGCCGGGGTGGACAACGGCAATCACCCGCCGGTGATCTCGGCGATTCTCAAGCAGCAGACCACCGAAGTCGGGCAGCGAATGGTCACCGACGGCATGGACGTCATGGCCGGGGCCGGTGTCATGCAGGGCCCGAACAACATCCTCGGAGCCGGCTATATCGGTGCGCCGGTGAGCGTCACGGTTGAAGGCGCGAATATCTTGACGCGTACACTCATGATCTTTGGTCAGGGGGCAGTACGCTGTCACCCTTACGCGCTGCCCACGCTGAACGCGATTCAGAACGACGATGTGCCGGCGTTCCGCAAAGCCATCCTCGGCTGGCTCGGTCATTCGGCGATGAACTTCCTGCGCGGTGTGGTGCGCGGCCTGACCCGAGGGCGGACCGTTCGTAGCCCGGTGTCCGGCGAAACCGCACAGTATTTCCGCAAGCTTGGCTGGGCGGCGTCTCGGTTTGCGTTTCTCACCGATCTGGCGATGTTTTTGATCGGCGGCAAGCTCAAGCAGCGCGGCAAACTGTCCGGACGCTTCGCCGATGCGTTGTCCTGGATGCTGTTCGGTCTGACCACGTTGCGCCGTTTCGAGGCCGAGGGCGCCAGGAAGGAAGATCTGCCCGTCGTCCACTGGGCATTGCGCTACAGCCTGCTGCAGATACAGCAGGCTTTCGAAGGCATCTATGCGAACTTCGACGTGCCGGTACTGGGCTGGCTGATGCGCTATCCGGGGCGTTTCTGGCTGCGGATCAATCCGTTGTCCACCGGGCCGGGTGATCGAATGGACCGTGCCGTGGCCGCCGCGATTCAGGCGCCGGGCGAGCAGTACGAACGTATCGCGCTCGCCGGACTGGGCAACCCCGGCGCCGAAGAGCCCGGCATGGGGCGTCTGCTGCACGCCTGGCGACTGGTCAGTGCAGCGCAGGAGGCTACATTGAAGGTCAAAAAGGCGCTTCACAAGAAACAGATCAGCGCTCCGAGCCTGATCGAAGCACTTGATCCCGCCGTGGAAGCCGGCGTGATCGACAGCGAAGACGCGGATCGGATTCGCGACGCCGAGCGGGCCCGTCTGGATGCGATTCAGGTCGATACCTTCGATAAGGAAACCTACTACCGGGATGCTCAGGAGCCGGATACCGGCGCGTCACCGTCGCTGCCCCGAGCGGCCAACCAGTAGGTTCTTTCGATGGCGGGCTGATCGAGCGCGACGCATCGGCCTGTTCGTGCGGCGCCGGGGCCAACCCGGCGCCCGGGCATAAACTGCCGGCCCTGATCGCGGGGCTGACAGCGACGCACCGGTAACCGCCGGCGTACCGTTACGGGGTTCCGGCGCACGTTCTATCGTCACGATTGAAACGGCAAATAGGGCGTTGGCATGGCAGAATGAGGCCATGAACTCGGTCATGGACAATGCGCAGACGTCGCGTCGCGTCAACAGCGCTGGCTATACGCTAGGGGAAGAAATCGCCAATGCGATCACCTCCGGCATCGGCACGGCCCTGTCCATTGCGGGCCTGGTGCTCATGGTGGTCTATGCCGCCCTTGAAGGCACGGTCTGGCACGTCGTTGCGGTGACGATTTTCGGCGTCTCGCTCATTCTCAGCCATTTGTCGTCGACCCTTTACCACGCCATTCATCCGCCCGCGGCCAAGGGCGTACTCAAGATCTTCGATCATCTGGCGATCTATGTCCTGATTGCCGGCACCTACACGCCGTTTACCCTGGTCAATCTGCGCGGCCCGTGGGGCTGGTCCTTGTTCGCACTGATCTGGCTGCTGGCCATCGGTGGCGTGGTGATCAAGCTCACTCGCCTCAACGACGTCAAGTATCTGTCGACCGCCTTCTATGTCGCCATGGGCTGGACCGTGGTGCTGGTCATCGGTCCGGTGATCGAACATGTGGCCGCCGGCGGAGTATGGCTGCTGCTGGCCGGCGGCATATCCTATACGGTCGGCGTGATCTTCTACGCATGGAACCGCCTGCCGTATAACCACGCGATCTGGCATCTGTTCGTGATTGGCGGCAGCGTGTTCCATTTCTTCGCCGTGCTGTTCTATGTCATACCCTTGGCACCTTCGGCTGCGCGGATGCTTCAGTAGATGGGCCTGGCTTGCCGCGAGCCGCTGAGCGTCCTGCAGGACGTGTTCGGTTACGACGCCTTTCGTGGGCGTCAGGCCGAAATCATCGACAGCGTCTGCGCCGGGCGCGATGCACTCGTGCTCATGCCCACGGGGGGCGGCAAATCGTTGTGCTATCAGATCCCGGCACTGGTTCGCCCCGGCGTCGCGATCGTGGTGTCGCCGCTCATTGCCCTCATGTCGGATCAGGTCGCGGCCTTGCGCCAGCTCGGCGTCCGTGCTGCATATCTGAACTCGACGCTCGATGGCCCAACCCAGGCTCGGATCGAACGCGACACCCGCGACGGCACGCTCGATGTGCTTTATGTCGCCCCCGAGCGGCTCATGCAGCCGCGCACGCTGGATCTGCTGCACGGCTGCGAACTGTCACTGTTCGCGATCGACGAAGCCCATTGTGTTTCGCAATGGGGCCACGACTTCCGGCCCGAGTATCGGCAGCTCGCGGCACTGGCCGACCAGTTCCCGCAGGTGCCGCGGCTGGCGTTGACGGCCACCGCCGATCTGCCGACCCGTGCCGAGATCGTCGAGCGTCTACGCCTGGAAGCTGCCGATACCTTCTTGCACAGCTTCGACCGGCCCAATATTCGTTATCGGGTCGCCGAGCGGGGCAAGGCGCGCGAACAGCTGCTCGATTTCATCGATCGTGAGCACGAAGGGCAAGCCGGTATCGTGTACTGTCTGTCGCGCCGCAAGGTCGAGGAGACCGCCGACTGGCTCAATGCGCGGGGTCGGACGGCGCTGGCCTATCACGCGGGGCTGCCGGCCCAGCTGCGCGATCATCATCAATCGCGTTTCCTGCGAGAAGAGGGCGTCATCGTCTGTGCCACGGTCGCCTTCGGTATGGGTATTGACAAGCCGGACGTACGTTTCGTCGCCCATCTGGATCTGCCGGCGAGCATCGAAGCCTATTATCAGGAAACCGGGCGTGCCGGACGTGACGGTCAACCGGCCGATGCATGGATGCTCTACGGCCTCAACGACGTAATCCAGCGTCGGCGCATGATCGAGCAGGGCAATGCGCCGGACGAGCGCAAGGCCGTGGAGCGCGGCAAGCTGGATGCCATGCTGGCCTACTGCGAATTGGCCAGCTGTCGGCGTATTCATTTGCTGGGCTATTTCGGCGAGACGTTGCAGCAGGCATGCGGTAATTGCGACACCTGTCTGAACCCGCCCGATACCTGGGATGCGACCCGGGCAGCGCGTATGGCGCTGTCGGCAGTGTACCGAACCGGACAGCGTTTCGGTGCTGGCTATGTCGTCGATCATCTACGCGGCGTCGAATCCGAGCGGGCGTCGAGCACCGGCCACGACAAGCTGTCGACCTTCGGCATCGGTCAAGCCGTCGACATCGGAAAATGGCGATCGCTGATGCGCCAGCTCATCGCACTCGGCTATCTACAGGTCGATCATGAGCGCTTCGGCGGGCTTCGACTGGCCGGTGACAGCAAGGCGCTGATCAAGGGCGAATGCACGCTTGAGCTTCGCGTGGACCGAAGCGCACGCCGGGGTCGCAGTCGGCTCAAGAAGGATCTGCCCCCCATCGAGATCGAGGACGAGCCGTTGTGGGAAGCGTTGCGCACTCTGCGCACCGAGCTGGCCCGGGAGCAGGACGTGCCGCCGTATGTGATCTTCCACGACGCCACGCTACGCGAGATGCTCGCGCGTCGGCCGACCACCACCGCCGAACTCGAGCATGTACCCGGCGTCGGTCAGAAAAAGCGCGATGCTTACGGCCGCGTGTTCGTGGACACGATCAGCCGGTATCAAACACACGGCGGCTAGCGGGCCGGCCCGGCCGTCGGGCTGCGCGCCGGGTTTGTGATCGGTTAGAGTCTGACGCTCGACGAGCGCTTGGGGATGCGCGCCGGTGCAAGGCAACGCCGAGCGATCATGCCACGGCGCGTCGTGCTTCACCGATCCGCCTCCGATTCGATTCATGCAGCAAACCGGCCATTCCGTCCTCGTGCGTCCCGTATTGCTGATGCTGGTCTCGATCGGCCTATGGGCGATCTATCCACCTGCCAGCAACCTGCTGCTGGCCAGCCAGACACCGCTTCAGCTCGGCACACTTCTGCATACGATGGCCGCCGCGTCGATGCTGGTCATCGTGCTGATCTGGTCACCGGCGCGAGCGCTGGCGCGGCGGGTGTTGAGCCGCCTCCGACATCCGGGAGCTAAGCTGGCCGTGCCCATGCTGGCCTCGGGCGGGTTGATCTGTATCAACCATCTGTTCTTGTATCTGGCACTGGCGGCCAGCGATCGATTCGATGTGACCGCGATCCTGGTGTTCGAGTCGTGGCCGGTACTGTTCTTCTTGTTCGATACGCTGGCCACACGGATCTCCAGGCACACTCTGAACCGGCGCGACTATGTCTTCGTGCTGGTGTCGTTCGTCGGCTTCGCCACACTCATGGCCCAGGAGATCGATCTCGTCGACTGGATTCTGTGGGACACGCTCGTACTGAAGGTGGCGCTGCTGGCCGCGGCCGGGGGCATCGCCATGGCCCTGAACGTGTTCGCGCGCCGTCGAATCCTGTTACGTATCGGCGCTGACGAAGGCGATGAGGCCAGCGGATTCACGATCGCGGTGGTTGCGGAGCTGTTCGTCCGAGTGCTGGCCGCGCTGGCTTTCCTGGTCGTGCTGGGACTGAGCGGGCAGGGCATGCCGGCGATCGATGCGCGTTCGATAGGCGGCGCGATCGCGGTCGGCGTATTGATCCTGGGTCTCGGTAGCGCGCTCTACGACCTGAGCATCTACCGGGCCAAAAATGCCGCCATCACGGCCATGTGGTATCTCATGCCGATCGGCGCCCTGCTGGTCATGGCTCTGCTCCAGGGGCGGCTGCTCAACCGCTACGAGGCAGTCTCGTCGGTGATGATCGTCTCGGCCAATCTGCTCATCGGTTTACGCTATCCGATGCGCTCGTCGTTCAACCAGCTATATGTCTTCACGATCGTGGTCGGCGCATGGTGCGTGTTTGCACCGGTATTCACGTTTGCCGGCTATTTCGACCTGGTGGCGGTGTCGACGATCTTCTACGCATTGCTGGTGACCTATGCCCTGACGCGCGTGTCGGCCAACGTCGAACAGCGCACCGAACAGCTCCTCGTATTCGGCGAGGCGGTCGACGCGGCCGCGCGTGCAGGGCTGCCGATCGTATCGGCACACAAGGCCTGCAGCTACGTCGAGGACGTGCTCGTGTTCACCGGGCCCGGGCCGGGTACGGCCGAGGAGCAGGCTCGACTGCGTCGGCTCGGGCAAGACCTGGAACGACAGGCCGACGGGCTGGCTTGCGCGTCCGCGGCCTCGGTACTTCGCGCACTGCCCCGGGCTGGCGGCCGCTTGGTCGCGTTGAGCGCGAACATGATCTCTGGCGGCGAGTATGTCGTGCTGGTTCTGCTGGCCGTGTTCAACGTGGCGGTGACCGTGTTGTTCCGCGGTGACGGGTTCGTCTTCGACGGCTTTGCCCTGACCATGTCGTCGGTCGCTGCGTATCTGTTGTTTCTGGTCGTCGAAAAGGATCGGGCGGCCTTCGCCAACGAGTCGCAACAGCTTTGCCATGCTGGTGCGCGGCAGACGCTGTCCGACTGGGCCGGCGGCAGTGAACGCCGCACGGCAGCGGCGGCCGCGCTCCCGGTTTCACGGGTTTTTTATGGGCGCCCCCAGTTCGGCGCCTCGCTGCTCGTTTTTCTGATGGTGTTCGGCGGTTTTGGCTATGCGTTGGGGTATCAGCAGCTGCGCGGTCATACGCGCTCGGAAAGTAATCCCGTGGGCATGGTCACCGGCGCGAGCCCGACACGCGAGCTGGGTATCGGCGTGCCCAACTGGCCGGCCGCACAGATCAAGGCCGAGGTGCTCAAAGCAGTCATCGAACGGTATTTCGATATCCACGCCACGCTTCAGCCGGCAGCCAACGAACGGATATTCGATTCGATGAGCCGGTCGACCGGAGGCATCGACATTCATCCGGCCGTATGGGTATCCAATCTCGGTCCCTTGATCCGACGATATGTCGATGCGTTTCATACCGTCTCCCTCACACCGCGCGGGCCCGAAGGACGTCAGGGGTTATGCATGAACCGCGCGGCGGTCGAGGCCGGGGCAGGACCTGATATCCGGCAGATCGGACAGCCGCGTGATGTGGCGATCTTCGATCTCGATGGCAACGGCCGCGGTGACCTATGGATGGGAGCGCCCGACTGGGCCTCGAGCCGAATCGAGCGTCGCCGGGCCGCCGGCTATGGGTATCTGTCGGCCTACGACGAACTCACTTTCGATCCGGATCTGCTGGTGCACGCGCTGCGTCGTTACCGCAGCCGGCACGTGCCGTTTCTGTTCTTCTGCTACCAGCCGAGCTATTTCGACGCGGCGTTCGACCTGACGCTGGTCTCCGAGCCGCACTCGGACCCGGCGACCTGGGCGACGATCGTGGGCAACGGCGTGGCCGACAGCGATCTGTCGCAGGGCACGGCCTGGCCGATATCGCCGATTCGAATGGCCTATCGAACGACACTGGCCGAGACCAATCCCAATATCGTACGTTTGCTCGAGAATTTCGAGATTCCGACATCTGAATTGATCACGATGACCGGCCGACTGGCGTTCGGCGGCGAAGACCCGGCGACGATCGCCCGCGAGTGGGTGGCCACGCACGACGACCGCGTGGTCGGCTGGATCCTGCCCTGAGCCACGGAGCGCACGCGCGCGAGATATCGCTATGAAATACGACAAACGCATCGTCCGTCTGCTGGGCATGCAGACGCCCGTCATCCAGGCGCCCATGGCCGGCGGCACGACGACGCCGGAACTGGTTGCCGCCGTGTCCGAGTCGGGCGGTCTTGGGTCGATCGGTGCCGGGTATCTCTCCCCGGAGGCCATTACGAGCACGATCGAACAAACCCGTGAACGAACCGGCCGCGGGTTCGCGGTCAATCTGTTCGTACCCGGCGAGCCGGCCGAGGATGCGGCAGCGGTGGAACGCAGCAATAGTCGGCTCGATGTCTTCCGCGCCGACCTGGGGATCGAACGGCCCGCGCCGCCGGCGCGATATGCGCCGGTCTTCGATGACCAGTTCGAAGCGGTGGTTGCGGCACACGTGCCGGTGTTCAGCTTCACCTTCGGTGCGCTGCAGCCGGTCGAGGTTGCGCGGCTGAAAGAGGGCGGGACCGTGGTCATCGGTACCGCGACCACCGTCGACGAAGCCATCGCGCTGGCCGCGATCGATGTCGATATGATCGTGGCCCAGGGCGCCGAAGCCGGTGGTCATCGCGGCACGTTCATGCACCCGGCCGAGCAGGCATTGATCGGCACCATGGCGCTCGTGCCGCAGATCGTGGACAGCGTGTCGGTGCCGGTCATTGCCTCGGGCGGCATCATGGACGGCCGAGGCGTTGCAGCGGCGCTCATGCTCGGCGCCGGCGCGGTCCAGATGGGCAGTGCATTCGTGGTGTGTGACGAAAGCGGCGCCCAGCCGGCCCATCGAGAGGCCTTGCTGGCAGGCCCCGCGGCCCGCGAGACCGTGGTGACCCGCGCTTTTTCGGGCAAGGCGGCCCGTGGTATTCGCAACCGGTTCATCGACGAACTGGCGCCGGTGGCCGACCAGCTGCCCGATTATCCGATCCAGAACGCCTGGACCAAGGACGTACGCGCGGCCGCCGGTGCACAGGGCCGAGCCGAGTACATGTCGCTATGGGCGGGGCAGGCCGCCGCATTGGCCGTCAAGCGGAGTGCGGCGCAGATCGTCGACAGCATTCGCCAGCATCTGGACGCACTCTGACCACTCGCGACACATGGTCCGCAAGTCGGGCGACGTCAGGCGCTTCGCCGGGCGGTGGTCTACAACCGGGCGATCAGCTCCGCCGACTCGCGGATGGCACGTTTGGCATCGAGCTCTGCGGCGAGCTTCGCACCGCCGACCACGTGAGCGCGCACGCCGCGCCGCTCAAGCGCATCGGCAAGTTCGCGCCGGGTTTCCTGGCCTGCACAGATCACGATGGTGTCCACCGCCAGCACACGCGGCTGTTCGTCGATACGAATGTGCAGGCCGGCGTCATCGATGCGTTCATAGCTGACGCCTTGCAGCATCGTGACGTGTTTGTGGCGTAGGGACGCGCGATGCGCCCAGCCGCTCGTCTTGCCCAGCCGCTTGCCGGGTTTTTCGTCGCTGCGCTGAAGCAGATAGACCTCGCGCGGCGACGGGCTTGGATGTGGCGTGGTCAGGCCGCCGACCGCGTCGCCGCTGGGGTCGACCCCCCACTCGGCGAAGAACCGGTCGCGGTCTTCGGCCGGCGACGGCCGTGTATGGGTTAGAAACTCGCTCACATCGAAGCCGATCCCGCCCGCTCCGATGACCGCGACACGGGCGCCGGCGGTCACCCGGCCGGTGATGATATCGCCATACGAAGCCACCTTGGCATGGGCGACCCCCGGGATCCCAGGCGTGCGCGGCGTTACCCCGGTGGCGATCACGATCTCGTCGAAGCCCTGATCGAGGAGATCGTCGGCTTGCACGAACGTGTTCAGCCGAAGCGTCACACCGAGTTGGTCGATCCGGCGGGTGAAATATCGCAGGGTTTCGAAGAACTCCTCCTTGCCCGGAACGCGCTTGGCCAGGTTGAACTGGCCGCCGATCTCTTGGGCCGTATCGAACAGGGTGACTTCGAAACCACGCTCGGCTGCGCGGGTGGCCGCTTCCAGTCCGGCCGGCCCGGCGCCGATCACGGCCAGCTGACGGGCGCGGGCCAGAGGCGGGAAATTCAGGCGTGTTTCACGCCCGGCACGAGGATTGACCAGACAGCTGGCGCGCTTGGCCTTGAAGGTGTGATCCAGACACGCCTGATTGCAGGCGATACAGGTGTTGATGTCGTCTGCGCGGCCGTCTGATGCCTTATTGACGAACTCGGGGTCAGCCAGGAATGGCCGGGCCATGGACACCATGTCGGCGGTCCCGTCGGCCAGCAGGCCCTCGGCGATATCGGGCGTATTGATCCGGTTGGTCGTGCACAGCGGCAGGCGGACTTCGTTCTTGAGCTTGCCCGTGACCCAGGCAAAGCCGGCGCGCGGCACACGGGTGACGATGGTGGGAATACGCGCCTCGTGCCAGCCGATACCGGTATTGATGAGCGTTGCGCCGGCGGCTTCGATCTTCTGGGCGAGTGTGACGACCTCGGCCCAGCCCTGACTGTCTTCGACCAGATCGAGCAGCGACAGCCGGTAGATGAGGATGAAATCCGGCCCCAGTGCTTTACGGATGCCGGCTACGATGTCTACCGCCAGGCGTTGGCGATTGTCGAGACTGCCGCCGTATTCGTCATCGCGATCGTTGACGCGCTCGACCAGGAACTGATTGATCAGATACCCCTCGGAACCCATGACTTCGACGCCGTCGTAGCCTGCTTCGCGTGCAAGCTCTGCGCATCGTATGTAGTCGTCGATCGTGCGCCTGACGTCCTGGGTGCTGAGTCGTTTCGGCTTGAATGGCGTGATCGGCGACTTGCGATCCGACGCCGATACGATGAACGGATGATAGCCATATCGGCCCGCATGCAGGATCTGCATGCAGATCTTCGCACCTTCGGCATGGACGGCGCGTGTGATCTTGCGATGGGGCCACACGTGCAACCGGTGACTCATCTGTCCCGCCAGGGGCGATACCCATCCGGCAATGTTGGGCGAGATGCCACCGGTCACTATCAGCCCGGCCCCGCCGGCGGCACGTTCGGCGAAATAGGCCGCCAGCTCGTCGTAGTGCCAGAAGAAATCCTCCATGCCCGTATGCATGGAACCCATCAGGACACGGTTTTTGAGCGTCGTGAAGCCGAGATCGAGCGGTTCGAAAAGCTTCGGGTAATGCGGATGTGCCATGCCGGAGTCGACGATTAAGGTTTGGGAAATTGTAGCGTTTCCGAAATGGTTACCGGCATTACGATGCCGGGCGGTCGACGGATTGTCGTCGCTGGGCGGCTGTGGCAGGGTCGAAGAAAACCTCGAGCGAGGCAATCGCCGAGAAGAACCGGCCGTGCGACAAGCCAGGAGTGAAGATGCTCGATACTGCAGCCACCGCAAAGATTCAAAGCGTGCTTTCAGCCTTGAACCGGGCCTTGAGCAATCGCGATCTCGACGCCGCGCTCGAATTGTTCTCCCGAGAGTGCTATTGGCGCGATCTCCTGGCGTTCACCTGGAACATCAAGACCGTGGAGGGCAAAGCCGAAATCCGCGAGATGCTCGATTCGTGTATCGACGAGGTCCGGCCGGCCGACTGGAGCGTCGATGACGCCGAGCCCGCGACGCAGGCCGATGGCATCACCGAAGGGTTCATCCAATTCGATACAGCGGCGGCCAGCGGTTACGGCTACGTTCGGCTCAAGGACGGCCTGATCTGGACGCTGCTTACCACCATGCACCAGCTCAAGGGCCATGAAGAACCGCAGGGTTCGTCGCGGCCGCTGGGCGCCAAACACGGCGATCGGCAGGGCGAGCCGTCCTGGGCCGAGGAACGCGAAACCGAGCTCGCCGAACTGGGGGTGACGACCCAGCCGTACGTCCTGATCATCGGCGGCGGCCAGGGCGGTATAGCGCTGGCCGCACGGCTGCGTCAGCACGGGGTGTCAACGTTGATCGTCGAGAAGAACGAGCGTCCAGGCGATTCTTGGCGTAAACGCTATAAATCGCTGTGTCTGCACGACCCGGTCTGGTATGACCATCTGCCGTATATCAAGTTTCCGGATAACTGGCCGGTATTCTCGCCCAAAGACAAGATCGGCGACTGGCTGGAGATGTATGCGCGGGTCATGGAGCTCAACTTCTGGGGTTCGACCCGTGCCGAATGTGCCAGCTACGATCCCGAAACACAGACCTGGACTGTCGTGGTCGACCACCGGGGCGAGCAGATCACGCTGCAACCGAAGCAGCTCGTGCTCGCCACCGGCATGTCGGCCAAGCCGAACGTGCCCGAGTTACCGGGCCAGAATCGCTTTCGCGGCCTTCAGCAGCATTCGTCCGAACATGCAGGCCCAGAGGAGATGCAGGGCAAGAAGGTCGTGGTGATCGGCTCGAACAACTCGTCCCACGATATCTGTGCGGCACTGGCTGAACACGGCGTGGATGTGACCATGGTCCAGCGTTCATCCACGCATATCTCGCGTTCCGAATCGCTGATGAAACATGCGCTGGGTCCGCTGTATTCGGAACAAGCCCTGGCCGACGGCATCACGACCGAAAAAGCGGATCTGCTGTTCGCATCGATCCCTTACGCCATCATGGCCGATTTCCAGAAGCCGATCTTCGACACCATTCGAGAAGAGGATGCCGAGTTCTACCGCGAGCTCGAAGACGCCGGTTTCATGCTGGACTTCGGTCCGGACGATTCCGGGCTGTTCATGAAGTATCTGCGTCGCGCCTCCGGCTATTATATCGACGTCGGCGCCTCACAGCTGATCATCGACGGCAAGATCAAGCTGGAGAGCGGCGTTCAGGTCACGGCGCTCACTGAAGACAGCGTGGTCTTGTCCAACAATACAGAGCTGCCAGCCGATGTCGTGATCTATGCCACCGGGTATGGCTCGATGAATGGCTGGGCGGCCGATCTGATCTCCCAACAGGTGGCCGACAAGGTCGGCAAGGTCTGGGGCCTGGGGTCCGATACACCGAAAGATCCCGGCCCGTGGGAGGGCGAACAGCGCAACATGTGGAAGCCGACCCAGCAAGAAGGGCTATGGTTCCACGGCGGAAACCTGGCTCAGTCACGCCACTACTCTCACTATCTCGCGTTGCAGCTAAAAGCGCGCATGGAAGGCATACCTACTCCGGTCTATGGTTTGCAACAAACACATCATCTAAGTTGATGTCTGTCGAGGGCAGGCGACGGGGACCTGTCTCGGCGACGGATGGGCTCCGGCCCCGTGGCGAGTCCAATGTTTGTATTTTGCACAACAGTTTGAGGCCGTCGGCCGGTCGATCGCGTAAACTGCTGTCCAACTGAAGCTTTTACGCTCACTGAATGACGACCACATTCGATACGATCGAAGCGGCGGCCATCGCGCGTTGCGGCGGACGCGAGGCGCTCGAAGCCCGGCTGACCCGCGCAGAGCCCCCCGAGTCTCTGGCCATGATCGGCGACGATCGTTATCTGTCGGTCATGTCCCGGCGCATATTTCGTGCCGGACTGACGCATCGGCTTGTCGATGCGCGCTGGCCGGCGTTCGAGATCGCCTTCGACGATTTCGATCTGGCCGCGGTGGCTTCGCTCGACGACACGGATCTGCGCCGTCTTGCCACCGACGAGCGCCTCATCCGGCATCGGCAGAAGATATTCGCCGTTCGCGATAACGCGCGCGCCATGCAGGCGATCATCGCCGAGTACGGAAGTTTCGGATTCTGGTTGGCCGAATGGCCGGAAGACGAAATCGTCGATCTGTGGCTCGAATTACGGCGCCGTTTCACTCAGCTGGGCGGCCAGTCCGCACCGTCGTTTTTGCGCATGTGCGGTAAGGATACGTTCATGCTGACGAGCTGGGTGGTCCGTGGATTGGCCGAGTGGGGCGCACATAACGGAAAGACCACGCGCGTGGCGGATCTGCAGGCCATTCAGCAGCGATTCAATGGCTGGGCCGCAGAGTCGTCTCGCGACTATTGCCAGATCAGCCAGATCCTCGCGTTTTCAATTGATTGACCAAGATGCTCGATGCCATTTAGAAAAACTCTAAGCCGCTATGCGCTTTACGCGCTCATTTTCTCGGCGTGCGCGGGATTGGCCGCCTGCAGCGGCGGTGACACCGGGCCGATCAAGGTCTCGGGTGAACTGGTCTTCAACGCCGATGAGATCGGCGATGGTGCAACCGCCCGCGTGAGCATGTTCGAACGCGGCCCCGAGGGCGCGGAAAAGCGGATCGTGGCCGAGCGTACGCTGCACAACCTGAAGTCCAAGCCGATTCGGTTCGATTTCGAGGTCGCCCGGAACCTGATCAATCCCGAGGGCAGCTATGCGCTGAGGGCGCAGATTCTCGATGCCCAGGGCGATGTCGAATGGACAACCCGTGAAACCGCTCGGATCCAGCCGCTGCAACAGAGCGCGCCGGTCTCGCTGGCCTTGACACGACTGGTCGACGAGTCGTCACTCGTGTTTGAGCGGTATCAGTGTCCTGACGGCTTTTTCGCCCAGGTCGGCGCAGGCGAGGGTCGCGTGCTGTTACGCATGGGCAACCGCCGGCTCACTCTGGATTCGGAGTCGGCCGGCCAGAGCAGCAGTGCGTATGCCGACGATCACGGCAACCGTATCGAGTTGCGCGAGGACAAAACGGCCGACATGATTGTCGACGGCGCCACCCACCGCGATTGCGCAATGGTCCGTGCAAGCGCCCCGGACGGCGGCTCCAACGATCCGGCATCAAGCGACGCGCCCAAGAGTTAGGGCAACGGTCCGTCCGGAATAGCAGGGCATACGGGGCCGGTTCCGGGTGGGCAGGGACGACCTGTTTCGATTGGTTTGTGTCCCCGGCCATGTCGCAAGAAGAACGCCTCTGCTCGGGCGTGTGTCCGCGCGCTAGCTCGCGCATATGCGGGTCGATCAGGCGTTGGAATTCGTCCGCCCAATATGTTGCAACCCGGTTAAATCGCGTATCATGATGCGGCGTGATTGCGCACGATGGGGGAGCGGTGTCGCATTCTTTGGCTTGGCCTTGCATAGGTTGCGTCTGATGCGGCGAGATCGTGGCGCCGTGTATACCGCTGTCGTGCAGCCGACGGTGGCGTTCGGAGCAGCGGTCCTCGCTGGTTGTGCATCCTATGGCTGAGCACGCAGCAGTGGCCGGCGAATACGCCTTGACGCCGATGCAGCAGGGCATGCTGTATCAGACGTTGGCCGACCCCGAGGCTAGCTCGAACGTCGAACAGGTTGTTCTGACCATCGACGAGCGCCTGGACGAGCCGGCTTTCGCGGCGGCCTGGGCGAAGGTGATCGATCGCCACGATATTCTGCGGACCCGTTTTGAATGGTCGGGCAGACAGGCACCCGTACAGATTGTCCAGGCCCGCGCCGAGGTGCCCACGCAATACCTCGATAGTCGGGGGCGGCCGGATGTGCTGGCGCAGGCAACCGCCACAGATGCGCTAGAGCCTTTCGATCTCGGCTCGGCACCGGCCATGCGCCTGACCGTGATTCGTGTCGGCGAGACGGAATGGCGCGTGCTGTGGACGTTTCATCATATCCTGGCCGATGGTCGTTCGTTCGTTCTCATCGTGCGCGAGCTCATGCAGTACTACCACGCGCTGCGCAACGACAATCCGCTGCCCGAGCTGCCCGCGCCGCGACAGTTCGGTGAATTCGTTCACTGGCTCCAGAGCCAGGACGATGAGCCTTGCCGTGGCTACTGGCGAAACTATCTTGCAGGCTTGTCGGCCCCGACCCCGTTGCCCTGGTCGCCCGTACCCGACCATCGGGACGACAGGGGGCGCACCGGCAGTGGCCGTTGCGATCGGCATCTGTCGACGACAACCACCGCCGCGCTGACGCGCATTGCGCGAGGGCGCGTGGTGGGCTGGGCCGGACTTCTGGAAACCGCCTGGGCGATTCTGCTCTGGCGGCACACGCACTCTAGGGACGTGGTGTTCGGCGTGACCCGCGGCGGCCGCCCAGCGGGGTTGGCAGGCGGCACGGATATCGTAGGGCTGTTCATCACCACCGTGCCCAAGCGCCTGCCGATCGCGCCGGAATCCACGGCGATCGAGATCATGCAGGCCGCACGCGATGCCACGCGCGCGGGACGGGAACACGAGCGTATCGGTCTGGGCGAAATTATGCGCCAGACCGATGCGCTGGGTGGGCCGAGCCCGTTGCAGTCGGTAGTCGTCTACGATTACCGGACATTGGACGGCGCGGTCGCCGATGCGGTGGCCGGCACCGTCGGAGACAGTCGCTGGCGGTTCACGCTCAAACAGTTCACCGGCTACCCGTTGACGCTGCTCGGCTACGGCGGCGACGCGCTGCAGCTCACGCTCGAATACGATCGGAGGCTCGTCGAGCCGTCGATTGCCGATGATCTGATCGATCGCCTGGTGGTACTACTGGAGGATATGGCCGTACGCGGGCCCGACGTGCGAGTCGCCGATCTGGCCTGGCAGACGCCGCGCGACGTGGCCGATCATCTGGAACGCTGGAACCGCACCGAACGCGCGCCCGGGCCGTACGCCTGCATCTACGATGCGATGGCCGCACAGGCCGAGGCGGCGCCCGAGCGCATCGCAGTCGTCAGCGGTGACACGCGGACCAGCTATGCCGAGCTCAAACAGGCCGTCGATGCCTTGGCCGCGCGCCTGCAGAAGGCTGGGGTAAAACCGGGTGATCGGGTCGCCGTGGCCGTGGGTCGCAGCGAGCGGATGGTGATCGCCACCTGCGCCGTGCAGCGCGCCGGTGCGGCCTACGTGCCCTGCGATCCACGCTATCCGGCCGAGCGCCTTGCGCTGATGTGGAGTGATGCACAGGCGCACTTGATTCTGACGGAACGCGCTGTGGCAGACGGTCTGCCGCCATCCGATCTGCCGTGTCTGCTCATGGACGACGACATGGCGGTATCCGGAGACGTGGCCGGTTTCGTTCCGGTGACGATCGGGCCGGACACGCCGGCCCACGTGATCTTTACCTCAGGTTCGACGGGACGGCCGAAGGGCGTGGTCGTCACCCATCGCAACGTCATGAACTTCCTCGAGTCCATGGCCGAGCGCCCCGGGCTGGCGGCTGAGCAGCGGATTCTGGCGGTGACCACGCTGTCGTTCGATATCTCTTTGGTCGAGCTGTTCCTGCCGCTGGTGGTCGGCGCGGCCACCGTGATCGCGGATATGGACGAGGTACTCGACGGCCGACGCCTGGCCGAGCTGATCGAACGCCATACGATCGACGTGATCCAGGCGACGCCCACCACCTACCGACTGCTGCGCATGGCCGGCTGGCAGCCGCCCGGCCGCTGCAAGGCCATGGTCGGAGGCGAGACCCTCGACCCGGCGCTGTCCGAGGATCTGCGTGCCCATGCCGGGCCCGGCTTCGAGCTCTGGAATCTGTACGGGCCCACGGAAACCACCGTCTACTGCAGCGGCGACCCGGTCGACGACGGGCCGATCCATATCGGCACCCAGACGGCGAACACCTTTTACTACGTGGTCGACACGCACAATCGCATCGTCGCCCCCGGGGTGACCGGCGAACTGCTGATCGGCGGCGATTGCGTGGCCCAGGGTTATTTCGGCCGCCCGGAGCTGACCGCCGAACGCTTTATCGAGGTCTCGGTCCATCCGGGACATCCCCCGATGCGTCTCTACCACAGCGGCGACCGCGTGCGTTGGCATCGTCAGGCCGACGGTTCGGCCCGCCTGCTGATCTGCGGGCGCATGGACAACCAGGTCAAGCTGCGCGGCTTTCGCATCGAACTGGGCGAGATCGAGGCGGCACTGGCCGGACACGACGCGGTCGACCATGCCGCCGTCATCCTGCGCCATGAGGGCGGCGACCGGCTGGTGGCCTATGTCCGCCTCAACACGCCGACCGACACCGCCGCACTGCGCGATTACCTGGCCGCGAGACTGCCCGCGCACATGTTGCCTGCGCTGTTTGTCGAGCTGGACCGGCTGCCGATGACCCAGAACGGCAAGATCGATCGCAATGCGCTGCCCGCGCCCGCGCCCCAGCGCGTGGCGACCGGGACGCGTTATGTGGCACCACGCAACGATATCGAACGCGCCATTGCCGACATCTGGTGCACCGTGCTGGGTATCGAGTCGCCGGGCATCGACGACAATTTCTTCGATGTGGGCGGCGATTCGCTGCGCATCGTTACCGTGCGCGGCACGCTCGAGACCCGTTTTTCCGAATCATTGACGGTTGCCGAACTGTTCCGGCACGCCACGATCCGGCAGTTGGCCGAGCGACTGGATCCCAGTGGTGCCACGGCCGATAACGAGCAGCGACAGGCGCTGGATTCACGCGCCGCCAAACGTCGGGCCGCACTGTCGCGCCGCCCGCGCACCGGACGTTAGTCACCAGGGGGCATCAGGCATGGGGGACAATGCACAACGTATTGCCGTCGTGGGCATGGGCGGTCGTTTTCCGGGCGCGCGGAACACCGACGAATTCTGGGCCAATCTGCTTGCCGGGCGTGAATCGATCGTCGCGCTCAACGCCGATCAGTTGCGTCCCTACGAGCCGGATATCGACCGCCTGATGGCGCGGGCCGATTTCGTGACCGCACGCGGCATGCTCGACGATGTCGATCTGTTCGATGCGCGCTTTTTCGGTTTCGCACCGCGCGAAGCGGCCACGCTCGATCCGCAGCAACGGCTGTGGCTCGAATCGGCCTGGGGGGCACTCGAGCAGGCCGGCGTCGATCCGAAGCGCTTCGACGGCCCGATCGGCGTATTCGCCGGTGCCGGCAACATGGAGCAGTACATGCTCTATCACATGCTGGCCGATCGTCAGGCGATCGAGAATCAGGTCAAGTTACGCACGCCCGAGGCGTTCGCCGCCATGATCGCCAGCGGCAAGGATTATCTACCCAGCCGTACCGCCTACAAGTTCGACCTGCGCGGCCCGGCCGTGAACGTACAGACCGCCTGCTCGACGGCGCTCGTAGCGGTTCATATGGCGTGCCAGAGCCTGCTGGCCTTCGAAAGCGATATCGCCATCGCCGGCGGCGTGTCCATCGGTCTGCCACAGGCACAGGGCTATATCGCCCAGGAGGGGGGGATCCGCTCGCTCGACGGTCACTGTCGTCCGTTCGACGCACGGGCCTGCGGCACCGTGTTCTCGAGCGGGCTGGGTGTGTTCGTGCTCAAGCGCTACGAAGACGCGCTCACCGACGGCGACGAGATGCTCGCGGTCATCCGCGGTAGTGCGATCAACAACGACGGCGCCGACAAGGTCAGCTACGGTGCGCCCAGCGCGGCCGGTCAGGGCGAAGTCGTCGCCATGGCCCAGGCCGTGGCCGATGTGCACCCCGACGAGATCGGCTATGTGGAAACCCATGGCACCGCCACCCCGCTGGGGGACCCGATCGAAATCGATGGCCTGACCCAGGCCTGGCGTCGCAAGAGCGACGCGGTCGGGCAGGTGATGCTGGGCTCGGTCAAGTCGAACGTCGGCCACCTGGATGCGGCGGCCGGTGCGGCGGGTCTAATCAAGACCATCCAGGCGCTGCGCCACGGCAAGATCCCGGCCACGTTGCATTACAGCGAGCCGAACCCGCGTATCGCCTTCGACGGTTCGCCGTTCCGGGTGGCCGCACAGCTGAGCGACTGGCCCGCCGACGGGCTGCGTGTGGCCGGCGTATCGTCGTTCGGCGTAGGCGGAACCAACGCGCATGTCGTGGTCGAACAGGCACCGGCGCCGCAGGCGAGTGTGCCTGCGCCCGGCGCCGCTCAGCTGCTGGTGTTGTCGGCGAAAAGCGCACCGGCACTGGCACGGCGCTGTCTCGATCTCGCCGACTGGCTCGAGGAACATACCGATGCGCCCATGGCCGATGTCGCCTGGACGCTGGCCATCGGCCGCGCCGAGATGAGCCACCGTGTCAGTGTGGTAGCCGCCAACGCCTCCGAAGCTGCCCAGGCGCTGCGTACGGCCGCCAAGCGCGCCGAGCAGGTTGCGCCCACCGAGGCCGACCAGCCGCCGGTCGCGTTTCTGTTTCCAGGCCAGGGTGCACAGCACCCCGGTATGGCACGTGCACTCTACGAACGGCCCGGCGTCTTCCGCGACACCATCGATCGCCTGGCCGAGCTCCTTGTCGGCGATCTCGGCGTGGATATCCGAACGCTGCTCTACCCCGACACCCCCGATGCGGACGCCGATGCCCGGCTGCGCGATACCGGCATCGCGCAACCGGCACTGTTCGTCGTCGAACTCGCGCTGGCGCGGCTGTGGGCCCAGTGGGGCATCGAGCCGCAGGCAATGCTCGGCCACAGCGTGGGCGAGTTCGTCGCCGCCTGTCTGGCCGGCGTGTTCACCGAAGCCGAGGCCTGTCGCATCCTGGCGGTGCGGGCCGGGCTGATGGCCGACATGCCCGGCGGTTCGATGCTTGCCGTACGGCGCAGCGAAGCCGACGTTGCGCCGCTGCTGTCCGACGAGATCGCGCTGGCGGCGGTCAACGGCCCGGCGCTGTGTATCGTCTCCGGCCCGGATGCCGCGATCGATGCGCTCGCCGGTCGGCTGGCCGACGACGGCGAGGAGCCGATTCGTCTGCATACATCGCACGCCTTTCACTCACCGATGATGGACGGTGTACTGGAGCCGTTCATGCAGACCTTGCGCCAGGCCGCGCTGGCCGCGCCCGGGGCCGCTCTGGTGTCGTGTCGGACGGCCGACTGGATGGAGGCCGGCCAGGCTACCGACCCGGCCTACTGGGCCGACCAGCTCCGCTCGACCGTGCGTTTTTCGCCGGCTTTCGAGCGTCTGCTGGAAGATCCGGCGCGGGTCTATATCGAATGCGGCCCGAGCCAGAACCTCAGCGCGGTGGCGCGCCAGCATCGCATCGACGGTCGCGCGCCGCTGTGTGTGGCCAGTCAGGGCCATGCCGCGAGCGAAACGCCGGCTGACCGGGCGATGCTGGCCGCCGTGGGCGAGCTCTGGGCCGCCGGGGTGACGCCGGACTGGCACGGCGTGTTCGAAACCGAAACCCATCCGCGGCGGCGTGTGCATCTGCCGACGTATCCGTTCGAACGCGAAAGACACTGGATCGAGCCGCCGCTTGCCGCCGGTGTCGACCGCGCAGCGCCGGCGCCGGTTACGTCTTCCGGCGGGCATGCGATCGACACGCCCGAGACGGCCACCGCGGCTGCGCCGCCGTCGTTGCCTCCGGCCGGTGGCTCGCCGCCCGATCGCGCGGCGTATCTGCGCGACACCCTGCGCGACATCTTTCACACGCTGTCCGGTATCACGATCGGGGCCGACGAGGCTGACCGCAGCTTTGCCGCGCTGGGCATGGATTCGCTGTTTCTTACCCAGGTCGCCGCCGAGATCTCGCAACGTTTCGAGATCAACCTGCGCTTCAGGCAATTGCTTGACGAACTCAACACCCTGGCGCGTCTCGGCGCGCATCTGGACGCCAACCTGCCCGCCGGCCGGTTCGAGCCGCCCACGGCGCCGGCCAAGGCGCCCATGATCGAACAAACAAATGGGCCGGGCGCTCCGATACCGGCCGGTCCGATTCCGGTCAATGCCAGCACGAGCGCCGGCGGCGGGGCGACCGAACGCCTGATCGAGCAGCAGCTGGAGATCATGCGCCAGCAGCTGGCCGTACTGGGCGGCCAGGGCGGCCAAGTCGGCGAGCGCGGCGAGGCGGCGCCAGCCGTATCGTCATCACCGGTCGTGCACGCCCGCATCGATCGCGCGGCGCAGGGCCGCAATCTGGCGGCGACATCCGCCGATCGATTCGGGCCCTACAAACGGATCAACGTCGATCGCGACGGCGGCCTCGACAACGCTCAGCAGGCGTTTCTCGACAGTCTGATCGACGATCTGACCCGGCGCACGAACGCTTCCAAGCGGCTGGCCGCAAAGGCGCGCCGGCACCTGGCCGATCCGCGCGGCGTCGCCAACTTCCGCCGCAGCTGGAAGGAGCTGGTCTATCAGATCGCGGCCGACCGGACCCACGGCGCGCGCATGATCGATATCGACGGCAATGAATACATCGATATCACCATGGGCTTCGGCATCGGCTTTCTGGGCCATTCCCACCCGGTGGTGGTCGATGCCGTGCAGGCCCAGCTGCAGCGCGGCTTCGAGACGGGCCCACAGACGCCGCTCGCCCCGCGGGTTGCCGAAAAATTCTGTCGTATCGTCGGCCAGGAGCGCGTGACGTTCTGCAACACCGGCTCGGAAGCCGTTATGGCCGCGCTGCGCTGTGCGCGCACGGTGACCGGCAAGAACAAGATCGTCTACTTCACCGGCGACTATCACGGCACATTCGACGAGGTGCTCGGCCGGGCCCACCTGGCCGACGATACGCTGTCGACGCGCCCGGCAGCACCCGGCATCGTCCAGGCCTCGGTCGACAACGCCATCGTGCTCGACTACGGCCAGCCGGCCTCGCTCGATATCGTGCGCGCACATATCGACGAGATCGCCGCGATACTGGTCGAACCGGTACAGAGCCGGCATCCGGAGGTGCAGCCCGTCGAGTTCGTGCGTGAGCTGCGCCGGATCACCGCGCAATCCGGGGCGGCGCTCATTCTCGACGAGGTGATTACCGGCTTTCGTTGCGCCCCCGACGGACTGAACGGGCTCTGGGGTATTGATGCGGACATGTGCACCTACGGCAAGATCGTGGGCGGCGGTTTGCCGATCGGCGCGCTGGCCGGCAAGTCGCGCTGGCTGGACAGCATCGACGGCGGGGCCTGGGACTACGGTGACGACTCCGTGCCGGAAGCCCCGATGACCTTCTTCGCCGGCACGTTCGTGCGGCACCCGCTGGTCATGGCTGCCGCCGATGCCGTTCTCGATTTCCTCGAATCCGACGGCGGCCGACTGCAGGCCGATCTGGACCGGCGTACTGCGGCCTTCGCCGACGAACTCAACGCGTTCTTCTCCGGGCGCGGCGTGCCGGTGCGCATCCGCTGTTTCAGCTCCTGGTTCCGCTTCGACGTGCCGGGCGACCAGCCGTTCGTGCAGCTGATGTTCTATCGCATGCTCGCCGAAGGCATCTATATCCGCGACGGCGGTCAGAACTGCTTTTTCTCCATCGCCCACAGCGACGCCGACATCGCCCGCGTCGCCGAAGTCGTGCGCGACAGCGTCGTCGCGCTGCAGGCCGCCGGCTTCATGCCCACCGTGGATGCCGTGGCTCACGACGAGGCGGCGGCACCGGCACGGGCAGTCGCGCGGATGCCGCGGCCCCGGCAGGATGCGCCGGACGGCCTGGCGGTGGGGGAGGCGATCGATCTCACCGAGGCCCAGCGCGAGATCTGGCTCGCCCAGGCGGTGCGCCCGGAGATCGCGCATGCCTACAACGAGCTGGTGTATCTCGATTTGTGCGGCGCGCTCGAGCCGGTGGCATTCGAAGCCGCGGTCCAGGCCATGGCCGAGCGCCACGAAGCGTTGTCGCTTCGTTTCGCGGGCGACGGCGAGACCCAGCGGCGTATCGATGCAGTGCCGATCCCCGTCGAGTGGCTCGACTGTCGCGACGCCGCGGATCCCGAAGCCGACGCCATGGACGCGATCCAGGCGTTGGGGCGCATGGATTTCGATCTCGCCGGTCGCGATCCGCTGATGCGTTTGCGGGTCTGCCGTATAGCCGACACGCGCCATTTCGCAGCGCTCGTCGTGCACCACCTGCTTTGCGACGGCTGGTCGGCGGTCGTGCTGTTTGCCGATCTCGCGGCGTTATATTCAGCACGCGTGGACGCCCGGCCGGCCGAGCTCGCGACGCCCATCCCGTTCTCCCGTTATGCCCGCGCCCAGTTCGATCGGGTTCAGGAAAGCACACGCCAGCTGGCTTACTGGACGGCGCTGTATGCCGATCCACCGGCACCGCTGGCGCTGCCCACGCGGGCGCCGCGCGAACGCGCCGATGCCGCACCGGCCGGTAATCGCCTGCACGACATCCCGCCCGCTCTACAGGCCGGAGTACGTGCCTGTGCGGCGCGCGAGAACGCCACCGCATTTTCGGTATACATGGCCGCTTATGCAGTGCTGCTGTGCCGGTTGGCCGGCCAGTCGGAGGTCGTGATCGCCATGCCGGTGGCCGGCCAGGCGTTGGAAGGCCACGATGCGCTGGTGGGCCACTGTGTCCAGCTGCTGCCTCTACGACTGAGCTGTGTTGCCGACGAAGCCTTTGCGAATGTCGTGGTGCGCGTACGCGATGCGATCACCCAGGCCTGCATCCATGCCGACTGTACCTATGGGCAGATCATTCGCGCGCTGAAGCTCGAACGCGACCCGGCGCGGCTGCCGCTGGCCGAGGTCGTGTTCAATTTCTCGCCTACCGGCGAGCCATTGAAATTCAGCGGCCTGAGCGCGGACCTGCACGAAGCGCCCAAGACCCAGGTCAATTTCGATCTGCATTTCAACCTCACCCAGAACGACGACCGCCTGCTGCTGCACTGCGACTACAACGCCGATCTGTTCGACGGGGCGGTGGTCGACCGCTGGATCGCCGCCTACGACCGGATTCTGGGCGAAGTGAGCGAGCGGCCCGACGTGATGGTGCATGATTTGTCGCTGGACCCGGCGTCTGCGCCGTCGCCGCCGGTGGAGGATTTCAACCCTGCGCCGATCGTCTTCGACGACGAGGTGGATATCGCCGGGCTGTTTCGCGCTCAGGCCACGGCAACGCCCACGGCCACAGCGGTATGCCATGGCGAGGCGCGCTGGGATTACGCGCGTCTGGATCGTGCCTCGGACGCGGTCGCGGCCGCGCTCGCGAGCCAGGGCGTTGCACCCGGGGCACGGGTCGGGCTGTGCGTGAGCCGCGGCCCGGCGATGGTCGCCGGCCTGTTCGGCATCCTCAAGGCCGGTGCGGCCTATGTGCCGATGGATCCGGACTATCCGGTCGAGCGACTGCGCTTCATGGCCGAGGACAGCGGCGCACCGCTGATCCTGTCCGACGGCCGTGTACCGGATCTGGGCTTGCAACGCACCGATATCGACGAGGCGATGGCCTGCGAGGATGCCCCGCCCGAGCCGGGCGTCGATCCAGACCGCATCGCCTATATCATCTATACCTCGGGCTCGACCGGCCGCCCGAAGGGCGTGCTTGTGCGTCAGCGCAATCTGCTCGGATTTCTCGCCTGGTCGCGGACCGCGTTCTCCGACGCGGAGCTCGAAGGCGTGCTGGGTTCGGCCTCGATCTGTTTCGATTTCTCGGTGTTCGAGATCTTCGTACCGCTGTGTGCCGGCGGCACGCTGGTACTTATCGACAATCTGCTGTCGCTGGTGGAGCCCCCGTCTGCGAAGGTGACCATGGTCAGCGGTGTGCCCTCGGCCATGGTCGAGCTATTGCGCCACGCCACGCTGCCGGCGACGGCGCGCACCGTCTGTGTCGGCGGTGAAGCGGTCCATGCCAGTCTTGTCGAACAACTGCATGCCCAGAACGGCGTGACCCGCGTGCTGGATGTCTACGGGCCAACCGAAGCGACGATCTTCACCACGGTAGGCGAGCGCACGCCGGGTGCTGCGCCAAGCATCGGCCGGCCCATTGCCGGCTGGCGCGTGCATATCGTGGATGCACAGGACCGTGCGCTCGGCGCGGGCGCCGAGGGCGAGCTGCTGATCGGCGGCGTCGGGGTGTCCGCGGGCTATATCGATCGCGACGATCTCACCGCGGCTCGTTTCGTGCCGGACGTATGGGCCGGCGGCTCGGGCTTGGTCTATCGTACCGGTGATATTGCCCGGTGGCGGGCCGACGGCCAGATCGAATATGTCGGCCGTGCCGATAATCAGGTCAAGATCCGCGGGTTTCGGATCGAGCTCGGCGAGATCGAGACGATGCTCGAATCGCATGCGAGCGTGGATCGCTGTGCGGTGGCCGTTCGCGAGGCCGAGCCGGGCGACCGTCAGCTGGTGGCCTATTGGCAGCCGCAGGCCGATTCGGTAGCGGTAGAACCGGCGGCGCTGCGCCGCTACCTGCGTGAGCGGCTGCCGTTGCACATGGTGCCGCAACAATTCGTCCGGGTCTCGGACTGGCCGACCCTGCCCAACGGCAAGCTCGACCGGGCCGGCCTGCCCAACCCGTTCGCCGACCGCCGCGCCGCTCAGGCCGCGGGCATCGGGGCCGGCGTATCGGCATCACCCGAGTCGATGACGCGGCTCACGCGTGTCTGGTCGGAGGTGCTGGGTTTCGAGGTCTCGGCCAGGGCACACGACACGTTTCTGGATCTCGGCGGCCATTCGCTGCTCGCGGTACGCGCGGTCACCGCGGTGCGTGAGCAATACGACCGCGTCATCCCGGTTCGTTCCATGATGCTCGACAGCCTCGCCCAGCTTGCGGTTCGCCTCGACGCGCCGCCGTCGGCACCCGCAGAGCCCGTTCCCGACGACAGCCCGTCGACATCGCCCGCCGAGCCGCCGCCAGGCAGCCGGAACGGCGGCGGCAACGGGCTGATCTCGCGCTTGGGCTTTGGCAAGCGTCGCTGAGGTCGATTTGCAACCGTTCTTCTTCGGACCTTCGAACAGCCTGTACGGCGCCTACCATCCGGCCGAGATGAACACCACAGCGCCGGAAACGGCGGTGGTGATCTGTCAGAGCATCGGGCACGAATACATGCGCGCGTACCGGGCATGCTGGCAGCTGGCCGAGACGGCCGCGCGGCGCAACGCGCACGTGCTGCGCTTCGACTACGCTGCCACCGGCGATTCCCAGGGACGCCAGACCGAGCGCAGCTGGACCGCCTGGGTCGACAGCGTCGGCCACGCGATCGATTGGCTGGCCGACCACACGGGGCTGGTCGACGTGCGTCTGCTGGGGCTACGCGTCGGCGCCCTGATGGGTGCACAGGCGGCGGTGCACTCGCGCTCGGTCAACCGGGCCGTGCTGTGGGATCCGGTGTTCGACGGCGCGCAGTTCATGCACGAGCTCACTGACATGCACGTGACGTATACGCGCGCCATGAACCGCTATCGGCCGCTGCGGCATCGTCATGCCGAACACGATACGGACGAATACCTAGGCTTCCATCTGCCGCGGCCGGTCACGGATGCGCTGGCCGAGGCACGCCTGTCCCGGATGCTTCCGCGCGGAGCCGTGGACTGGCATTTGGCGTGTTCCAGTGGCCTGGAGACAGCCGATGACGACCTGCTGACCCATCTCGCCCATCGCGGCGGGCGCTGCGTCGCGCTGCCCGAACCCATGGACTGGCACGACGTCGACGCCCAGTACCGCCGCCTCACGCTGCCCCGGTCCACGAACACGCTGCTCGACCTGCTTCTGGAATCGTCTTAAAGCCTCATGGAAACCGCCCTGAAATTCGGCCGTGAGGACAACCTCGTCGGCATCCTCGGCCAGCCGACGCAGGCCGTGACACAGACCTCGCCCGGCGTGCTGTTCCTCAACGCCGGCGTCGAGCATCGCGTGGGCCCGCGCGGTCTTTACACAGCGCTCGCTCGGGCACTCAACGATGCCGGCTATGCCACGCTGCGTTTCGATTTCGGCGGGCTGGGCGAAAGCCGCAAGCCGTCGATTCCGGTCTCGTCGGACCGGGTGATCGAGATGCGCAGCGAATGCGCGACCGCGTCCGATACGCTGATCCGGCACGCCGGTGTCGCATCGGTCGTGGTCTGCGGGCTGTGTAGCGGCGCAGACGATGCGTTTCGCTACGCGCTGAGTGATTCACGCGTGGCCGGTGTGGCGATGATCGACGGGTATGCGCTGCCGACGACCGGCTTTCGCATTCGTTATTACCTGCAGCGGCTCGTGTCGCTGCGCCGCTGGCGCAACGCATGGCAGCGCTACCTGCACAGCGAGCGACAGCCGGACGTGCCCGACCCGGGTCTGGCCGCCGACGATCTGTATTTCTTCGCCATGCCGGACCGCGATGCGCTGGCCGGTGATCTGGCGCAGCTGCTCGCGCGCGACGTGCAGCTGTTCTGTGTCTATTCCGGCGGCGTACAGGATGTCTACAACTACGGCTCGCAGTTCGCGGACGCCTTTCCCGATCTCGCGTTCGGGTCCGCCCTGAGCGAGCACTTCGTACCCGCAGCCGACCATACCTTCTCGCGCTCGGACGCGCGGGCCGAACTGATCGCGCGCCTGCGCGACTGGATGGACAGCGCATTCACCGCGCAGACGCGGGCCCGATAATGGCCACCGTGGCGATATAGCGTCCTTCGCCGAGGGTGAAACGCCGGCCGCGTACCGCGGTGATCAACGCCGGATCGATCGCTCCCGGTGTCGCCGGCCGAACATCGAAGCGGTCGGTCTGCCAGCACACTTCGACGTCTAGGAAATCCAGATCCACCGCGCCCAGCGGCGCCAGGCACTTGTAGACCGATTCCTTGGCGCTGAAGCTCGCCAGCCGTTGGTCGTCGGCGCAAAGCCGCGCACGTTCGGCGGCCGTGAAGACGGTCCGGACGGCCGCCGCCGGGAAGTCGGTGAGTGGCTCGATGTCTACGCCGATCGACGCGATGTGTGTGCGCGGTCCGGCCACGGCCAGCGCCAGGCCGGCGGTGTGGGAGAGGCTGCCGCACACGCCGTCGGGCCAGTCGGGCGAGCCGTCGTCGCGGCGGCCCAGCGCGTCCAGGGGGTGGCCGATTCGGTACAGCGCTTGCCGTGCCAGCACGCGCCCGGCCGCGAACTGCCGGCGTCGGAGCTCACCGGCGTCGACGACCAGCGCGCGCTCGGCGGCGGGCAGGGCGTCGGCGTCGCCACGATCCACGCCCGTGTAACCCACGACCCCGTCTGGCAGATGCGCAGCCAGCGTCTGTCGGTCACACGACCGCGTCCTCGACCTCATGCGGCGCGTCGGTTGAACAGACGCGCATGGACCGAGCGTAGGGCCACGCGGTGAAACAGCAACGCCAGTACCGTGTACATCGCAACGCCCAGCAGAATCTGGGCGACAAGCGTCATCCCCGGCGAGAAGGCGCCGGCGAGCCGGCTGCCGACGGCGGCGACGACGCAGCCCATGGCTGCCGCGGACAGCGCGACGGGGCCGATAAGCCGGAGTATCCGGCGGGCGCGCAGATCGAACACCCGGCCGGCCGCTGCGACGTTGAATATCGCCTCGCCGGCGTTGGAGACCAGACGCGCCGCGCCGACGGCCAGCAAGCCCCAATGCGTCAATCCCCACAATGCGATCACCATCAGCCCGAGTTCCAGCGCGGTGGCGGCAAAGGTCAGATCCACGCGCCCGCGCGCGGCGATCGCGCTCTGCAGGAAATTGGTGCAGGCCGTGAGCGCGGCGGCCAGCGACAGGCAGCTGACCAGCGGTCCCGACGGAGCCCAGGCGGCGCCGGCGAGCAGGGTGATGATGGTCGGGCCGCTCGCGGCCAGGCCGATGAACAGCGGCAACAGCAGCAGCGAGGTGCTCGAGAGCGTCTGCTCGACGCTGGCACGTAGTCGGGCCGGGTCGTCCTGTGCGCGCACGTAGAACGACATCGCGATGTTGTGCCCCATGGAGCCGGTGACCCCACGCATGGGCTCGATGATACGCAACGCCATGTTCAGATAGCCGGCGCCGTTGAGTCCGAAGAAGCTGGCGACCAGCCCCTGGAACAACGCATCGGAGATGCGATCGGTACAGCGTACCGCGAACAGCCAGCCGGCAAACGACGACAGATCGCGCAAGCGGTCGCGCGACAGACCGAACCCGAACCTAACCGGACTGCCCGCCATCAGTGCGCTCAGAACCACGAAGGCGGATACGAACCGCACCGCGAGCAGGCTCCACACGCCGACGCCAGACCAGGCCAGGGCAAGACCGACGGCGGTACCGATCGTGTCACCCGAGAGATTGCTCATCGCGATGCGTTTGAATGCGCGCTGACGCCGGGCCAGGGCGGTGTAGATCGAGATGGGGCCCTGGGCGAACAGGATGACGCTGAACCACGCAACCGTCGCTGCCACCGGATACTGTTCCCCCGCCACATGGTCGACGATGAGCCCGACCGTAAAGACAACGCCGCAGATGACCACGCTCAGCGCCGTGACGACGGTCAGCGCCGTACGGAAATGACGACTGTCCACGACCTTGCGCTGGGTCAGCGCCTCCTCGAAAGGCGCGGTGACGATGATCGCGAGCAGCGCGACCAGCACGATCGTCAGCGAAGACTGACCGAAGATGTCGGGCGTGAGCCAGCGCGCGAACAGGACCGTGGCCAGCACCTTGAGCCCGATACGACCGACGGCGTCCAGCGACGACAGCGAGATCCAGCCGAGCATGGGATCGACACGTGTTCCCATCAGCGGCATCGCTCGGCGGATGGACGGTGCAGACCATGACAGTCCTGCATGCTGGCGTATCGCCGATGGTTCATCGGTTCTCCGGATTCGGCGACCAGCGGAACGACAGCCCGCCGGACACCGCGTCGTAGTTTTCGCTGGCCACGTTCGAATCCCGCTGGGTATAGGCTGCGGTGGCGGTGACTGAAAACTGGCGCAGCGGACGATAGATCATCTCTGCGGCCAGTTCGTCCACGGTATCGCTACGTGCGAGATCGGCGCCCAGTGTCTGGTAGACCTGTTCGCGACGGCCAAGGCTTGCGTTGAGTGCCAGCTTCGGGCTGTAGTCCCAGTCGAGCACGAGCCGGCCGCCCGTATCCCGTACGAAATTCGCGTCGACGTCGTCCACCGAGTAGATGAAGCGCGACAGCTCGAGGGTCACATGCGTCTTGGCCGAGAGGGTGCGGATATAGGCCAGCCGGCCAGTCATGCCGCCGAAGTCGCGGTCATCGCGCGTGCCCGCGTCGCGCTCGGTATAACCGAGCTGGCCTTGGATGCGTGATATGCCGCTGTATTCCCAGTCGAAGGTTGCAAAAACGCTGTTCTGGGTAAACGTCGGTGACAGCGGATCGGTGGATACGCGCCCGGGAAAGCGGCCGTCGATGGTTTCGCCGCCGAATCCGAAAACCGAGTCCGGTACGCCCTGATATTGCAGTTCGACGCGAGCCTGGGTCTGTTCGCGGTCGAAGCGCGATTGTTCCGCCAGGCTGTGATCGAGTCTCAGGTGGCTGACCAGCGTTCGGATGCGGTAGTCGGGATGGACCTGGACATAGGTTTCGAGCGTGGGCTCGGAGACGTCGATGAAGTCCGTGATCGCGCGCTGGCGATTATCGAAGTCGTCCAGATAACGCTCGCGACGGTAGCCCAGCGCGCCGTATACGGCATGGCCGAACTGGAACTCCCAGGTCGCACGGCCTTCGTATTCGCTGTGATCGAGCTGATCGTAGCGACGGTAGCGAAACCGGCTGACTTGCCCGGACGCAATCAGGCGCTGACGCGAAACCGGCCAGTCGACCAATGTGCCGATCGACGCCTTGCGGATGGTTTCGCTGCGCGCGCGAGCATTGGGCACCGTCAGCAGATTGTTGTTGTAGGTGGTGCCGTATTCCACGTATGGCCGCACTTCGAGCGCGCCGGCCAGAGTCGTCTGGGAGGCGGCCAGCAGACCGGCGGCCAGCCAGTACCGGCCCGGCTTAGTACGCGGATCGATCACGGAAGACGATCCAGGCCGTGCGCAGGAGAATCGACAGATCCAGGCCCGGCGACCAGTCGCGAATATACTTGAGGTCATGCTCGACGCGTCGTTTCATGGCATCGAGCTCGCGGGTCTCGCCGCGCAGGCCGTTGACCTGGGCGAGGCCAGTCAGGCCGGGCTTGACCTTGTGCCGCACCATGTAACGGTCGACTAGGCTGCGATACTGCTCATTATGGGCCACCGCGTGCGGTCGAGGGCCGACCAGGCTCATATCCCCCTTGAGCACGTTCCAGAATTGCGGCCACTCGTCGATCGAGGTGCGCCGAAGAAATGCGCCCAGTGGGGTAATGCGCTTGTCATCGCGGCTGGCCTGCACAACGACATCGCCGTCCTCGGCCACGGTCATGGTCCGGAACTTGTGAACGTTGATCTCGCGGCCGTCGAGACCGTAACGCTTCTGCGTGAATATGATCGGCGAACCCATCTTGATTCGCACCGCTAGAGCGACCAGCAGGCAAAAAGGCGCGATCGTGATCAGGATCGCAGATGAAAATGCGATATCCATCAGGCGTTTGAGCAGCCCGTCTGCGCCGAAGAACGGGGTTTCGGTGAGTGTGAAGACCGGAATACCGCCGACCTCCGAAAAGCGCATGTAGTCCAGTTGAAACAGATTGGAGTCGGGCACGTAATACACCGAGGCAGTGGTATTGCCCAGCTGCTCGACGACCCGCATCGCTCGACTGGCGCCCTCCAGCGGGAGCACCACGAACACGACCTCGATACGATGCTGATTGACGTAGTTCGCCAGATTCTGTGTATCGCTGACGATTTCCATGCCTGACGGCGGCGGCATGGCGCGTTCGCCGTTGCGGTCCTCTATGAAACCGACCAGGCGGAACTGTGGCGTGTCCAGGTTCGCAAACATCTGCGCCAAGCGATGCGAAGCCGGATTGAGAAACACGATCAACGTGGACCGCGAACGGAGACTGCTCGGGAAAAAGGTCAGGAACAGGCGCCGTACACCCAGATGGGCCACCATGAACCACAGCGGCGTGCTGACCAACCAGAGGAGGATCACGCGCCGCTGAAGATCCTGCGTCTGGCGCGTGAGAAAGCCGATGAACACGAGGCTTGCGGCCAGCACCAGCCAGCTTACCAGCACTCGAGTGCCGATCGAGCCGCTGCGCCCGACCTTCCACTGCCATACCATGCTGTAGCGCCCGAAAAAGGTGAACAGCACCACGAAAACGGCGAAGGCCAGCAGTTGATAGCTGTCATCGAAGACCTGACCGAACAAACGCGCAAGCAGGTACAGATTGCCCACCCCGACCGAAGCGAATACCGCACCGTGAAGTACCGGTGCGAATATGCTGCCGTTGCGGCCGGGCGCAATCATCGGTTGCCCCGGCGCAGCATCGCGCCGAGCCGTGCCAGCTGCCAGCGCCTGAGGCTGTGCCGGAATGCCGTGTCGGGATAACGGGGGCGACGGCGCAACGCCGACCAACCGTAGCCGGCCACGATCAGCAGACCTCCGATGACATAGGGCTTTTCACGCATGCGGAATACGCCCGATGCCAGCGCATACAACGGGTGATAGCCGATGTAGTGGATGCCACGCCCCCAGCGCAACCGGCCGTCGACGATACTGCGCTGGGAGGAGCCCATCAGCCGGTGATGCATGATCACGGCGTCTGGATCGTCGATATTGGCGGTACGCCAGCCGTTCATGCGACAGCGATGGATATCGATACCGTCCCACTGCAGTGTCTGCTCGAAGCCGCCGATCGCCTCGAAGGCACGGCGCCGGTAGAACTTGAACTGCCCGGTCACCATGTCCGGGGCAAGGCGTTCCTCGACGCGGCGTTCGCCTTCAGGCCGGAACACGCGCCCCGATACGGCAGCCAGTGCCGGATCGGCCTCGAATGCCGCGAGCATGCGCTCGATATAACGCGGGCCGAAGGTGATATCGCCGTCGAGCTTGACGATATAGCGATAGTCCGTGCGCCGCGCCTGCGACAGGCCATACCGGAACGCCTCGATCACGCCGCTGCCGACCTGCCGGAAGCCGCGGTCGGGCTTGGCGACGCGGCGCATGAAGGGCTCGCGAGCGGCATGGCGATCGATGATCTCGCCGGTGCCATCGGTGGAACCATCGTCGACGAGCACCCATTCTGCCGGGCGTATGGTCTGCCCACACATGGATTTGATGGTGGCTTCCAGATAGCGCGCCTCGTCGCGCACCGGCGAGATCACCAGAATGGGGGCTGTCTGCAACGAATGGCTCGCCTCGGTCCGGGGTGGCTCGATGTTCGGTGGTGGGGTTGTCGTCATTCGAGCACCCGTTCGTAGGCCGCCAGCAGCTTGGGCACCTCAAAGCGCCAGGCGAGCGTGTCGCGCACGCGCTGTTGGCCGTAGGCCCCCATGGCGTGCCGCAGGTCGGGGTCGTCGATGAGTTGCAAGAGCTTGTCGGCGAAGTCGGCGGTATCGCCCGGTCGCGCATACAGGGACGCCTCTCGGGCCGAAAATCGGCCTTCGGTAAGATCGAATTGCACGCTCGGCTTGCCCAGGGCCATGTACTCCATGATCTTGTTCATGGTCGAGTGGTCGTTCATGGCATTGAGCGGGTCGGGACTGACGCATACGTCGGCAGTGCTGAGCACCGTCATCAGCGCCTCGCCCTCCAGCCGGCCGGGAAAATCCACATGCGCTGCGATATCGAGATCGATTGCCTGCCGGCGCAGTGTCTCGAGTTCGGTGCCGAACCCGACGAGGCAGAACTGGATGTCGTCGCGCCCACGCCGGTGCACGATGTCGGCGATGATTTCGAGCAGGGTGTCCAGACCCTCCTGGCGTCCCATCACCCCGACATAGCCCACGAGGTGCCGACGGCCGCGGCGCAGTGCTTTATCGGCGGGCATGGCCCGGATACGATCGAGATTCGGGCCGCTACGCACCACGAACACGTCTTCCGGTGCCATGCCGCCGCGTTCGATCGCGATACGCCGAAAGGAGTCGTTGGTGGCCAGCGACACCCGCGCCATACGGAACGTCCAGCGCTCGAGCGTGCGCATCAGTCGATAGAAACGATCGCGCCGACCGAATTTAGCCTCGTAGAGCTCGGGGCAGAGGTCGTGATGGTCGAACAGGAACCGCTTGCCCATCAATCGCCAGAAAGCCGCGACGATGAAGATGGTATCCGGCGGGTTGCAGGCGTGGATGACCCGAAAGCCGCGCGTGCAGGCAATCCGCAGCGACAGTACGAGCTGCCAGAACAGCGCGGCGCCGTATTCCAGCGCGTAGCCGGCCGCCGAATCGGCCTCCACGGGCAGCGGATGACGATAGATTGCGATCTCGTCGATGTCCACGCGTGGCTCGTCGTAGCCCGGCGCGCGTGGGCACACGATCGAGACGCGATAGCCGGCGTCGCGCAGGGCACAGGCTTCCTGCCAGACACGCCGGTCAAACGGCAGCGGCAGATTCTCGACGATGATCAGCACGCCGGTGGTGTGACTCATGGGCGCATTTCCAGACAGTGGCGATGCCAGAGTTCGAGGTTGAGCATCGTCCAGATGAGCTTTTCGTGGTTTTGACGGCCGGCCGCGTGTTCGTCGAGCACCCGCGCGACCGCGCCCGGCCGGTAGTAGTCACGGGTACGGGTGGCGTCTGCGATCAAATGCTCGCGTAGATAATCCTGCATCGGCCCGCGGAACCATTCATTGACCGGTACGCGAAAGCCGACTTTGGGTCGGTCGATGATCGCGGCCGGTAGCAATCGGCGCATAGCCTCGCGTAGCAGGTACTTGCCGGTATGCCGACGCAGTCGCCATCGATCCGGCAGGCCCGATACGTACGCGGCCAGTTCTTCGTCGAGAAACGGCATGCGCGCCTCGATCGAGGCCGCCATGGTCATGCGATCGCCGCGCTCGAGCAGGTTGTCGGGCAGCCAGCTGGCCTGGTCGAAGTACAGCGCATGGCGCAGCGCACTGTTACCGGCAACGCGCGCCCAGCGCGCGTCAACCGGGGCACGGTCGACCGATTGCGGCGCGAGCAGGCGCTCGCGCTCGGCGCGGGCCAGCGCGCCGAACCAGCGCGGCAGCCGTTCGTCGGGGTCGGCCAGCCCCAGCGTGGCCGCGACGGTCTTGATACGCCGGTAACGGTAGGGCAGCGATGCGATCGTCGGTTCGATCAGTTTGTGACGTACCGGATCCGGTAGCGCGCCGTAGGCCGGCGCATAACGCTCGAAGGCATGCTTGGGATACCCGGCAAGCAGTTCGTCGCTGCCTTCGCCGGTGAGCACCATCTTGACGTGGCGCCCGGCTTCCAGCGACAGCAGGTAGATCGGAATATCGGCGGTTTCGGCCACAGGCGCATCGCGGAAACGCGTGAGCGCGGGCAGGTGGTCCATGAGATCGTCAGGCGACAGCCGCAGTTCATGATGATCTGCGCCAATGTGTTCGGCCACGGTGCGGGCATGGTCGAGCTCGCTGTAGTCAGCCTCGGCGAAGCCGACCGAGAACGTGCGAATCGGCTGGGTGGACTGGCGCGCCATCAGCGCCACGATCGCGGACGAATCCAGTCCGCCCGACAGGAATGCGCCGTAGGGCACGTCGCTTATCATGCGTATGGCGACCGCATCGGTCAGCCGGTCGAGAAAGCCGTCGACCGGCATTCGGCGATCTGCTGGGGCCGTGGCGCGCGGCTGCGCGTCCGGCGGGGTGAAGTAGCGATGCGTGGTGAGCTCGCCGCGTTCCCAGATTGCATAGCTGCCGGCCGGCAGTTTCTCGATGCCGTCGAACAAGGTGTGCGGCTGTGGCACATAGCGATAGAGGAAATAGTCGCTTAGGACCGTCGGGTCGGCGCATCGCCGCACGCCCGGAAATGCCAGCACGGCCTTGATTTCGGAGCCGAACACCAGGCGCGAACCCTGTCGGTGGAAGAACAGCGGCTTTTTTCCGAACGGATCGCGGGCAAAGATCATCCGGCCGGCGGCTGCATCCCAGAGCGCGAAGGCGAACATGCCGCGAAACCGCGACAGGCAATCGATGCCCCACTGCTTGTAGGCTTGAAGCACGACTGCGGTATCCGAGGCATCGTCGAAGCGGCATCCGCCGGCCACCAGTTCTTTGCGCAACGCCTGGTAGTTGTAGATTTCGCCGTTGTAGACCAGGACGTAATCGGCATCGAACATCGGCTGGCGACCGCCGTCCAGGTCGATGATCGATAGGCGGCAATGAGCGAGCGCGACCTCGCCACCGTCGGCGGTCTCGAACAGATGCTCGCCCGACTGGTCCGGCCCCCGATGCGCGAGGGTGGCCTGCATCGCGCATAACTCGGCGCGCCGCGCGCCGGTAGCGCCGGTCGAGACCCATCCTGTGAAACCGCACATGCGATATATCTCCCCCCGTGTCTCATCGACGGCCTTCGCAATCGTGACTCCGGACCGCCGCCCCGCAGAAATTATGACGTTGAGCCAAGCGTGCGCCAACGCTCAGCGTTTTCGTGCCACCGCGCCGTACACCGCCATTGTCTGAGCGGCGATCGTCGCCCATCCGTATTCGTTATCGACCGCATCCCGGGTCGCTTGTCGCACCCGAGCCAGGCCATCCCGATCGTCGTCGATCCGGCCGATTGCCGAAGTCAGTGCTTCGATGTCCTCGGGCGGCAGCAGAAAGCCGGTGCGACCGTGTTCGATCACCTCCGCCAGTCCGCCCACCGCGGTCGCCATGACGGGTACGCCGTGCGACATGGCCAGCATCAGCACGCCGCTCTGATCGATGCGCCGATAGGGCAGAACCACCAGATCGGCGGCACTGAAGTAGCGGTCTGCGCTGTCGTTGTCGATCCGTCGAAGATCCATGCGCACGTTGGCCGGTGCCACGACCGTGCTCCATTCGTCGAACAGGTCCTCGCCGGCGACCAGCAGCACGATGTCGCGCTGCTCGAGCCGCGCCATGGCCGCCAGCAGCAGGTCGAGGCCTTTGTAGGGCCGGACACGGCCGAAAAACAGCAGTACCAGTGTCTGGTCACCCGTCTCGAGCCCGAGATCACATCGGGCCTGCGCTTTCGGCCACTGCCGGCCGACCATGCGACGCAGATTGCCGTGCGGCACGCGTGCCATGCGTTCGCCCGGCACGCCAAAGCGCTCGAGTTCGGCCTGTGTATGCCGGGTATGCACGATCAACCGGTCTGATCCGCCGTAGATGGTGCGGTAGAGCAGGCGATGATGGGCGCGCCGCTCGTGCGGCAGCGCGTTGTGCGCGGTCCAGACGATCGGTACCGACAGCAGGCGTGCGGCGAGCAGCAGCGGCCAGTCGATATCGGTGTGGCGAAGCGCCTGGATGTGCAGGATATCGGGTCGCCATCGACGCAGCAGGGCGATCAGGCGTGCAAGCGCGCCGAAATGGGCGCGCAGCTTCGCCATCTTGCCCGGCACGCGCGACTGGTCCGGGTACAGACGCTCGATAGCGCAGTCGCATTGTTGCTCGTAGGGGAAATCGGCGCAGACCACGAGCAACACCGCTGACACGTCCGAGCGGGCGGCCAGCGCGCTGGCCAGCTCGGTGCTGTACTCGTAGTGCATGGGGGCGTGGACGAGAATACGCATCGATCAGCAGTCGGTAACGGTGAATATCAGGGTCAGCGCCTGTCGGCCGTGGGCGCCCAAGGCCAGGTGCAGCGGCCGGATCGGCAGTGGCGGCGAATAGGGCTGGATCGGTTCCGCGAGCTGCATCCGGCAGGTGCCCGCGTCGATATGCAGCGTGATCTGCAGTCGAAGGCCGGCACGTTCGACGATCACGTGATGTGCATCGGGCTGCGCGAATCGTGCGTCGGGCATCGCCACAAGCGGTTCGATCAATACATGGTCGCAACGATTCGGCATGAGTTGCAGCCGCTTGACCACTCGGTCGTGTTCGATCGCATAGTCCATCTCGTAGGCCGCACCGCGCTGCCAGATACGCCGTGTGCGCAGACGCCCCCGTGCGTGCACAGCGCTGGGTCCGAGCGGCTCGATGAGCACACGCCTGTCGTGTATCGATCGCAAGTCGCCACTTGCATTGACGAGGCCGGCTGCGCTGGCCTGAGCCTGCGCTGGCATGTGCTCGGCTTCCACCCGCTGATAGACGGCGAAGCCCGCCGCCTGTACCGGGCCGAAACGGTCGTGGTGCAGTCGGGTTAGCGTCGCCCCGGTGGCGGGGGTGATGAAACGATAGGGCAGGCGCGACGAATCGCGCGACTGGCCGCTGAGCGTCATCATCCAGGCGCCGCCGCGCATCACCGTGGTGTCGAGCGAGGCGAGTTGCCACCGACTCGGCGCGGTCGTTTCGCATGGCAACGGCGTATCCGCGGCGGACGCCCGCGGGCTGCTGACTGCGAGTGCCAGCGCGAGATTGGCCGCCCGCGCGAAGCTCGCATAAAGGCAGGGGGGCGGCCCGTCGCCGCCACATGGCGCGCGCTGGAGCAGATCATCGTGCAGACAGCGCTGCAACAGCGTCATGTTGCGCTGACCCGCACGTAGAAAACGCGCGTCGACCGAGGCGAGTCCGGCGGCGAGCATCTGCAGGCCGTGGGCGGTCTGACTGCCCCAGCAGGCGGCCTTGTAACCGCGCGCACCCATGCCGTTGTCGACACTGCCATCGGCATAAAGCAGCGGCAGGTGAGCGGCCGCGCTGGTCGCCACGCGTTCGAGCAGTCCATCGTCCCCGCGATGATGGGCATACAGGGCGAGCACCCCGAGCGTCATATCGAGGTTGTAGCCCGGGTCGATCGCGTCGACTCGGCGAAACGGTTTGGCCCAGCCTGGCGCAGGCTCGTTGACCTCACCAACGATCAGCCCGTCGACGCCGATACGCGACAGGGTGAATTCGAGATAACGCCGAGACCGGTCATCGAAATCGCGGCCCAGCGCGCGCCCACATTCATGAAACATCAGGGCCAGCGTCGCGAGATAGTTGGTGTTCCAGAACTGGCCGTTGCGCGCCGCACCGGGCCAGCGAATACGCCGGCACAGGGCCGCGGCGGCCTGGCCGATATGACCGGTCGGGCGTATGGTCTCGGCCCATGACACGCCCCGTTTGATGGCGTCACGCCAGCGCGGTGCCTCGTCGTTGTTAAGTATCGGCTCCTCTGCGGTCTGCAGCAGACGATAGGCGGTGGCCAGAGCGAGCAGCACGAAGATGGAGATCCCTCGCCACGGATTGGCTTCGGATTCGATCCAGGCGCCATCGACGTTCTGGCGCGCGATCGCCCAACGCCCCAGCCCGCGGGCAGCGTTGGCCCAGTGGCGGTCACCGGTGGCCCGGTACGCCGCGGCGAATGCGACCACCGCTTCGATCGAGCGTATGTGGTGCACGTCGCAGGCGGGGCAGTGCAGGGCCAGGGCATCGTCCTCGACCGGCTCCAGATGAGCGCTCATGCCGCGGCACAGCCGCAGCATGAGGGTGTGCGCCTCTGCGTCGAACCCCCGGCTCATTCGCTATCGCTACGGTGCAATGCCAGGATCGCGATCCGGTCGTCGCGACAGCGGCCACCGGCGTCCAGCTGATTGGCATGGACATAAAAGGCGCGCTCATCCGCCGCTTCGACAACACGCGGATTGCACAAACGGGTCGCGGGGGTCTTGCGGCCGTCGAACACGGTCTGCCAGTCCGAGGCCGGCACGCCGTCGAGATCGACATTCCGCCGCAGCACAGTCAGGCCGCTGGCGAACGCCCATTCGTGGCCCTCGTCGTCGAAACGGATCTGCCAGCCGTCGCGGGGCACGCGCTCGGGCTCGGCCCAGCCGTCGGCGGTGCGGCGGATCGCGTAGCGGCGGCCGTTCAGCGCTTGCACCGTCACCACGGGCACGCCGCCTGCTGTCACGGTCATGCGGGCCGGATTGTAGAAGCCGCGCGGCGACAGGGCGGGCAGGGTGTCCGGGGCGATTCTCTCGGCGTCGTTCAGGCGTATGGGAAGCGTGTAGGCGCTGCCGTCGCTGCGAAAGAACCGCTCGCTGCCGGCCGGGGCGTAGGCATAACTGGGCCGAGTGTTGTCCGGCCCCGAGTTGCCGATACGCCACAGCCACGATGCGTGCATGCCATTGTTAGGGTCGAACGCCAGCCGAATCTGATAGGCCCACCATCCCGGTTCACCCGCGAACGGTCGAGTGAATGTCTCGTTCTGGCCGGGCGGCAGCGCCGCGTCGTCGCGATCGATACGCACCGCGCCGCCGAGCTGGCGCCATTGCCGCGTATCGACGTCGTAGCGGGCGATCGCGCCGGCGAATACCCGTTCCTGCCAGGTGCGCGCGGGAAACAGGGCGTAGCGATAGGTGACGTAGAGTGCGCCGTGGCGGTCGTTGAAGAACGCCGGATAGGTGACCTGCATGCCCGGAATGGCGGCCGTGCCGGGGCCGGGAAATTCCACGTCACGGTGCTGGGAGGCATATCGCTGGTCGCGCGTCATGCGCTGGCCGCGGAAGATGAACGATTCGATCATGCCGGGCTCGGTCGAGACTGCGTATTGCCATGGGACGTAGTGCATTCCATAGGCGACATGTACGTATCCCCGCTCGTCGAGCCCGACCGAGGCCTGGGTGTGGTAGGGATCGTTCGGGGTGGTCGTATCCAGCACATGGCTGCGCCAGCGCCACCGTCCGGTCGCGTCCCGCTCACCACGCCGGATGACCGTTCGCAGGCCGAGCCCGTGCAGCGGCACCGGGGCAGTGCCGGTTTCGACGTTGACGGTATAGATCACGTCGTCCCGATAGGCCAGCGGTGTGGCGAAGACGCTGGCGTTGGCTGCGCTGACCGGGCGCACCGGCAGGACCGTTTCGGCGCGTAGCACCGCCGCCGCAGGAGCGGCGTGCGCCGTCATCGCGAGCACGCCGAGCAGGGCTAGAACACTTCGACAGATCCGGCGTGTCATCGATGGACGCCTCGTTCGGCGCCGGCCGTGGACCATTGCGGCCGCGACACGGCGAGATCGGCGACCGCGCGGCTGAGACTCAGCGACATCACGATCGACAGGAAGAACATGAAATGGATGGGACGGAACAGGCTCGATTCGGCGATATTGCTCAGCAGGAAAAACGCCAAAAACACTGCGTGCAGAACAGCGTTACCACGATCGTGGGATGCCAGCAGGCCGATCTGGCGCAGATGAACGCCAATGAACCCGAGTACCAGGGCCATACCGATCAGACCGGTCTCGTTGAGCACATCCAGATAGCCATCATGCGCCTGCCACAGGATGCCGTACAGGTTCTGCGTCAGCCACGGGGCCGGCCCGCCCGCGCCGAGCCAGAACGCGCCGTAGCCGGTGCCCAGCCAGGGATGCTTGACGATCTCGGCGACCGTCAGCGTCCATATCTGCAAGCGCCCGGTGAGCGTAATGTCGCGGCCCAGCAGATCAGCGACCGGGCGGACGAAATCCTGCCAAGTCGGCACACCGAAAAGAATCAGCACAATGAACGCGCTGCATGCTCCAACCAGTAGCAGCGCGAGCAGCGCAGCGAACAGGCTGTGGCCGAGCGCGATCGGCGGACGCAGCATAAGCCACGTGGCCGGAACGAGCGCGAGCGTGCAGCCGAGCGAAGTCGCCGACTGCGACATCAGCAGCATGCCGAGACAGAAGGCCGTGGCGACGAGCGCACGCAGCGGTGGCCCGTCGCCGACCGCGAGCGCGTGGAGCCACAAAAGGCTGCCGAAACCCGCGAGCAGACCGAGATGATTCTTGCTTTGGGTGACGCCCACCCAGGCATCGTTATACGCCGACACGCGCGCGATCGATGGCGCAACGAACACGGCGACCAGCGAGGCGATCAGGAGTGTTGTTATTCCGAGTCTCAACAGACGACGCAGCCGGTTCGCATCCCAAGCGGCAACCTGAAACGACGCAGCGATCGAAACGCTGCCGACCAGCAGAACGCCCTTGCGCAGCGTGACGCCGGGATAGCCCGACCACGTCATGCTCAGCAGTGCCCAGGCAATGAAGCCCAGCAGAAAGGGATTGACGAAACGCAACAACGCATACGCCACTTCACGACGGGCCCAGATCAGCAGCGCGGAGGCGGCGAATAGTGGCAACCATTGCAATCGCCGCAGCGCGGAGCCTTCCCGTGCCGCGACTTCCTCCCCGGTTTGCCAGCTCAGTCCCTCCGGCAGGACGGCGAAAAAAAGCGCCAACAGCAACAGGATGGCGAGCGTTGCGGCGAAGCGCCGGTCGTGGCCTTCTGCCGGGTGCATGTTCATGGGCGTCGGCAGATCCGGTTCCGGTGGGCGATATCGTCAAGCTCAGCCACCGGCGAGTCGAGCCTGTCACCCATGGTTGAGCACCGTCCCGAGCACCGTGGCACCCATGGCCTGGACTTCATCGGCCAGCCGACGGGCACGGGCGATGCCGGTATGACCGCATCGGACGACCATGAGCGCCGCGCCGGTCTGAGCTGCGACCCCCGGGCCATCGGCATAATGCAGACCCGGCGGGGTGTCGATCACCACCTGGTCGACCTGCCCGGTCAGCAGCGACAACAGCCGGGCAAAACGCGCCGGGGCGAGCGCCGCGGGGTCGAACTCGGCGTCAGTCGAACGGCCCGCCGTGATGAGGTACAGCCCCGGTACGTCGTCCACGGGGCGGGCAAGCGGACGCTCGTCGATGCGATCGTCGAACCCGGCGAACCCCGGCTTCGGATCGCATCCGAACAGCCGATGCTGGAACGGCCGGCGCAGGTCGGCATCGATGAGCACGGTACGACGCCCCGCTTGCGCAAAGACCACGGCCAGGTTTGCCGCCAGGGTGCTTCGGCCATCGCCGTGGCTCGGGCTGACCACGGCCAGTGCACGGGCCGCCTCGGCTCCGGGGCCGACGAGCAGTCGCATCCCGATAGTGCGCAGATGCTCTGCAAAGGATCCCGCCGGATCGCGTATCACGGCCACACTTGGATCGATATGGCCGACTCGGACGATCTCCTGTCCGTTGAAGATACCGCTGTCGGCCATGTTCAGGACTCCGCGTGGCGACGGCTGACGCCGCTCGCTGAGGGCGGGAGGATGCCCAGCAGCGGCAGATCTAGCTCACGGGTGACGTCTTCGTCGCCGCGCACGCGACGGTCAAACAACTCCATGAGCAAGGCGGCCAGCGTGCCGGCCATCAAACCGAACAGCAACGCCACGATCAGTTTTGCTTTTGCGCCCAGGCCGGTGGGGTGACGGGGCGGGTTTGCCCAGCTGACCACGGAAATATTCTGTCGCTGCATTTCGCTGCCGCCGAGGACCTGATCGTATTCCCGGAGAGCGCCTTCGTAGACCTGCCGTGCGCCGGCCAGGTCACGTTCGTATTTTGCGACCCGATCGCGCTTGTCCTGCTGATCGATCACCGCCGCGCGTTCGCGTTCGAAGGTCGATCGCAGCGCCGCTTCGCGTTTTGTGGCCATCTCGGCCTGACTCCGGTTTGACTCGACATAGGCATCGATCTCGTCCCGCAGCCGGCTGCGTACGGTCGCCATCTCCGCTTCCAGGGACTGAATACGGGGATGATTGGGCCCGAGTGCGTGACGCTGCTGGGCATAGTCGGATTGCATGGCCAGCAACCGGCCCTTGAGCTCCTGGACGTAGGCACTACTGAGAATATCGGCCTGTGCAGTCAACGGTTGAGCCTGCGACTTGAGCGCTTGCACCTGATCCACCTTGGCACGCGCCGCCTGCTGTTCGGCTTCTGCCTGATTGAGCTTCAGCCCGAGGTCTTCCAGCCGCTGTGTGTCGATCTCGTTGTTGGCACCACCGGCGATCACGTCGAGAGACTGGCGCATGCGTGTCAGCTGGTCCTGCGCTTTGTCTACGCGCTGGCTGAGCTGATCGAGAAAAGCGCTGTAACGGGCCTGGCGGGCCTGCGCCGGTTCCAGCGCCATATCGGTGGCCGCGTCGATATACTGCCGTACCAGCGCATTGGCGATCGTTGCGCTGCGTTCGGCGTTCTTGTCGGTATAGCCCAAGGCAAGCAGTTGGCTGGTGGCGCCAGCCTCGACGCTGGTATGGCGGCCGATCTGCTGTGCCAGCCACTCGTCGAGTGTGGCACCGGAGCCGGCCTGCTCGGCGAAACGCGCTTTGGCATCGCTATCCTGGTCGAGACCGAGTGCCTTGACAGTGGCCAGACGTACCTTATAGCTGGTGAGCAGATCGACCTGCGTCGCCTTATAGCTTTCAGCCAGGTTCGACGGGTAAAGCTGGCCGGTGACCGGATCGTCGCCCGGGAAATCGATGATGAGCGCGACGCGGGCCGTATAGGTATCCGGCAGCAGTAGAATCGCCACGGTCGCCAGCACGACGAAGCACCCAGTGACGGCGGCGACCACACGCCAGCGCGCGCGCAGCGCACGCCAAATCTGGCCGAGCGTGGCCGGCAGCCGGGCCGTGGGGATCAAGGGCAGGGGGACGCGATCGGAACGACGATTCAAAAGATGCGCTCCTTGACGAAGATCGTGTCGCGCGGCTCGACCACGGTATCGGGCTGTGGGTCGATCGTTCGCGGCTGGCCGTCGATATCCCGATGAATGACAATACGAGAATTCGAGCCCCGTTCGGTCAGGCCTCCGCCGGTCGAAATCGCCTGGATCAGGGTCATGCCGGGACGAAGCGCGTAGGCGTCCGGCCGCTGGACCTCGCCATAGATATAGAACAACGGCGCTTCCGGAACGAAAACGGTATCACCACCGGCAAGCGTGAAATCATCCGTGCTGGCGCGGCCGGATACCAGGTCGTCGATGTTCAGCGTGTAACGCTGGGTGCCAGTGTCACCGTCGGCACGCCGGATGACGATCACGTCCCGCGAGGCCTGGGGTGTCATACCCTCGGCTCCGGCAATGGCATCCAGCAGATCGGTCCGGCTTTTCATCGGATACCGCCCTGGACGCCTGACTTCGCCCAGCACGGAAATCTGACGGCTGCGATATTCGGTGATGGTGATGCTGACCTGGGGGTTCGCGAAATAACCGCCGCGGCGATACGCTTCGGCGATCGTCTTTTGCGCCTGGTTGGGCGTCAGGCCGCCGACATGAACCTGATCGATCAAGGGCAACGACAGATCGCCGTCGGGTGATATGTAGCCCGTAGTCGTCATGTCGGGCTGTCCGAACATGCGGAATTCGATTACATCGCCACTGCCCAGCGAAATCCCACGCGCCGCGTCGGACTCTGAAGAGCTATCAGCAAGTGAAGCAGCGACGGCGGGGTTGTTCGATACCGCAGGTGTTTCCGATCTCGATGCGGCGATCGGCTGCGAGCGCGCGGTAACCCGGGCTCCCGCCGGCCGGTCGGAGGCGCGCGGCATGGTCATCGTAGGGGTCTCGACCGGAGCCGAAGAAGTGCTCGGCGCCGGCGAATGCGCACAACCGGTCAAACCCACCGTCAATACCGCGACCATGAGTAAAGCGCGAATCATCATGCCCGAGTCCCCCAACACCATGGCACGTGACGGGGCACCCAGTGCCTGGCGCCACCCGTCGTATTGGATGATTATGCGTCAGTTGCAGACGCGCGTCACCTGCGATTCCAATGGCCGTCAAGCCGGGACTCAACGGCCGGCCAATCTTCACAAGCCGGTAAAAACCCCAGGTCGGGCTGCTGAGCGCGAACGCGGTTGTCTACCACCGCACCACAACACATTCTGCTGGGGGCGAACACTCGCGATCCATTGACGTGAGCGGTAGTACCGGTCGCTGCCCGGGACCATGCATACCTGTCACCAGACCAATCCCGCTGCTAGGCATTCAGTCGGCGATGCCGGTGATATCCGTCGATCCAGGGGCGGTCGAAACAACGAAAGAAATGATCTGAGCTACAGATCATAATGCGCATAATGTATATTATGTTAAATCACATATTATAGGTCATGACACGGTTGCCGATTGATCACGCGTGTCGCGTCGGGAGATCGCGACGCCCCGGTGGTCGCGTGGCCGATCGTCCCATTCAGTCACCCTGTCGTTCATCCGGTCGAGGACGCGGTGCGCTTCGCGTACATGACCGACCCGCCAGCAGTCGTGGGTTCGTGCCTGCGCGTCGACGAGCGGTCCCTTGACCTGGTAACCGGCGGCCCGGTGTTTCAGTTCGGCGATCGCGTCGAGGCCGGCCGGTGAACAGGACAATGCGGACAGCCATCGTTTGACGACGGCGTGGCCGATGGCCAGTCCCGCCAAACCGAGCCCCGGCGCTGCGCTCTTCGGCGTCAGCGCCACCGCATCGTTGAGCATGATCGGGATACCGCAGAATGCGAGCATGACGCCGACGGTGGCCACCACCAACGCGAGTGACGGCAGCTTACGCAATGACAACAGCACGGCGGTCGGCCAGCGCGGCTCGTGGTTGTCGAAAACGAACGGCGCGCTGTCGGGCCACGCACCGACATCGGTCGCGCTGGATGGCGGCGATAACTCGCTTGTCAGCATGCGCTCGCTGTACATGATCAAACCCCGCTTGAATCGGATGAAGGCTGGAGACGGACAGATATCCGGCCCATCGGCGGCTGGCTCGGCCTGCGGCGGTGACGCCGTGGACGGCATGATCCGTGTACGCACTTCTGATCACCATCCGTATCTGCCGGGATCCACTCCGGGCATACCGTTTCGATCGAGCCACGCGATAAGCGATCGCCCTGGTCCCCAGGCCTTTGTCAGCGCAGCACGGCCTCAGCCAACGGCCATATGAACTCGCCGGGCGCACTCGGACATGGGGTGATCAAGGGATCGCGGGATGCCCGCACTTATACGTATACGGGACGGCGTGACCGCTTGGGGCCCGGCTCAGTGTGATCGCAGCGCTTCGATCAATTTACGCTTGTTCATGCGCGAACGTCCCTCAATACCGACGCGTTTCGCTTGGGCATAGAGTTCGTCGCGGGTCCATTGGTCATAGGGATCGGAGCGGCCCCCTTTCTTGCCCGCGTTCGGCGTATTGGCGATACGCGCCGCCTTTTCCTTGCTGGCACCCTGCTCTCGCAGCGCTTCGTATTGGGCATCGTTCTTGACCGAGCGGCCGTGGTTGTCGGGCATGTCTTCGATTGGCTACGGATGGATTCGAATACGCCTATTCAACGCCAGCTGAGGCATCGGGCGCATCCGCAACATTACGCATCGCAGTCTATCGAGTACTACGGCCGTACGGTCGCTCAGTCTGCACTGCTCGACAACGCGTGCGGCGCCGGCACCGCGTCCATGATCGAGCGGATAAGCGTCGTGTAGTCGCCATCGAAATGATGGCCACCGGCAAGCGCCTTGAGCTCGATCTGTTTCGGGTTGAGTGAATCACAAATACTGTCGGTATCACCGCGGCCGTAGATACAGACAGCCAGTCCGGGCGCCAGTTGATCGACTTCCGGGCGCACCGGACGTCCGCCATCGCCGAGACCGAGCCACGACCAGATATGGAATTCGAACCGAACATCCGCGGCCAGGCCGAGCAGGATGACCCGGGCGATCTGGTCTCGATCGCCAACCGGTAAGCGATTGACCAAAAACGGCAAGACATCGGCACCGTACGAGTAGCCGATGAGCAGGGTCCGGCTTTTATGCCATCGTGCGCGGTAATAATCCATGACCCGACCCAGATCACGTGCGGCTTCATCCGGGGTTCGCGATGTCCAGTAATAACGCAGCGAATCGTAGCCAACCACCGGAATGCCGCGTGCGGCCAGGCCGGCGCCGACCTGCTTGTCGAGGCCGGCCCAACCGCCGTCTCCGCTGAGCACGATGGCCATGGTGTCGTTCGACCGATCGGATGTCGCGGGGACTTCGATCAGTGGCAAATCCGACAGTACGCCGCTGGGTGCGGCAGTCATGATCGAGGCCTGGCGCTGGCGCAGCTTCGGCATCGCCTCATCGATCACGGCGGAGACATCGTTGCCGGCTGTGGGCCTGTCGATACGCTTTGCCTGCGGCGAATCCGCGATGAGCGGCCCGAGTTCGCCTTCGTCCTGACCTGACACGTTCACAAACCATGGCGCGCTCAGCGTAGGCCGGTCGGCGTCACACAGCGGTTGTGCGGGCGCGCCTGTGGCGGTCATGTCCAACGACAATCCGCCGGTGAATACGCCCGGCTCGGACTGGCCTAGTGCTGCGCGAACCACCCGGGCGCCCTCCCCGACCCCCACCAGGATGGGCGGCCGGTATCCGGACAGGCCGTTCGAGGCCTGAATATAGCGGGACAGGTTGTCGATATCGCCGGCAATACGGACGCAGCCGTCGGAGGTCTCACCGGCAAAAGTGTCGAGAAAGCGGTTGGTGTCTATGCTCGCCACCAGAGCGCGATTGGCGCCGAGTCGTGCCGCCAGCTGCGGAGTGTTTGCCGGCAGGCGGCGATCGGTGAAAAAAAGCACGACTGCCTGCGCGTCACTATCGCCGTGGATGATCGAAACACTCGCAAAGCGCCCATGAGATACCTGTTCGTCGCCTCCGCACGCCGTCAGGATCAGCAGGCTCGCTGCCACGCACAGGATCGCGCATCGCACGATCGACAGGATTGTTCTGGTGTTCGACACGGCCTGCCCGGCGCTCCTGCCGTCTCGTGGACCGATGATTCTTGGAGCGCGGAACACGCGGAAGGTTCGGTGGGCGTGTGCGCCGATTTGTCTACCGCTTTTGTGGTAATGGCCTCACACGGGAATGTAACGCTTGCCGACTAGGATGGTTGCGCTGGTCGTCGTACGACCGGCCTAGGCCCCCGTCGAGGAGACAGCCGCATGTGGCTCACCGATTACATTCTGGCCAGCCTGGTCCTGATCTTTGCCCTTGGGGCCTGGCGGAGTCTGGCGAATTATCGCGCGGTCGCTGTTGATCGCTCGGCTGCGTTGCTGGCGTTCGTGCCCGATCCCGAGCGGCGGCGCCGTATCCATCTTCGCGGTCTCGTCATCGCTTCCAGCCTGAGTATCGCCTGCGTGCTCAGCCTGCTCGAATACATGTGATCGCGCGCAGGCTTCGATCGACCGGGTCGCACACTGTAGGCCAGTCCGTTCGACGGCGAGCCACGGCATGCGGTCCGGATTCAGTGCCCAGGGTCTTGTGCCAGGCGTGAGCGAATACGGCTCTGGGCCAGCTGCGTCAGGGTAAGGGTCTTGGCGAAGTTCTCGCTTCGCTCGATATGACGGACCATCAGCTGTTTGGCAGCCCCTGCATCGCGCTCGAGCAACAGCTGGCACAGTTGATGATGCTCCCGATAGGTCTCGTCGATACGTTGGCCGTCGCTGAAATCCAGGCGGCGGATCACGCGGATATGATTGTTGACGTCGCGCAGATACTCGGCGAGCACCCGATTGGCCTCCCCGCATACCAGGCGCAGATGAAACGACTCATCGCGTTCTTCCATACGCTCGGGATCGTCCTCGCGACCCGGCTGGGTGTCCGGATCCCATTCCGCGGCGAGTTGGGTAAGTTGTGCGTCCGTCATGTAAAGCGCGGCCTGGTCCAAGGCACGCATCTCGAGCGCAATACGTACTCCGTAGTACTGCCGGATACGTTGAATATCCAGCTCGCGAATGAAACACCCCTGCTTGGGCCGTACGGTCAGATAGCCCTCCGCCTCGAGGCGCTGCACGGCCTCGCGGATCGGTGTGCGGCTGACACGGAAATACGCGGCCAGCTCCGTCTCGGTCACGCGACGTCCGGGGTAGAGTTCGAAATTCAGAATCATGCTGCGCAGCTCGTTGTACACGAGCTTGGCGGACGCGACTTTCGGCTTGGCAGAGGCGCTGGTCGTGGTCATAGTTCCAGATACCCTGTCGTGAGACGCTCTCTGTGGGGAAGTCTGCAACGCTCTGGTTCGATGCTGTTGCACGGTATCGCCGTACTTAGAGCGTCCTTACGTCCCACCAACCTTAACGCATCGCCGGTGCGAAGTTTTGCACATCGCATCTGGGCAACCCTGTGGATGAATTGTTGGTGACCTGGCCGGATCGCATGGCTCGTGGTCGATCACGGCGCGTTGGTCATTTAATGATCATCCATCCCGGCGTCGAATGGCCGCCATGCACCGGTCGGGGTTGACCAGCCGTTCGGGGTGGCTGCCGTGAGCCGGCCCCAGGTCGTGATGATCAACCGGGCCCGATTGCCGGAGTCTGCTCGCCTTGCGACGGCGGTCTGCTTCGTTTTTCACGGTATCGGCAACCGTTAGCGGCTCGTGAACGTCTGTCGTTACCCGGTCGAGCGACACGTGCATCTGCACTGGCCCCCTCGCCGAACGGTGACGACTCGCCCGGGCCGTCTTGTGCGCCCCATGCAGTCGCCCAGCGCGGTGACGCCGGATCGTCGGAGCGCCCCGGTTCGCGGTATCGGGCCCGCCGCAAGCAATCGAACCGCTCTCAGAGGGGGACGTTGGGCGCTCGCTGCCGCTGCCCTGCCCGTCTGGTGCCAGATGATCGTCACGCGAGGCCGCAGGCGCGCGAACCCCCTGTCTGGCGTTTCAGGTCCGACGTCTTCAGGGCCCTTCGTACGGCACGTAAACATCCGCAATCTTGGCCTTGTCCTCGGGTTCGACGTGGATGGTAACCACACAGTCGTCGACCGCCTCATGAAGTGCCGACTCGAGCCGATCGCAGATCTCATGGGCCTCGTCCACCGGCATTTGCCCGGCGACGACCAGATGAAACTCGATGAAGGTTTTTCGCCCTGCCAGCCGTGTTCGCAGGTCGTGGGCCTGGTAGGCACCCTCGGCATGCTTGAAGATCACTTCGCGGATACGGTCGAGTTCCTCGGCCGGCAACGATTCGTCCATCAGGCCGCCCACCGATTCTCGTACCAATCCCCAACCGGACCAGAGGATGTTGAGCGCAACGAGTGCGGCGATCAGCGGATCGAGGATCAGCCAGCCGGTTAACCCGACCAGCACGACACCGAGAAACACGCCGCCCGAGGTGATGACATCGGTGAACAGGTGCTTGCCGTCGGCCACGAGCGCCAGCGAGCGTAGCTTGCGCCCCTGCCGGATCAGCACCCACGACCAGAGTCCGTTGATCAGAGTGGCCAGCGCATTGATCGCCAGTCCCTCGACCGGTGCCGAGATGGCTTTGAGATGCGAAAGCGACAACCAGGCCTCGCGCAGGATCGCGAGTGCGGCAATCACGATCAGCACGCCTTCCAACACCGACGAGAAATATTCGGCCTTGGAATGGCCGAACGGATGGTTGTCGTCCGCCGGCATGGCGCTCACGCGCAGTGCCACCACCGCAGCGCCCGCGGCGACGATATTGATGATGCTCTCCAGCGCGTCCGAGTACAGTGCCACGCTGCCGGTCAACCAGTAGGCCAGATACTTCAGGCCGAGAACGACGACTCCCACGGCGACACTGCCGAGCGCGTAGGCGATGGTGCGATGCATATGCGTCCAGATCCGGCATGGTGCGGAATAACAGGGCCGGCTCGGCCAAGTCAGCGAGCGGGCTCCGGGGCCTGCTCGCAGTCAGTGTAAGCGACAACGAACGGCCGAGCATCCGGGCGCTCGTTGTCGCCGCGGCGTGGGTCACGTCTGGCTCGCCCCGGGCGCTGCGAACCACCGATAGACGCTCGGCAGTACCAGCAGGGTGAGCAGGGTCGAGCTCACCAGCCCGCCGATGACCACCGCGGCCAGTGGGCGCTGCACGTTCGAGCCGATACCGTCGGCCAGCAGCAATGGGATGAGCCCGAGTATGGCGGTGAGCGCGGTCATCAATACCGGGCGCAGACGATGCTCGGCGCCAGTGCGTACGGCCTCGTCAATGGCCATGCCGTGCTCGCGCAGCTGGTTGATATAGGCCACCAGCACCACGCCGTTCTGAACGGCCACGCCGAACACCGCGATGAAGCCCACCGCTGCCGGCACCGACAGATACAGCCCCGACAGCCACAGCGTAAAAATGCCGCCGATCACCGCGAACGGCACGTTGAGGAATATGAGTGCGGCATAGCGCAGGCTCGCAAAAGCGCTGTAGAGCAGAATAAAGATCAGGCCGAGCGTGACCGGTACGACCAGATACAGCCGCTGCATCGCGCGCTGCTGATTCTCGAACTGACCGCCAAAGTCCACGAAATAGCCGGCCGGCATGTCGATCTGCTCGTCAATGGCGGTGCGCAGGTCGTCGACCACGCCGCCCATATCGCGGCCACGTACGTTCATCTGTACGTAGAGTCGCCGGCTGGCGTTCGAGCGCGATATCTTCTTTGGACCGGTATAGATTTCGATATCGGCAACGCGGGACAATGGCACAAGCGCCCCGTCGGGCGTACGCAGCGACAGTTCGCGCAGGTTCGCGACGCGTTCACGCTGATCGGGCTTCAGGCGCATGAAGATATCAAAACGGCGTACCCCGTCGAACACCTGTCCGACCGTCTGTCCACCGACGCCGAGCGATACGGCCTGCAGTACCGTGTCCACACTGAGCCCGTAGCGTGCCAGAGCCGCGCGATCCGGGCGGATCACGACCTGTTGCTTGCCGCCCTGCTGCTGAACACGCACATCGACTGCGCCCGCGGTGTTGCGAGCCAGCCCCGCGACGTCGCGGCCAATTGCCGATAAGCGGTCGAGATCGTCGCCGAAGATGCTGACCACCAGCTGTGCCTGGACGCCGGACAACAGTTCGTCGGTGCGTAGCTGGATAGGCTGCGAGAAGTTGTTGGCCAGCCCCGGTACCGTATCGCCCAGTCGCCGGCTCATCGCGTTCTGCAACCCTTCGTACGAATAGCCGGATGTCCAGTCGGCTAGCGGTTTGAGGTTGATTGTGGTCGCCACCACATTAACCGGCTCCGGGTCGCCGCCCACCTCGGCGCGGCCGACACGCGAATAGGCATCGGTGACGTCTTCGAACTGGGTGACGGTGTTCTGGATACGCTGACCGTAGCCGATCGCCGAGTCGAGACTCGCGCCGGGCGGCAGGGTCGAACGGACCATGAAGGTGCCCTCGCGCAACGTGGGCAGAAACTCCGTGCCCAGCTGCGGAAACACGGCAAGACTGGCGACGAACAGCGCGAGCGTCACGCCGAACACCAGGCCCGGCGCGCCCAGTGCGGCATCGCGCAATGGCCGATAGCCCCGCTTGAGCCAAGCGACCAACCGTGGTTCACGTACGATCTCGGCCCGCCTGAATGACAGCAGCGCCAGCACCGGTACCAGCGTGAGCGATAGCGCGAGTGCGCCGGCCAGCGCAAAGCTGATCGTGTAGGCCATGGGCGAAAACAGCTTTCCCTCGGCGCCTTCGAGCGAGAACAGCGGGATGAACACGATGATCACGATCGCCACAGCGAACACGATCGGCCGCCCCACTTCCTGCGCAGCTGCACCGGTGCGCTCGGCCATGGGGCGGTCATCCACGCCATCGTTTTCGAAATGACGGAAGATGTTCTCGATCATCACCACCGAGCCGTCGACCATCATGCCAATGCCGATCGCCAGCCCACCCAAACTCATGAGGTTGGCCGACAACCCGGCCGCGCGCATGGCCACGAACGCGATCAAAAGCGACAACGGCACGCTGGAGATCACGATGAGCGTAGACCGCAGGTTGCCGAGAAACAGATACAGCAAGACCAGAACCAGCACCGCCCCGATGGACAGTGCCTCGATTACCGTCCCGGTAGCCTTGTCGACCAGCTCTGCCTGCGAATAATAGACCGAGGTCGTCATGCCCGCGGGCAGCGCAGCGTTGATCTCCGCCAGCTTCGTGTTCACGTCCTCGAGCACGCGCTGGGTATCGGCGCCGATGAGCTTGAGTACGTAGCCGGCGACCGATTCCTCGCCGTTAGCCAGCTCCGCGCCGCGCCGAATCGCCCGACCGTAGTCCACGCGCGCCACGTCGCCGACGGTAACCGGCGTACCGGCCTCGGTCGTCGCCACCTGCGTCTGGCGGAGATCGTCGAGCCCGGCAGCGCCCGAAGAGACCCAGCCGTAGCCGCGGACGATCGCCTCTTCCCCGCCGCGTTCTATATACGACGCGCCCACGTTCCGATTGTTGCGCTGCAGCGCATTGCGCACGTCCGCCAGGCTCAAACCGCGTGCGGTCAGCGCGTCCATGTCGATTTCGACCTGGTATTGCTGTTCGAATCCGCCGATCGAGAGTACGCCGGTGACACCGTCGATCGTGCGTAGCTGCGGTTTGACGATCCAGTCCTGAGCGGTGCGCAGTGCAGTGAGCGAGTGAGAGCCGCCGGGTTCGTTTTCCACCGAATACATCAGAATGCGTCCGAGTCCGGTGGTCAGCGGGCCGAGCTGGGGCTCGCCCAGCCCGGCCGGCATGTCGCGTCGGGCGTCGGCCAGCCGTTCGTTGACCAGCCGTCGGGCGAAATAGATATCGGTCCCGTCCTCGAAATAGATATCGACCCGCGACAGGCCGAAGATCGAGGTGGACTGCACACGTTCGAGTTGCGGCAGGCCATACAGGCTGATCTCGATCGGATAGGAAATCAGTGTCTCCACGTCCACCGGCGACAGCCCGGGACTGGCGGTATAAACCTGTACCAGCGGCGGCGTGGCGTCGGGAAACGCGTCCAGCGGCAATGCGCGCCAGGACAGCGTGCCGGCCACGGCGAGCGTGGCAACGATCACGAGCACCATCAGCCGGTTCGCCATCGCCAGGCGAATCAATCCATTGATCATGGTTGGCTCCGGGGTCAGTGGCTGTGGGCGGCGCTACGGCCACCGGCGGTCAGCGCGGCTTTGAGATCGAAGGCGCCACTCGTGACCAGCGCATCGCCAGGCGACAGCCCCTGCGTGATCTCGACGTCATCGCCGCTCTCCGCGCCTGTGGTGACCGGTACGAACACGAACACGCCCCCGTGCTCGGGACCGGGTACGAAGACGCCGGAGCGGCCTTCGATTTGCTGTACCGCATCGATCGGTACCACCGCATGCTGGGCACTCGCGCCGGCCTTTGCCTCCGTATCGATACGCGCGGTGGCGAACATACCCGCCTTCAGGCGGCCCTGTGGATTGTCCACCACGGCCCGTACCCGCACGCTGCGCGACTCGCGGTCGAGTTCGGGAGCGATCCAGTCAATCCGCCCGGAGAATGTCTCGCCGGGCAATGGCCGCACGTCGAAACGCACGGTCTGGCCCACCGCGATTCTCGGCAAGGCCTGTTCCGCGGCTTCGATCATCAACCACATACGGCGGTTGTCGACGATATGGATGGGTGTTTCGTCGGGGCCGACCGTCTCGCCGGCGACCATATCCCGGCGGGCAATCCGTCCCGCCCGCGGGGCAGTGAGTGTCAGACGCGACAGTGAAGTATCGCTATCGTCTCTGATCGCATCGATGGCGGTCTGGTTCAGCCCGTATAGCGCAAGTTCGGCGCGCGCCGCCCGTCGCTCCGCGGCGGCCTGACGAAAATCGGCGCGCGCCTCGGCAACATCCGACTCGCTCACGATCTGATCGCTGGCTAGCCGGCGATCGCGCTCGTAGGCCGCGGCGCGGGTGCGATAGCGGGCCGCGGCGGTGAGATAGGCCGCTTTGCTCTGGCCAAGCTCGACGCTGTCGAGAACCGCAAGTACATCGCCAGCGGCGACCGTATCGCCGAGATCGGCCTTCACGGTACGGACCTTGGCCCGTAGGCGCGGGCCGACCCGCGCGACCCGGTCGGCATCGAAGTGCAGGGTGGCCGGTGCCGTGACCATCGCAGCGGCGCTGCCGCTGCGAGCGGCACCGATCTGCAGATCGAGCGTCTCGCGCTGATCGGCGTTCAGTTCGACCCGGTCAGGCGTGCCGTCGTGGTCCGACTCGTGCGGATGAGCCGGCTCGGCGTCGCCGTGATCGTGATCGGTCGGGGCATGCGATGCGCTCTGGCTGTGCCCCTCACGGCCCGAGTCGCGCTGTTCGGACGGCTCGGTTCGCGGTGCGGCACCGCCGTCACAGCCGGCAATGCCCATGGCCGAAACCACGATGAGCAACAGTGTCGGGGTCAGTCGCGGGCAACAAGCATCATTGCGCATTTTCGCTCTCCCCGGTTGCCATGACCACTAGCCCGCCGGTGGCTCTTTCCAGATCGGTACCGGCGGCGATCAATGCGCCCAGCGCCTCGAGATAATCGCGGCGCACGTCGATGAGATTGTTCTGTGCCGAGGTGATGGCCGGCGCGCCGACCTTGCCGGCGGCGAACGAGCGCCGGGTCAGTTCGAGTGTATGCTCGGCGGCTTCGAGCACGGCGCGGCCGAGGGCATCGGCGCTTTCGCGGGCACTGCGGTAGGCGCTGATACCGGACAGTACCTGAAGACGCACCGCCCGCTGCAGGGTGTCCTGATCGAGACGCGCCGAGTCGAGGTCGGCCGAGGCGATCTCGCGATCGCCGGCATAGCGATCCAGCAGAGGGAGCTCGAAGCCGACCCCGCCTCCACTGATATCGGCGCCACCGTCACCGCGCCCGCCGGCCTCTTCCCGATAGAAGCCGAAGACGGTCAGATTCGGTACAAGGCGACGTTTTGCCAGCGATAGCTGGTCTTTGGCGGCAGCGACCCGCGCGGCGGCTGCTTCCAGGTCGCCTCGTCTTGCCACCGCACGGGTGAGCAACGTATCGCTCTCCGGCAGCTCCTGCTGGGAAAATCCGATATCGCCGACGACAGCCAGACGCCGTGCCGGGTCGATGGCCAGCCGATCCTTGAGCTGCAGTCGTGCCTGAGTCGCCTGATTGCGTGCCTCGGCCAGCAGAGCGCGGGCTCGCTGATAGCCGATACCCGCGGCGTTGGCCTCGATCCGCGTGCCTGCCCCGGCATCCAGCCGCTTGCGCGCGAAGGCCTGCAGCCGCCGGTTGACGTTCTCGACGCGCTCGGCTGTCGAGACAGCTTCTTCGGCGACCAATACCGACAGAAAAGCGGCGCGCGTACGTGCACGCACACCAGCGGCCAGAAAGTCGTAGTCGAGCCGCGCGGCGGCCAGGGCGCTGAGCGCGGCGTTTTCACGCAGACCGCCCTGGCCCGCGATCCAGAACTCCTGACTCAGACGGATTCCGATATCGGTGCTGTTGCCCTGCGGTTGGCTTCGCTGACCGGCTTCCAACTCCAGCCTCGGGTTGGACGGGACCGGTACGCCGGCATCCGTAAGCGCACCGGTACGGCGCTGAATACGGATACGCGCGGCCCGGACCACGGGGTTGTACTGGTGCGCCCAATCGAGCGCGTCTTCCAGCCTGAGCGGCTGGGGTATCTAGGTGACCGCAGGTGATTGCCCGGCGATCGCCAGCAGACAAAGGCCGGCCGTAGCCGACTTTTGCAGGCGTAGGGAAATACGCATGATGAATCCTCAATGCATTGAAACGGCCGCCTGTATAGGCAGCGGCGATGAGGATTCAGACGATGGGCGGGTCGACCGGGGGTGTGTGTATCACGCTGTCGTAACGTCCGCCATTCACGGCGCCGGGCCGGCTCGCGTGTGAACGGGTGGCCGTGCCCGGGTGGGCATGCAGGCCAAGCAGATGGGCCGAACCATGACAACAATGTTCGGCGTGTTCGGCATGGCCGGTGTCGACGCCGGATACGGCGGCCGTATGGGACAGGCTCGCGCGGCCGGGCTCATGGTCGACCGCCAAGTCGACATGACCTGCCCACGCCTGTGCGCTGAACGTGATCAGACACATCAGCATCATCGCCAACCAGGGGCGCAGGCATGCACGAAAGCGCTTCATGAGCAGAACGTTAGCACGAGCGTGTGTAAGCCGGCCAGCGGCGATCGGCCGCGCGGGCCGCCGCGCCGGCAGTGGTTCGTGCGCGCTCGAACGATAATGAACAATTATTCCCAGCCCAATAAATATTTATTTCTACTTATCAAATACCTCGTCCATATTGGATCGAAACCGCGGCCATTGAGCCGTGTCCGTGCCCGTGCCCCCGCGATCAGGCCGGACCAGCGAGGAGACCCTTATGGAAGCCATCGAGGTGCAGAGCCAACGCGCGTCGAAAGTCCTGGCTCGCCCGCCCCGTCGACGGCTGGCGAATGCGATTCGTATTCTCGCGATGGATGCCGTCGAACAGGCCAGTTCCGGGCATCCCGGCATGCCCATGGGCATGGCCGATATCGCCGAGGTCCTGGTCAACGACTATTTGCGGTTCAACCCTGCGAATCCGCACTGGCCCGACCGCGATCGTCTGATCGTATCCAACGGGCACGGGAGCATGTTGCAATACGCTCTGCTCCACCTGACTGGATACGATCTGCCGCTCAGGGAGTTGCAGAACTTCCGCCAGCTTCATTCGAAGACGCCCGGCCACCCGGAGTTCGGCGTCACCCCCGGTGTGGAAACTACCACCGGACCGCTCGGTCAGGGCCTTGCCAATGCCGTGGGCATGGCCCTGGCCGAAGCCTGTCTGGCGGCCAAGTTCAATACCGCCGAGTTGGCGATTGTCGACCACTGGACCTACTGCCTGGCCGGCGACGGCTGCCTGATGGAAGGTATTTCCCACGAAGCCGCGTCTTTGGCCGGGCATCTCGGCCTGGGCAAGCTCATCGTGCTCTACGACGACAACGGAATTTCCATCGATGGCCGGGTCGACGGCTGGTTTTCCGACGACACCCCGGCTCGTTTCGCCGCCTACGGCTGGCATGTGCTAGCCAAGGTCGACGGCCATGACGCCGATGCGATCGCAGCCGCGATCGACAGTGCCCGGGCCGATACCGCTCGGCCCTCGCTGATCTGCTGCCAGACGATCATCGGTTGGGGCGCACCCGGGAAGCAGGACAGCGCCGGTGCACACGGCGCCGCCCTCGGGGCCGAGGAAATAGCGGCCGCACGCCACAGTCTGGACTGGGCGGATCCGACACCGTTCGCCATTCCCGACGATGTCTACGCGGCCTGGAACAAGCGCGAGGACGGAGCCCGACTCGAACAGGACTGGCGTGGGCGTTTCGCCCGGTATGAGGCGCGCTACGGCGAACATGCGGCCGAATTCTGTCGAAGAGAATGCGGCCGGCTGCCGGAGGGCTGGCAGAAATTCGTGATGCGTCATATGCACCATAGCCAGACGCGAGGCGTGAATGCCGCGACGCGTAAATCTTCGAAGAGCATGATCGAGACCGCCGCCGCCCATCTGCCAGAGCTGTTTGGCGGTTCCGCGGATCTGTCCGGTTCGAACGGGACGGACTGGGCCGGCGCGCACGCCGTGAGGCGGCCCGCCGGACGGGGCAATTACCTGCATTACGGCGTGCGCGAATTCGGCATGACGGCCCTGGCCAACGGGATGAGTCTACATGGCGGCTTCATCCCGTTCGTGGCCACGTTCCTTACCTTTTCGGATTATTCCCGCAACGCCATTCGCATGGCAGCGCTGATGGGTATCCGTAATATCCTGATATTCACCCATGATTCGATCGGCCTAGGCGAGGACGGGCCGACACATCAGTCGGTCGAACACGTGGCCAGCCTCCGGTTGATACCCAACCTCGATGTCTGGCGCCCGGCCGACGATATCGAGGTCATCGGTGCGTGGATGTCGGCCATCGCGCGAACCGACGGCCCGACGGCGCTGGTGCTTTCGCGCCAGGACCTGCCGCATCTGGGGCGCGACATTCCCGCGGTCGAAGGCATCCTACGCGGCGGCTATGTGCTGCACGAACCCGGCCGTGCGCCGGATGCGCTGGTGATCGCCACCGGTTCCGAAGTCACCCCAGCACTGGATGCGGCACGCGCGCTCGGCGTAGAGGGACACGCCATACGTGTCGTCTCCATGCCATGCGTCGAGATATTCGCCGCCCAGGAGCGCAGCTACCGCGAGGCCGTGCTGCCGCCGACGATTACCGCCCGTGTCGCGATCGAAGCCGGGGTGACGCGCCTCTGGCGCGAATTTGTCGGCCCGCACGGGCTGATACTCGGCGTCGATCGGTTCGGCGAGTCGGCACCGGCCGAAGACCTGTTCGAACTGTTCGGGCTGACCGCCAGCCACGTGGCGGCGGCACTCCGGGACGTACTCGGCGTAACCGAGGCGCCAGCCTGATCGATCTGCTCATCAAACCAATATTCCGAGGAGAACCCCATGAACCGATCCGTCCTGGAAGAAACCGCGCGTCATCTGCTCGACGCGGGCAAGGGGCTGCTGGCCCTCGATGAAAGCACGCCGACCTGCGGCAAGCGTTTTGCCGATTACGGGATCGACAACACTGAAAACAATCGGCGCGACTATCGGGCGATGCTTGTATCGACGCCCGGCCTGGCCGAATACGTTAGCGGCGCGATTCTCTACGACGAGACGCTGCGAATGACCACGGCCGACGGCCGCCCATTCGCTCGGATGATGGCCGATCACGGCATCACCCCCGGCATCAAGGTCGACACCGGCGCAAAGGATCTGGCCGGCCACCCCGGGGAGAAAGTCACCGAGGGTCTGGACGGGCTGCGTGAGCGGCTCGGCGAATATCACCAGCTCGGCGCACGCTTTGCCAAATGGCGTGCAGTCATCACCATCGGAGACGGTCTGCCCAGCCGAGGCTGTCTTGTCGCCAACGCGCAGGCGCTGGCCCGCTACGCCGCGCTGTGTCAGGAGGCCGAGATCGTGCCGATCGTCGAGCCGGAGGTGCTGCTCGACGGGGCGCACGATATCGACCGCTGCTACCACGCCACTGAGCAGACCTTGCGTTGCCTTTTCGATGCCCTGCACGACCAGCGTGTGCATCTGGCCGGACTCATTCTAAAGGCCAGCATGGTCCTGCCGGGTCAGCATGCCGGCCAGCAGGCAGGCGTGCACGAGGTCGCCGCGGCCACCCTGCGTTGTCTGTACGCGAACGTGCCTGCCGCGGTTCCGGGGGTGGCGTTTCTGTCCGGTGGCCAGAGCAACGAGGATGCCACCGCTCATCTCGACGCCATGAACCGTCTCGATGCCGGTCAGGCACCCTGGAAGCTGACGTTCTCGTATGCGCGCGCGCTGCAACAGCCTGCCCTGGCAGCCTGGCGCGGCGATGCGGCCAATGTGAATGTGGCACAGAGCGCTCTTGCGCACCGAGCCCGTTGCAACCGCGCGGCCGCCCTGGGTCAGTACGATCCGGAGGACGAAAAGAAGGTGGCCTGACGCGCTACCCCGCGGTTATCCGAATCCAGCATCATTGAAGGGTCTGCACGCTATCGCGTGCGGGGAGGAGCCCATGTCGATCAAACATCCCGTGTTCGCGGTGACCGGTTCGTCGGGAGCCGGAACCTCGACCGTGCGCGAAGCCATGGAGCACATCTTCCGGCGTGACGGGTTCAAGCCGGCTACAGTCGAAGGCGACTGTTTTCATCGCTACGAGCGCACGGAAATGAAGGCTCAGGTCAGTCAGGCCGAAGCCGAAGGCCGGCACTTCAGCCATTTCGGGCCGGAGGCGAATCATTTCGACCGGCTCGAGGCACTCTTTCGGGAGCACGGCGAACATGGCGGTGGCCAGCGTCGGTTCTATCTGCACAACGAGCAGGAAGCCGAACCGTGGGGACAGGAGCCCGGTACGTTCACCCCGTGGGAAGATATCCCCGACGACGTCGATCTGCTGTTCTACGAAGGGTTGCATGGCGGCGTGGTCAGCGCAGACATCGATGTCGGCCGCTACGTGGATCTGCTCGTGGGCGTGGTGCCCATCATCAATCTGGAGTGGATCCAGAAGCTGCATCGCGATCGCGCCACGCGTGGCTACAGCACCGAAGCGGTCATGGACGTCATCCTCCGGCGCATGCACGACTACGTGCACTACATCACGCCGCAGTTTTCACGCACCCACATCAACTTCCAGCGCGTGCCGACGGTCGATACGTCGAACCCGTTCATCAGCCGCTATATCCCGACGCTCGATGAAAGCCTGATCGTCATCCGCTTCCGGGATCCTAAAAAGATCAACGTGGATTTCCAGTATCTGCTGTCGATGATCCACGACTCGTTCATGTCGCGGCGCAACAGTATCGTCGTGCCGGGCGGCAAGATGGGCTTCGCCATGGAAATCATCATGCAGCCGCTGATCGAATCGATGGTGACCACCGGCGTGGTTCGTTATCGCTGACCGATGCCCGCGTTCTGCGCGGGCGCGTTCACGCAGGCTTCCTGCTCGCATCGCGCGATCAACCCGCGGTCATTGTCTGCTGAATACCTCGGGCTGGCCAGACGGTGTCGGCGTTGTCGACGAGAAAACCGCGAAAGGCCTCGGCGGCCGGTGACAGCCGTTTGCCTTTGCGATGGACGATATACCAGTGCCGTACGATCGGAAAGTGCGCGACATCGAGGATCTTCAGCCGTTCGGCAAACAGGTCCAGCTCGAGCGTATGCGCCGAGACCAGACCCAGGCCGAGCCCGGCCGCGACCGCCTGCTTGATCGCTTCATTGCTGGTCATGACCATCGCGGGTGTGAATGCGATCTGGTGCCGGCGTGCGAATCGCGTCATCGCGGCACGGGTCCCCGAGGCTTCTTCTCGCACCACGAACGGCTCGGCCGCGACCGTTTTCAGTGAAATGCGCTTGCGTGCCGCAAGGGGGTGGTCGGGCGAGGCGATCACGACCAGCGGATTGTCCATGAACGCCTGCCCAGCCAGATCGCGCTCGGGCGGCGGCTCGCCCATAACCACCAGATCGATCCGGTTTTCCGCCAATTGCTTGAGCAACCCCTGCCGGTTGGTCACCGACAGATTGATCGAAACGTCCGGATACTGGCGATGAAACGCCGCCAGTAGATGCGTGATGAAATAGTTGGCCGTGGTGGCGACCGCCAGATGCAGGCTGCCGAGCGACACGCCTTTGAGCCGCGCCACGACGTCGCCGATCTCGTCGACCTGCGCGGCGATGCTGCGGGCATAACGCAAGATCTCTTCGCCCGCGCCGGTCATATAGATCTGCTTGCCGAACTGCTCGAACAACGCCAGTCCAACCGACTCCTCGAGGCTCTTGACCTGGATCGATACCGCCGGCTGGGTTAGATGCAGCTCTTCTGCCGCACGCGTGTAGCTGGAATGCCGAGCCACGGCCTCGAAAACCTTGAGCTGTCGCAGCGTTACGTTCATCTCGCACCTTGGTTTGGCGGCACTGCGTTTCGGTCTGAACGAGGTGTTCGCAGCGCCTATATTTTCTTATCCAAACAATAATAACTATTTACTTTTATTTATCAATGGCGAGACCTAGTCTGTGCGTGTCGCGAGAAAGCCGTTCACCCGATCAACGACCTCAGACAGAACAAGCCGAAGGAGATTCGTCATGGCCGAAACCATTCAGAAGAACAAGCGCTACGAAGCCGGCGTCATTCCCTACAAGAAGATGGGCTACTGGGAGCCGGACTATCAGCCGATCGATACCGATATCATCGCGCTGTTCCGGATCACGCCGCAGGACGGCGTGGACCCTGAAGAAGCCGCGGCCGCCGTAGCCGGCGAATCCTCGACCGCCACCTGGACCGTGGTCTGGACCGATCGGCTGACCGCCTGCGACAAGTACCGCGCCAAGGCCTACCGGGTCGACCAGGTGCCGGGCAGCGAAGACCAGTACTTCGCCTATATCGCCTACGACATCCAGTTGTTCGAGCCGGGTTCGATCGCCAACCTCACCGCCTCGATCATCGGCAACGTGTTCGGCTTCAAGGCCATCCGCGCGTTGCGCCTGGAAGACATGCGCATCCCGACCGCCTACATGACGACCTACAAGGGTCCGCCCACCGGCATCGTCGTCGAGCGCGAGCGCCTGGACAAATTCGGCCGTCCCCTGCTGGGGGCGACCACCAAGCCGAAGCTCGGCCTGTCGGGTCGCAATTACGGCCGCGTGGTCTATGAAGCGCTCAAGGGCGGGCTCGATTTCGTCAAGGACGACGAGAACATCAACTCGCAGCCGTTCATGCACTGGCGCGACCGCTTCCTGTACGTGATGGAGGCCGTCAACAAGGCGAGTGCCGCCACAGGCGAGGTCAAGGGCCACTACCTGAACGTCACCGCGGCGACCATGGAAGACATGTACGAGCGCGCGGAGTTCGCCAAGGATCTGGGTTCGACGATTGTGATGATCGATCTTGTGATCGGCTATACCGCGATCCAGTCCATGTCCAACTGGGCACGCAGGAACGACATGATCCTGCATCTGCACCGCGCCGGTCACTCGACCTACACGCGGCAGAAGAATCACGGCGTGTCCTTCCGCGTGATCTCCAAATGGATGCGCATGGCCGGCGTGGACCATATCCATGCGGGCACGGTGGTCGGCAAGCTCGAGGGCGATCCGAACCAGATCGCGGGCTTCTACGACGTGCTGCGCGAGCCGTTCAACAAGACCAATCTGGAGCACGGCGTATTCTTCGACCAGGACTGGGCGGGGCTCAACAAATGCATGCCGGTGGCCTCGGGCGGTATTCATGCCGGCCAGATGCACCAGCTGCTGCACTACCTCGGCGAGGACACGGTGCTGCAGTTCGGCGGCGGCACCATCGGCCACCCCGACGGCATCCAGGCCGGTGCCACCGCCAACCGCGTGGCCCTGGAGGCCATGATCATGGCGCGTAACGAAGGCCGGGATTATCTGGCCGAAGGCCCGGACATCCTCAACAAGGCGGCCAAGGACTGCAAGCCGCTCCAGCACGCGCTGGATACATGGAAGGACATCACCTTCAACTACACCTCCACCGATACGCCGGACTTCGTGCCGACGGCCACCACATCCGCCTGATCGCGATACAAGACCGGAGAAACAGCATGAAGATCACACAGGGTACGTTCTCCTTCCTGCCGGAACTCACCGACGAGCAGATCAAGAAACAGGTCAAATACTGCCTCGACAACGGCTGGGCCGTGAACCTCGAGTACACCGATGACCCGCACCCCCGCAATACCTACTGGGACATGTACGGCCAGCCGATGTTCGATCTCAAGGACCCGGCCGGCCTGATGATGGATCTGGCGGAATGCCGCAAGACCTTTCCCAACCACTACATCCGGGTGACCGCGTTCGACAGTACGCACCAATGGGAAACACCGCGTCTGTCGTTCATCGTCAACCGCCCGCCCGAGGAACCCGGCTTCGGCGTGGTCCGCCAGGAATGCGAAGGCCGTCGCGTGCGCTACACCATCCACAGCTATGCCACCGACCGGCCGGAAGGTCAGCGGTACTAGAAGCCGCGCCCGGCAAGCCAGGTCCGGTGGCCACCGCGCCGCCGAGCCTGGCACTTCTGCGGCCGGTTTCATCGTTTCGAGAGTTCACGGGAGTTCCTGATGAGCGAAACAGCCACACCAGGCAGCCAGCAGACAAAGACCCTGGACCCCAACGCCAGCGTCAATCTGGACGACGTCTTCGAACAGTCGCAAATACAGGAGGTCTTCGACCAGCTCGATCGGGAGCTGGTGGGTCTCAAACCGGTCAAGACGCGTATCCGCGAAATTGCCGCCCTGCTCCTGGTCGACCGCGTCCGCCGGCAGTTTCAGCTGACCGCCGGTGCGCCGACATTGCATATGTGTTTTACCGGCAATCCGGGTACGGGCAAGACCACGGTCGCCGAACGGATGGCCCAGATCCTGCACAAACTCGATTATGTCCGGGAAGGCCATCTGGTGTCAGTGACCCGCGACGACCTGGTCGGCCAGTACATCGGTCATACCGCGCCCAAGACCAAGGAAGTCATCAAACGGGCCATGGGCGGTGTGTTGTTCATCGACGAGGCGTATTACCTCTACCGACCCGAAAATGAGCGCGATTACGGTCAGGAGTCCATCGAGATCCTGCTACAGGTCATGGAGAACAACCGCGATGATGTCGTGGTGGTGCTGGCCGGCTACAAGGATCGTATGGATCGCTTTTTCGAATCGAACCCGGGTTTTCGCTCGCGTATCGCCCACCATATCGACTTCCCCGATTATTCCGCCGGCGAGCTGGCCTCGATCAGCCAGCTGATGCTCGCCGAACAGAACTATCACTTTAGCGAAGAGGCAGCCGAGGCCTTTGATCAGTACATCGAGCGCCGCATGCAGCAGCCGCATTTCGCCAACGCCCGCTCGATCCGGAACGCGCTGGATCGGATGCGGCTACGTCAGGCCAAGCGGCTGTTCGAAGCACGCGGAGAGATCACGCGCGATGATCTGACTCGTATCGAAGTCGACGATGTGCGGGCCAGCCGGGTGTTCGTCGAGCCCACGGCAGACGAACGTGCCGCCGATCGGACATGATCCGTACGGCGACGCTACGTATTGTCGGCCCGATCGGAACGGCTCGGATGAATACGGGCACGCGCAGCGGTCGGTTGGTCGCCGTTATGCTTGCAAACCACCCGTTGTGCCATTAGATAGCCCGAACCGGCGGATAACGCCGCCGCGTTGAGCGATCCGTAACGGCGGTGTTCCGGTGTCGCCGATGCGCGGCACTGGCAAGGCGCCGGGCCTTTGGTTATCGTCATGGGACTACATGTCAGACAAGATTACGCCGTTCCCGGATAGCTCCACTCGTCGTGTGGAGCCTGCCGAGCGCCCGCGCGCCGCGCTGGACGACTGGCCGGCATGGCCGACCTACGGTCTGGTCGACGACCTCCTGCCCATTCTTGAACGCTGGGCCGATGCCGGTCGACGCGTGGCGATCGCCACGCTGGTCGACATCCGCGGGTCGTCGCCGCGGCCGCTAGGCAGCGAGATGGCCATCAGCGACGCGGGCCAGGTCGCGGGGTATGTGTCCGGCGGTTGTGTCGAGGCCGCCGTCGCCACGCAGGCACTGGAAGTGCTCGCGACCGGTCGCCCCGTCATGCTCGACTACGGCGCGGGTAGCCCCGTACTGGATGTGCAGCTGACCTGTGGCGGTCGAATCGGGATTTTCGTACGCGCGATTGCCGATATAGAGGCTTATGCCGCGCGTCTGCGAGAAGCCCGTCGGGCTCGCCAGACGCTGGATGTTCGTATCGATCTCGAATCCGGGGCTCACCGCTTTCAGCCGGCCGGTCCCGACATCGGCCAGGGCGGTTTCACCAAGCGATACCGTCCGGTGCCGCGTCTGGTAGTGGTAGGCAGCGATCCCGTGACCCTCGCGTTGTGTCAGGCGGCGCCGTTGTTCGGCTATGAGGTGGTGCTGCTGCGGCCATACGGCCCGACCGCGCCGCCGCCCGAGACGCGCCTGTGTCATTACGACACAAGACCCCTGGCACGCGCGCTCGATGCGCTGAAGCTCGATGCCTCAAGCGCGGTCTACACACTTACCCACGATATGGACGACGACCACACCGTGCTTTGTCGTGCCCTGGCCTCACCGGCGTTCTGTGTCGGCGCTCTGGGCAGCCGACACAAGGCCGACGAGCGGGCACAGCGGCTGCGCGCCGAAGGCTACGGCGACACCGATCTGGCTCGGCTCGATACCCCGGCCGGGCTCGATATCGGCGCTCGCGAACCCAGGGAGATCGCCCTGTCGATGCTGGCCGCCCTGGTCGAACGCTGCCCGCGCGAAACCGCGTTCGCATGATCGGAGCCGTCGTGCTGGCGGCAGGAAGCAACCGGCGGTTCGGCTACGGCTCGAAGCCACTGGCTCGACTGGGGCGGCTGACGTTGCTCGAACATGTGCTGACGGCGTTGTCCGGTGCGCCGGTACGGCCAGTGGTGGTCGTCACCGGCCGTCGAGCTGCATGGATCCGGCGTACGGTGAATGCCTGCCAGCCGCGGTTGCAATCGGTACGTTTGGTCGACAATCGATTGCACGCCCACGGTATGGCCGGCTCGTTACGCCGGGGTCTGGCGGCGCTGCCCCCGTACTGCGACGCCGCGTTTGTCTGTCTCGCCGACATGCCGACCATCGATACGCAACTGGTGCGTCGTCTGTGCCGCCATTGGCGCCCGGGCATTGATTACGTGCGCCCGGCATATGCCGGGCGAGTCGGTCATCCGGTACTGATATCGCGATCGCTGTTCGGGCCCGTGACCGCATTGAGCGGTGATCGCGGCGCCCAGTCCATACTGGACCGCGTGCCGTCGGCGCGAAAGCAGCTGGTCACTGCCTCCCGGTCCAGCGTGCTGGACGTTGACACACCAGAGGCATTGCGGCGTCTGCGCCGCACGTCCGATTCGCGGCTGCGTGGTCACTCGCGACTACAGTGAACGATCCGGTTTGGGTAAGCTGGCCGGGAACGTACGATTACCCTGTCTCTAATCACTGCCTGAGTCCAGCGTGCGCCGGCCGACGGGCACGCCACCGATACCATCGACGGAGTTTCCCATGACCGACGATCCCAAGGATCCCGCCGAGGCCACCCCCGCCGGCCCGACCGCGAAGACCGAGCCGGCCCATTCGGCCTCTCGCAGACGTTTCATGAAGACGGTGGGCATGTCCAGCCTCGCCGCGGCGACCGGCGGTGCCGGGCTTGGATCAAGCTGGGCAGCCGACGGTGCGGCAGGCGTCAACCGTGATTCGACGGACGCGCCGGCCGACGGCACCACGCGAGTGACCTTCAAGATCAACGGGCAGACGAAGCAGATGGATGTCGCCCCCAACGTCATTCTTCTGGATGCCATACGCGACGATCTGGCGTTGACAGGCACCAAAAAGGGCTGCGATCACGGCCAGTGCGGCGCCTGCAACGTGCACGTCAACGGCCGCGTGATCAACTCCTGTCTGAGCCTGGCGGTCATGCACGACGGTGACGAGATCACCACAGTCGAAGGTCTGTCGGAGCCGGGCCGGCTCCATCCCGTGCAGCAGGCATTTCTGGATCACGACGCCTATCAGTGTGGCTATTGCACGTCTGGCCAGATGATGACCGCGACCTATGTTCTGGCAAGCGAGCACATCGACTCTAGCGATGAGGCCGTCCGCGAGGCCATGAGCGGCAATATCTGCCGTTGTGGCGCCTACAAGAACATTCTGGCCGCGGTTCAGTCCGCGCGCGGCAAGGTCTAGGAGCATTCGATGCGAAACTTTCAGTATCAGAAGGCCGACAGCGTCGATGCTGCGGTAACAGCCCACCGCGGGCAGCCGTCGTCGTTCGTGGCGGGCGGCACCACCCTGCTCGACCTGGTCAAGCTCGATGTCATGCGCCCCGAGCGTGTGGTCGATGTCAACGGCCTGCCGCTCTACGACGTAGAGACGCTCGAGGACGGCCGGTTGAAGATCGGCGCTATGGTGTCGAATACTGATCTGGCATATCACCCCCGTGTGAGCGCTCATTATTCGGTGCTGGCGGAAGCCCTGCTGTCGGGCGCATCGACATCGCTTCGCAACAAGGCGACCACCGGCGGCAACGTGATGCAACGGGTGCGCTGCCCCTATTTCCGTGACGGCGTATCCGATTGCAACAAACGCGCTCCCGGCTCGGGCTGTTCGGCTATCGGCGGGCATAACCGAAGCGTGCACGCAGTGCTGGGCACGAGCGAACAATGCATCGCCAGCCACCCCTCGGACATGTGTGTCGCCATGGCGGCCATCGGCGCGACCGTGGTCGTATCGGGTCCGAACGGTGAGCGTGAAATCGATTTTCTCGATTTCCACCTGTTGCCCGGTGATTCGCCGGACCGGGAGCATGCCCTCGATACCGACGAGTTGATCACCCACGTCGTGCTCGACGCCCCGATCAATGGCAATCGGTCGCACTATCTGAAGCTCCGCGATCGCGCGTCCTATCAGTTCGCGCTTGCTTCGGCTGGCGTGATCGTGGCCACGGATAACGGCACGATTCGCGACGCGCGGATCGCGCTCGGCGGCGTCGGCACCAAGCCCTGGCGGGCCCAGGCAGCCGAGAAGTCGCTCATCGGTCAGTCCATCGGCGAGGCAGCCTTCACCAAGGCGGCGCAAATCGCTTTCGCCGACGCCAGACCTTATAGCCAGAACGCGTTCAAGATTCCGCTCGGCCAGCAGGCCATCGTACGTAGCCTGACCACCGTCACCCAGGCCTGAGCCACGAGGACAAGCGAATATCATGACTGACAAGATTCAGGACAAGGTCATCGGCGCGTCCAGATCGCGTATCGATGGCCCGGAGAAACTCAGCGGCCGCGCCCGGTATGCCGCCGACTACCATCTGCCGGGATTGGCTTATGCCTACGGCGTGTTCAGCACGGTGGCCAGCGGCACCGTCGAGCAGATCGACCTGAGCCAGGCGAAAAAGATGCCGGGGGTGCTCGATATCTTTCATCACGGCCATTTTCCGGATCTGTATCGGACCCCGAGCAGCTTCGCCCAGCAGAACAAGGTCGATGAAACCCGTCTTCCGTTCGAAGATGACAAGGTTTACTACCCGGGCCAGTTCGTCGCGCTCGTGGTGGCCGACACCTTTGCCAACGCCCGAGCCGCTGCTTATGCGGTCCAGGTCCGTTACAGCGCCGGTGCCGAACCGATCGCCAATCTCGAACAGGCCATGGCACAGGCCGGCCAGCCCAAGCCCGATGAGTCGAGCGGGCACAGCCGTGGCAATCCGGACGATGCGTTCGCCTCGGCGACGAACCAGGTCGACGCGACTTATGTCACTCCCATGGAAACTCACAATCCCATGGAGATGCACGCCAGTACCGCAAGCTGGGAAAACGGCGACCTGATTCTTCATGAGGCTTCGCAGGGCGTCATCTTCGCGCGCAATGCCATGGCGAAGATATTCGGCCTGCCGCCCGAGCGCGTGGAGGTGCGGGCGCCATTCATCGGGTCCGGTTTCGGCAGCAAGTTATGGATCTGGCCGCACGCGGTCGCTGCAGCAGCTGCGTCCCGCGAGATCGGCCGGCCGGTCCAGCTGGTCGTCCCCCGCAGCCAGATGTTCACCACGACCGGTCATCGCCCGCCGACCCATCAACGGATTCGCATCGGTGCCACCGACGATGGGAAGCTGACCGCGCTCAGCCACGACTCGGTCAACACCACCTCGATGGTGAACACCTATGTCGAGACCACGGGCAGCTGCACCAAGAGCCTGTATGACTGTGCAAACCTGCGCGTCAGTCATGCAACGGTCGCCGCCCACCACGGCACGCCGACGTCCATGCGAGCACCGGGCGCCGCACCCGGACTGTTCGCGCTCGAATCCGCGATGGACGAAATGGCCGAGAAACTCGGAATGGACCCGCTCGAGTTCCGCAAGGCCAACTATACCGAGCGTGACCAGAGCATGGATCTCCCATTTTCGAGCATCCACCTGATGGAAGCGTTTGAACGCGGCGCGGAGAAGTTCGGCTGGTCGCGGCGCGATCACGAGGTCGGGTCCATGCGTGAGGGCAATGACGTCATCGGCTGGGGCATGGCGGCCTGCAACTGGGAAGCGCTGAAGATGGAATGCGACGCTCGGGTGTCGCTGCGCGCCGACGGCACGGCCTATGTTTCCTGTGCGACCCAGGACATCGGTACCGGTACCTATACCATCGTCGCCCAGGCGGTGTCGGCGATCACCGGTCTGGATATCGACCAGATCGAGGTCGAACTGGGCGACTCGAGTTATCCGAGTGGCCCCCTGTCTGGTGGTTCTTGGGCCACGGCCACCACCCTGCCGGCCGTGGCAGAGGCCACGCGGGCGGCGATCGAAGCGCTCAAGAGCTATGCCAGCGCAGAGGGTGCCCAATTCGAGGGCACGAAGCCGGACGCGCTGAATTTCGCGAATGGGAAATTGTCTTCAGCAAACGGAAAGTCCGTTGCCTATACGGATATCCTCAAGCAGCAAAAGCTCGCCAACGCCGACGGTGAGGCTCATACGCCGGGTGCGCCCGAAGGCGAGTTCTCGTTCCGTTCGTTCGGCGCCCATTTCGTGGAGGTGCGCTGGGACGCAGGCATTTCCCGTCTTAGGGTTTCACGTGTGGTCAGTGCGATCGATGTCGGCCAGATCATTAACGAAAAGACATCTGCCAATCAGGTCGAAGGCGCGATCGCCATGGGGATCGGCATGGCGTTGTTCGAGGCGACCGACTACGACGAGCGCTCCGGCCTGCCGGTCAACAACAACTATGCCGAATATCTCGTGCCGGTCCATGCCGATCAGCCTCCCGAGGTTGAGGTCGTGCTCCTGGACTACCCGGACTACGAATTCAACGAATTCGGCGCGCGCGGCATCGGCGAGATCGGGGTAACCGGTATGGCGGCTGCGGTCGCCAATGCCGTGCACCATGCAACCGGCAAGCGCGTACGCGAGTTGCCGATCCGGCTGGAATCGCTCATGCAGACCTGATCGGCACGGCGGCGGCGCGTCGCCCTGGCCCAGCGACGCGCTCTCCGAGCCGATCACCGCAAGCGCCGGTCGTTGAAAACGAATCGTTGCGCGTGTTGTCTGAGCGGTTGCCGACAATTGTGGTCGGCAACATCGAGTGACGGACCGGCCGATGCATGTGCTGATAATCGAGGACAACGACGATCTCGCCGCGACGATCGGCGAATATCTGGAACAACGCGGTGACGAACCGGATTTCGCCAGTGATGGCGCACTCGGCCTACGTCTATGCGAGGCAAACCGCTATGACGCCATTCTGCTCGACGTCGGACTGCCGCGTGTCGACGGGATCGCGCTCTGCCAGCGGCTCCGTCAGCAAATGCACAGTATGACGCCGGTGTTGATACTCACCGCGCGGGATACCCTGGCCGACCGCATCGAAGGCTTGGAGGCGGGGGCTGACGACTACCTGGTCAAACCCTTCTCGCTGCGGGAGCTTTATCTTCGCCTGCAGTCCATCGTGCGCCGCGGCACGAAGACCACGCGCGAACTCAACGTCTGCCAACTCCGCATGGACTGCGAGCAGCGGCTGGTTCACTGCGGCGGGCAACGGCTCGAGCTCGCGCCGATCAGCTTCCGAATTCTCGAGTTGCTCATGCGCGCTCACCCGGCCGTGGTGACCCGCGATCAGATCGAGCACGCCATCTGGAACGATCAGCCGCCCGAATCAGACGCCGCACTACGCGGTCATATCCACCGTTTGCGTCATCTGCTCGGCGAAGCGGACCAGCGCCACTCGATTCGCACGATCCATGGTGTGGGGTATCAGCTGGTCGACGCAGCCATCACACCGTGAACCTATAGGCATTGACCGAGCTAAGGCAAGTTCTAGCTTTAAGAATAATGCCCAAATACCTGAATGGACGGCAGAATTATGTTTCTGTCATGAGTTCGGGAGCTTGGCGGACCGGCGACCCTGGTTCGGGCGGCCATTCCGTGAATCGACGCCGCGTCCCGCGGTACGCGTTGTGCGCACCCGAGCATTGGCGTAAAAAGCCAAACCCAAACTCCGGTTTATTAACCGTTTCGTCCGCCAGCCAGCAATGCGCCGCGGCCCTGTCCAGTGTCCACATCGATCCAAAATCGCGATCACGCTTTGCAAAAAGTCCGGTGATGGGTTGCACTGTCGGTTGTTCCAACTGTGCGTATAACAACACCCACTTTCCGGAGGATGACCATGATCTCGATCCGCATGTCTGCCCTGCTTGCCGCCGCCTTCGTCCCAGGGCTGGGTCTTGCAGCCAAGCTGCCTGCCCACAACTACCCGACCGAAGCCCGTGCCGAGTACGTGTTTGAATGCATGAATCAGTTGGGCGGAGAAAACTACGACACACTCTACAAATGCTCGTGCAGCATCGACTATATCGCCGACAACCTGTCGTACGACGACTACGTCACGCTCGACACCTATACCCGCGGCAAGCAGGCAGCAGGAGAACGTCCGGAAGTGCTGCGCGAGGGGTCGCTTGCCCGCGACAGTCGCTCCAAGTTGGCAAGCATCAAGTCCAAGGCGGCCGATCGCTGCCTGATCGACACGAATGCTGGCAACGCACCGGCGAAAAACGACACCCCGGCGAAAACCGACAGTAACAGCTGATCGGCATTCGAAATCGTGCTCAAGGTACCGCGGATTCTGTTGCACTGCAGCGCGCCAGTGATGACTGGATAGGCCGGTTGTCCGATTAAATTAAGTAATGAATAAGTTAAGCGTGCAGCTATCGCGAGCAGGCTGTCTCTGCCTGGCTCAATACAGCACTTGAGCGCTGGGCCAACCACGTCAAGGAATCGGGAATATTTCCCATTGCATGCTGGTACCGAACCACTTCAAATTCGTGGAGAAAAACCGGTTGTATGTAGGGCAACCCAATTGACGACGATTCTTGAGCCGTGCTATCGAAGGTGGTGAGGGGTTGACCGGTCAACGGTCCGCACAACCCATAAACGGCGAAGCTGGGTCAGTGCTTCTGTATCCGGCGTTTTGCTTTACAAATCACGAGACGGAGGAGAAACGTCGTGAGATTGACACCTACCAAAAGGGCAGTCCGTATGGCGACGGCAACGCTTGCCGTTACCACGCTGATGGGCTCTGGCCTTGTCCTGGCCCAGGACAGCAGCGCCAAGAGTTCCGACAAGTCCAGTTCCAGCAGCTCCAGTTCCAGCAGCGGTTCGAGCTCGAGTACCGATCTGCTCAGCATGCAGAAGGATCCAGCCAACTGGATCATGTGGGGTGGCCAGTACAACGGCCAGCGCTACAGCGAACTCGACCAGATCAATTCCGAAAACGCAGGCCAACTGGTACCCGCGTGGACGTTCTCCACCGGCGTGCTTCGTGGTCATGAAGGCGGGCCTCTGGTCAAGGGCGACACCATGTATCTGGCGACGCCTTTCCCCAATAAGGTATTCGCGATCGATCTGAAGACCCACGCGATCAAATGGAAGTACGAGCCGACCCAGAACCCGCAGGTCATTCCGGTGATGTGCTGTGATACCGTCAACCGCGGTCTGGCCTACGGCGACGGCAAGATCTTCCTTCAGCAGGCAGATACCACCCTGGTCGCACTCGACGAGAAGACCGGCAAGGTGGCCTGGAAGAGCGTCAACGGTGACCCGAGCAAGGGTCAGACAGCGACCAATGCGCCGCTCGTGGTCAAGGACAAGGTCATCACCGGTATTTCCGGCGGTGAGTTTGGTGTGCGTGGCTATCTGACGGCCTACAACATCTCGGACGGCAAGATGGCCTGGCGGGCATACAGCACCGGGCCCGATGACTCGATGCTGATCGATCCGGACAAGACCATCAACGCGGTCACTCAGAAGCCTGTCGGTAAAGACACCAGCATCAAGAGCTGGGAAGGCGACCAGTGGAAAATCGGTGGCGGTACGACCTGGGGCTGGTTCAGCTACGATCCGGATCTGGATCTGCTGTACTACGGAACCGGCAACCCCGGTACCTGGAACCCGACCCAGCGTCCGGGCGACAACAAGTACTCGATGACGATCTTCGCTCGCAACCCGGATACCGGCGAAGCGAAGTGGCTCTATCAGATGACGCCCCATGACGAATGGGACTACGACGGTGTGAACGAAAAGATCCTGGTCGATCAGAAGGTCGACGGCAAGGATCGCAAGCTTGTCGTTCATTTCGATCGTAACGGCTTCGCCTACACCCAGGACCGTACCAACGGTGAACTCCTGGTGGCCGAGAAGTACGACCCGGCGGTCAACTGGGCGACCAAGGTCGACATGAAGACGGGTCGTCCGCAGGTCGTGTCCAAGTACTCGACCGACGGCAAGGTGGACAAGAACGTGACGGACATCTGCCCGGCCGCGCTCGGTTCCAAGGACCAGCAGCCGGCGTCGTATTCGCCCAAGACCGGATTGTTCTACGTGCCGACCAATCATGTCTGCATGGACTACGAACCGTCCAAGGTCGATTACACGGCCGGCCAACCCTATGTCGGCTCGACGGTGGCGATGTACCCGGGCCCGCAGGACATCACCAACCCGGTTGGCGACAATGTCGAAAACCGCATGGGCACCTTCATCGCCTATGACGCGACCACTGGCAAGATCAAGTGGTCCGTGCCGGAACGCTTCTCTGTGTGGAGTGGCGCATTGGCCACGGCCGGCGATGTCGTGTTCTACGGCACGCTCGAAGGTTATCTGAAGGCGGTAGACGCCAAGACCGGCAAGGAGCTGTACAGCTTCAAAACGCCGTCGGGCATCATCGGCAACGTCAACACCTGGAAGTACGAGGGTAAGCAGTACATCGGCGTGCTCTCGGGCATTGGCGGCTGGGCTGGTATCGGTATGGCCGCAGGCCTGACCGACCCGAACGCTGGCCTCGGTGCCGTGGGTGGTTATAAGGATCTGAAGAACTACACCCAGCTGGGTGGAGTGCTGACGGTCTTCGCGCTGCCCGATTCGGTCGCCAAGAAGGCGGACGAGAGCCAAAAGGTCGCGTCCAAGTAAGCCTGAAGAACGTATGACTTAACAGTCGTACTGGCCCGTATTCGGTTCGGCTTGATGCCGGCCGGATACGGGCTTTTTTTAGCCGCCGACGAAGCGGTTTTCGAAAGTGCAACCGAGGAGAGAGCCATGACCTACAAACGTCAGACCGTCGCCACCGTCCTACTCGCCCTGGCCATCGCGCCATGGGGGAGTGCGGTATTTGCTGCCGACGACGGCCCGATTGTCAACGATTACAGCAAGATGGGCGCCGACTACAACGCCCCTTCCGACACCCAGTCGTCCGCTGGCAGCGAGAAAAGCGGCGACAGCGCGGCCGCCAAGTCCGATTCTTCCGGCTCGAGCAACAGTTCGGCCAGTAGCCAGACCGCTTCTAGCGGCGGCGAAGACGGCAAGCCTTATAAAGTCGACTGCGACGGTAGCGGACCCTGCAAGGTCAGCGAGGACGTCATGGTCGGTTACGAGAAGTTCGGCGGTCACTGTTCGCAGTGTCATGCTCAGAACGCAGAGGGCAGCACATTCGCGCCCAGTCTGGTAGACCGCCTGAAAGGCATGGATCAGGGGCGTTTCACCGCGGCAGTGGCCGGGGGTGTCACCACGATGGACAGCACGACGGGCATGTACCGCGTGATGCCGGCCTGGTCCGAGAACGAAGATGTCATGAACCATGTCCAGCAGATCTGGGCCTTTTTGAAAGCGCGCTCCGATGGCGCCCTGCCCGCCGGCCGACCGCAGCCGATGCAGGACAAGGGTTGAAGCGAGCACCGTGAGCAACCCGTGGTGTGGTGGCACCGGCTGGCCTCGGTCGTATCGATCGGTTTGATGGTGTGGGCATCGTCGGCCTGGGCCGGCGATGCGTCGCCTCAGGCTCTCCCGAACGTCTTACCGACGACCGAGATTGCGCCCGGCGTGTTCTATCACGCAGGCGCGCAGGCCGAAGAGAACCGCGAAAACGGTGGCGACATAGCAAACATCGGCTTCATTGTCGGTAGCCGCTGTGTGGCAGTCATCGATACAGGCGGGAGCCCTGCAGTTGGCGCTGCGCTTCGGCGTGCGGTTGAAGCACGTACGACCACGCCGATCTGCTACGTGATCAACACACACATGCATCCGGATCATGTGCTTGGCAATCGGGCCTTCGTATCTGACGGCACCCGCTTCGTCGGCGCCGCAGGGCTATCGCGAGCACTCGCCTCGCGCGCGTCCACCTACCTCGACCGATTATCAGAGAGTCTCGACGTACATACCGACTCTAGCTGGATCGTGCTGCCCGACCAGACCGTTTCCAACCAGATGACTCTCGATCTGGGCGAACGCACCCTGCGATTGCGTGCGTGGCCGACTGCCCACACGGACAACGACCTTACCGTGTTCGACGAAAAGACCGGCACGCTGTGGCTGGGTGATCTGTTATTCGTCGATCGCGTACCATCGATCGACGGCAGTATCACCGGCTGGCAGTCGGCGCTCGACAAACTGGCTGCACGTACGGACATAGTTCATGCGATCCCCGGCCACGGGCCCGTCGACGGACGATGGCCAACCGTGCTCGATCCCGAAATCCGTTATCTGAATGCCATCGAGCACGGGGTACGCGAAGCCCTCGACCACGGCCGTGGGCTCCGATGGGCCCAGGACCATGTCGCTCAAGACGAGCGTGATCGTTGGTTGCTGTTCGATGAGTACAACCCTCGCAACGTGACGGCGGCCTATACGGAACTGGAGTGGCAATGAAATACAGATCTGATGCGACTCATCCAAGCACGGCCGCGCCCAGAGCATTCGGATGCTCATGGTCCATGATTGTTCGGGTGTTCCTGATCGCGGCGGTCCTGGCTTCACCGCTGGCCAGCGCCCAGTCCAGTCGAAACGCCGACGACGAGGCGGTCTGGAAAAGTCTTCGCAAGGCGTATTTCCCCAATCAGACGATCGAAGACGGATCACAGCTACTGGCCCTGGATGCGCCCTACCGGGCCGAGGACCCGGCCGTCGTGCCGATTCGTATCACCGACAAGCTTGCCGGCGAGGGTAATCGGAAGATCGACAAGCTCTGGCTCGTCATCGACAACAATCCCGAACCGATGTCCGCCATATTCGAATTCGGTCCGGCCGCTCGCAGCGCAGATCTGGCTACGCGTGTGCGCGTGAACTCCTATACGTACATGCGCGTGATCGCCAAGGTCAGCGACGGCCAGCTCTACATGGTCAAACGCTATGTAAAAGCCAGCGGCGGCTGTTCCGCGCCGGTGGGGCGCGATCCGGAGAAAGCGCTTGAGCACATGGGCGAAATGCGATTGCGCCAAGTTCGTATGGATGAAGGCGAAGGCTCATTGACACAATTGATGATCCGCCATCCCAATATCACGGGCTTGCAAATGGACCAGCTCACACGGTTGGTCTACCCCGCGCACTTCGTCGACGCGATCCAGGTTAGCAAGGGAGACGAGCGGGTATTCAATAGTCACATGACGTTCTCGTTGAGCGAAAACCCGAGCGTCCAGTTCGATGTCGATACCGACGTACCCGGAGAGCTCTCGGCCCAGGTGGAAGACAACAAAGACAACGTATTCAAGCAGAGCTGGCCGATGCAGGCGAACAGCCCATCGGCGGCCGACCATAAAAAGAGTGCTTCATGATCACGACCACACAACGTTCCCAACGCAGCCGCGCCGGCTTGTACGGCGTACTCGCCGGCGTGGCCCTGGGGTTGACCATACCGTTGACGGGACTGGCTCAAGGCGACGGCGACGCGGCTGAAAATCCGGCTGCGGAGACGCTGCGTGTTTGCGCCGATCCGAGCAACATGCCGTTCTCCGACGACAAGCGCGAAGGCTTCGAGAACAAGATCGCAGCGCTGCTGGGCGACAAGCTCGGCGTACCGGTCGACTACTACTGGTACCCGGAGCAGATGGGGTTTGGCCGGAATACCCTCAAGCGATGGCTGGGCGACGAGAATCGCTATGCTTGCGACCTGATCATCAGCGTGGGCAGCGGGTTCGAGGTTGGCAAGACCACCCTGCCGTATTATCGCTCCACTTACGCGTTTGCTTATCTAGAGGGTCACGGGCTCGACGGTATCGAGACCCCGGACGATCTGGCTAACCTGCCCGAAGACAAACGGAGCAAGCTGCGGATCGGGGTTTTCACTGGCTCACCGGTAGGCGATTGGGTCATCAACCACGGCATGATCGGGCAGATCGTGAGTTATCGGGCCCAGTCCGGCGGCTTTGATGTGGACCCGGCCGATATGGTCGCCAAGGATCTGGTTAATGGCGATATCGATATCGCCATGGTGTGGGGCCCCATCGCCGGCTATTACGCCGAGAAGGACCCCAACGCCAAGATCAAGGTGGTGCCCTTCTCTCCGGATGACGGCAACAACTTCGATTTTCCTGTCTCCATGGCCGTCCGGTACGGCAATGATGCATGGCTGAACAAGGTTCAGAGTCTGATCGATCAAAACCATGAGCAGATTATTTCCATTCTCAAAGAGTACGGGGTGCCGCTGGTGCCGTTGCGCGACGAAGATCGCAAACCACAGGAGGACGACGATGATTAACCATGCCAACCGCCGCGAGCTACCGTATCGGGCGCATGGCTTTCGGTCTTCGGTGTTGGCGCTTGCGATCGTCTGTTCGACGACGTTCGGGGCAGCCGTCTTCGCTGCAGAGCCCGGCGCCAACGCCACCACCGATCAGGCTCAGAGCGCAGACGAGCAGAGCGACGGGGACGAATTCTCCCAGGCCAATCATCTGCTGTTCATGACCGATCATCTGGCCAATATTCAACCGCCCACCGAGCTGATCTACACCCTGGCGCGTACCGGCGACGGTGCCAACAGCTATGACGATCATGTCGACCTGATTGTCGAACAGGGCGATGGCTCGGCCAAGAACGTGAAAGTGGATTTCCTCACCGGTGATCGTCACCGCTACGTGCCCGATGTGCCCAACGCCCACGGCAACCCGGCCGTCATGATGTTCCTGCAGAACGACGTCGTCGAGATGGCACAGCGCACCGGTGGCAACTGGCGATTCTTCCAGCGTCAGATCAAGCTCGCACTGCAGAACGCGGCGAAGGTTGAGGATACGCAGACCGAATACGACGGACGTACGGTCGCGGCCAAGCAGATCGTCATTCAGCCATTTTCGAATGCGCGTGGACATAGCGACGACATCGCCGACGAAATGAGCAAACGCTACGTGTTCACCCTGTCCGACCAAGTGCCAGGCGGCCTGGTCGAGATTCGCAGCGAGATACCCGGTGCGGGCGATACGGCGCCGGTAGAACGATTGCAGCTGAGCGAAGTCAAAACCGACGTCGCTCAGCAGAGCAAAGACAAACCGAATGCCTGATCGCGCCGTGCTACGGGCCGCCCTCTTCTCGGCCGCAGTGTGCGTCGCCTGGTTTGCTGTGGCGGCTTCAGTCACCGCAGCTCCATCGGCAAAGTCTTCGGCATTGCCGATGCGTACGGTGCTGATACTCCCGTTCGACATGGTCGATACCAGTCTGGAGGGAGAGCTGAACGGCGGCGCGTCCCACGAAGAGCAACAGCGGCTCCAGCGAACCGAACAGATCGTTCGCCGGAGCGTGGATCATCTCGATGCATTCGAGGTCATTTCCAGCGAGCCGGTGACCGCACGGATCGAACAGGCGCAACAGACGTATCGCTATCTATACGACTGTAACGGCTGCGATGTGGATATCGGTCGCGCCGCCGATGCTGACTTGGTCATGACCGGCTGGGTTCAGAAGGTCAGCAACCTGATTCTCAATATCAACGCCACCCTGCGGCGCACCGATACCGGTGCCGAAGTCGGCGGCGCATCCGTGGACATGCGTAACAATACCGACGATTCCTGGCGAGCCTCGGCGTTGTATCTCGTTGAGCATGCGCTATGGGACAACTATCGTTCGCAGGCCACTACCACACCCATCGACCACGACAGTTCGAGCCCGATTCCGGACCGCGTGCCGGTCAACCGCTATCCGGGCTGATCGTATCCGAGACCGCGTAATCGACGATCTCTCGTATCTGCCGATTGATCTCCACGGCGAAGGTGTTGAACGCCTGCTCGGGGGTGTGTTCGGGCAGTAGCAGGCTAGCGGCATGGATACGCCCGGCACTTTCGTACACCGCAATGCGGCATGGCATGTACAGAATATAGGCCGGGTCTATGTCCATCGCGCGACGCGCGTACTCGAGATTGCAGAAGTGCACGATGGCCGCGTCCCCGAATGCCGGGTGGCCTCGTTCACGAACCGCCTGGCCGATCTCGTTATGTCCTACCACGGCAAAATTGTGCTGGCCGATGCTCTGCTCCAGATCCAGCACGACGTCCACGAACTGTTTGTCTGGTTCGGCCATACGGTCGTAGCGCGGCCGCTCGGTCGATTGAGCCGCGGCCAATCCGCTGACCAGGATCAGCGCCCACAGCAGGCCATGAAAGCGTTTCGCAGTGGTCATGTGGTGAATCTAGCAGACGCCATCGGGCGTAGCCAGCTGCCCCGCCCCAGCTGCGGGTACGGGATGGCTGTTCGCCTGCTGCCTTAGCGATGCCCGATTCGCTTCCCACCCGCGTGTTCGGATCAAACGGAGTGACGAGCCTGCGAACGCGCGGGTGGAATCCCAGGCATTCGCGCTGCAAAAGCGCTCAGCGGCCGTCTGCCTGGCACGCGTCGAAGCACGGCGGGTTATATCGGCGGGACCCTCTGGAGCTGCCTGCCGCTGGTCATCCGGTGGCGTGTTGCTAGGTCATAGACAGTCAACGCTCCACGCGTTCGCCGGCCAACCCCTCAGCGTGCGTTATGTAGCCTCCGCACGCAGGGTAAAGACCGTTGATAGCGACCCATTACACCTTGGCGCAGCGCCTGCGGTGTCTCGTATTGCGGACTGAATACGACATCCCCAGGCGGCGCGTCGGCAATCACGCACGCAAGTAGATTCACTCGAGGGAATCGACAACGAACCAGCGCGCCGGGGTACGAAATGCGCACCCACGTAGGCGAATTGTGGCCTTGCCATATGGTGCCGTCGGAGGGACTTGAACCCCCACAGCCTTTCGGCTACCAGGACCTAAACCTGGCGTGTCTACCAATTCCACCACGACGGCAGCGGAGCTATCCTAACCGATGCCGACTACTTTCGCAGCGTCTCCAGCCGACAGCGCGACCGATTAGCACCTGAAGCGCGTATGCAGCCCACCCTCGCAAGCCACTTCGGCGGTCATCGGTCGGGCGATATGAAAACCCTGAATCAGATCGACCTGTTGGGACCACAGCCAAGCCCGCTGCGGTGCGGTTTCCACCCCTTCAGCCAACACACGAATGCCCAGATCATGTCCCATCTGCACAACGGTTTGAATGGCGCGCTCATCGCGCCGGTCCATACCGATACCGCGGACGAAGTCGCGATCGATCTTCAGGATGTCGACCGGAAGATCCTTGAGATACGCCAGCGAGGAATAGCCGGTACCGAAATCGTCCAGCGCAATCATCACGCCGAGATTGTGCGCCCGAGCCAACGACCGGGCGGCCTGAGCCAGGTCAGTCATGATGCTGGTTTCGGTCACCTCCAGGCACAGGCGGGTCGGATCGAGCCCGCTGTCGGCAAGTACATCGTCGAGCAGCCGACAGATATCGGCCGTCATCAGCGTTACGCCCGATACGTTGACGGTCAACACGGCATGCGCGAGGGGCCCGGTCCAGGCGGCGGCCGTTCGTGCCGCTGCGGCCAGAATATGACGGTCCAGGGTAACGATCAGCTGGGTCTCTTCGGCCAGCGGAATGAAGTCCGACGGTGGCAGGAAGCCGAATTGCGGATGCTGCCAGCGAACCAAAGTCTCCATGCCCCATATACATTCGGACGTGCTGTCAGCCAATATCGGCTGGTAGCGCAGTGTCAACTGTGACGTGCCGATCGCTTCGCGCAGATCTTCCTCGATCAACCGTTCGTCACGTATCCGGCTCGATTGGGCCGGATCGTAGTAGCAATGGTCCATATTGCGGGCATGTGCGGTGCGTAAGGCGATACCGGCCCGTTTGGTCAGATCCTTGAAGTTCACCGCGTGCTGCGGCGCTTCTGCGCTTCCGCTACAAATGCTCAGCTGTATGTTTTCTTCCTCGGCGCGAAACAGGTCGCGAAACGTGGTGTGGGCGATACGCACCAGCTCGTCATCGGCTTCGGCATCCGCGTCGAACAGCACACCAAATTCAACGCCGCCCAGTACGCGCGCAAGCGTGACGTCGTGGCCGGCGAATGCGTCCTTGATCCGGAATCCTGCTTGGCGGATCAGCGTCTCGGCGACCTGATAGCCCTGAATATCGAAAATCCGCTGCCATCTCTCGATCTGCAGCAGTATGAAGCCGACCCGGCCGCCCATGGCCAAACGTTCGGCCAGCATTGTCTCGGCACGCTCGCGCAGGAAGTTGCTGTTGGCCAGGCCGGTCAACGGGTCGAAATAAGCCAGCTGCTCGACATAACGACGTCGCTGGGCCAGCTCACGGATATCGCGTAGTCGGACCGAGATCGCCGGCCCCGCGTAGCCTCCGATACGCACCATCGACATCTCGACTTCGACCGTCTCGCCATAGACGTCCCGCAGTCGACGCTCGCCGCACAGCAGATGGCCCTCGGCGAGTGTCTGATCGACACGCGCACGTACCTCGTCTGCGGTCTCGGCACTGATATCCAGCAATGTCAGGTGTTCGTAGCGTTCGGCCTCGTAGCCGAGCAAGTCGCGAAAGTGCTCGTCGGCGTTGCTGATCTGCAGTGTGCGCGTATCGATCTGGAACAGCGTATCACCGGACTTGACCAGCGCCGCCTCGTAGTTGGCGCGTACCTCGGCAATACGCCGTTCAGCATCGATCTGGAAAGACAGGTCACGGATCACGCAACCGACATATTCCACCGCCCCGTCCCGGCCACGATAAACGTTGATCGTGGTGGTGGCTTCGAACACGCGGGCCTGGCGCGTGAGCATGCGGATACGTCCGGTCCAGCTCCCAGTCTCACGGGCGGCAGGAATAATACTGGCACGCATGCGTTCCCTGTCGTTCGGCGCGAGAAATTCCTCGATCTTCATCCCGTGAACCGGCTCATCGCCCGTGAGTCCGAGCACTCGCCGAGCCGTCGGATTCAGATATTCGATGACGCCCTGCGCATTGGCCATGCCGATTGAGTCGGCGCTGGCTTCGACCAGCAGGCGAAACTGATAGCCCAGCGCCGCTGACCGGCGTCGGCGCTCGAATACGATGGCGTCAGCCGTTATATCGGCCAGGCGCAGCGCGATATCGCGGCACTCGGGGCTCCATAGCCGCGTGGTGCCGTGTTCATGACACAGCACGCCTGATACCCGATCGTCGATGACGATCGCACTGTCGAGGAGCGACAGAATACCGCGCTGCTCGAGATAGCGACTGAGGTCGTCGCCTGCCCGCGGCGACATTTCCCGGCGGTCGGAAAGACGGTAGACGGAGTCTCGCAGCAGTTGCTCGGTATAGTCGGGTCGTAGCGTGACATCGAGTGTCAGCGGTCGGCTGCGCGGATAGTGATCGCACTCCGGACACACCTCGATACGGTGCAACAGCCGCCGATCGTCGGAAAACAGCCAGATCGAAACCCGATCGACCGATAGCAGATCTCTCGCCGTGTTCGTGATCTCCGGCAGAATCGCTTCGAGGCCGTCGAAACGACGCCTCGCGAGTGCATCGATCAGCGCATCGCGCTGTTCGGCCGACCGGATGGACGTCATGCTATCGATGCCGGTAGCGACTACGAGCAGCGTTCACAGAGTCTTTCCCTCCAGCACAGCCGGATCGACGTGATGCGCGTGGTCGAGCTCGCTGTTGGGGCCGTAGTCGATCGGACAATCGACGAGCACGACACCGCCCTGCGCATAGGCGTGCTCGAACACATCGCCAAGCCGGTCGCCCTCGGCCACGCGCAAGCCGGTCGCGCCATACGCCCGGGCGTAGGCCACGAAGTCCGGGTTGCCGAAGGACATGCCGAAGTCCTCGAAGCCGGCACCGGCCTGCTTCCAGCGGATGAATCCGTAGCCGTCATCTCGCAGCAGAAGAATGACCAGATCGAGTTTGAGACGAACCGCGGTTTCAAGATCCTGGCTGTTCATCATGAAGCCGCCGTCACCGCAGATCGCCATCACACGACGCGTGCCGTGGACCATCTTGGCGGCCATGGCCGCTGCCAGCCCGGCGCCCATGCTGGCCAACGCGTTGTCGAGCAGCACGGTGTTGTGCGCGTAGGCCGGGTACATCCGCGCGAACCAGATCTTATAGATGCCGTTATCGAGGCTGATGATATCTTCCCGCCCCATGACCCCGCGAACCTGATTGACTATACGTTGTGGTGTCGGCGGATAGCTGTATTCGTACTCGCCGCGGTGCAGTCGCTCGTCGACAAACGTCCGTAGTCTCGCCAGACGCGTCGTATCGAAGCGGTGCCCGGCCAGCCGCTGACGGAGATTGACCAGAGTGTTGGATATATCGCCGATCACTTCGTGGGCCGGGCTGTACCATTCATCCGGTTCGGCCGGCACGAAGTCGATATGCATAATCGGCTTGTCTTTGTCGGCGTTCCAGACCGCAGGCGGATATTCGACCACGTCATAGCCCAGCGTGATGACCAGATCCGCTTCGTCGATCGCGCTGTGGACATAGTCATGGTTGTGAATGCCCATACAGAACAGGCTCTGGGGATGATCGTCTGCCAGAACGCCCTTGCCCATCTGGGTGCCGATCGCGAACAGGCCGGTTGCCTCCACGAACGACTGAAGCTGTTCGGTGATTCGCTTCCGGTTGGCGCCGGATGAATAGATGATGATCGGCTGGCGCGCGGCACGGATCATGTTTGCGGCCTGCTCGGTGGCCTGTTCATCGGCGTTCGGCCGGCGCAGGCTCACGCGCGCCTGTGGCCGGCTCGGCTCTATCTCCTCGCCAGCGATATCTTCGGGCAATTCCAGATGCACAGCACCCGGCCGTTCCGACTCGGCGACCTTGAAAGCGTGGCGAATGCTGCGCGGAATCACGCCGCTGTCGGTCAACGAGCTGTTCCATTTCGTCACCGGACGGAACGTATCGACCACATCAATGAGCTGGAATCGGCCTTGGCGGTTGTCGCGAATGGCCTTCTGGCCGGTGATGGCCAGCAACGGCATGCCGCCGAGCTGCGCATAGGCGATCCCGGTAAGCAGATTGGTCGCACCCGGGCCGAGCGTCGACAGACATACGCCTGCGCGGCCGGTGAGCCGGCCGTAGGTGGCCGCCATGAACGCGGCGTGTTGTTCGTGGCGTGTGACGATCAGCTGTATACGACTGTTACGCAAGGATTCAATGACATCGAGGTTTTCTTCGCCGGGTACGCCAAACACATACTCGACGCCCTCCTCTTCAAGACATCGGACGAATAGATCGGAGGCTTTCAATCCGGTATTCCTTGCTATCGATCAGGTACAGGTCTCCAGCATAGACTATTGCGACGCCGGCTCGTGCAGTCAGCGCCGTTCGATCACAGCGACCGTCAGACGGCTGACACACAACGGTCTGTCCCGGCTGTCATAGAGATGGGTTTGCCATACCTGGGACGAGCGGCCGATACGCACCGGTTCGGCCCGGCAGCGGACGAGACCGCTGGATGCGCCGCGGAGATGGCTGGCATTGATATCCACGCCCACGCAGACCAGCTTGCGCCCGTCCACGCACAGATTGGCGCCCACACTCCCCATGGATTCGGAGACCGCACACGATACCCCGCCATGGAGCAGGCCGAACGGCTGACGAGTACGTTCGTCGATGACGAACTCCGCTTCCAGGGCATCGTCCTCGACGGACGTGTAGACCAGCCCCAGGCGACTGATCATGTCCTTGTCGTTCAAAGCGTTGACACTCGCCAGATCGATGTCGTCGAACCATATCCGTGGCACTTCCAACTCCTTGTCTTGGGCTCCATGGAATGTTGAGGCATAGTACAACGCACTGATTCACACCGTTTGAGAGCAAAAATGGCGTTCAATACCGAAGAAGCGCCCGGCATTCATTCCGAGGTGCCCGAACAGACGCGCGGTTTTCTGTTCAATCACACAATGGTGCGCATTGTTGATCCCGAAGCGTCGCTGGCGTTTTACAGCAAGGTGTTTGGCATGCGGCTGTTGCGCAAGGTCGACATGCCCGAAGGCGAGTTCACGCTCTACTTTCTGGCCTGCACCGGCGACGACGATGTGCCCGAAGACCAGCAAGCGCGCGCGAAATATGTCAACGGGCGCGAGGGCGTTCTCGAGCTGACCCACAACTGGGGCACCGAAAAGGACCCGAACGCTCGCTACCACAACGGTAACGAAGAACCACAGGGCTACGGACATATCTGCTTCACGGTGCCTGACCTCGAAGCCGCGTGTCGGTGGATGGACGAAAACGGCGTGAGCTTCAAGAAACGTCCGGAAGACGGGCGCATGAGTCATATCGCATTCGTGCTCGATCCTGACGGTTACTGGATCGAGCTGGTCGCACGCAGCTGATCGTCACACGGCGATACCCGTGTCGGGGTATCGCCGTATTCGGTTCACGCCGGCCATCGCGCGACCGATACATGTAGTATCCCGGCGAACTGCGAGCGTGCGGGCTCCCGGCGTGCGAGATGAAGGCCGGGGATTCGGTCGCCTATCGTTTCTCTATCGATTCGACGCCGCATCGATCGGGCTCGGCCTGCCGTCTTTGCCGTGTTAGCCGGCGGCGGCCGTGGCATAAAAGCCAGTGGCCGCCCGATTTTTCCATGCCGGCAGCTATCGCCGACCAGCCTCGGTCGTGCGATTGCCGCCAAAGATATCCAGAGACCTCGTCCGGTCAGAGAGCGCATCATGCGTCATCCGATCATCGGCTGCCGGGCGTGCTGCCTTGCAGCTCGCCGCTTTTCAGCCGGCTTTTCCTTACGCTTCGACCATCCCGCTTTACTTTTCCTGCATCGCGGTACGGCTACCGGCTTTGCCTGAGTACCTGTATCAGGAGCAACGGACCGCGGCCATCCGGCCATGCGTACGCCATTGCGGCGTTGATTGGCCGACCGCGCATGCCGACCGTCCAGGCGGCTATATCAAGCGGCGTTGCGGACTCGCGGCATGGGCAGGCCCGCCGTAGACGCGCAGATGCTCTGCGGCCTGGCGAAGAAAGTCGGCCGTGGTCGCCACTGCGCACAGATCGGCGAAGCCCATGGGCGTAAGCGCCGCGCGTACGCGATCGGCGTCCTGCGCGGCAGCACCCTTGAGCGCCTGGATGAGCAATGCCTCGGGGACCGGGTCGTAAGCCTCGGGCGAGGACCAGGCCATGAGCGATACGACATCGCGCGCACGAAGGTCCGCGGCGAGATCGCGCAGCAAGGCCGCGCCGAGCTCGAGTGCCTGCTGATCCTCCCGGGTCTGGCGACGTGTGAACTCAAGACAGGCGGCATGGTCTGCCCGGCACATGCCGGCGATGATCTCGGCCATGGGAGTGTCGTGATTCATGAACGGTGTATCAGGCCACTGAAAAAACGACACGCATTGTGAGCCAGAACCGCCGCGGCTGCGAGCCGTCTTAACAGACGAGCTCTCGGCACCGTAGCCGAACCACACGATTCACACCGGTTACAGCCCGCGCTAAGCCGAGGATTTTCTCAGCGCGGCATGCGATACCCGAGGGGACCGACCGACCACGCCATGAAATACGGCATAGCCCACGACCCAGCACAGTAGAATCGCCGACAGGTCATGTGACAGAAAGTGAGCACCTCGCAGTTGCTGATCGATGCCGTTGACCAGACCGAGCACCATTCCGGGCAGCCCCACATACCCGTAGTAAGGCAGGCGGTAGTGCCGGGCGAAGAAGAACCACACAACAAAACAGTAGCCGCCCGCGGCGTGCCCGGCCGGGAAGCAGCCGCTGACATCCTGATGCCAGAACAGCTCGGAGACCGACCGGGCTGCGAGTTTGCCACCATACCGCTGCATGTCGTAAGGACAGGCAAACGGCAGCTGATGTTTAAATAGCGATACGATCAAAAGGCTTGTGATCGCTGCCGCGAATGCGGCCACCAGCCCACGCCTGTAAGGTCTGAGCCGGCCCACGAAACCGCTGCAGACGATGGTCGCAAGGGTGACGACACCGATGACGATCGAGAGACGCTGCGAGCCCTTGTGCAGTACTTCGGATGTCAGCCAAGTATAGCGTAGCGACCACCGACCGCCTTCAATGCGGTACAGCGTATCCGCCAGGCGCATGTCCAGATCGAGCCAGTGCACGGCAACGAGCGCACAGACCAGCAGCACGACAGGCCAGATGAGTACGGGATCGGCCAACCACAACAACGCGCGTTCCGGGCGCGCGATCGTATGGCGGCTGTCGAGGGATCTTGGGCTCATAAGCAGAGGGTCCTGTTCTGATCAATTGGCCGAATCCCGGATTCGGGTACGTCGGAGGCGTGTTCGTTGGCGGACGCCGCCAGCAAAGGCGCGGTCGACCGCCGACGCCTGTCCTGAAGCGACAACCCGATAGCCGGGCTCGGCGCCTCGCACAACCCGAACGCCGTACCCCTGGTATTGGCCCCGTCGTCCGTATGAATCGTCGGTACAGCGAGCGGTTGGGAGGACCGCGAGGCGCGCCGTGCGATCGGGCGGGTCGAACCGTTTTTCCCGGGGACACGCACCGGCCGAGTCGCCGTGTCTGTCGGTTCGTACGAACGCGCCCTGCCCCTGATGGCTCGACGCATGGCCTGAACCGATGCGTAGATCGGGTAGACAGGGTTCACGAGACGGCGCAGTTCAGGGTGTGCGTGTGCCACGTTCGCGAATGCCGGGTAATACGAATACACCGCAGCAGAGAGGACCAACGCGGCGGCGGAGAGGGTCAGCATCCGCTTTCGGGCTTCACGCCAGAAGCGGTCGTAGTCGATCCGCCAGAGGAGGACGACCAGACTAGGCAGCCCGCCAACCAGAGCCCACCGGACGAGCCAATGCGCCCCGTCTAGGCGGTAGTCATGCCCGAGTTCGTCGACGAGCGCATCGATCGTCGGATGGCTGAGGTTCATCAGATGGCTGGCCGGCACCGCCAGCAGCAACATCAGAATGAGCACCGGCTTGAATACATGACGTACGGCCACGAACGACACGAGCCCTACGAAGAACGCCCAGACCGCAAGTGCCAGACACAGCCCGAAGCCCAGATTGCGGGCCAGTTCGACCCCGGCAGCCGCGAAAGTCGCCTTCCAGAAAGTCGTATTCAGAAACAGGGCGATATAGGCAGCGGAGGCCAGCGTAAGTCCGACCGTGTCGCTGCGCGGCCTGGGCAGTAGCCCCATCAAACCTTGCGTACGGCATCTTCGGTTGCGGGCAACCTCTTGTGGGGTACGGATGGCTCGATCACGGCGTCGCATCCGGAGATGATCGTGTCCGTCGCGTCGTCTGACCGTGCTGAGGCCGTGTCCAAAGCGTTAGCGATGTCCCACAACGACGCTCGACGGCAGGGCGTCGGCAAACGTCAGATCGAACGAGGTGCCGACCCCGGGCGTGCTTTGCACGTCCACTGTCCAGCCCAAATGCTCACAGATACGTTTGACTAGATACAGGCCGAGTCCGTGGCCGCGGCTGCTCTCTCCTCTAAACCGGCGGTCGAACACTCGCGACATCACCGCCGGCGCCATGCCCGAACCATGGTCGGTGATGCACAGACGCTCTCGGTCCAGCCTGATATCGATACGAGCGCTGCGCGCATGCTCGACGGCATTGCGCAATAGGTTGTTGACCAGTGACAGCAGCATGCTGGCCGGTACCGGCACATACCGTTCTTCGGCCATTTCGAAACGAATGTCCGGTGTGGAGAGGGCCTGATCATCTCCTGAACCGGCCTGGCGCTGCATGGCGATCGCTTCGCGCACCACGGGGCCCACCGCGGTCCGGTAACCGTGCCCGGCCTCGGCGCGCGCAAGCAGCAGCAGCGAATCGATCAGCTCCTGCATGCGGGCGGCTGCCTGTTGCGCCCGCACGAGACGGGTGCGTGTCTTGACACCGAGCGCCGGATCCTTGGCGATCAGATCGATCGAGCTGGTGATCGTCGCCAGGGGTGTCCTGAGTTCGTGGCTGGCGTCTTCGGTGAACGCCTGCTCGCGCGCAACGAACGTATCGAAACGATCCAGGACCCCGACGAACGCCTCCACGATGACGTCGAGCTGGCGGTCCCCGGTGCCGCTGCGCAAGGCCGGCCGCGCCTGGCCGGGCACGATCTCGGCCACACGCGCGGCAAACTCGCGTACGGGGCGCACCACCAGATGCGACAGCCATAGCGCGAGCAGCACGGCCAGGAACAACGATCCCAGTCCGACGATCCAGGCCAGCGCGATCAGCTCTTTTTCCAGCCGTTCCTCGGGGCTCAGATCGCGCAGGATATAGAGGCTGGTATCGCCGATATCCCGGCGTGTCGCACCGTATTCGTACTGCGCATCGGGCAGGCGAACTTCCCGGAAGTGCCCCGCCTTGAGATGGGCCAGCGACGCGGGCAGCTCGGCGGTCTCGCCTCGCTCGACCACGAATACCCGTAGACCAGGCTCGGGGACGTTCAGCAGGCTTGGATCGCGGTGATACAGCGCAGATACGTGCGCCACGTCGCGTGCCAGCCCACCGTGGATCATGTCGTCTTCAAGTACGTCCAGGAACTCGGATACCGCATAGATAAAGCCACCCAGCAGCACCATAACGAGTGCCAGGATCGACAGTAGAAACCGGGCCCGCAGGCCCAGGCGTGGCCGCCAGGCCAGCGCAGCTCTAGAGCGTTTCATCGTCGGCCAGACGGTAGCCGATTCCGTGCACCGTCTTGAGCAGCTTGCTGTCGAACGGTTTGTCGATCACCGATCGCAGCTGGTGAATGTGCCCACGCAGAGCGGCATCGCTCTCCGGCGGATTGTCACCCCATATGACGCGTTCCACCGTGGTCGTACGCACGACGGCCGGCGACGCCCGCATCAGCAGTTCAAGCACCCTGAGGCCGATCCGGGGCAGTTCCAGACGCTGTCCGTCTCGCCGTACCACCAGCGTGCTCGTATCGAAGACCAGATCGGCGACCGCGAGCCGCTGTCGGCTGCCGCTGGCCCGGCGCACCAGCGCACGGAGCCGGACATGCAGTTCTTCGAGTGAGAACGGCTTGGTCAGATAATCGTCCGCTCCGATTTCGAAGCCGCTCACGCGATCGCGCAACGTATCACGTGCAGTGAGCATGAGTATGGGGACGTTGTTGTCCGCATCGACGCGCAAGCGCTCGCATAGCGACAGTCCGTCGAGTCCCGGCAGACTCAGATCGAGCACGATTGCATCGTATTCATTGACGGTAGCCAGGTGCAGGCCGGTGAGCCCGTCGCCGGCGTAGTCCACGACGTCGCCGGCCTCTTCGCAGTACTCGCCGACATTCGCGGCCAGATCGTCATTGTCTTCCACGATGAGGATATGCATGGACAGAAATCCCTCAGTCGAGCGAACGGGTCTCGTGACAGGTGGTGCCGCGCGGTAAGTGTGCGGCCTGGAACTCCGATCGGGCATCGGGCCACATCGGCACGACGTCGAGTCGGCGCGCCAGTTCCTGACGCCGCTTGTACGGATACACGAGTACAAGATCCCGGGAACGACGGTCGATCCAGTCACACACCCTGGCCAATGCTTCGCTGCCGGTCACCGGCCGGTCGAGATAGTAGGAATACACGGCAGGATCGAAATCCCAGACGATTATTGGCGTGGTCGAGTCTATACGTCTGGCCAGCGTGTGCACGAATGCACGCTCGGCATACCGTCTCGGGCTCCACAAGGCAGGCACTGCGCCGCCCTGATACAGTCCAAGCGCGATAGCGGCGGCCGCCAGCGCGGCGGCTCGCGGCGCCTGACGGCGTCGCAGGCCATCGATGGCCGCCAAGAGCAACAGCGAAGCCGGCAGGATCGCGATTGTCGCTGCGGCACCGGATTGATAGGCAAGCCAGGCCAACGCCGCCGCTGCCGCCACGACGATCACTGCCAGCGCCAGCCACGTCCGTGACGTTCGCATCACCGCATTGGCCAGCATCAGCATCGCCGGCGCGAGCCAGGGCAACATGTAGATCTCGCGATATTGAGGCCCGAGCGCGAAGGCCAGCATGGCCACTATCAGAGTGACTGCCAATAGACCGGCCGGGCCCCGTGCGTCACGCCATGCGGCGATGACCGCCGCCGGTAACAACAACGACCAGGGCAGCCAGAGAATCGGCGCATGCAGCAGATAGAACGGCGTGACAATACGCCACGGATCGATTGTCAGGAGCTGACCGGATAATTGCGAATCGGCCAGCGTCTGGCTGCCGATGGCATGGCGAAGCAACAGATACCATGGCAGCGTCACCAGCAAAACGAGCGCAATACCCCGCAGTGGTCGCAGTTGACGCAGCAACAGTCGGGGTCGTTGGCCGGCGGCCAGGGCGTGCACCAGCACGCCGAGGAGCAGAATCGCCGGCGCCTGCGGGCCCTTGGTCAAGCTCGCCAGCGCGAACAGCCCCCAGAGACTCCACGCCCAGGCGGCCTGGCGCGATACCCTCGCCTGTTGTCCGCCCACCCAGGCGGCCAGTATCGCCGTGGACCAGAACGCATACAGGGTATCGGGCCGTGCACTGTGCCCGTATTTGAAGCTCGCCAGCGATCCGACACACATCAGTGTTGCCACAACCGCCGTCGGTCCGTCGAACAAGCGCAGTCCCAACCAGAATACGAGCAGCGCGATCCCGATCATGGCAGCCAGGGAAGGCAATCGGGCGACGCCCGGGCCCACCTGCGTGTGGCCGGTCAGCCTCGCGGTACCCGCAACCAGCCAGTAACTCAAGGGTGGCTTGGTCAGTCGATATTCGCCGTTCAGACGCGGTACCAGCCAGTCGCCGCTAACGAGCATGTTCTCGGCGGTCTGGGCGACATAGATTTCATGACTGTCCAGCGGTATGTCGTTCATGCCCCGGCCCGCAGCGCCGGCAGCCAGCAACACCACCAGCAACGCGAACGCCCATACCACGCGCGGAGTCAGCCCGGAGCCCGCGGTATCGCTCACGAGCGCGCTTGCCACGATTCGCGTTCGCGCCTTCGAATCAGATAGAGATTGCGGGCATAGATGAACACCCCGCTACTCTGTCCCAGGATGAACACCGGGTCCGCTCGATAGATCGCATAGGCCAGCAGAGTCAGACCGCCCACGATACTTAAATACCAGAACGCCACCGGGATATGGCTGCGTCGGGCCCGCTCGCTGGCCACCCACTGCACGAGAAAGCGTGCCGAAAAAAGCCCCTGGCCGAGCAGTCCCAGAGCGAGCCAGGCCATTTGAGTGCCTTGGGTACCGTTAAACATCGATCGCCTCGTATGCGACAGGACAGCGGCGCTGCATCAACCAGTACACGCACAGCATATCCACGAGACCAACCCAGAGCCGGTTGTGGACCCCATATTTGGACTGGCCGGATCGGCGCGGTAGGTGGGCGACCGGTACGCTGATCACACGTACCCCCTCGCGCACGAAAAGTGCCGGCAAAAAACGGTGCATATGCTGAAATCGCGGCAGCGCAAGGAAATCCTCGCGCCGGAAGACCTTGAGACCGCAGCCGGTGTCCGGACACCGATCGCCAAGCACCCGGGCCCGTACGCTATTGGCGCAGCGTGACGACAGCCGTCGAAGCCAACTGTCGTCGCGCTGCCGGCGCCATCCGACGACCGCCGCGCGTCCGTCGAGGGCTTCACTGCGATAGTGATCGAGTAATCGGACCATGTCTGCCGGCGGATTCTGCCCGTCGCCGTCGAGTGTCACGATCAGCGGTGCGCGTGCCGCATGGATGCCGTTGGCAAGGGCCGTGCTCTGGCCGCGGTTCTGCGCGAGTTTGAGTATTCGAAGCACGCCGAACTCAAGAGCGACGCTCGCCAACGCACCGGCGGTGTCGTCGGTGGAACCGTCGTCGATCGCGACGAGCTCGTAGCGCGCAACACCGCCCAGCGCATGGTCGACCGCCGCGCACACCGGTGCGACGTTGTCCTGTTCGTTACAGAAGGGAATCACCACCGAAACCTCGGGCCGGTTGTCCATGTCGTCTCCTGGATCGCCCTCCGTGTGCCCGTGCCGGTCTTACTCGAAAACCACGCACGGCGACCGGTCAATTCACGGATCGCAGCGTAAAAGCCGGGCGGTCCGACATTCGTTGCTTATCCGTTAGGTTTGCGTTGATCAGCGCAAGCACACCCGGCACGTCCCAGCGGTCGCTTGCGCATGCGTCCATACGGTAGGTTTCGGCCACAATCCGCAGCATGAGACAACGGCGGGTCTGTCTTTTCGTTGCCGGGCCGAGCGGGCAGCGATAGTCAGCCCCCGGGCACGCGGGCCTATGGCCGAGCTGGTTTCCGGCATCGTCGGCCCGGACGGCGCCAAGTCGCCGCAGCATTCTGCCTGAGCCGACACTCGGCGTTTTTTCGTCGCGACCGCGTGATGGACCAATACGCAGACGATGTATTTCTACGGATTGATTCGTGTGCGCGGCAGGAAGACATTGCCCTCGACAGTGGACGTCTTCCAGCTGCACTACGGCGGTTCCAAACCTTCATGCAAGTATTCAGTAATCCTGTAGGTGACGGATCCCTCTGGTTCGATAACCTGACCACCGCCGCCGGCATCCCCGTGGCGTATGACCCACAGGCCAGAGCATTCCTCGCGATGCCGCCTTTTTGTGCCAACCGAGAGCGCATTGGCTGCAACTGGATTGCGCCTGCAGAAGGCGAGCTGTGTCGCGCTTGCGCGATGACTGCCATAACGCCCGATCTATCTGTCGCAGATGCTTTGACGCATTGGGCACAGACGGAAACCGCCAAACGCTGGGTTCTCGATAACCTGGGGCGCTGGCACTGGTTTAGGCCGGAAGACCCGGGCACCCGCCCGGTATTCCACCTGCTCGCCGAGTATGACGCACCGGCTCCGATGGGACATGCCAACGGCGTCGTCACGATCAGCGTTGCCGAGGCCGACCCGGTGCTTCGCAACCAGCGTCGTAAGGCGTTGGGCGAGCCGTATCGCACGATGATCGGACATATGCGTCACGAGATCGCCCATATGCTCTGGTGGCGTTTGAGCATCCGCTCGGATTTTCTGGACGCGTTTCGGGCGATGTTCGGAGACGAAAGAGACAACTACGGCGATGCGCTCAAACGTCATTATCACGACGGGCCGCCCCAGGACTGGCAGCAACGCTATCTGTCGAGCTACGCCTCAGCCCATCCGCATGAAGACTGGGCCGAAACGACTGCCCACCTACTCCATTTGACCGACATTACCGATAGCTTTATCGCCACCGGTCTGTCGTCGCCTGAATTGCCTTCGCCCAGCTGGAACGCCTATGCGGAAACCGATTCGGAACGCTTGATCTATGTCGGCGCGTCGATCGCCATCGGCATCAACCACATCAATCGTGCCATGGGCCTGCCGGATCTCTATCCGTTCCTGCTCGCCGGAGCCACGCACCGCAAGCTGGCGTTCGTTCACAACTGGCTCAGGCGCGGCGCTCAGGGTATCTGAGGCGCAAGGGTCGTGGCATAAGATCGTTATTGCTGATTGACGGGTTTGACTCGATTTGTCGCTGAGATCGGATCGGCCGTTAGAAAGACAGCGAAAACTGTACCGATCCGCCATGGCTTTCGAACCCGCTTCCATAGGCACCGTCGTAGCGGAGTCCCAGTCCCACGCGGTCTTGTTTGCGCACGTCGAGACCGGCGCTCACCCGGCCGAGCGTATTGGCGATGGGCACGGCAGTAACAAACGCATCGTTGGCGTTGCTGGCCCGCGCAAACGTCGCTTCGGTACGGTAGGCATCGACCGACGACAAACTGATGCCGCCGGAGACATAACCCGTAAGCGCAATCGTCTCACCGATTCGACGATGGGTGCCGAGTTCAAGCGATGGTGTGATGCCGATACCCGTCTCATCACTGTCGGCAATCCGCAGATCGAGCTCGCCGGCGCCATGTTCACGAAACCCATCCGCCTGGCTGTGCACGACGTCCACGTCCACGAAAGGCTTGACATAGTTCTGGCCGAGCGGTTGTTCATAGGCAACGCGCACGCGCCCGCCGAGGCTGAACGTTTCGTGGTCGGCTCGGGCCGTGCGGCGTTCACCGAGAAAATCGATCCTGCGCTCGGTGTCATGCCAACCGTAGCTGGTGCCGATCGCGCCTGTCAGGCTAAAGCCCTGCCAATACTGCGTCAGCGCGGCCGCCGCGTGAAAGATGTCGCCTTCGGAGTGCGAATAGCCCCGATTGCCGTCGAAATCGCTGTTGTCATAGCCAATGGCGGCTGCAGCCGTGACATTGTCTGCGATGGGCACGTCCTTGACCGCCAGCGATACGCCGTATAGCCGAGCGTCGTAGCCCACACCGTGCGCATCCGAATCCTGATCAAGATCCTGCACGCTGACTCGTGCGGCCAGGCAGCCACCGTCGGCAAGCCGCTGAGTCATCGTGTCACGACAGCCGAACAGATCGTCCAGACGGCGCCGCGACAGCTCGAAGTTGGCCGCAGCGTCGGCCGTGATCGCGCCGGGGGAAAGCTCCAGCAGCCGCTCTCCGAACTCGTCGGCCGACAAGTCGGCCAGCGTATCGGCGGCTGCCAGAACCGATGCAAAGCTCGTATCGCCGTTATCGAAAATACGTTCGAGATAGCCGGCCACCTCTGCCTGGTGCTCACTCAAGCCGAAACGCTGCTGTGCGATATCGGAACGCACTGCGGCTACACTCAGGGCATCGCCCTCGATGCTCTGATCGAAATCGAACAGGGTGGAATGGACGCGCTGGAAGCGGCCGCCGAGCGTGCCGCCGACCGTGAGTAGTTCCACCGCGCGGTTCTTGACCACCGATATCGGGCTGATGCGCAGCGTGCCGTCCAACGTGGCATCGCCGGCCACGGTGATCCGCTGGGTGCCTCGATTGGCGAAATCCACGCGCTGATTGAGCGTACCAGACGCGTCTTGCGAAAAATTGCCGGCGATTTCGAGCGTTTGAAACTCGTCTCGCGAGCCCACGACCAGTTCGCCCCGATTGACGACGTCAGCCAGATAGCGGCGCGCGCCGATCAGGCGTCCGTCCCGGCCGTTGTCGATCGTCACCGCGGCAACGCGGTCTCCGTCCGCGCTGTCCACACTGTTTATTATCGAGCGGCCGTCATCGAAATAGCCTTCGATATCGCCCGAGATCACGCCTTGGTTGGCAACATTGAGTCGCGCCGTCCCGTCACCGGATTGGGCGATATAGCGGACCGCACTGCCGGCAAAAGACGACAGCCGGCCGGTTGTCGCTACCGATACGCGGTTGTCGCGGTTACCACCGGATACCAGCACGCCACCGCCGCTGGCCGCGCGCGACAATTGTGATGCGGCGCCCGGCGTCGCGAAGGCGAGCTGGGCGGCGGAAGAACGCGTCGGAGCGCCGCTGGCATCCGCCGAAAAACCGCCGGAAACCGAGCCGTCGATATCGATGTCGATCGATCCCGACTGGCCACCGAGACTCTGGGCGAGCACACCGAATCCGTTGGCACCGAGCGCGTTGACATAGCCGCCTTCGGCAACGCTCACCGTGACTGGCGCCGATGCATCATTGCTGGTCGAGGTACGGCCTGCAAATACGCCGTCCTTGACACCGGCCAGGCCACCTCCGCCTCCAATCGACTGGGCGATCACGCCGAACGCGCCATCGCCGCTCACCTGGACACCGCCGCGCACATTCACGTTCACCGGACCGCCAGCCCCGGTCGCACTCGTGGTCACTGGCTGCCCAAAGGTGTCGTTGAGCGCGTTGGCATCAAGCCCGGACGTGAACGCCACGTTGCCGGCGATACCGCCACCGCCGCCGATCGACTGTGCGATGATGCCGTGCGAACCGGCGCCCACGGTCTGCAATAGACCCTGCGTCCAGGTGACATCCACCTCGCTGGCGTTCGCCACCGAGCCACCGGCGCTGCCCAGGGCCAGCGCGTCGATATTATCGCCGTCGCCCGCGCTGGCGATGCCGCCGCCGCCGCCAATCGACTGCGCCACGATGCCGAATGCGCGCAAGCCGAGCGTGCGAAACCCGGTGCCGGTCGCACCCAGCGTCAAGTCGACGCTGCCGGCATCTGCCCCGAGACCGCGATCCTGGCCGAGCGAAAGCCCCGCTGCGCCCGCATTGCTTCGGAGCACACCGCCCCCGCCGCTGATCGACTGGGCCACGAAACCGTGCGCGTCGGCGCCGCCTGTGGTCAGGGTGTGCAGAAAGTTCTTGACCTGGATTTTGCTCGAAGCACTCGTGCTGTGGTCGCCGTTCAAGGCGCCGCCCAGACGCGCGTGGTCCAGTCGACGATCGTCCAGATAGTCGAACAGTCCGCCGCCTCCGCCGATCGATTGCAACAGCACGCCATAGGCCTGGTCGCTGTAGGTGGTGATATCGGTGTTCAGGCCGTAATTGCCGGTGAACGTGGCATCGATCGTCCCGCCGGCCAGGCTGGCGCTCTCGCTCCCGGAGGCGATATTGCCGAGCCTGAGCGGCTTGACTGCGCCACCGGCACTGCCTTGGCGTAGATCGAGATCGATAATACCGCCGCCGCCGCCGATCGACTGAGCCACGATGGCATCGGCGCCGTCGCCAAACGTCGTGTACCGGCCCGCAGGCGAGAGCGATACCGCGCCACCGCTGCCGGTACTACCGGCGCCGCCCATCTGCAGGCCGATCGGCACGCCCGGCCCCAAACCGTATGCGTTGACGGTGCCGATGACGCCGCCACCGCCGCCGATCGACTGCAGCGTGATCGCTCGGGCATGATCGCCGCCGGTGCGAAAGTCAGGCGTTTGTGCGTTCGCGGAGCGATACGACTCGAAGCTCACGGCGCCGCCGTTGCCTGCCGCATCGGCGCTGCCGCCGGTCGCCAGGTTCAGATCGGCACCATCCGGACCCTGGGCGGCCAGTTCGCCAATATAAAGGCCGCCACCGCCGCCGATCGACTGGCCGATGATGCCGTAGCCGGTCTCCTGGGCGGTGAAAAGCATGGAGTCTGTCGCACGGATCGTCACGGTATCGCCTTGGCCGGAGGCATCGGCTGCACCGAGGGCGAGCTCGGCCGCGCCCACGGTCTGCACCAGCCCGCCGCCGCCGCCGATCGACTGGGCGACGATACCGGCCGCGCCGCGGCCGGCGGTGGCGATCGAAAACTGGTTGTCCAGCGTGACCGTGTTGCCATCGCCGTGCGATCCGTGATCGCCGCCCAGCACCACGTCGAGCTTGGTGATATTCTCCGGGATCTCGACATCCTGCGATTCGTCGTCCACGGCCTCGGTATCGACGAGCACTGAATCGGGGTACACCAGAGTCTTGTTGTCGGTGGTGATCGCGGCACCACCACCGGCGCCGATGGATTGCGCCAGCAGTGCCGTACTGAACTCGCCTTTCGTCTGAATCGCGATGCCGCCGCTCACGCCTTCGCGGCGCGGCTGGATGGCACCGCCGTTGCCCGCAGAGCCGGTGTTGCCGTCGAACGCGCCCGGGCCGTCGAGATCGAAAAAGCAGCGTTCGCTTTCGGTTTCCGGCTCATCGTCGGACGCATCGTCGTCGAACAGGACGCTGGGCAGCGCATAGGGATTGTCCTTGCGCCGGTTTTCGATGTCGGCCTGGCGTTTTTTCGCCTCGGCGACGAAATTCTTGTATTCCAGGCCGCCGCCGAGCGAAAAACGCCCGCAGCGGGTGCGCGAGGCCGTGCCGCCGAAGCCGCCGCCGCCGCCGATGCTCTGCATGATCACGCCGAACGCGGAGGCGCCTTCGGTCAGGATCGCGCCGTCGTCGAAACCGTAGTTGATCGAATGGCCGTCGCCGGAGGCACCGCCGTTGCCGCCAAAGGCGAACGCCGGAATGATCGAGATCGAGCCCTGGGCCACGCCGGCCCCACCCACACCGCCGCCACCGCCGATGGATTGCAACACCATGCCGTCGGCGAATTCACGTCGGGTGTGGATAGTGCCGGAAAAACGCATGGCATCGTCGATACCGTCGCCGTTGTTGTCCGTGTACTTGCCGTCGGCATCGGGCTGAGCACCGATCGTGCCGCCGTTGCCGCCGGCCCCGCCGCGACCGCCGACGGTATCGCTGAAGTCGAGCCAGCTTTCGTAGTCTTCGATCAGTTCGAACAGCTCCCGAACGAGGCCACCTTCACCGGATTCTGCGCCGAACGAACCACCGGCACCGCCGCTGCCGCCGATGCTCTGAATGAACACGCCATCGGCGTCTGCGCCGTAGGTATCGATCGCGCCGTCGAGATTGAGCTGTGCGATCGTGCCGCCGTCGGAGCCGGTGGCGCCGGTACGACCGATCTGTAGATCCACGCTCGGCGTGATATCGATGAACGGAATGGTGCCGTAGACGCCGAGTGCCGTGCCCTGGGATTCGCCGCCCCCGCCGCCGATGGATTGAGCCAGCACGCCGTTGGACTTGTCGCCGTGGGTGGTGATGCGGCTGGACTCATCGAGGTCCAGGAACAACTGACCGGCCGGCTTTTCGGCACGGCCGCCCTTGCCGCCGATCGATAACGTGGCGTTATAGCCGTATTCCGAACCGATATTCAGCGCACCGGCGTTGCCTGTACCGGCCGAGCCGCCGCGCTGGGCGATCGATTGCATGAGCAAGCCGTGGCTGACTGCGTCGAAGGTTTCGATGGACGAACCATTGGCGAGATTTACGCCAACGTGGCCAGCGCCGCCACCGCCGCCACCATCACCGCCGATGGCGACGTTGAAGTTGAGCGTGAGAAAATGCTGGGCCTGCGGGGTATCGGGCGCCGGCGGCTCGCGCGGCACATCCGGTTCCGACGGCTCGATGGGATCATCCGGCTCGACGATGATTTCCGGGTAGTCGTCGTAGTCGTCGTGCCCGTTGCCGTCGAACTCGAGCTCGGGCTCGCCGTTTTCGTCGAAGGCCAGCATATGGTCTTCTGGGTCGCCCTCGTCGTGAGGGATCGCCTCCAGCTCTTCGGGGCTGATGTTCTCCTTGACCTTATTGAATACCAGCTTACCCGGCGTGGTCACGCTCTTGGCGAACTCTTCGACCGCCTGGACGACGCTGCCGATCGCCCCGCCCTTGGCCGAGGCCGTGCCGCCCAGACCGCCGCCGCCGCCGATCGACTGGGCGACGATGCCGTGGCTGCCCTGACCGTGGGTGGCGATCGCCACACGGTCGAGATCGACCTTGACGGCGCTGCCGTCGCCACCGCTGGCGCCGTCGCCGCCTACATCGAACGAGGCATCGAAACCGGCGCTGAGGCCGCCCGTAGACGGTATGGTCAGCGTCTTGACGATCGACTTACCGGCGCCCGAACCGCCCACGCCGCCGCCACCGCCAATCGATTGGGCGACGATGCCGTGGCTGTCGGTGACGATTTTCGGGTTCAGACCGCCGGTCGCGACGCCGCGTGCGGTTTCGATCATGCCGTTGGCCAGATCCACGGATACGGTACTGGCCGAACCGCCCCCGCCGCCGCTACCGCCGACGTTGATTGCCGTTGCGATATAAATGCTGGCATCGAAGCCGCCGGCCGTACCGCCAATTCCGCCACTGCCGCCGATCGACTGGGCGAGCACGCCGTTGGAATGGCCGCGCTCGGTGGTGATCGCAAAATCGTCGAGTGCGATGGTCGTCGGCGAACCGCCGCCGGCGCCGCCGGTGCCCGTCGCCAGGGAAAAAGCGCCCAGTCCCAGATCGAACGCGTAGGCGTTACCGCCGCTGCCGCCGCCGCCGCCCAGCGATTGCGCGATCAGGCCGTGTGCGTTCTGGCCGTTGGTGGCCACCGACAGATGATGCGCCTGTCCTGATGTGTCGTAGTTGCGGATCGTTGCGGTCTGGCCAAAGCCGCCGTCCGCACCACCGCCGCCGACAGCGAGCGCCGGAAACAGAACGTCCGTCGCGAACGCGTCGCCGCCGATGCCGCCACCGCCGCCGATCGACTGCGCGACCACGCCGAAGGCGAAGTCGCCGTAGGTATCGATCGACGAATCGCCGATGAAATCGATGAGCACGTCGTCGCCGATTCCGCCCCCGCCGCCGTCGCCGCCGACGCTCACGATCCCCGAATCCTGGCCGCCGCCGATGCCGCCACCGCCGCCGATCGACTGCGCCAGAATACCGATCGCACCGCTCGCGGTGTCGGCATCCGGATCGTTGGCGATCTTGTCCGGGTCCAGGCCGCCGCGCGTGACGATACGACCCGCGTGATGCACGTTGACTGCGCTGGCCGAACCACCCTGGCCGGCGCTGCCGGCGACTGAAATCAGGCCTTCGGAGTCGCCCACGTCCCCGCCGCCGCCGCCGATCGACTGGGCGACGACGCCCATGGCGTATTTGCCGTCGGTCATCAGATCGCCGTAGTTGGTGACGTCGACCAGTCCGCCGTCACCGCCGCCGCCGCCTTCGACCGGCACGCCGACGAGCAGGAAACTGCCGTTGGCATCGCCGCCGGTGCCGCCCAGTGACTGAGCACGAATGGCGTGGGAATTACGCCCGCGTGTAGCGATCGTGAAATCGTCGCCGTCGGTGGCCTCGACCCGCACACCCACCGTACCGCCGCGACCGCTCGAACCAGCCGACGTCGAGAAGATATCGATCGCGCCGTCGCTGTCGCGGTCGACATAGCCGCCGCGCCCACCGACGCTCAGTGCGGCGATGCCGATCGCTTCTCGGCCATCAGTGCGAATCCGCGAATTCGCCAGTGCATCCACGCGTACGGCGGCGGCGTTGGAGCCACCCCCGGCATCCGATTGGCCGCGTCCGGTACCGCCGTCGCCGCCGCGGGCGCCGGCAAAAATGCCGTGCAGATAATCGCCGCTCGTGAGAATCGTGTTGGAATCGGTCGTCACATGTACGCGCGCGCCGTCGACCGCTTCATCGCCAGCGCCGCCGGCATAGGTCTTGCCCTGCTGATTGTCCGGGGAATTGCCGCCGTCGCCACCGCGCGCCACCGCCACGATACCGCCGGACTGGGCCAGGATATCGATGATGGGCAGGCTCTTGTCCGAGTTGTTGCCCGGCACGGCGGATGCCTCTTTAGGCCGGATGCCCTCGGCATAGACGGTGATATCGCTGTCGGCGCGTATGCCGATGATCTCTTCCGGTGTGCCCTCGGGAGCGCCCACGACCTTGACGCTGGTCAGATCACCGCCGCGGCCGCCGCGATCGCTGTTGTCGTCCGACTGGGAGCCGTGGCCGCCGCGCGCCACGGCCTTGATGCCGGCGACGCCGTGGTCGAACGACGCCTCGTTGAGATTCTGCGATCGCAGAATAATCCCGCCGTCGCCGTGATGCTCGATCTGGATCGCGCCGGCGGTGCCGCCGTCGGCGGCTTCGGTGCCGCCATGGCCGCCATAGCTCTCGGCACCGATGCCCCAGAAGATATTGGACACCGTGCCGGTGAGTTCCACCTTGCCGTTGTTGACGATGTTGATCGGCCCGGTCGAACCGCCGAGCCCGCCGTTCTGGTCGCCGCTCACGCCGCACGGATCGAAACCGCTGCAACCCTGCTCGCCGCCAGAACCGCCTTCGCTGCTGGCGAACACGCCGACCGCGCCCTTCGGCATCGCGGTTTCGATGCGTATGTGGCCGTCGTTCTGCAACAGTTCGATCGAGCCGCCGTTGCCGCCGTCGGCGCCGTTCTGCTCGTCGTTGTCATCGAAGATGCTGCTCGAACCCTTCTGCCCGACCGCGCCTTCGCTGGCGGCGTACAGTCCGAACACGATGCCGGCATCGTCCCACACGCCCTGGTAACCGTAGTTGCCGATCGGCGAATAGCTCGTCGTGCTGCCGGTGAACGTCAGATTGCCGTAGTTGACGAATGTGACCGTACCGCCGTTACCGCCCGGGTGCTTGCCATTGCCTTTATCGGATCGTCCGCCAATAGACAGCGCCGCGGCCAGAAAATCCTGGCTCTGGCTACCGGAGTAACTCACATTCGCGTGATTCTCGATGTCTAGCGTGCCGCCATTGCCGCCCTGGCGATCCTTGGTGCCCGCGTAGTCGGCGCCATAGGAGCGCAGCAGAATCAGCGAGCTCTGCACGTTCTCCGAGATCGTGCATTTGCCGTTCTGTAGTGGCGCCGGACAACTCGAGATGCTTTGTGCGAACGCTGGCGCGTGCCAGAAAGAAAGGCTTGTGACACTCAAGACGACGCTGAGCATCGGACGGCGGGAAATGCTGCCTGGGAGTGAGACGAAAAACCGAGGCAACTGGAAAAATTTCATAATTAACAACGCCGGAGATAACTATCGTATCGACCCCATATAGCCTGCGCGACGGCGCGCATGCTGGACCCACGCGTGGCCATGCCGCGGCGCGGCGGTTCATCGGATATATAGAAATTCGTGCGTCGGCGTTATGCGGCGGCCTGTTTGACGTCGTCTCGAAGCAGCACACACTGGAATGTGTCCGCGTTTGCTTGCGACGACGGCCTAGGCTCGCGCCCTTAGCGGATCGTGGCGATAGCGCGCGTAGCTTGTATCACCACACGATGCTCGCTCACTTACTCTCGTGATTGAAACCGCTGAGGTCGACCCGAACGATCTAGTTGAATTCCCCCGATGCTGCCCCGTTCAGCCCCTGTGATGTCTATGATAGATCGAACTCAACGCTGCCGTGCAGACTCATCGCTATTCCGCACAATTACGAAGAATTCGTCAGATTCTTCTCGCAAAGGCGTCTACGCGGGCCAAGGCAGTGCCCGCCGTCAGCCTGGCCATCGGACGCGGGAATGAGGGGATGGTTGCGCGCGGCTGTCCCGGTACGGGGGGCCAGGGATCGTAGCAGTGGGCCGAGCCTGTCGACGTATGGACAGGGCTAAGAACAAGGCGCGCGATTCCGCTGATTAGAACGCGTATGCCCATGGCAGGCGATGCAAGCATATTGACGCAGACCCGGCGCCGATTACGAGGGCTGGATGGCGGCGGAGGGATGTAATGCGCTCTGTCGTCCAACGATACGCTACAAGCGGAAACGATCGGTACTGCACCGCCACGGCAACCGCTTTTTCGATACGCGAAGAAGTCACTCGGTGACATGTTTGGGACAGGTGACTCAACCAACAACCTGAGCCACCCGGGGCGCCGCCATAATAGCTTTGAGTACTTGACCGCCGGCACAGATGAAGGCAGACAGTCACCTGGGCCGGAGCCATTGTCGCGGCACGTTGGCCATGGGCGACACCGCGTACGGCGTCGGTGCCTGGAAAGACATACGAGCGAGGCGACCGGGCAGTCAAACGGTCAACGAAGCCGCGGTGATAAAAAGCCGGATGGCGAGCGATATCGGAATCATTAAACGAAACCGCGATGCGCCTGCATGATGCACCTGCGCCAGGGCGGAAAGATGGTGGGTCGTGCAGGATTCGAACCTGCGACCAATTGATTAAAAGTCAACTGCTCTACCAACTGAGCTAACGACCCCGTCCGACCGCGGCGCATGATACCCGATCTACGGACGAAAATCAGCGATTTTTGTCATCCGTTATCAATCCTCGACTGGCTGGCTGTCATCCGGTCGGTTGATTCAGGTGATGACAGCAGCCAGCACGGGCTGGCCGCCATTCACGTACCGGCCGCGATGATAGGCCAACCCGCAATTCTGCTTACCGGTAGCGTGTCGGATCCGCGAGCCCGGCCTGCTCAAAGCCATTGCGGCGCAATCGGCAGGCCTCGCATCGACCGCAGGCGCGGCCGTCGTCGTCGGCTTGATAGCAGGTCACCGTCTGTGCGTAATCGACGCCCAGTGCAGTGCCTCGCGTTACGATCTCGGCTTTACTGTCATCGATGAGCGGGGTTCGGATACGCACCCTAACGCCCTGCTCGACGGCCGCGCGCGTGGCCAGGCTGGCCAACTGCTCGAAGGCCCGGATAAAAGCCGGACGGCAGTCAGGATAGCCGGAGTAGTCGACCGCGTTGACGCCGATATAGATCGACTCGGCGCCGAGTACCTCGGCCCAACCCAGCGCGACGGATAGAAAAACGGTATTGCGTGCCGGGACATACGTGCTGGGAATACCGTCGGTCGGCGTTTCAGGCACCGCGATCGTCGCGTCCGTGAGCGCCGAGCCTCCCATGCCGTCGAAGTCCAGGGTGACACATTTATGTTCCACGACCGCTGGGTCATTCGCGGCAATACGCCGGGCCGCTGCTAGCTCGGCGGTATGACGCTGCCCGTAGTCGAAGCTCAACGCATAGCAATCGTAGCCGTCGGCAGCCGCCTGGGCCAGACAGGTAGTCGAATCCAGACCGCCGGAAAAAAGTACGACGGCGCGCCGACGGGTGGCATTGTCGGCGGGCCTGCCATCGGAATGGTTCATATCAGCGCCCCGGCGCGTCGGCCCAGAGTTGTTTATGGAGTTGCAGTTGCATGCGCACCGGCAGACGATCGGCCACGATCCAATCCGCGAGTTGGGTCGGGTCGATCTCGCCATGGCTTGGCGAGAACCAGACCGTACAGCCTGGCGGCAGTCTCAGCGCGGCGAGTTGCTCGACTGCCCAGTCATAATCCGACCGCGAACATAGTACGAATTTGAGTTGGTCGTGCCCGGTGAGTGCCGGCATGTTGTCCCAGCGGTTGCGTGCGGATTCGCCGGATTCCGGCGTCTTGATATCCACCACGCGGGATGCGCGCGTATCCACCGGCCGGATGTCCAGCGCACCTGCCGTTTCAACGCTCACCCGATAACCGGCATCACAGAGTTGCCGGATCAGCGGAATAGCGTTCGGCTGGGCCAGCGGTTCGCCGCCCGTCACGCAGACATATTCAGCGGCCAGCGTTTCGACTTCGGCGAGAATCTCGGCCAACGGCCACCATTGCCCGCCGGTGAATGCATACGAGGTATCGCAGTACCGGCACCGCAAAGGGCAGCCGGTGAGACGGATGAATGTCGTGACTGCACCCGCTTCGCGGGCTTCGCCCTGGAGTGAGCAGAATATTTCGGTGATACGCAGGGCATCGACACGTCCGGGCCATCGGCTTGCCGTGACCGGCGCCGACTTCGTCCGGATAATAGAGCGATCGACTTCGATCGGCACTAGCCGCCCATGGACTGCAAACGCTTGCGCGCCATGTCCGCGGCGCTGTCGTCCGGATACTGGGAAACGACCCGCTCGAGTGTCGCCCGCGCGTTATCGGTTTCGCCCTGCTCGGCCTGAATCACGCCGATCTTGTACAACGATCCGGCGACCTTGTTACTGGCCTTGAAACGGTTGACGACCGTCTGGAATGCCTTGAGCGACTCGTCGTAGTTGCGCTGGACATAGTTGGCTTCGCCCAACCAGTACCAGGCATTATCGCTGTACGCGGATTCCGGATGCTGCTGCAGAAAGTTCTTGAAGCCGGTAATGGCACCGTCGTACTGGCCATTCTTGAGTTTGTTGAATGCGTCGGTGTACTGCGCCTGGATCTCGCCGTCTTCACCGCCACCGGCCGATCCGTAATCGTCGCTGCCAGTGCTCGACTGACCCGTACCGCCGGCACTGCCATTTTCGAGCGCGCTGAGCCGCTTATCCAGATTTTCGTATAGATCTCGCTGGCCCTGCTCATTCTGGCGCAACTGATACTTGAGCGTATCGATCTGGCCTCGCAGATCGCGGACCTGCTCCTGAAGCCGCTGGATATCCTGCAGCAGCGAAAACATGTTGGGCCCGCCGCTGTTCTGTGCGAGCAGCACCGGCTGGTTCGTCTGATCACTGCTCGCTGCCAGCGCCGGCCGGGACAGAGTCCCGGCCGCCGTGGCCATGGCAAACGTGACGACCGCGATCGGAAGTACGTGACGCATGGGGATTACTTACTTGGTGTAAATGAACTCGACGCGACGATTCTTCGAGTAGGCCGACTCGCTCGAACCCAGTTCGGCAGGCCGTTCCTCACCGAACGACAGGGTCGACAGCTGGCTTGCGCTGGCGCCGGAGAGCACCAGGGCCTGCTGGACCGACTCGGCACGACGCTCGCCCAGAGCGACGTTGTATTCACGCGTGCCACGCTCGTCGGTATGACCTTCTAGACGAAGCTTCACGTTCGGATGCTGGCTCAGGTAACGCGCGTGTGCCTGAATCGCATCGGAGAAGCGCGACGGAATGGCGCTGCTGTCGAGATCGAAATATACGATACGCGTCGACAGCGGGTTGTTCGGATCCGTGAACATCGCACGATCGGCCGGATCGATACCCTCGAGCCCGCGGACATCGATGTCACGACCGGACTGCATGCCCATGCCCTGATCGGAATTATCGCCCATGCCAGCCATCGGCATGTCGTCGCCATCGCGCAGGTTCTTCTTGCCGCACGCCGACAGCGCGAGCATGGCGCAGACCAGCAATGCAACCAGCGCAGCGCGCTGCCCCAAAACGTTCTTGATAACACTCATCCCTTCAGACTCCTTGTAAAACCAGGCAGGCCTTGCGGCCGTTTGTTGTGAATTGTCGGTCAACCATCAATAGCCGAGCGGGCCCCAGGCAGGCTCGCGCACTTCGCCACTCTGCGAGAGCCGCGAACGCGTCTGACCGTCGGTGGATACTGTTGCCAGCTCGTTGTTCCGGCCCTGTTTGGCGTAGATGATCGCCTGCCCGTTGGGTGCAAAATTCGGGCTGTCGTCGAGCGGGCCGTCGCTTACGATACGGATATTATTATTGTCCAGGTCCATAACCGCAATACGGAAGCCGTTTCCGCTCTTCTGAACCAACGTCAGCTGTTTGCCGTCGGGCGAATAGCTGGCCCGTTGATTGCTTTCGCCGTCGTAGCTCAGCCGTTCGACGCTGCTGCCGTCGCTGCGCATCCGATAGACCTGCGGTTTCCCGCCTCGGTCGGAGGTGAATACGATCCGACTGCCGTCCGGCGACCAGCTGGCCTCGGTATCGATCGCGCCATTGTTGGTCAGCTGGGTGAGCTGGTTGGTATTCAGGTCGTATGTATAGATATCGGGATTGCCGCGGAACGACAGCGTCATCGCCAGACGACGGCCATCCGGAGACCAGGCCGGCGCACCGTTGATCCCCGAGCGCGACGAGATTTCGCGGATATTACCGCTCGCCAGATCCTGCACGCGCAGGCTGGAGCGGCCACGATTGACGTCGAAGGCCACATAGGCGAGCTTGCTGCCGTCCGGCGACCAGGCCGGCGACATGATCGGATCGCGCGAGGAATAAACCGTGGCCGGATTGTTGCCATCGTAGTCGGACACGATCAACCGGTAACGCAGGCCACCGCCTTCCTTGGCCATGGTGATATAGGCGATCCGCGACAGGAAGTAGCCTTTCTTGCCGACGAATTTCTCGTAAACGAGATTGGCGACCGTATGGGCCGCGTCGCGCAGCTCGTTGCCGGCCGCGTTGATCTGGAAGCTCGCGACCGAGCGGCCCTGATAGACATCCAGCAGATCGAAGGTGATCCGGTATCCGCCCTGACCGTTCGGCTGGGCCGAGCCAACCACCAGATTATCGACCGATGACGTGCGCCAGTTGTCATAGTTGACCTGATCCGGCGAGCTCGGTGTGGCCACCATATTGTTGCGCGAGAACACCTTGAACAGACCGGTCGACTCCAGATCGTTGCTTGCCACCTGGGCGACGTCGACGGGTAGCGAACCGCCAAATGGCGAGATGGCGATCGGAATGGCGCTCTGGGAACTGTCGGTGATATCCACCTGAAGTGCGGCCTGTGCCGGTATACCGGCCAGGGCCAGCCAGAGCATGGCGGTCAGGGCGAAGAGTTTTCGCGAGTACTGTTTTTTCATTGATCCGGCTCGAAATTGAACACGATTTCCGATGAGAACACGCTGTCGGACGGCGCCTTGGGCAGCGGATCCGACTTGCGGATCGCCTGCTCGACGGAGCGGTCGACGGCCGCGCCGCCGCAGGAGCCCAACAGCCGGAAACTGGAGATCTGACCGCCTGGCAGCTGCTTGACGCTCACTTTACAGGAAATATTGCGCGCGCCCGGTGGCCGATTCCAGTTCGATTCGACACGATCCTTGATCGCCTGAATATAGGCCCCCCGCGCGCGCGAATCAGCCGCATTCTGCCGCCCGGCCGACTCTGCGGCCATCGCTTCGCGCAGCTCGGCCTCGCGGGCTCGCTGGGCGGCCGCGGCTCGTTCAGCGGCGGCCTTTCGCGCTGCCTCTTCCTTGGCTTTCTGTGCGGCGGCCGCCTTGGCCTTGGCCTCACGTTCGGCCGCTTCCTTGGCTTTTTGCGCAGCTTCGGCTTTCGCCTTACGCTCGGCCTCGGCCTTTTCTCGTGCTGCTTGGGCAGCAGCGGCCTTGCGCGCTTTTTCCTCGGCCGCCGCTTTTTCTTGCGCGGCTTCTGCCTGTGCCTTTTCCCGGGCTTGCTGTTCAGCCTTGGCTTTGGCTTCTGCCTCAGCCTTGCGTTTAGCTTGTGCCTTGGCCTTGGCCTCGGCTTCTGCCTTGGCTTGTTCTTCGGCCTTGGCTTTGGCGGCGGCCTCAGCCTGTGACTTGGCCTTCGCCGCGGCCTGCGCTTTTTCACGCTCGGCCGCGTCTTGCGCGGCCTTCGCCCGAGCGTTGGCTTTCTCTTGCTGTTCGCGTTCTTTCGCCTCGGCGGCCGCCTTCGCTGCAGCGGCTTCGGCAGCCTGCTGCGTGCTGTCATCCTCGACCGGTTTTTCCGGTTCGGGCGTCGCCTGCTCGGAAGGCTCGGCCGCCGGGGAAACGGCCTCGGGCATCTGGGTGTCGACGCTTGCCGGGTTGACCACCGATGCGCTCACGATCCGCTCACCGTGATTACCTTTCGATGCGGCCGAATCGCTGGCCCACTGAACGCCCAGGATCAGCAAGGCCGCGATCAGCGCATGCAGACCCACGGCCAGCAATATCGCGCGCCAGTTGTCGACTAGCTTTGCAAACACGTCAGGGATTGGCCTCGTCGCTGATGTCGTCGGTGAGCAGGCCGACCTGTTTGGCGCCAGCGCGCTGGAGCATCACCATGCCGCGAACCACGTTGCCGTAGGAGCCCGCACCATCGCCGCGCACGGCAACCGGCGCATCCGGCCGTGCCTGAATAACGCGCGAGGCGATCGAGGTGACCTGAGCCGGGTCCAGTGACTGGTCGGGATTTTCGCCCACGTTCAGATACAGGCTACCGTCGCCGGTCACCGTCAGCACGATTGGCTGGTTCTCCGCGCCGAAATCGATCGTCTCCGCGGGCGCCTCGGGCAGATCGACCTCGACGCCCGTGGTCAGCAACGGAGCCGTGACCATGAAGATGATCAACAATACGAGCATAACGTCGATATAGGGCACAACGTTGATCTCGTTGGCCAATCGACGCTTGCCTCGTCGCATGTTCATTGCCATGTGAACGCCCTCTTATAGTTCGGGCGGGGTGCGAACCGGCTCCGGCGCGGGCCGCGGTCGCGCCGGCTGCCTCGGCGCGGGGTTGGCGGCACTCATGCCGCGTTCGACGATGCCTGCCATCTCCTCCATGAAGGTATGGAAACGGTTCTCGATGAAATCCACGCGGTTGCTGAAGAAGTTGTAGGCAACAACGGCTGGAATGGCCGCGAACAGGCCCATGGCGGTTGCGATCAGTGCTTCGGCAATGCCAGGCGCCACCATCGACAGGCTGGCCTGCTTGACGTTGCCCAGCGCAATGAACGCGCTCATGATGCCCCAGACGGTGCCGAACAGGCCAACATATGGGCTGATCGAGCCGACCGTGGCCAGAAACGCCAAACCGCGTTCCAGGCGCTCGAGCTCACGCGACAGCACGACCCGCATGGCGCGTTGAACCGACGGCACGATCTCCTGCGGATGCGCCTGCCCCTGGTTGCGCTGACGTTTGAGCTCTTCGTAACCGGCCTTGAACAATGCCGGCATGCCCTGCGGGCTGTCGGTGAACTGTTGGGTCTCGCTGTAGATATCCTTCAAGTTGCCGCCAGACCAGAACCGATCTTCGAACCATTCCATTTCGCGCTCGGTGGCACGCAGCAACCGACGCTTGGAAAAGATCACCACCCACGAGGCAACGGAGGCCAGCAGCAGCGCAAGCATGACGAGCTTGACCAGCAGGCTTGCCTGCATGACCAGGCCCCATAAAGACATATCCGTTGCGACGTTCATTACGTCTCCTTGGTGAGAAAGGCAGGCAGCGCGCAGGGTTTAAAGTCGGAAAGTCTGACACACGCCACCGTGAATCGTGCCTTAATCAGGACACGATTTTCACAATCGATCTGTTGTGCCAGCACGATCCGTGCCCGGCGCCGTTGTTCAACCATCACGCTGACGGTCAACCGATCATCCAGCCGCGCCGGGGAACGGAAAACGAGGTTTGCATCGGCCAGCGTAAAACCCACGCCGCGATCCGCGGCGAGCGCGCGGTGGGTCGCACCCTGGGCTTCCATCCATAGCGTTCGAGCGCGCTCGAGATACTTCAAATAGTTCGCGTGATAGACGACGCCCGTGGCATCGGTATCCTCGTAGAACACGCGGACGACCGTACGGAACACATCGTCGTTCACTGGAGCGCTGTCACTCATCGGGAGCGAACAGGTCGGTTGCAACCGATGCGCGATTCGCTGGCAAGGCCAGGCCGAAATGCCGATAGGTGGCCTGGGTGGCCATACGACCGCGTGGGGTGCGCATCATGAAACCCTGCTGGATCAGGTACGGCTCGATCACATCCTCGATCGTCTCGCGTGCCTCGCCGATGGCGGCCGCCAGGCTCTCCACGCCGACCGGGCCGCCTTCGAATTTCTCGATCAGCGCGCCCAGCAGCTTGCGGTCCATGATATCGAACCCGTTGTCGTCGACCTTGAGCATGTCCATGGCGCCTGCGGCCACGGATTCGCTGATACGGCCATCGGCCCGTACCTCGGCGAAATCCCGCACGCGCCTGAGCAGACGATTGGCCACCCGCGGCGTGCCACGAGCGCGTCGTGCGATCTCGCCGGCGCCTGCCGCCTCGATCTCGACGTCGAGGATTCGTGCCGAACGGGTGACGATTTCGGTCAATTCTGTCCGGCTGTAGAACTCCAGCCGCTGGACGATGCCGAAGCGGTCCCGTAGCGGCGAGGTGAGCGCGCCGGCGCGCGTGGTGGCGCCGACCAGTGTGAACGGCGGCAGATCGAGCTTGATCGAGCGGGCGGCCGGACCCTCGCCGATCACGATATCGATCTGATAGTCCTCGAGTGCCGGATAGAGCACCTCTTCGACCACCGGCGATAACCGATGGATCTCGTCGATGAACAGAACGTCGTCGCGCTCGAGGTTGGTGAGCAAGGCGGCGAGGTCGCCTGGCCGCTCCAGAACGGGCCCCGAGGTCTGGCGAAAACCGACCTGCATCTCGTTGGCGATCACGTGGGCCAGCGTCGTCTTGCCCAGACCGGGCGGGCCGAAGATCAGCACGTGGTCCAGCGCTTCCCCGCGGCCGCGGGCGGCTTCAACGAAGATCGCCATCTGCTCGCGAACACCGGGCTGGCCGATATATTCGGCCAGCCCGGTCGGCCGCAGCGCACGATCGATCCGTGCATCGTCGCCCTGCGGGACAGCGTCGATCACGCGGTGTTCGTCCGGCATATCAGCGCACGGCCCGGCGCAGCGCTTCGCGGATCAGTGCTTCACTGTCCAGTGCGTCGGTATCGAGCCCTTGCATGAGCTTTTCGGCCTCGGCCGGCTTGTAGCCGAGAGCAACCAGCGCTTCGCGCGCGTCCCGACGCGTGCTGCCGTTGCTACCGACTTGATCGGCCGATGCGGCAAGTGCCGGTGCCAGCGAACTGCCCGACAGCTTGTCGCGCATCTCCACCAGAAGGCGCGCAGCCGTTTTCTTGCCCACACCGGGCAGCCCGGTCAGGCGCGCAGCATCGTCGGCCTCGATCGTGGCCACGAAGTCGGCCACGCTCATACCCGACAGTACGGTCAGGGCGAGTTTCGCGCCGACGCCGGAGACCTTGATCAACTCGCGAAACAGGCGCCGTTCGTCGGCGCTGGCAAAGCCGTAGAGCAGCAGTGCGTCGTCACGCACCACCATCTGGGTGAGCAACGTGGTTTCATGGTCGCCATTCGTGGCCTGTCCCAGGGCGAAGAACGTCGACATGGGCGCCTCGAGCTCATAGCCGACGCCGGCAACATCAATCACCAGCCGCGGCGGCTGCTTTTCGACAATACGCCCGCGTAGACGGCCGATCATCGTCGTCCCGTCGTCGACACCGCCACACGCATGCGCGAGGCCGTCCGTGCGTGGTGGGCGTGACAGATCGCCACGCCCGCGGCATCGGCCGCATCGGCCTGTATCGGGCCCGCTACGCCAAGCAACATACCAACCATGTGCTGAATCTGGCGTTTGTCCGCATGGCCTCGCCCGACGATCGCCTGCTTGACCTGGGTTGCGGTGTATTCACTCACCGGGAGTCCGCGTGCCGCGGCCGCGCAGATCGCCGCACCGCGCGCCTGACCGAGCTTGAGCGCACTCGCGGCGTTTTTGGATACGAACACGTTCTCGATGGCCATCTCCTCCGGACGGTATTGCTGAATGACACGGGTCAGGCCTTCGAATATGAGCCCGAGCCGCGCGGGGAAATCCACGCGTGGCAGACGGATACAGTCGATCACGCACATCGTCGGCGTAGCGCCCCCCTCGATCACGGCAAAGCCGGTGATCGTCGAACCGGGATCGATGCCCAGAATGCGCGCCACGGCGACCCGGCCGGCCTAGGCCGCCGCGCCGGACAGCGTGGCTTCGTCGAGTTCGGCGTTGCTGTAGACGCTCTGTACGTCGTCGAGGTCCTCCAGCGCTTCGATCAGTTTCAGACAGCTGGCCGCTTCTTCGCCGGCCAGATCGACGGTGGTCGCAGGCCGCATGGTCACGTCGGCGGCGGCGGGCTCGAAGCCGGCCTGTTCGACGGCCTGGCGTACGGTGGCATAGTCGTCAGGCGCGGTGAGCACGTCAAAAGAGCCATCGTCATACTCGACCAGATCCTCGGCGCCGGCCTCGAGGGCGGGTGCGAGCACGGCCTCGTCATCGCTGTCGGGCCCATAGGTCAACACACCCTTGCGTTCGAAGAGATAGGCGACCGAGCCGTCCGCACCGAGATTGCCGCCGTTGCGATTGAACGTATAGCGGATTTCCGAGACGGTACGGTTTTTGTTGTCGGTCATGCAATCCACCATGATCGCCACGCCGTTCGGCCCGTAGCCTTCATAGCGGATCTCTTCATAGCTGTCGGCGTTGCCGTCGCCCGTACCGCGCTTGATCGCACGCTCGATATTGTCCTTGGGCATATTGGCGGCCAGCGCCTTGTCCCAGGCCAGCCGCAGCCGCGGATTATCGTTCGGATCGCCGCCGCCCATGCGGGCCGCCACGGTGATTTCACGAATCAGCTTGGTGAATATCTTGCCGCGTTTCTTGTCCTGCGCATTCTTGCGGTGCTGGATATTCGCCCATTTGCTATGACCTGCCATATCGCCTCGTTCTGCACTGCATGTCCTGCGCGGATTCTACCAGCCCGGCGCCGGACTCGGCGCACTCCATGCGCGCACGGACGTGCCCCGGTCAGATCTCTACTTGAATGCCCAGTTCCACTACACGTTCGGGCGGAATCCGGTAGTAGGCGGTCGAACGCGTGGCGTTGAGTGCCATGAAGGCGAACAGCCGCTCGCGCCAGACAAACATGCCGGCCACATCCTGGGTTGGAATCAGTGTTTCCCGACCCACGTAGAACGTGGTTTGTTCGATATCCACGTCAAGCCCGAACTCGCCCGCGAAGCGCAGCGCCACCGGTACGTTGATCGGCTGCATGAAACCATAGTAGACCTTGACGTGATGGAAACCGTGGCCGAGATCCTCGATTCGCAGGCGGTCGGCCGCCGGCACGCGTGGCACGTCTTCTGTGTGTACGGTCAGGAAAATGACCTGCTCGTGCAGCACCCGATTGTGCCGCAGATGGTGCAGCAACATCGGCGGCGTCTTGCTGCCCTCGTCGGTCATGAACACGGCAGTGCCGTCGATCCGGCGTGCATCGGCGTCACGCGAGGCGATGAATTCGTCGAGCGGCTCGGTATCGTCCTTCAGCCGCTGAGCTACCAGTTCGCGCCCACGCCGCCAGGTTCCCATTACGAAGAACACGAGCCCGGCGATCACCAGCGGATACCAGCCGCCCTCCGGGATCTTGAACAGGTTGGCGCCGAAAAACGATAGATCCACGATCATCAAAAGCACAGCGATTACGCCTGCCACGCGCGGGAACCAGCCCCAGCGATAAGCTACGAAGAATGCAAGGATCGTGGTGATCACCATGTCCATCGAGACCGCCACGCCGTAAGCGGCGGCCAGGTTGCTCGATGTCTGGAACCCGATGACCAATCCGATGGTCGCGACCATGAGGATCCAGTTCATGAACGGGATATAAATCTGGCCGTATGATTCGTGCGATGTCTGGATAATGTTGAGCCGCGGCAGCTGGCCCAATTGGACCGCCTGACGGGTCAACGAGAACACGCCGGAGATGACGGCCTGCGAGGCGATGATGGTCGCGGCCGTGGCAAGCGCGACCACTGGATACAAAGCCCAGCTCGGTGCCATCTCATAAAACGGCTGTTTGACGCCGGGATTTTCCAGCAGTAACGCCCCCTGGCCGAAATAATTGAGCAGCAGAGCCGGCAGGACAAGGAAGAACCAGGCCAGCCGAATCGGCGCCAGACCGAAATGGCCCATGTCCGCATAGAGCGCCTCGCCGCCCGTGACAACCAGAAAGACCGTTCCCAGCACCAGGAAACCGGCGAGGCCGTTGGCCTGGAAGAAGTGGACGGCATAGATCGGATTGAGCGCGGCGAATACGCTGGGATGCTGGGCGATGCCGTAAATTCCCAGGAGTGCGAGGACCGCGAACCAGAGCATCATCACAGGGCCGAACAGCGTGCCGACGGCCGCGGTCCCGCGCTTCTGGATCATGAAAAGACCGATCAGGATCGCGATGGTGATCGGGATGACGTACGGCTTGAACGCCGGTGTGGCCACTTCCAGACCCTCGATCGCACTGAGCACGGAAATCGCAGGCGTGATGGTGCCGTCGCCGTAGAGTAGCGCCGCACCGAACAGGCCGCAGAGCATGAGCACGTAGCGCCGACTGGTCTTTTCGGTCTTCCATGGGTTGAGCAGCGCAACCAGCGCGATGATGCCGCCCTCTCCGTTGTTGGAGGCGCGCATCACCACCGTGAGGTACTTGATCGAGATCACGATGATCAGCGACCAGAAGATCAGCGACAGAACCCCGTAGATATTCGCTGGCAGTACATCGATACCGCCGTGCGAATAAAACGCTTCTCTGAGCGCATAAATCGGACTCGTGCCGATATCGCCGTACACGATCCCCAGTGCGGCCAGACACAGAAACGGCAGCGACTGGCCGTGCTTCTGGTCGTCTTCGGATGCACCCCCGCCGTTCTGATCGTCATCGGCGGCAGCCTGGCCCGTGGTGTTCTTTTTCTCCTCGGCCTCCGAATCGTCGGTCTTGATGCCGTTCTTCCGGCCCTTGGCCAGCGATCGGTCTTCTTCTTCCGTGCTCATCGACAGTGGGTGTCCTGGGTTGCAAAAACAGCCGGCTACGGGCCGGCGGGCATCTTCAGACTACGCAAGTTTCCGGTCTTGGATGCTACACGACCGGGTGGGCCGGCGATGGGCGCGCACGAGTCGAGCCGACTCAAGTCCCCGACGAAACAGGCCCGCCGGATTGGGCGGGCCTGCATGGCGTCTCAACGACTACGAAACTCAGGGCACGGGCCCGTCATTTCTTCCGTTTGGGCGGAAAATGAATCGGGCGACCGTCGACCGCGAGCGCGGCCTCGTGCACCGTCTCGCCCAGCGTCGGGTGGCCATGAATGATCCGCGCGATATCCTCGCTCGAGGCCTTGTACTCCATCGCCACGACCATCTCCTGAACCAGCTCGGAGACGTACGGCCCGATCATGTGCACACCGAGAATCTCGTCGGTCTGTGCATCGGCGATCATCTTGATGAAACCGCCCTGCTGACCGAGCGCTTTGGCGCGACCGTTGGCAGCGAACGGAATCTGGCCGACCCGATAGTCGGTACCCGCGGACTTGACCTGCGCCTCGGACTTGCCCACCCAGGCCATTTCCGGCGCGGTATAGACGACCGACGGGATGACGTCATAGTTCAGGTGCGGCTTCTGACCGGCCAGAATCTCGGCCACGGCCACGCCCTCTTCCATGCCCTTGTGCGCCAGCATCGGGTTGCCCACTACATCGCCCACGGCATACACGCCCGGCAGGCTGGTGCGAAAATTCTCGTTGACGTCGATGAAGCCCTTGTCGTCCAGTTCGACGCGTGCGCCCTTGGCACACAGATCCTTGGTGTGCGGCCGACGGCCGACGGCCACGATGAGGCGGTCGAAAGTGGCCGACTTGGTCTCGTCGCCCTGCGTGTATTCCACGCGCACGGACTTCTTGTTGACCTTCGTCGAAGTCACCCGTGCCCCGAGCTGAATATCCAGGCCCTGCTTCTTGAAGGACTTCAGGCCTTCTGCCGCGACCTGGCGATCCGCGATCGGCATGAATTCGTCGACGGCCTCCAGCAACGTGACCTGACTACCCAGGCGCGACCAGACGCTCCCGAGTTCTACGCCGATATAGCCTGCGCCGATCACGCCGAGCTTCTTCGGCACTTCGTCGATTTCGAGCGCGCCCCAGGAGTCGACGATGCGATCGCCGTCGAACTTGGCGATGTCCAGTTCGACCGGCTCCGAACCCGCCGCGATGATGATGTTCTTCGCTGTGAAGGTCTCTTCCTTGTCGTCGTGCGAGGTATAGAGCACCTCGCCCGAATCGACGACCTGACCGCGCCCGGAGAACGACTGCACGCCGTTGGCCTTGAACAGGCTGGAAATGCCACCGGTCAGTTGCGATACCACACCGGCCTTGCGTTTCTGCATGGTGGCCAGATCGAGTTCCACGCTGCCGACGTTCAGGCCGTGATCGGCGAACTCGTGCTGTGCACGGTGATACAGCTCGCTGGACTCCAGCAACGCTTTCGAGGGAATACACCCGGCGTTCAGACAGGTACCGCCCAGCGACGGCTTGTCGTTGAGGTCGAGCCACTTGTCGATACACGCGACGTTCATGCCCAACTGAGCGGCACGGATCGCGGCGACATAGCCCGCCGGTCCGGCACCGATCACGACGACATCGAATTCCTTACTCATGCTTTTCCTTGAAATAACGTGGGGCAGCTAGGCTGCTGACGCCGGCGCGATCGCGCGCCGGCGTCGTGAAACGGTCTATACCTGAAGCAGCAGGCGGGCCGGGTCCTCGAGCAGCTCCTTGATCGTGCGCAGGAACAGCACCGCGTCGCGGCCGTCGATCAGACGGTGATCGTACGACAGCGCCAACTGCATGATCGGCCGGATGACGATTTCGCCGTCGACGACGACCGGCTTGTCATTGGTGGCATGCATGCCGAGGATCGCCGCCTGCGGCGGGTTGATGATCGGCGTCGACAGCAGCGAACCGAACACCCCACCGTTGGTGATGGTGAAGGTGCCACCGGTCATTTCGTCCATCGTGACCTTGCCTTCCTGGGCACGTTTGCCCAGATCACGGATGGTCGACTCGATCTGGGCATAGGACATCTGATCGGCATCCCGCAGCACCGGCACGAGCAGGCCGCGCGGCGAAGAGACGGCCACGCCGACATCGTAGTAGCCGTGGTAGACGATATCGCCCTCGTCGATCGAGGCGTTGACGATCGGGAAACGCTTGAGCGACTCCACCGCCGCCTTGACGAAGAACGACATGAAACCGAGCCGGACTTCGTGGTCCTTTTCGAACTTGTCCTTGTACTGCGAACGCAGTTCCATGACCGACTTCATGTCGACATCGTTGAAGGTGGTCAACATGGCCGTGTTCTGGCTCGCATCGAGCAGACGTTCGGCGATGCGCTGGCGGATGCGGGTCATCGGCACGCGCTGCTCGGTCCGCTCGTCAGGCATGTCGGCAAGCGCCTGACGGTCGGCCTTCTCGGAGACGGCCTGTTCTTCGCGTGCATCGCCGCGATCTTCGGCCGGCTTGGAACGCGCCGACGATTGATCGTTGCTCTTGGTCTCGATGGCCTTCTGGACGTCCGCCTTGGTGATCCGGCCGTCCTTGCCCGAGCCCTTGACGTTGCGCGCGGCGATGTCGTTTTCGTCCATCAGCTTCTTGGCGGCCGGGCTGGCGACTGCATCCTCGTCCCCTGCCTGGTCGTCGTCGTTGTCGTCGGCCTTGGACTTCGAATCGTCTTCGGACGCGCTGGCTTTCGCCGGGGCATTGTCGTCGCCGTCATCGGCGTCTTCGTCCTCCGAGCTTTCGCCGCCTTCACCTTCTTCGAGGATCGCGAGCACGTCACCGGCCTGCACGGTCTGTCCCGCTTCGACCTTGATCTCGGCGAGTACGCCCGCGGCTACGGCCGGGACTTCGAGCACCACCTTGTCGGTTTCCAGATCGAGCAGGTTCTCGTCGCGTTCAACGCGATCGCCCTTGCTTTTCTGCCATTCGCCAACGGTGGCCTCGGAGACCGATTCGGGGAGTTCCGGGACTTTGACTTCTGTCGCCATGCTTGTCGTTCCTAAACTGATTCGTATCGATGAATTGGGGCGCGCTACTTCTTGGTCTTGCGCGTGGCGTTCTTCTTGCCGCGCGACAAATCGCGCGATCCGCCCTTATCCAGCAGCTGTTCGCCACCGACGAGACCGGCTTCGACCACTTCTTCCTGTTGCCGGACGTGAAGCTTGTGATAGCCGACCGCAGTCGTGGCCGCACCGGGACGGGTGGCATAGAACAACTGGTGCCGGTCGGCCAGCGGTACCTGCAGGCGGTGCTTGATCTGATACCAGGCACCCTGATTCTCCGGCTCCTCCTGACACCAGACCACTTCGGTCGCGTTCGTGTAGCGGTCCAGCACGGCTGCATAGTCTTCGGCCGGGAACGGATAGAGCTGCTCGATACGCACGAGCGCGACGTGGTCGAGTTCGCGTTCCTCGCGGGCCGCCAGCAGGTCGTAGTAAACCTTGCCGCTACAGAAAACAACCCGCTTGATCGCCTTGTCGTCGATATCGGACGGCTCGTCGATGATGAACTGGAAATTGCCGCTCGCGAGCTCTTCGAGAGTGGACGTCGACAACCGGTGGCGCAGCAGGCTCTTGGGCGTGAGCACGACCAACGGCATACGCAGATTGCGCACCATCTGCTGGCGTAGCAGGTGGAACCACTGGGCGGGCGTGGACGGCACACACACCAGCATATGTCGTTCGGCACACAGCTGCAGGAAGCGCTCCAGCCGTGCAGACGAATGCTCCGGGCCCTGGCCTTCATAACCGTGCGGCAGGAACATGACCAGGCCGCACATGCGTCCCCACTTAGCCTGACCGCTGGAGATGAACTGATCGATGATCACCTGCGCGCCGTTGACGAAGTCGCCGAACTGGGCTTCCCAGATCGTCAGCGTCTCGGGATCGGCTGTGGCATAGCCGTACTCGAATCCGAGCACGCCCGCTTCGGACAGCAGCGTGTCGTTGACAGTGAACGTGGCTGCCTCGCGACCGACCTGGGTCAGCGGTACCAGCTCGGCACCATCCTTCTGGTTGTACAGCACCGCGTGCCGATGGAAGAACGTTCCGCGACCGGAATCCTGTCCCGACAGGCGCACGTTGAAACCATCGTCGAGCAGGCTCGCATAGGCCATGTGCTCGGCAAAGCCCCAGTCGATACGGGACGCGCCGGCAGCCATCTTCCGACGGTCGTCGATGATGCGCTGGGTGCGCTTGTGCAGTTCGAAGCCATCGGGCAGGTCGTGGAGTTTGTTGGACAGGCGCTGCAGGGTCTCTACCGGCACGGATGTGTCGATGACGTGAGACCAGTGGTCGCGGGAGTAGCGGGCCCAGTCCACGGTATGTTCGTTGCCGACCAGCCCCAGAGTGGTGCGCGAGATGTTCTTGCCGGCATCCAGGCCGTCGCGATAGGCCGCCGACAGTTTTTCGGCCTCATCCTTGTCGATCAGGCCCTCGGATTCGAGCTTGCCCGCATACAGTTTGCGGGTCGTCTCCATCTTCTTGACCTTCTGGTACATCATCGGCTGGGTGACGGCTGGCTCGTCGGCCTCGTTGTGGCCGTGCCGGCGGTAGCAGACCATGTCGATGATCACGTCTTTGCCGAACGTCTCGCGATAATCCATTGCCAGTCGCGTGACGAAGACCACGGCCTCCGGATCGTCGCCGTTGACGTGGAACACCGGCGCCTCGAGCATCTTGGCGATGTCGGTACAGTACTGGGACGTACGCGAATACTCACCGAGCTTCGCGGTGATCGGGTTCTGCATGGTGAACCCGAGCTGGTTATTGACGATCAGATGCACGGTGCCACCGGTGGCATAGCCTTCGGCCTGGGACAGCTGCAGCGTCTCCATGACGATGCCCTGACCGGCAAACGATGCATCACCGTGAATCAGCACCGGCAGCACGGTATCGCCATCAGTGTCGTGGCGACGCTCCTGGCGCGCTTTCACCGAGCCCTGTACGACGGGATTGACGGCTTCGAGATGCGACGGGTTGAACGCCAGCACGAGATGGACTCGCTCATCCTCGATTTCGATATCGGTCGAAAAGCCGAGGTGATACTTCACGTCGCCGGACATATCCAGCTCGTCGAGGTCGTAGTCGCCCTCGAACTCCGCGAACAGTTCCTGCGGCGACTTGCCCAGGATGTTGACGAGCACGTTGAGCCGGCCGCGGTGGGCCATGCCAATCACGATCTCGTCGACATGACTGCGAGCGGCGCACCGCACCATCTCGTCAAGCGACGGGATCATGCTGTCGGCGCCTTCCAGCGAGAAACGCTTCTGGCCGACATATTTCGTATGCAGATAGCGTTCGATGCCTTCCGCCGCGGTCAGCTGTCGCAGGACCTCGCGCTTCTGCTTGTCGTCGAGTCGCGGCTGGTCGACGCTGGCTTCCAGACGCCGCTGAATCCAGCGCTTCTGGCGAGTATCGGTGATATACATGTACTCGGTGCCGATGGTGCCCGTATACACGCGCTTGCAGACATCGATGATGTCTCTCAGCGGCATCTCATCGGCTTCGGTGAATAACGACCCGGTATTGAAGACCGTGTCCATATCGGCTTCGCCGAGCCCGTGGAATGCCGGATCCAGATCGGGCACGGGCGGCGGCTGATATAGGCCCAGCGGATCGAGATCGGCTGCCTGGTGCCCGCGTACGCGATAGTAGTTGATCAGCCGCAGTACACCGGCCTGCTTCTGGGCGGCCTGCTGCGACATGCTTGCGCGGGGCCGTGCCCCCTGGCCGGCCGAGGCTGCGGTGTCGACGAATGAATCGCGGATAGGGCCGTGCGGCACGTCTTCAGCACCATCGCCATTGAGGCTTTTGAAGTAATCACGCCAACTCGGTTCGACCGAGTCGGGATCCTTCAGATACTGCTCGTAATAGGATTCGACGTACGCCGCGTTGCCGCCGAATAGAGGGGAATTCTCGATGAACTTTTCGTTAAGTTCGCTTTTCATAGATAGGCTCGTAGCCGGGTCGAGACGCCGGAAACGTCTCTTTCAAACCGTGCCGCGCCGGCGCGTTCCGGTAGGCGCCGGGCAGCCGAATGATAACAAACCGGAGGCTTTGCCGGGGCGGGCAAAGCGACAACTTAGCTTGTCGCTTTATCGTCCTCGTCGTCCCACCCTGCCGTGAGGCTCTTGAGATAGCCGCGGAACTCGTCCCCGATCTCGCTATGCTGCAGGCCCATTTCAACATTGGCTTTCAGATACCCGAACTTGCTGCCACAGTCATAGCGGGTGCCTTCGAACTCATAGGCCAGTACGGTCTGCTCGCCCATCAGCGCTTCGATCGCGTCGGTCAGCTGAATTTCGCCGCCCGCGCCGGGCTTGGTCTTGTCCAGTAGTCGGAATATCCGCGGCGTGAGGATGTAGCGTCCGACGACTGCCAGATTGGACGGCGCCTTGTCCGGGTCCGGCTTTTCGATGATACCGCGAATCTCGGACAACCCGGGCCCGATCGGTTCGACCTCGACGATGCCGTACTTGTAGGTTTCTTCCCAGGGCACCCGCTGCACCGCAAGCACGCTCGTACCGTATTCCTGGTAGACCCGCTGCATCTGCGCCATGCACGGCTGGAACGAGCCGGCGATCAGATCGTCCGCGAGAATCACGGCGAAATCCTGATCGCCCACGGCCGGCAGTGCGCAGCTGATCGCATGACCGAGCCCCATCTGCTCGGGCTGACGGATATATACGCAGCTGATGCCCGGCGGCAGCACGTCGCGTACCGCATCCAGCAGTTCCTTCTTGCCCTTGGCCTCCAACGTGGCTTCCAGCTCATAGTCCCGATCGAAGTGATCCATGATCGAGTTCTTGGTATGACTGGTGATGAAGACCATTTCCTCGGCGCCGGCCGCGATGGCTTCCTTGACCGCGTACTGGATCAGCGGCTTGTCGACGACCGGCAGAATCTCCTTCGCGCTGGCCTTGGTGGCCGGCAGGAATCGGGTGCCGAGCCCGGCGACCGGAAACACGGCCTTGCGAATACGCATATGCAATCCTTTGGCTTAAAACGATAAAGGGTCTGGAAAACGGAATAGGCTCAGCGGTAGCGAACATCACCGAGCAGGTGGACGATATCGCCTTTCGAATCGGTGAGCGCGAACTCGGCGCCCTGCTCGGTGAGGTTATAACCGAGACGTACCCGACTGGGCAGGAACACCGGCTTCTTGAACGCAACGCCCAAGGTGAAGGCCTCACCGGACAGGCGGGGCTCCAGGGTCGCGGCGGCTCGGGCCTTGGTCCACATGCCGGTCGCGATCGCACGCGGAAAGCCGAACAGTTTGGCCGAATAGGCGCTCAGATGAATCGGGTTGTAGTCGCCGGCGGCTCGGGCGTAACGACGTCCGATATCGGCCGGTACCTCCCAATCCTCGCTCACGTCGGGCGATGCCGGCGGCTCGGGCGGCTTCGATCTGGGCTGGTCCCGGCCGCCGCGGTCATGCGACTTCTGCCGAGACAGCATCGCACCGGTTTCTTCCCATACCAGCTCGCCGGCGCGGTCGCGCACGCGCGTGACCAGGTCGAATTCGACGCCCTTGGCGACGTCGCGGTGGCCATCGACGCGGACTTCGATATGCAGCTTTTCATCAGTGGCGATTGCGCGATGCTGGGTGATCTCGTTTCGCACGTGGATCAGCCCGAGCAGCTTGAGCGGAAACCGCTTGTGGGTGAGCACGGCCATATGCATCGGAAACGCCAGCACATGCGGATAGGTAACCGGCAGGTGCCGCGAGTGTGAGAATCCGCACACTTTGCGATATTGGGCCAGCGCGTCGGCACGAACCGCCAGATCGGGCAGCTCGGCCACGATGTCCGGAATGGTTTCGCCCCGGGACAGGCTGCCGGAAAGCGTCGTTGCCGCCCGCACATACGACGGCATCACCGCCGGAAGACTTTCATACTCGAGCCGCGTCTGATGTGCCGCCATCAAAAACCTTGGGTTAAAGCGCTGCCCGCGAAGGTAACCCCTTTATCAGGGCGAAACAATACGTTCAATCCGCGCCCCCCAGTTCGGGTTTGCGTCCGGTGAGCTCATTGCGACGGTTACGAACCATGTCCGCAAAATCGCTCGGCAGGTCTTGATCGAGCAGACGTGTCCAGTACTCGACCGCCTGCGGGTCGTCGCCTCGTTCGGCAGCAGCCAGACCCAGATACCAGAGCGCCTCGCGGCTTGCCGGGTCGAGTTCCAGCAGCTGAGCGAACAATTGCTGTGTGCGCCCCTGGAGGTCGTCGCTGGCCTGCAACGTGGCTTCGGCCTCGGCGGCAATGATGGGTGCCTGCGGCTCGGGCATGGCGGCATTGAGCGCGCGATAGTTTTCTGCAGCGCCGGCATAGTCGCCCGTCGCCTCCTGAGCGCGGGCCAGCATCGCTCGTGCCTGCAGGTCGTCCGGCGCTGCCTCAACCCGCTGCTCCAGCTCGCGAACCATGGTCGCGATATCGGGCATGTCGGCGTTTTCGAACGCCGCGGGATCACCGAGATACCAGTAGGTGCCGGTTGTGCCGACGACCAGTAACGCGATCATCAACAGCGATGTGAACCATGGCCGGCCCGCGCGGGTCGGTGCGCCGGTGAGCGACGGCGTCTCATCGATATCAGCCAGCAGGCGGGCACCGAGTTCGTCCTTTTCGTATTCGGCGTCCCGCCGGGTCATGCGTCCCGCGGAGACTTCGCGCTCGATCTCTGCATAACGCTGATGATAGATCGTGATGTTCGCTTCACGCCGGCGATCGGCACTCGAAATCCGAGCCCGCCACAGCGGAATGAGCACGAATACCAGACTCGCGACCACCAGAAGGGTCGCGAACAGCACAAATTCGATCATGAACGATCCTTGTCGGGATCCGCTGCGCGGTGATCCGGGCTTGGAGAATGGCCCTCAAGCACTCGGGCCAGGCGCTGCCGGTCGAGCGCCGGCGGCGCTGCCGGCGACCTGCGCCGACCGCGCATGATCAGCATCACCACGGCCAGGCCGAACAACAGCAGTGCGAACGGCCCGAGCCATAGTATGAGCGTCGAGGTCTGTAGCGGCGGATCATAGAGCACCCACTCACCGTAGCGGTCCACCAGATATTGCTTGATCTGGGCATCGCTGCGACCGGCGGCCAGCTGGCGCGCAACGATATCGCGCAGATCCTTGGCCAGCGGTGCGTCCGATTCGGCGATGGTCCGGTTCTGGCAGATCAGACACCGCAACTCCGCGTTGAGCGAGTGATAGCGCGCCAGTTGTGCGTCGGTCAGGGTGGTATCGCCCACGGTCGCCGCACCGGCCGCGCCCGCCAGCAGCGCGAGGCTCAGACATAGCCATAGCCAGCCCATTCGCCGAATCATGAGGCCTGCTTGAGCTGTTTGAGCTTGGGTATGAGCGTCTGCTTCATTTCCTCGGGGGTGATCGCCCCGACCACCTTGTAGACGATCGTGCCACTGCGATCGAGCACGAATGTCTCCGGCACGGCCGCCACGCCCCAGTCGATGCCGACCTGCCCGCTCTCGTCGAAAGCGACCACTGCGAACGGATTGCCGTAGCGACCCAGCCAGCGCAACGCCGCCTGCTTGGTGTCTTTATAGTTAAGACCGACCACCGGGACGCCGGTTTGCTGCGAGATCTCTGTGATCAAAGCGTGCTCGGCTCGACAGGCCACACACCAGCTGGCCCACACGTTGACCAGCGTGACTCGGCCTTTCAGATCCGCGGCCGATATCCGCGGCCGATCGGAGGCGAGCGTGGGCAGATCGAAGGCGGGCGCAGTTTTGCCAATCAGAGCCGAAGGCAGAATATCCGGACGCCGCGTCAACCCGTAGCCGAGCAGCACGATCAGGCCCATCACTACGATGATGGGTGCGAGCGTACGCCAGCGCATTACGTGCCGGCCGGCTGCAGACCGCCCTGCCGGGCCGCCCGTTCTGCGGCGCGTTCGCGCCGCCAGTAGCGCTTGTCGGACAGCGCGAGCAACCCGCCGATCGCCGCCAGAAATCCGCCCGCCCATATCCACCGCACGAAGGGCCTGTAATAGAGACGGACGCTCCAAGCGTCACCAGCTAACGGCTCGCCCAGCGAGACATACAAATCGCGGAATACACCGACGTCGATACCGGATTCGGTCATGACCTGGCCGCTGGCGTTGTAGCGCCGCTTGGCCGGGTACAGCTCGTTGAATTGTTTGCCGTCACGCGAGACGACGAAGTCGCCGATCTCCGCGACATAGTTCGGGCCGTCTTCGTGACGTGTGCCCAGGAACCGGAAGTCGTAGCCGGCGATCGACGCCTGGTCACCCGGCGCCATGCGTACGTCGTGCTCGCCGCCGAACCCGCTGACCAGGCTCACGCCGATCACGAACACCCCGACACCGACATGTGCGAGGGTCATGCCCAGCACATTACGGGGCAACATCGTGCGTCGCCCGCTGGTACGCCGAACCACATCCTCGATCGCAGTCAGAATGGCCCAGCTGCCCAACACGCAGCCGGCAATCGCGGCCAGTGCCGTGGTGCCCAGGGTCACCAGCGGCAGCACGACCCCAGCCACGATGGCCGCGACAAGCGGCAGCCACAGGCGCGAACGCAGCGTCTCGAGCCGCGTCCGTTTCCATGCCATGACCGCGGCAAAGCCGACCAAGACGACCAGCGGCGCGGTCAGAGGAATGAATATCTTATTGAAATACGGCGGACCGACGGAAATACGGCCCATGCCGAGCGAGTCGGCCAGGATCGGATAGAGCGTACCCAGCAGCACGCCCGCGGCCGCAACGACCAGAAAGATATTGTTAAGAAGCAACAGGCCTTCGCGCGAGAGTGCGGCCACCGGCTCGCCGCCACTTTCGAACTGCGGCGCGCGAACCGCGTACAGCAACAGGGACCCGCCAATGACCACGGCGAAGAACGCCAGAATATAGACCCCGCGCGCTGGATCGGTGGCGAACGCATGCACCGAAATGAGCACGCCGGATCGCACCAGGAACGTGCCCAGCAGTGACAGCGCAAACGCGGTGATTGCCAGCAACACCGTCCAGCTCTTGAAGATGCCGCGTTTTTCGGTCACCGCCAGCGAGTGGATGAGGGCCGTACCAACCAGCCAAGGCATGAAAGAGGCGTTTTCCACCGGATCCCAGAACCACCAGCCGCCCCAGCCGAGTTCGTTGTAGGCCCACCAGCTACCCAGCGTAATGCCGATGGTAAGGAACACCCACGCGGCCGTCGTCCAGGGCCGGGTCCAGCGCGTCCACGCGCTGTCGACACGGCCGGTGATCAACGCGGTAATGGCGAACGCGAACGCCACGCAGAAGCCGACATAGCCCATATAGAGCATGGGCGGATGGAACACGAGACCCGGGTCCTGCAACAGCGGGTTCAGATCCCGGCCCTCCGAAGGCATGGGAAATTCGCGAACGAACGGATTGGAGGTAAACAAGGTGAACAACAGGAAGCCGACGCTGATCGCGCCCATCACCGCCAGCACGCAGCTGGCCACCTCTCGCGGCAGACTTCGGCTGGCCGCGGCCACCGCCAGACTCCAGCAGGCCAGTTCCATCATCCACAGCAGCAGCGAGCCTTCGTGCGCCCCCCAGATCGCGGCGATCCGGTAGAACCACGGCAGGTGCGTATTCGAATTCGCCGCTACGTAAGCCACCGAGAAATCATTGGCATAGAAAGCGAAACCGAGCGCCGCGAAGGCAATACTCAGCATCACGAATTGCCCGATCGCCGCCGGGGCGGCGACGGCCAGACAGTCAGCCCGCGAACGGACGACTCCGTAAATCGGCACGACGGTCTGGACCAGTGCGAGCCCCAGCGCCAGAATCAGGGCGAAATGTCCTAATTCGGGAATCATCGGGCGGCCTGCATATCCGGCTTCATATTGGTCGGCATGCAACTGACCCCCTGCTTGTCCTTCATGGCTTCGGCCACATCCGGCGACATGTAGTTCTCATCGTGCTTGGCCAGCACTTCGTCAGCCACGAACGCCCCGCGACCGTCTAGCTTGCCGTAGGCGACGATGCCCTGCCCCTCGCGAAACAGATCCGGGAGCGTGCCCTTGAACTGTACGGGCACGCTGGCTTCGCAGTCGGCCAGCTTGAAACGCACGATCAAGTCGCTGTGGTTGCGCTGTACGGAACCGTTCTCCACCAGACCGCCGATACGAAAACGCGTGTCCGGCGGCACCTTGCCGGCAACGATCTCGCTCGGCTGGTAGAAATACAGCAGGTTCTGGCTGAAAGCCGTCAGGGCCAGCGCCACGGCGGCGGCCAGGCCGACGAACAGCCCTCCCACCAGCATCAGACGACGACGTCGGGTTCTAGTCATCGAATTCCTCGTTGCGAATACGGCGCACCAGGCGGCGATGCGCGATCACGGGGGCCAGAATATTGCCTATCAACACCACGGCGGCGATACCGTAGCTGCTCCACACGAACGCTGCATAACCGCCCATGGCCCAGAATTGCTGCCAGCTGTCATGCATCGTAGGCGCTCCCGATCATGCGCCCGACCCAGCGACTACGGCGCTCACGCCAGAGCAGTTGCACGCGCATGCCCCAGAGCGTCAGCCAGCCGAACATCAGGGTAAAACCGAGGGCTGCCGACAACAGCGGCACGAGCATGTCCATCTCCATGGCCGGCTTGCCGAAACGGGTCACCGTCGGACCCTGATGCAGGGTGTTCCACCACTCTACCGAGTAATGAATAATCGGCACGTTGATCACGCCCACCACCGCCAGCAGCGCACATGCACGTGCAGCGGTCCGCGGCGATTCGATCGCGTTATGCAGTGCGATCACGCCCAGATACAGGAACAGCAGGATCAACTCCGAGGTGAGCCGGGCGTCCCACACCCACCAGGTTCCCCACATCGGCTTGCCCCAGATCGAGCCCGTCACCAGGGCCAGAAACGTGAAGCTCGCGCCCACGGGCGCGGCGGCGATCAGATAGATCTCGGCCAGCTTGAGCCGCCAGACCAGCGCGATGAAGCCCGCCACGGCCATGCTCGTGTAACCGAATAATGACAGCCACGCGCTGGGCACGTGGATATACAGGATACGAAACGCATCACCCTGCTGATAGTCGGTCGGGGCGAGCACCAGCCCTGCATAGATCCCGTAGCCGGCCAGCAGCAGACCGGGCACGGCCAGCGCCCAGGCGATCGGACGACTTACCCGATAGAAGTACGGCAGGGACCCGAAGGTATGCAGCCAGCGCATGAATCGACTCTTCGCCAAAACGCGAACCCGTTATCGGTGGGCGGTACGAACCGGCCACCGCCAGGCCGTTCGATTGATGGATCGGCTGTCATCGTTCATACAAACCCACGCCGCGGCGCATCTCCTCTCGTTCGTTCGGTCCCGATACGCGCCCTGCACGCAGCATCGAGGTTTTCGACAACAAAATCCGGACTTTGCTCCGTACGAGCGCCCGATTATTCCAGGCTTATTCGCAACGCCGCCGCAATCGCCCAGGGTGCGGTGCTGATACCCAATGCCAGCAATGCACCCAACAGATACAGCGGGCCCGCATACGGCAGCCCGGCGATCGCGGCCTGCATCGCACCGGCGCCGAAGATTAGCACCGGCACGTACAGCGGAAAGATCAGCAGGCTCAACAGCAGCCCCGCCCTGGGCAGACTCAGCGTGAGTGCCGTGCCGATCGCGCCCACCAGCCCCAGCGTGGGCGTGCCGAGTAGCAGGCTGGCCATGATAACGGGAACCGCGGCCGCGGGCACGCCCAGCAGCAGCACAAGCAGCGGCGAGGCGATCACGAACACCAATCCACTGGCCAGCCAGTAGGCCGCCACCTTGGCCAGCGCAATCACGGCCAACGGTTCCGGCGAAAGCAGATACTGCTCGAGGGTGCCGTCCTCGAAGTCCGGCCGAAACAGACGCTGGAGCGATAACAGCGCGGCCAGGAGCACCGACATCCAGATAAGCGCCGGCGAAACCGAAACGAGCACCGTCGAGTCCGCCTGTGTACCCAGGGGAAACAGTGCGACCACCAGGATGAAAAACAGCAGATGATGAACGAGCACGCCGCGCTGGCGGAAGGCCAACTGCAGATCCCGGCGCAATACGGCCCAGAAAACGCCTAGCATGAACCGAGCTCGATCGCGGCGACATCCACGCCCGGCAGGGCCAGCGCTTCGTGAGTGGTGAACAGCAGTATGCCGCCGGCCTGCACATGGTCGGCCATGCGCTCGCACAGCGTCGTCCGGGCGTCGGCGTCGAGCGCCGAGGCGGGTTCGTCGAGCAGCCAGAGTGGCGCCTGTGTGAGCCACAAGCGCGTCAGCGACACCCGCCGACGCTGGCCGGCCGACAGCCGCTCGCAGGGCCGATGCGCCAACCGCTTGAGACCGAGTTCGGCAAGCGTGCGACGAATCGTGTCGGTACTCACGCGGCGCCCGGCAAGCCGCATGAGCACGTCCAGATTCTCGACCGGAGTAAGCGCCCCGTTGAGCCCGTTCTCATGGCCAATAAAACACAGGTCCTCGCGCAAAGGGGCCGGCTCGTCGCCGGTCGCCACACCCTGCCAACGCACCCGGCCGTCGATCGGTCGGTGCAGACCGGCCACCGTGCGCAACAACGTGGTCTTGCCGATGCCGTTGTCACCGAGCACGCGTGCCGCCATGCCGCGATTGAGCACGGCATCCAGACCGGTGAAAAGCGCTTTTTCGCCCCGTCCGCAGGCCAGATTTTCGATAATCAGACGAGACGTCGCCATGGCTGCCAGAGCGCTCCCGGGTTCGGCATGTCATTGGTGCCCGGGGCCGGACTCGAACCGGCACGGATTAATAATCCAAGGGATTTTAAGTCCCATGCGTCTACCAATTTCGCCACCCGGGCACGGCGCGCAAGTCTAGCAGTTCCAGTCGGCATACCGCTCGACGACGCCGACGCCGGCACGAACGATGCCGCCGCATGACAACGCTGTGCCGCCCGTACGTACGACGCGCGTCGCAAACTCGGCATATGAACCGGAACGGGCCGCGCCGTTATCAGGCCGACGCCCGAGTCCACGGCCACCGGCGCGCTGCGCGCTTTCCGGACCGCCGTCGCCCGGTGTACCGACAGGCCCCTCCCCGGGCCATCGGGCGCAGCCGCCGTAGATCTGCATGCTGCCCGTGAACGTTGCGCGCCGCGAGCTCGTTAAATGAACCGTCGGAGGACGTCGAACCGGTGTCGTTCAGACTCCTTGCGCGAATCGAAAAGTGCGCGCCGCGGGTATTTGCTCTTCGAATGCGCCCACCGACGCATCAGAACCAAGGGCCTGGATCGCTCACGTCGATGCCTGCCCCGGAGGAGCGATGGCGAGGGTCCGGTCGAGAATGTGCCGAGCATCGGTCAGAATCGCCTCGAGATGTTCGGCGCTGCGCAGGCTTTCTGCGTAGAGCTTGTAGATATCTTCGGTGCCTGACGGGCGTGCAGCAAACCAGCCGTTTGCCGTGCTGATCTTGATGCCGCCAATCAACTCGTTGTTGCCCGGCGCGCGATCCACAATGGCTGTCACAGGCTCTCCCGCCAGCCGGGCGCAATCGAGCTCGCGTGAACTCAATCTCGCCAGGGCGGTTTTCTGGGCGGTGTTGGCTCGTGCCTGGAGTCGCTTGGCGAACGGCTGGCCGAGGGTGTCGGTGAGTTGCCGATACCGTGCCCCCGGATCGCGTCCAGTGCGCGCCGTGATCTCTGCGGCCAGGAGACCGGGGGCGATCCCATCCTTGTCGGTCACGGATGCGCAGCCGTCACGTTGCAGAAAGCTTGCTCCGGCGCTTTCCTCGCCGGCGAAACCGAGACGGGCATCGGCCAGGCCATCCGCAAACCATTTGAAACCTGCCGGGACCTCAAACACCGAACGGCCAAGCTGTCGCGCCACCCGGTCGATCAGCGCGGTACTGACCAGCGTTTTGCCGATTCCTGCGGTAGCGGGCCACCGCGAGCGATGACGGAACAGATAATCGATCATCACACACAGGTAATGGTTGGAATCCAGCAGACCATCGCCCGGAGTCACAATACCGTGCCGGTCATGATCGGTGTCACAGGCGAGTGCGATATCGAACTCGTCCTTGCGTGCGATCAACGATCGCATCGCATATTTCGACGACGGATCCATGCGGATACGTCCGTCCCAGTCCAGCGGGATGAAACCGAACTGCGCATCGATCTCGGGGTGGGTCACGGTCAGCTGCAGGCCGTAACGTTCGGCGATGGCCTGCCAGTAATGCACGCCGGCGCCGCCCATGGGATCGACCCCGATACGAAGCCCGGCACTGCGAATCACGTCGAAATCGATGACGGCGTCCAGCTGCTCGACATAATGGCCGAGAAAATCGTATGGATCGGCCGCCGCCATGGCACGGGCACGTCCGAGCGGGACGTGTCTGACCCCTTGCAGACCAGAGGCAAGCAACGTATTGGCGCGTGCCTGGATCCAGTCGGTAACTGCCTTGCCGGCAGCGCCCCCGTGAGGTGGGTTGTATTTGTAACCGCCGTACTCCGGCGGGTTGTGTGACGGGGTGATCACGATGCCATCGGCATCCCCTCGGCGAGGACCGCGGTTGTGGGCCACAATGGCATGGGAGACCGCCGGGGTGGGCGTGAACTGGCCGGCCGCGGCCACCCGCATGGGCACCTCGTTAGCAGCCAGTACCGCAAGCGTGGTGTCCAGCGCCGGCTGCGAGAGCGCATGTGTATCGATGCCGACAAACACCGGCCCGCCGATTCCGCGATGTCGGCGGTAGTCGCAGATTGCCTGGCTGATCGCCAGCACGTGCCACTCGTTGAAGCTATGGTCGAACGCCACACCCCGATGGCCGGTGGTACCGAAGGCCACTTGATGCGCAGCCACCGACGGGTCCGGGCGCCGGTTCACATAGGCCGCACACAGCGCGCTCACATCCACACGCGCCGATGCAGGCGACGGCCCGCCCGCTCGTGGATCGACGCTCATACGCAGACGCCCGCTCGCACCAACCACCGCCTCTTCGATCGAGCCCGCCCCGCTCGCACGATGGCCGGTCCGCCGTCTGCCGGGACACGCGCGTCTAGAACGCCCGGCCGGCCAAGCGCCGTATCCGCGTGGTCGATCGTTCGCGAGGCTGGCTTGCTCATATGACGCATCGTACCGGACGACATGATCCGGCCGCTTGACCATGGGGGTGGGACTTGCGTGGAGCGAGGCAGGGTTAGGCCGGTGGCGACGACCGCAGAAGACGAGCCCCACGGGCGAACAAGCGACGCGAATGCGTTCTTGCAGCGTGAGCTGTGAGGGCGTGTGCTATGAGGTGCGGCCGGGGCCACGCCAAGAAAATCCGCGGGACTGTCGAGGCACAAAGCGAGCATTCCCGCACGGGGGCGACTGGTTCGTTGACCGACAGGCCGGCCAGTACCACTGGCGTGCTCGCGGCCCGATCGGAAGACTGCGGATGTCGTATCGCCGACGCGGTCACCTACAGGCCATGCAGTGACATCACGAGACCAATCACCGACGATTGCAACCGCGAAAGGCTGCGTCTCGACGAAATAATGGAGGCCAGGCCCGGAATCGAACCGAGGTACGCGGCTTTGCAGGCCGCTGCATCACCACTCTGCCACCTGGCCGGTGGGGCGACCGGCGACAGCGTGCCGGGGCCCGATAAACAAAAACCCCGACCGGTCGGGCCGAGGTTTCGGCGGTGTTATTTGGAGCGGGAAACGAGATTCGAACTCGCGACCCCAACCTTGGCAAGGTTGTGCTCTACCACTGAGCTATTCCCGCCCGTCGAGAGCGCATATTCTAGGCCAGACTGTTTTTCTGTCAAGGCATTTTTCCGAACGATTTCAGAGTTTGGCAGAACGGCCCGCCTCGGAGGGCTCCGATGGCCGCCTATTCCCGTGGGCGGCACCGGGTGCCGACGGTCGACAACGCCCATCGCACCGTTCGGTGTCTGGCCATCCCAGGCCACGACAGCGCTTCGCGCTGTCCCCAGGATCTCACGCCACGAGAATCGGAACGATGAATCGTCTACCCTCGCTCAGGCAGCGATTGAAACCGATGCGAGGCGTTGGCTCAGCGCTCCATGCTCAACCGGGGCCAGGCCTGACGCAGATATTCGATCATGGACCAGAGCGTCAGGGCTGCCGCGATCACCAGCAGCACCACACCAACCGTGTAGATGCCACTGCGTTGAGCGAGATCGAAGACCATGCAGAAGATCGCGCCCATCTGGATTGCGGTCTTGTACTTGCCCATTGCCCCCACAGCGACCACCCCGCGCTCGCCGAGCTCGGCCATCCATTCACGCAATGCCGATACGGTGAGCTCGCGTCCGACGACGATCGTGGCCGACAGCGCGATATAGTAGTGCGGATCGCGGTAGACGAGCATCACCAGCACGGCGCACACGATGAGTTTGTCGGCAACCGGGTCGAGAAAGGCGCCGAATGCGGAGGTCTGGTTCCAGCGCCGTGCGAGATGACCGTCGAGCCAGTCGGTCGCCAGCGCAATGCCGAACAGTACAGCTGCGGCGATATTCGCCTCCGCCAGCGGCACGAACAGCAGCCCCACCACGAAGGGAATGAGAATGAGCCGAAACAGGGTCAGCCAGATGGGCAGGTTCAAACGTGTCTCCTCTACGCGCCGACCGCGGCCAGGCCTGCGGCTACCGACTTACGCCGTGTTATGGAAATAATCGTAGATGCGTTGTGCCATGGTCGCACTGATGCCCTCCACGCGTGCAAGCTCGGAGATGCCGGCCCGGGCGACCTGCTTCGGCCCGCCGAAGGTCTGAAGCAGCTTCTTGCGGCGTTTTGGGCCCAGTCCGTCTATCCCGTCGAGCATCGAACCTTGCCGCGCCTTGCCACGCTGACCGCGATGGGCGGCTATGGCGAAGCGGTGGGCTTCGTCCCGTATCTGCTGGATCAGATGCAGCCCGGGCGAGTCCGCGGGCAGTATAAGCGGCGCCGACTGGCCGGGCAAAAACAGCTGCTCGAGGCCCGGCTTGCGGGTCGAGCCCTTGGCCACGCCGAGCAGCTGCACGCCGCGTATTTCCAGCGTGTCCAGGGTTTCCACGGCCACACCGAGCTGGCCCTTGCCGCCATCGATCAGCAACAGGTCCGGCATCGCTGCCTCGCCGTCCTTGACCCGCTTGAACCGGCGTGTGAGCGCCTGACGCATGGCCGCGTAATCGTCTCCGGGCTCGATGCCGTCGATATTGAAGCGCCGATAGGCGGACTTCTGGGGCGCCCCGGCCTCGAACACGACACACGAAGCCACCGCACGCTCGCCGCGCGTATGACTGATATCGAAGCAGGCCATCTGCATCGGCGGTGCCGACAGGCCCAGCGCGTCGGCCAGTGAAGCCAGACGTTTTTCCACCCCGGCACGGCTTGCCAACTGGGCTGACAGCGTCTGGGTCAGCGTCGCCCGGGTATTGTCCAGCCAGCGGCGGCGCTCGCCGCGTACGCTAGTCTTCAGATGGACACGCCGGCCACCGCGCTCGGCCAGACTTTCCGACAACCAGGCGTCGTCGGCCGGCATCGGGTCGACAAGCAGCTCCGGTGGCGGCCTGCGCTCGAGATAATACTGGCTGACAAAGGCCGCCATGACGTCCGCCGATTCGGTGCCGGCCGGTGCGCTCGGAAAAAAGCTGCGATGGCCGAGATTGATCCCGCCCCGCACGGTCACCACGACCACGGCAGCCACGCCGCCGTCCACCGCCGCACAAATCAGATCGAAATCACCCTGCCCACCGACTTTCTGGCTTTGCGACTGCAGCCGGCGCAGTGCCGATATCTTCTCCCGTAGCCGGGCGGCCGTCTCGAAGTCCAGCGCCCGGGCCGCGGATTCCATATCACCGACCAGCCGATCAATGAGTTTTTCGTTGCGGCCTTCCAGCAGTTCGACCGCATCCTGCACGTCGCGTGCATAATCGGCCTCGCTGATATGGCCCACGCAAGGGGCGCTGCACCGCTTGATCTGATATTGCAGGCAGGGTCGCGAGCGGTTCTCGAAAAAGCTGTCTCGGCAATTGCGCAACTGAAACAGTCGCATCAGCGTGTCCTGAGTGCTCTTGACCGCACTCGCACTCGGGAACGGGCCGAAGTAATGGCCCTGGCGTTTCTGGGCACCGCGGTGATAGACGACGCGGGGGTAGGCGTTGTCGCCGGTGATCAGCAGATAAGGATAGCTCTTGTCGTCGCGCAGATAGACGTTGTAGCGCGGTCGGTGCTGCTTGATGAGGGTGGATTCCAGCAGCAGCGCCTCATCCTCGGTATGCGTGATCGTGACCTCGATATCGGCCACCTGATCAAGCATGGATTCGGTCTTTGCATTGCCCGACGCCCGCAGGAAATAACTCGAAACCCGTTTCTTGAGATTCTTCGCCTTGCCGACATACAACACGTCACCCTTGACGTCGTACATGCGATAGACGCCCGGCGCCTGGGTGAGCTGGCGCAGATAGCGTTTGGAATCGAAGCCTGCCTCGGTCATGGCATCACTATGGCGTCATCGAGGGCTCAGGCAAGCCGTTGCCCGCAATCATTCGGCATGCGCGTGCGAACACCCGATTGAGCATGGCCGGCGTCAGCCGGCCGGTGTTGATGTTGTAGCGGCTGCAGTGATACGAATCGATCAGCGTCTGGCCCGCCGGCAGGCGATGGACGATGTCGTGGCCGAAGCGGTGGTCGGCCCGACGCAGCCCCAGTGCGCGCACCACGGCATTGTGCGCCAGCCCGCCCAATGCGAGCACGACCGTTGCCGGCTCGATTTCGGCTCGCAGAAACGCATTGCAGGCGTTGATCTCGGCGGCGACCGGCCGATTGCCGGGCGGCAGACATTTGACGGCATTGGTGATCCGACAATCGTGGAGCTGCAGCCCGTCTCCCGGCCCTACGGAGACCGGCGCCGAGCAAAGCCCCTGTCTGTACAGGGTTTCAAAAAGAAGCTGGCCCGAGCGGTCGCCGGTAAACGGGCGGCCAGTGGCATTGGCGCCGTGCATGCCTGGCGCCAGGCCGACAACCAACAGGCGGCCGTCGGCCGGTCCGAAGGCTTGCACCGGCGCCGCGTGATAGTTCGGCCGTTCGGTACGCACGTGCTTGCGCAGGCTTACAAGACGTGGGCAGCGCGTACAGTCCGGCGGGGGCTGACGAATTTGCGATACTGACGGCTCAGGCATGGCGGCTTCTGCCCTGCCCGCCGGACGGGGCCGCACGCGTGTTGCGGGGCGCGATGGCCGATGCTTCTATTCGGACAGCGACAATTCCGATTCCGAGACGATCACGCCGTCGAGATCGGCATATAACCAGTCACCCGGCATGAACGACACGCCGGCAAAGCGCACCGGCGCATCGCGCTCGCCCTGATTCTTCTTGCTGGACTTCTTGGGGTGCGTATTGAGCGCCTTCACCGCCACATCCATCTGCGAGATCTCGGCGCTATCGCGGATACAGCCGTAGACCACGATGCCCGCCCAGTCGTTGTCAATGGCGAGTTGAGCGAGGTTATCGCCAAGCAGCGCGCAGCGATCGGAGGCCCCCCCGTCGACCACGAGTACACGGCCCTCACCGGGCTCCTCGAGCGCGGCGCGCACCAGAGAGTTGTCCTCGAAGCACTTGACGGTACTGATCGGGCCGCCAAAAGCCAGGACCGCACCGAAGTCGGTGAAGATCGGCTCGGCTATCTGGATCTTGTCGGAGAATTCGTCGCAAAGATCGGTGACCGGATACATGAGCTTGCCTTGATGAGAAGAAATGGAGGATTCAACGACTGCGCGAACGGGCCGGGGCCACCAACAGCCCCAACATACCGGCCAGCGACAGACCGATGAAATAGATACAGGTCCAGGCCGGCAGACTGAGACCCGCGAATGCACCCTTGACCGTGGCACAGCTGGCGTCGCCGCGCAGGACCGTGGTCAGGACTTCGGTCAACGGCATGATATCGATCAGATAATCCAGGCCCGGACCGCAGGCCGGCACCTGGTCCGGCGGCAGATGCATGAGCCACACATGCCGTGCAGCTATCGCCGCGCCGGTGAGCGCACAGATCAGCGCAAGCGCCAGATAGACGCGACCGCCGGTGGCGCCCGGCCCGTGGATGAAGCCCGCGAGACAGAACAGCCCAACGCCGGCCATGGCCACGCGCTGGAAAATACACAGCGGACACGGCTCCAAACCGTGCGCATACTGCAGATAATAGGCAAAAGCCAGTGCGCCGGCCGCGGCGATGAAGCCCGCCAGAAAGGTCATCCGCGTATTCATGGCGCGATCATCCCATAGCCGTCGCGGACCGACAATTGACCGAGCCTGACTATCGGCGTCGAACGAGCCCGTCGTCTAGCATCTGCTGAAAATGGGACTGTACGGTTTCGCGGACTGTACGAAAACGCATGTCCAGATCGCGTTTGATATAGCCGTTGTCGAAATCCAGACGGTGACCGACGTTGCGCTCGACAAACCGTCGAGGCAAACCCTGGAACGGGCCAACCAACCAGAGCAACCATTTGGGTAGCGTGCGAGACGGGAACGGATAGCGCTTACCGAACGCTTCGGTCAGCATGCGCCCCATTTCAAGCATGCTGACCGTCCCACTGGTAGCGATATGCCGCCCGCTAACCTTGGGCAGGAAACCGGCACGTCGGTGGGCCTCGGCTACATCACGCACGTCGACCACGCCGAAATACAGTTCCGGCGCGCCCAACCTTAGAGTACCGTTGCCGAACTGCTTCATCGTCGACAGACTCGTCGACGCGCTGGCGCGTGTGAGCGACGGGCCGAGGACGAAGCCGGGATTGATCGTGACCAACTGCCAGCGCTGCTGTGCATCGTTGAGCTCCCAAGCGCGCCGCTCTGCACATACCTTGGAATAGTTGTAGGGCTGGTGGTCGACGCTGGAGGTAGTGTTCCAATGGCGTTCATCGAAGGCGTAAAGGCCGGCATCGGCCATGTCGGCGGCGTCGCCATAGACCGCGACCACGCTCGAGGTGAGAACCACGCGCTCCACGCTGGCCGTGTGCTCGACGCTGGCAAGCACGTTCTCGGTGCCTTCCACCGCCGGACGAACCAGTTCGGCCTCCGGATCCTCGACGCCGGCGATCACGAACGGCGAGGCCGTGTGGAAGACCACCCGACAGCCGGCCATCGCCTCATCGAACGCGCCGGGATCCAGTAGGTCGGCTTCGAAAAGCGTCAGGGTGCCGGGCGCCTCGGCGGCAATCCCCTCCAGATGGCCGACCTTGTCCTTGTTGGAAACGTCGCGCACGGTCGCGTGTACATTCTGGCCGTCCTCGAGAAGGTACTTGACCACCCACGACGCAACATAACCATTACCGCCGGTTACCAGTACGGGCGCGTTGTGTTCGTTGGCCATAAGCAGCACCAATAAGGAAAAGATGGATTTTCCATCCTAACTCATCGGTGCCTGGTTCTACACTTTGGCCGCCCGCTCGCGATCGACCCGGCTTTCCAGCATTTTCATGATCGCACGCTCCTCGGGGCCGGTCAGGTCGCCTTTTTCGAGCTCGTTCTGAATCAGCGTCAGAAAATGACTGAGCGTTCGCCCATCCAGATAGGTGTCGATGACGCGTGGGTCAATATAGCTGTCGCGGGCGATCGCCGGCGTATTGCCGAGCCGCTCGGCGACGCGCTCGACTGCCTGGCGTACGTACGTCTGGCTGACCTGCTCGTCGTCGCCGATGCCCAGTTCGTCCAATGCAAGCGCGGCCAGCGACGTCCCCGCCCAGGTGCGAAAATCCTTGGCGCTGTACGCATCTCCCATCACTTCCCGGATGTATTCGTTGAGATCTGCGCTATCGACATAGACCTTGTCGCCATCGTCGTCGTAGTACTTGAATATCTCGTAGCCGGGTTCGGCATCGAGCTCGGCGACCACTCGTGCCAGCCGTCGATCCTCGACTACGCGGTGCTGGTGCTGGCCACTTTTACCGTCGTAGTCGAAAATCAACTCGTCGCCCTCGATCCGTAGATGGCGCGAACGCATGGTGGTCAGGCCATAGGAGTCGTTCTCGCGCAAGTAGCGTTCACTGCCGGGACGGAAATAGGCCATATCGATGAGTCTCACCATACAGGCCAGCACTTTTTCCCGCGTGAATCCCGGTTGTCTCAGGTGCTGTCCGGTGACCCGTCGCATGGTTGAAAGCTGCTGGGCGAACTGCGTCAGGCGGTCGAACTTTCGACGCTGCTGCGCTGCGGTGAATTCGCTGTTGTAGATATACTGCTTGCGGCCGGCATCGTCGCGGCCGCTGGCCAGCACCCGAGCCTTCGGATCGAGGGTGATCTCGACGTCGTGCCAGGCTGGCGGGATCACCAGTTCGGCGATCCAGTCCCGCCAGCGGGCGTCCTTTAGGGTGCGCCCCTTATTGCGCCCGTGCGTATAGCGATAGGTAAATCCCTTGCCCCAGCGCAGGCGGGCGACGGTCTTGGCCTGTGATGCCATCGATCATGTTCCTTGCCGTGTCGAATGCGGATCATTACGCCGGCTGCAGCGGCGACGATGCGTGGACAAAGCTTCGACCGCGAATGTCGAGCGCGCAATCCGGTGGATTGCGCATTCGTGCTGACCACGCCGGTGACGGCGTACCGGCCGATATCCTGTAGGCTTCGCGCTTTGCCGGATTCGTCGAGCCGAGCATCGAGCCGCGCGACCGCCGAAGCTTGCTTGTCCAGCCGCCATGCCGAGGGCCCGATTTGACTCGTTCCGCCACTTCTCCGACCGCCACCCCCACACGTTCGACACGGCTCATGCTCGCGCCCCGGGTCTGTTACCCGGTCGTCGTGCTGATCGTGTGTTTCGTGGCGGCGACGATCGTCGCTCCGGAACCGCTATCGAACGCATTCGATGCAATCATGGCCTGGATCGTTCATTACTTCGGCTGGTACTACATCCTCATCACCGCCGGGTTCATCGGATTTTCGATCTGGGTAGGCTGCAGCCGCTACGGGACGCTCAAGCTCGGCCCGGCCGACTCGAGCCCCGATTTTTCCCGTGTGTCGTGGTACACGATGCTGTTCTCGGCCGGCATCGGCATTGGCGTGATCTTCTACAGTACCGCCGAACCGATCGCGCACTATCACGCCGCCCCGCGTCAGGGCGTTTCCGACACGATCGCCGCCGCGCGTTACGCGGTGCATATAGCCTGGATGGAATGGGGCGCGGGCGCATTCGCGATCTATATCGTCGTCGGCCTGGCGCTCGGGTTCGCCACGCACCGCCGCGGCCGGCCGCTGACCATTCGCTGGGGGCTCGAGCCGCTGCTGGGCGAGCGGATCGTACGGGGGTGGGTAGGCGATATCATCGATATCACCGCCATCGTGGGCACGGTTTTCGGGCTGGCGACGTCACTCGGGCTGGGCGTCATCCAGATCAACACGGGCTTGACCTATCTCGGGGTGGCAGAGGGTTCGCTGGCTTTGAGACTGGCGATCATTATCGCCATCACCCTGGCGGCCGGCGTGTCGGTACTGACCGGCCTGACCCGCGGTATCAAATGGCTTTCGAATCTGAATATTGCGCTCGCCGTCCTGCTGCTCGTGTTCGTACTCGTGTTCGGGCCCACCGTCTTTTTACTCGAAGCGGTCGTGGCCCAGTTCGGCTACTACGCCCAGCATATCCTCCAGAGCAGTTTCGAAACCGACTTCGCCAGTGGCGATGCATGGCAGTCGTACTGGACGACGTTCTTCTGGGCGTGGTGGATCGCCTGGGGCCCGTTCGTGGGCACCTTTCTGGCGCGCATATCGCGTGGTCGCACGGTACGAGAGTTCGCCCTCGGCGTGCTCGTGATCCCGAGCCTGGGTATTTTCATCTGGTTCGGAACGATGGGCTGGGCGGCCCTCCACCGCGAGATTTTCGGCGCGGGCGGACTGGGCGATCTGGCCACGCAGCAGGTCGTGTTCGCGTTTCTCTCTGGCCTGCCTCTGGCCACGCTAAGCTCCGTACTGGCGATGATCCTCATCACCACATTCTTCGTGACCTCGGCCGATTCCGGCGCATTCGTGGTCGCCACCCTGTCGACCGGCGGGATGGAGAACCCACCGTTGGCTACCCGCGCACTCTGGGTTGTCCTGCAGGGTGCGGTGAGCGTGGCACTGGCCGTGGCCGGCGGGTTGTCGGCGCTGCAGACAGCGTCGCTGGTGGGCGGTCTGCCCTTCTCGGTGGTGATGATCGCGCTATGTGTGGCCGTCGTGAAGAGTCTGCGAGCCGAGTGGGAGGCCGCCACGACAGGCGTCGCGCCGTCGGCTCACCCATACTGATCAGCCACCTTCGGCGAAACAGCCGATCAGGCGCGCTACTGCGTCCGGACACTCTTCTGCGACGAAGTGGGCCGCGTCGAGTGTCTCAAGACGAATGTCCTCGAACACGTCATCCAGATGATGCGTGAATTCGGACACGATCACCGGATCGTGCCGTCCGTGGATATACAGCGCCGGCATCGTCAGCCTGCGACCGGCCAGCTCGCGCCAGCGCGCCGAATCGGCTTTGTGGCAACGGTAGTAGGCTGCGCCTGTCGCCGGCGTATGTTCGATCGCATAGCAGCGCACGTACTCGTCGAAAGCCGCCGCAGGGAAACCGGACCGGCTCCATGTCTTGAGAAAATAGCCCAGCCATGCGGCCTCGTTGCCGGGAATCATGGCCTCCGGCAATCCGTTTGCGTGCTGGAAGAACTGGTACCACATGGGCCGATTGCCCACTGCTGCCAGCGCGGCCCGTGCCGCGCGATTGCCGCGACTATTGGCGAGTACCAGGATATTGAGCAGGACTAGCCGCTGGATACGGCCGGGCGCCGCGAACGCAAGCTCCTGGGCCACCGCCCCGCCCCAGTCATGGCCGATCAGCGTACAGCGCTCGATGGCCAGTGTTTCCATGACCGCCAGCACGTCGCCTGCCAGTGCTTGCTTGGTGTAGGCGAGTGGCTCGAGCGTGCGCGGCGAATCGCCCAGTCCGCGCAAGTCCGGCATCACCAGATCGAACCGGTCGGCCAGCGCTCTGGCGACCGGCTGCCAGCAGTAACTGCTTTGCGGCCAGCCGTGGAGCAACAACAGCACGGGCGCGCCGGGTACACCGGCCCGTCTGACGTGGAACGTGCCTCGGGAGGTCTCGATCATCCGGCTGGTCAGGGTCATACGCAGGTGGAATTCGATGAGTTCGGGTGATCGTACATCGGCCGACCCACCGTGCACGGGCCGCCTCCGAGGTTTATGCGCTGATCCGTGCGAGGACGCCTGCGCGGTACGGCATCAGCCGCGGCGACATCGACCGGACATGACCCGCTACGCAAAAGCGCACCAAACTTGCATGCTGCGCTCAGGCGTGTGGTCATCCGAGGCCATGCCAGGAGAGGTTCATGACGGATTCAACGCATTCTTGGCTGGCCGACTGGGCGCTGACGTTGCTCTACGGGTTAGGTGCCGCGCTGGCCGTGCTGGGCCTCTACTGCCTGATGATCCGTCTCGCACGCCACCTGACCGAGCGTCGTGAACTGGCACGCCAATCTCTCGACGACTGTGCCTACGCCGGCGGCGCCGTCGTGTTTCTGCTGGTATTGCAAACGATCTGGCAAGCCCACGGCGGTGCCCTGCCCTGGATCGAGGCCGTGCGCCATATCACCAGCCTTTGTCTCATCCTCGCACTGACCTGGGCCGCCATGCGCGGTAGCGGTGCGATCGGCGACGTCATCGTCGGGCTCAACCCCGCGGTCGAAGGGCGACACCGGTCTGCGCGAAAACTCGAAACTCAGGCACGATTCATCAGCCGTGGTATCAGTGTACTCATCGCGATCATCGGCGTGGCCGCGGCCCTGATGACCTTTCCGTCGATCCGACAGCTGGGCACGAGCCTGCTGGCCTCGGCGGGCATTGGCGGGCTGATCCTCGGGTTTGCGGCCCGCCCGGTGATCGGCAACCTGTTCGCCGGCCTCCAGATCGCGCTGTCACAGCCGTTCCGTATCGAGGATGTTCTGAAAGTCGAGGGCAACTGGTGCTGGGTCGAGGACATCACCACTACCTATGTCGTGCTGCGCGCCTGGGACATGCGTCGCATCATCGTGCCATTGCAGTGGTTCATCGAGAACCCGTTCGAGAATTGGACACGCGACAGCACGCATCTTTTCGCGCCGGTGTTGATCTGGGTCGATTACCGTCTGCCGGTCGAACCCGTACGCCAAGAGTTTCAACGGCTGCTCGACACCGATGGTGCCTGGGATGGCCGGGTCGGCCATACCCAGGTGGTGGAGGCCAGCGAAACGGCGATGCAACTGCGCTTTCTGCTCAGCGCCGCCGATTCGATCACGCTCTGGCATTTCCGCTGCCGGGTACGCGAAGCCATGCTCGACTTCATCCAGCGTGAGTACCCGCAGTACCTGCCCCGGATACGCGCGCATGTGTTCGACCCTGACGAGTCGACCGGCGTCGTCGCGGATCCGTTCGCCGCGCCCTGGCGTGAGTGAGCCTGTATTCGCACACCCGGGCAGAACCAGCTGGTCGGGGCACCCACGGACACGTGCGCGGACGTAACAAGCGGGCAAAAAAAAGCCGGATACCCGCGGGCATCCGGCGTTTGCCGACACGCTGCTTAGCTACGAATGGGCCGTCAGATTGACCGACTCAGGCCAGCGAAACAGCGGTCGTAGTCGTTCGAGTGGCTAGACCGCGACGACGTTGTTGGCGCACGGGCCTTTCTTGCCCTCACCCACTTCGAATTCGACGGCCTGGCCGTCGTTCAGGGTGGCGAAACCGCCGCCGTTCTTGATCTCGGAGTGGTGCACGAACAGGTCCTTGCTTCCATCCTCAGGGGCGATGAAACCAAAACCTTTTTCGGAACTGAACCACTTCACGGTGCCTTTGGCCATACTGTACTCTTTGGTTAATCGTATTAAACGCAGATTGATCTGCCCCTGCACTATAGCGGTTATTCAGCCAGAACGATAATTTTTTATTCGAACGACCACTGTCTTGCAGCGCCACACCGCGTCCACGGTATTTCGGTCGCCAACAATCGACTGTCTGGTCGCTTGGCACGGCTTGAAAACGTTGAATATTCGCCCGCCCGCGGCGTGCCGTGGTGCTCGACCGCTCGATTCATCACATGCCGCGGCGATATTCGTCGCAAAGTGGAGCGGCGCTCCAAAGCGCGATCGCTGCGCGACCACAACACGCTAATGGCCGGCTCAACCCGGCCCGTTGGCTCACCGGCTCGGTCGACAAACGGGTGATGCCATGCGTCCCGCCGACACGCCGCGTGTATTCAAAACTGCCCAGGCGCATCGACAGCCAGGGCGCGCCGAAGCGCGCCCTGGCAAAATCGGCCGAAAGCAACCGGCCTACTTCTTGATGCCACCCTTGGTGAGATCGGCCGGGTCGAGAAGTCGATCGAGCTCGGCTTCGTCAAGATCGGTCTGCTCCATGGCCAGCTCCTTGACCGGACGACCTTCCTTGTAGGCCTGCTTGGCGATCGCTGCGCCCTTGTCGTAGCCGATCACCGAGTTGAGCGCCGTGACCAGAATCGGGTTCTTCGACAACGCATCGTCGAGGTTGTGCTGATTCACGGTGAAGCCGGCGATCGCCTTGTCAGCCATGATACGGGCGGTGTTGGTGAGCAGTTCGATCGACTGCAGGAGGTTGTAGGCGATGACCGGCAGCATGACGTTGAGCTGAAAGTTCCCGGACTGGCCGGCGACGGTGATCGTGGCGTCGTTACCGATGATTTGTGCGCTGACCATCGCAGCGGCCTCGGGAATGACCGGATTGACCTTGCCCGGCATGATGCTGGACCCCGGCTGAAGCGCAGGCAGCTGAATCTCGCCGAGGCCGGCCAACGGGCCCGAGTTCATCCAGCGAAGATCGTTGGCGATCTTCATCATCGAGACGGCCGCGGTCTTGAGCTGTCCCGACAGCTCGACGGCCGCATCCTGCGACGACAGGCTTTCGAAATAGTTGGTCGATGCGTGAAAGTCACAGCCGCTGGCCTGGCTGACGGCCTTGGCAAAACGTTCGCCGAATTCGGGATGCGCGTTGATACCCGTGCCCACGGCGGTCCCACCCTGGGCGAGTCCGCGCATGCGCTGGAGCGCGGATTCGATCCGCGCGATGTTGGAGTCGATCTGAGCTGCCCAGCCGCCGAGTTCCTGGTCGAAGCGGACCGGCATGGCATCCATCAGATGAGTCCGGCCCGTCTTGACTACTTCCGAGAGCTCGGCGCCCTTGGTGTGCAGCGTATCCCGCATGTGCCGCAGCGCCGGCAGCAGACGTTTCTCGGCTTCGATCACCGCCGCCACATGAATAGAGGTGGGGATAACGTCGTTCGACGACTGGCCCATATTGACGTGATCGTTCGGATGCACGGTCTTGCCGGCCGCCTCGGTGGCCAGATGTGCGACCACTTCGTTGGTGTTCATGTTCGTCGACGTGCCCGAGCCGGTCTGGAAGATGTCGACCGGGAAGTGGGCGTCGTAGCGCCCCTCGGCCACGGCCGTGGCCGAACTGACGATGGCCTCGGCGAGATCGCCGTCCAGCAGTTCCAGATCACGATTGACCTGGGCGGCGCTGGCCTTGATCAGGCCCAGCGCGTTGATCATGGCGCGCGGCGCACGCAAATCCGATACCGGAAAGTTGTCGACCGCTCGCTGGGACTGAGCGCCCCATAATGCGCTCTTGGGCACCTTGAGTTCGCCCATGCTGTCTTTTTCGATGCGGTAGTCATCGGTCTTGTTCGGATCGTCGGCCATCGGTCGCTCCTTGTGGAAGGCATGGAGATGCCACAGGCATCCCGGCGTGAAAACGTCACGGCCCGGCGTCGAGCGTGCAACGCAGGACCTTTGAATTCGGTAGAATCCGCGATTCTATCACCGCTCGAAACCAACGGATGCGTGCCCATGGCGATGCAACTCACCGCGCTGTCTGCTATTTCACCGATCGACGGCCGCTATGCCGACAAGACCTGGGATCTGCGCGCGATCTGCAGTGAGTACGGCCTGATCCGCTACCGCTTGATTGTCGAGATCCGCTGGCTACAGGCGCTGTCACTAGAGGACGAAATTCCCGACGTAGCGGCGCTGTCCGACTCGGCCCATGCATTTCTCGAACAGCTGATCACCGACTTCGATATCAACGAAGGTCAGCAGGTCAAGGCGATCGAGGACACGACCAATCACGACGTGAAGGCGGTCGAGTACTACCTGCGGAACAAGATCAAGCATATCGACGAGATCGCTCAACTCAACGAGTTCATCCATTTCGCGTGCACCTCCGAAGACATCAACAATCTGGCCTATGCCCAGATGCTTCGCGATGCACGCGACGACAATCTCCTGCCCGCCATCGATCGTCTGATCGATGCGATCGCTGCCCTGGCGGGCGACTATGCCGACGTGCCCATGCTCTCGCGTACGCACGGCCAATCGGCGTCGCCGACGACGCTCGGCAAGGAGATGGCGGTGTTCGTCCAGCGTCTGCGTCGCCAGCGCGGCCTGCTCGCCGAAGTTGCGATATTCGGCAAGATGAACGGCGCGGTGGGCAACTACAACGCTCATATGGCCGCTTATCCGGATGCCGACTGGCCGGGCATCGCCAGTCGGTTCATTCGCGGCATGGGGCTGGAGGTCAGTCCGGCGACGACCCAGATCGAGCCGCACGATTTCATTGCCGAGTTCTTTCACGCGCTGATGCGGATTAACACCGTGCTACTCGATTTCTCGCGCGATATCTGGGGCTACATCTCGCTGGGTTATTTCAAGCAGGCCACAGTCGAGGGCGAAATCGGCTCGTCGACGATGCCGCATAAGGTCAATCCGATCGATTTCGAGAACGCCGAGGGCAACCTCGGGCTGGCCAACGCCATCATGGATCATCTGGCTGCGAAACTGCCGATTTCGCGCTGGCAGCGCGATCTGACCGATTCCACCGTCCTGCGCAATCTCGGAGTCGGACTAGCCCACGGCGGCGTGGCCTATGCGTCGCTGCTCAAGGGCGTGGGCAAACTCCAGGCCAACGAAGCGCGCATGGCTGCCGATCTGGACGACAACTGGATCGTACTCGCCGAGGCGATCCAGACGGTGATGCGTGTACGCGGCATCAGCGGTGCCTATGAACAGCTCAAGGCTCTGACACGCGGCAAGGTGATCGACGCCGGCGCGATGCAGGCCTTCATCGATACGCTAGCCATCCCCGAGGCCGATCGCGCCCGGCTCAAGGCGATGCGCCCGCACGACTACGTGGGCAATGCGGCCGAACAGGCACGGGCCGCCACGGTCGGCGGCGCCTGATGGAGGTCTTCGAAGCGATCGTCAGTCGACGATCCGTACGCCACTTCGACCCCGCGCACCGGATGTCCGACGCCGAGATCGAACAGCTCATGGAGCACGTGCTGCTCTCGCCCACGGCATTCAATATTCAGAACTGGCGTTTTGTTGCCGTACAGGACGACGCACTGCGAGCGGAGATCCGCAAAGCGGCCTGGGATCAGTCACAGGTCACCGAAGCGTCTTTGCTGCTGGTGCTGTGTCTCGACCTGAAGAGCTGGGCCAAATCGCCGGAACGTTACTGGCGCAACGCCCCGCCCGAGGTCGCCGAGGCGATGGTGCGCGAGATCCTGCATTTCTACCGCGACGACGAAGCGCTACAGCGTGACGAAGGCATGCGCTCCTGCGGGATGGCAGCCCAGACCGCGATGCTCGCCGCGCGAGCCATGGGCTACGATTCCTGTCCGATGGACGGCTTCGACTTCAAGCGGGTCGGGCATCTGATCAACCTGCCGCCCGATCATCGCATCTGCATGATGCTGTGTATCGGCAAGACACTTCAGGGCGCCCATCCGCGCAGCGGCCAGCTGCCGCTGGCGGATGTGTTCATGCGCGACGGCTTCAGCGAACGCGCGCAGTAGTATCGGCCAGACGCGCAGTGGCTGCCCCACCGGACAGCCACTGCGCATCTATTCCTCGGGCGGTACGTTTTCGCGGTCCCGGACACGTTCCCGAACGGTTTCCGGCACCCGCATGCTCGTCTGCGCACCGAAGTCGAACCATACGATCACGGTTTGATACACCGCGATGACGTCGTCAGTGTCGGCAAAGAACAGACACTGCTCCAGATCGATCGAACTGCGGCCCATGCGGCTGACCCGCGTGCCGATCTCGATATCGGCCGGGAAACGCAGCTGTTGGCGGAAACTGCAACGCAGATCGGCCAGGATGGGACCGTCGCTTGTCTGGGTATCGCCGCCGTCGGCAATGCCGTGGATGTAATCGATCCGGCCGTCCTCCGAGTAACGATAGAACACGGTGTTGTTGACGTGGCCGAGGCTGTCCATCTCGCCCCATTTGACCTTGATCGAAACATAGTGGGCGTAGTCTGAACGGGTCGGTTGGCGCATACGGCTCCCCTGTCGGTCATCGGTGCGCCGCGCTGGGCCGGCGACGCGTTGTCCAATCCATACGGCGCCGTATTGACACGGCGCGGCAATTTAGCAACATTATACGGAAGTCTTATGGCGCGAAGCGGAATGGCTCGACAACAGAAAATTATGCTCACCGCTCACGACTGGGCAGAAGCCGCCCTGGATGCCATTGGCCGCCGGGGCGTCGAGGGCGTAGCGGTCGAGCCGTTGGCCCGCGAGCTGGGCGTGACCAAGGGCAGCTTCTACTGGCATTTTCCGAATCGCGAGGCGCTCCTGGTTGCCGCTCTCAACCGGTGGGAAGCGCGTGAGACCGACGAAGTACTCGAGCGCGTTCAGCAGGAAGTCGATCCGCGTGCCCGTATCAAGCGGCTGATCACCGAGGTCAACACCTCGCGTCGCGCCAGTCGGGTGTATGTCGCACTGTCGAGTGCAACCAAGCCGGCGTTCGTACGCGACTATGTCGAACGCGTGTCGAAACGACGCCTGGAATTCATCGTCGACTGCTACAGCGCGTTGGGCCTGTCGCTCGAGGTGGCGCGCCGGTGGGCACTGATGACGTTCTCGGTGTTCCTCGGCTCGCTCCAGATTCGACGCGACCTGCCCGATCAGTGGCCGGCCGCCGACGGGCCCGAGTTCGGCGATTACGTCAGATTCCTCATGGTCAGCCTGATGCCGCCGGAGCTCGACGCGCCCTCCCCGGCCAGACCAGACCCGGCCTCGGCCGGACAGATGTTCGAGCCGGGCAAGAATTCTTAACCGGAGATTGTTATGACAGCTCTGATAGCCATTCTCGTCGCCCTGGCCGCGGCATGGACGCTCGCCTATAGAGGCGCATCCCTGATGACGTGGAGCGCGGCAGTGATCGTGTATTTCGCGTTGCTGGCTCTCGTGGGAGCCATCGCATGGCCCGGCGTGATCTTTGCGACCGTGGTGTTCGTTCCGCTGCTTGTGCTGTTCAACGTCACCGCCTTGCGGCGACGGTGGGTGAGCAAGCCGATCTTCGCGGGTTTCAAGGCCGTGCTGCCGCCGATGTCGGAAACCGAACGCGAAGCGCTTGAGGCAGGCAGCACCTGGTGGGAAACCGAAATGTTCCGCGGCAAGCCGGACTGGCAGTATCTGCTCGATTTCAAGCGTACGCGGCTCACCGACGAAGAGCAGTCCTTTCTGGATAACGAAACCGAGCAGCTGTGCGATCTGCTTGACGAGTGGGAGATCACTCACGAACTCAAGGACCTGCCGCAGGCCGCATGGGACCATATCCGCGAGCATCGTTTTTTCGCCATGCTGATCCCCAAGGAGCACGGCGGGCTCGGTTTCTCTGCGGTGGCACAGTCCACGGTCGTGGCCAAAATCGCCTCACGTTCGCTGACCGCTGCCGTTACCGTCATGGTGCCGAACTCGCTCGGACCGGGCGAACTGCTCACCCACTACGGTACCAAGGCCCAGCAGGAGCAGTGGCTGCCGGGGCTGGCCCAGGGCACTGAAATTCCGTGTTTCGGCCTGACCGGGCCGGAGGTCGGTTCCGACGCGGGCGCGCTGCCAGATACTGGGGTTGTCTGTCGCGGTACCTACAACGGCGAAGACGTGCTGGGCATGAAGCTGACCTTCTCCAAACGCTGGATCACGCTCGCACCGGTGGCGACAGTCATCGGGCTGGCCTTCAAGCTCTACGATCCCGAAGGCCTGCTTGGCGACGCGGACAAGACCGATTACGGCATCACCTGTGCACTGATCCGCGCCGACGAGCCGGGCGTTGAGATTGGCCGCCGACACTGCCCGGGTGCATTCATGAACGGCCCCATTTACGGCAAGGACGTATTTGTGCCTCTCGACGCCATCATCGGTGGTCAGGACAAGGCCGGCGGCGGCTGGCGCATGCTCGTCGAATGTCTGTCGGCCGGCCGTGGCATCTCCTTGCCGGCGTTGTCGTCGGCCGCTTCCAAGGTGTCCTATCGCATGACTGGCGCGTTCGGGCGTATCCGCCGGCAATTCAAACTGCCCGTGGGCAAGTTCGAAGGCGTACAGGAGGCAACCGCCCGTATCTCCGGGCTGAACTACAAGATGGAGGCAGCACGCATCCTCACCGCCAGCGGCGTCGACCAGTGCACCCCGTCGGTGGTCACGGCCATGGCGAAATATCACATGACCGAATGGATGCGGATCATTCTCAACGACGCCATGGACGTCCACGGCGGGCGCGGCATTCAGCAGGGCCCGAGGAACTACCTGGCGGCGTCCTATCAGCAGATCCCCGTAGCGATCACGGTCGAGGGGGCGAATATTCTCACGCGCAGCCTGATGATCTTCGGGCAGGGCGCCATTCGCTGTCATCCCTACGTCTTTCCCGAAATGGAGGCCGCACGTGCCGACGATCTGAACGAATTCGACACTCTGCTCTGGTCGCATGTCGGGCACTCGGTCAACCGTGCCGCACGGACGCTGACCTTCGGCCTGTCGGGCGCGATAACTGCCAAGGCACCGGTGACCGGGGTCGCCGCCCCCTACTATCGTCAGATGGAGCGTTTCTCCTCGGCGCTGGCTATTTGCTCGGATGTGACCATGGGCATGCTTGGCGGCGAGCTCAAACGCAAGGAGTTGCTGTCGGCGCGGCTGGGTGACGTACTGTCGGAGCTGTATTTCGGCACGGCCACGCTCAAATATTTCTACGATGAAGGCGAGCTCGAGGCAGATATCCCGCATCTGCACTATGTGATGCAGGATAGCCTGGCCAAGATCGAGCAGGCGTTCGACGGATTTTTCCGTAATTTCCCCAATGCGTTCGTCGGCGGCGCACTTCGTTTTCTGGTGTTCCCGACCGGTCTGGCTCACAAGGGGCCGAGTGACGCGCTGATCAACCGCTTGGGCGAGGAGATCATGGAGCCGTCGGCGTTCCGCGACCGTCTGTCAGCCAATATCCATATCGGCAAGGACTACAAGAGCGCGACCGGGCGCATGGAACAGACCTTCAACCGCCTCATCGAAGTCGAACCTGTCTACGACATTTTCTTCAAGGCGGTTGCCAAGGGGCAAGCCGATGGATTCACGGTCGACGAGCGGCTGGCCAGTTGTGTCGACCAGGGAATCCTTACGGAAGATCAGGCGCGTCAGGTCAAGGAATATGACGATATGCGCTACGACGCCATTCTCACGGACGCGTTTTCCAAAGAGTATCTGCTCAATCCGCTGGAAAACACGCATGAGGATCAGCGCCTGGAAACGCGGGTGGCCTAGCGCTCGCGTATCGGCAACGACCCGGGCTTCGGCCCGGGTTTTTTCATGCTCTGGCTCAAGCCGGCATACTCACGGCCATGTCGGTACCCCTTCGCGAGGCATTCGAAAAGACCCATTACCGTGTCGAACTTCACGGCCGCTGGCATGTACTCGGGATAGGTCGGCCCTGCCCCGCGCCGATCGGCGCCTGGACGCGCGCCAGCGCAAGCGAATGTGCATGGCTGGTCACACCCTGCAACCCGCAGGCACATCCCTTGGCGACAGAGCGTAACCAGGCCCGGCTTGCCTGGCTGGATCGATGGTCCAGCATGGCCGGATACCGATCCTGTCGAAGCGTGAACCGCGACGCCGACGGCCAATGGCCAGACGAACCCGGCCTTCTGATTGGCGGCATGGACCAGGGCATGGCGTGCGCCCTGGGCCGGCGTCTGGGCCAGCTGGCGGTGGTGGCGGTTCCCCGGCACGCGCTCGTGGCGCTGGTTTGGGTGGATGCTGCCGGCTAGGGTTCGGAATGGCCGAGATCGCGATCCGGTTGAATACGGTCGCGAATCCGCTGCTTGATAGGTTTTAGCTCGGGAAAGCTGCCGTCGCGCGCTCGCGAATGCAAACACTCGTTGTTCAGCCGAATCTCGAACACGCCGCTGCCGGCGGGCACGAGCGCAATCTCGCCCAGCGCGTCTCCGAACGTGTTGAATAGTTCCAGCGCCATCCAGCTCGCACGAGTCTGCCAACGACAGCCCGGGCAGAACAGAATCGCCACACGAGGCCCGCTTGAACCCGGATCAGCCACCCGCGGCCACCGCGGGTCGGTAGGCATCGACAAAAAGCTGCGGCATGCGTCGCGGACGTCCGTTCGACAACCGGATACACACATACTGGGTGCGACCACGAAAGATCGTGTGGCCGTCGTTGGTACGCCGGATCTGGAACGCACGCCACATCGCCAGGCGATGGTCGTTTTCGGTGATCCATGTCGCGACCTGCAGCCGCTCGCCCAGCACGGCCGGCGCCAGATAATCCAGTTCGTGGCGGTGAACCACGCAGGCAGCATCGAGCTCACGGTAGTCTGCCCAGCTCAGACCGAGCGCCTCGGTATGCTGCCAGGCCGCCTGCTCCATGAAACTCAGGTATACGCCGTTGTTGACATGCTCGAGCCGGTCGATATGGTCTTCGACCACCTCGATGTCGATATAGAACGGGACGTCGATATCCCAGTGCTTATTGCGCGCCATGGCGCGACCTCGTCGATGGTGATGCCGGGCCGCGCTGCAGGCGACCATAAAAAAAGCCGGTATGTCGCCATACCGGCTCGTCTGCACGCGGCGTGCGATCAGCCCGCCGTGGCCGCTGAGGCCATGGCCATGTCAGGCGGGGTTCCAACCACCTGATACAGCTGGCTCAGCCACTGATCGGCGTCGCCGGCCTCGTCGGCATTGCCGAACAGCGTCTGATAATGCGCCTGGATCTGTGCATCGAAGGCGGCGGTGTCCTGAGCATGCATCATGTAGGCCAGTGCATCCAGATGTTCGCCGGATCCCTGCGCGGCTTCGCGCTTGAGCATGGCGTACTGGGAATCCACGAATTCACGACGTGCCGCGTGCGTGCGCGCATCCACGTCGTTGGCGGTATCCGTAGTGATGTTGCTGGTGCCCTGTACGGCATTGGTCGTGGCATCGGCGATACGCGCGGTGCCGTCGACGATGGTGTCGGATGTGATGGTGATCTGTGAACAACCGGCGACCGCTGTGCCGGCGAGTGCCAGCGCACCCAGACGAATCATGCCACGCATGGGAACTCCCTATAATCGTTGGATAAGCGGGCATTAAAGCCCGATTTCTCGCTGCAATCAAGCACATTCGAGCGCGCCAATGCCTTGAAGAGTGACAATAGAACTCCACTATCAGGGGTATCGGCAATCTTGCCGCCGGGCGCCTTCCGAATCGCGTTATACTTGCCCGGATAACTGCACATATCCGAATCACCCGAGACGCTATGGCCGCACATCAGGAAGACGTTGAAACACTGGTCGCCGCGCGCGAATACGAGGCCGGGTTCGTTACCGATCTCGAATCCGATACGATCGCACCTGGCCTGGACGAAGACGTCATTCGCTTCATTTCCGGCAAAAAGAACGAACCGGAATGGATGCTGCAGTGGCGCCTGGAAGCCTATCAGCAATGGCTGCGCATGCGTGCGCCCAAGTGGCCGCACCTGCACTACCCGCCGATCGATTACCAGAAGATATCCTATTTCTCCGCGCCGAAGAGCGATGCGGATCGTCCGGACAGCCTGGACGACGTCGATCCCAAGCTGCTCGAGACATACGACAAGCTCGGGATTCCCCTGCGCGAACAGGAAGTGCTCGCTGGCGTCAAGGGTTCGGCCAACGTAGCGGTCGATGCCGTGTTCGACAGCGTATCGGTCGCGACGACGTTCAAGAAGAAGCTGTCTGAAGCCGGCGTGATCTTCTGTTCGATCTCCGAAGCCATCCAGAAACATCCCGAGCTGATCAAGAAGCATCTGGGCACGGTAGTTCCGCGTGGCGACAACTTTTTCGCAGCACTCAACGCTGCAGTATTCACCGATGGATCCTTCGTCTACATCCCCAAGGGCGTGAAGTGCCCGATGGAGTTGTCGACCTATTTCCGTATCAATGCGGAAAACACCGGCCAGTTCGAGCGTACGTTGATCGTTGCCGAGGAAGGCAGCCATGTCAGTTATCTGGAAGGTTGTACTGCGCCGCAGCGCGATGAAAATCAGCTGCACGCGGCCGTGGTGGAGCTCATCGCCGAGGCAGACGCCGAAATCAAGTACTCCACCGTCCAGAATTGGTATCCCGGCGACGAAAATGGCAAGGGCGGAATCTATAATTTCGTAACCAAGCGTGGCGACTGTCGCGGGGACCGCTCGAAGATCTCCTGGACCCAGGTAGAAACCGGTTCCGCGATCACGTGGAAGTATCCGAGCTGCGTGCTCAACGGCAACGACTCGGTCGGTGAGTTCTATTCGGTCGCCGTGACGCGCGGTATGCAGCAGGCCGACACCGGCACCAAGATGATTCACGTGGGCCGCAATACCAAGTCCACCATCATCGCCAAGGGTATTTCGGCAGCACGCGGAGAGCAGTCCTATCGGGGGCTGGTGAAGATTCTGCCCAGCGCGACCAACGCTCGAAACTTCACCCAGTGCGACTCGCTCCTTATCGGCGACGAGTGCGGTGCACACACCTTCCCTTATGTCGAGACCAAGAACTCGTCGGCCAAGCTTGAACACGAGGCAACGACCTCCAAGATCGGCGAAGACCAGATGTTCTATTGTCAGCAGCGCGGACTGTCCGAAGAGGATGCGGTCAATCTGATCGTCAACGGCTTCTGCAAGGATGTCTTCAAGGAGCTGCCGATGGAGTTCGCCGTCGAGGCACAGAAGCTGCTGAACGTCACGCTCGAGAATGCCGTCGGCTGAGTCCCGGGCACCACACTGTCGATAATACCGGGCCCGTGCCAGTGTGCACGGGCCTGTCCTGTTATTAATCCGTTGAATACACTTTATGCTTTCCATCAAGAATCTACACGCCGAGGTCGAAGGCAAGCCGATCCTGCGCGGCATTGATCTCGAGATCCCCGCTGGTGAAGTCCACGCCATCATGGGTCCGAACGGGTCCGGCAAGTCCACGCTCGCGAGCTTGCTGGCCGGCCGCGAGGATTACGAGATAACCGCCGGAACCGTGACCTACCAGGGCAAGGACCTGCTCGATCTGGACGCCGACGAACGTGCCTGCGAAGGGGTTTTCCTCGGCTTTCAGTATCCGGTCGAGATTCCGGGTGTTTCGAACCTGTACCTGCTGCGCGCGGCAGTAAATGCGCGGCGCAAGTACCACGGCGAGCCCGAGATCGACGCCGTCGAGTTCATGCAGATCATTCAGGAGAAGATTGGTCATGTCGGCATGAGCATGGACATGGTCAAGCGCGGTGTGAACGAGGATTTTTCCGGCGGCGAGAAAAAGCGTAACGAGATCTTCCAGATGCTGGTGCTGGAGCCGGCCCTGGCGATTCTCGACGAAACCGATTCGGGGTTGGATATCGACGCCCTGAAGGTGGTGTCGGATGGCATCAACCGCCTGCGTTCGCCCGAACGCTCGACCGTGCTCGTCACCCATTACAAGCGACTGCTCGAACATGTGGTGCCGGATCGCGTGCACGTGCTGGCGGCCGGTCGTATCGTGCGCTCTGGCGGGCCGGAACTGGCCGATACGCTGGAAGCCGAAGGCTACGTGAACCTGGAAACCGAGAACGCCGCTTCCTCATGAACGATATCGCGCCGCTCATCGATCATTATCTGGCCGAGTACGCCCGTCTCGAGCGCGACCTGCCGGGCAGCGACGCCAGCAAGCGCGACCGTCAGGCCGAGCTCAAGGCGTTCGCCGAAGCCGGGTTCCCCGATACGCGTCTGGAAGACTGGAAATACACCAGTCTGCGGGCGTTGGAAAAGCGTCGGTTCGAAGCCAGCGACGACGCCGGCGATCTGGACGAGTCCGCTCTTGCTCCCTTTTTGCCGGACGGGCTGGATACGCATCGTATCGTCATCGTCGACGGCCACTTCAGCGCGCGCCTATCGTCACTGGACGCGCTGCCCGAGGGCGTGACCGTACGCTCGTTCGCCGCCCATCTCGACGAAGACGCCGAGGCACGGGTCAAATGCGCCGCGGTGACAGAACAACCGGGCAGTCTTTCTGCAATGAATGCCGCATTCGCCACCGACGGCGCCTACGTGGAAGTCGCGGCCAACGTGGTTGTCGACAAGCCGATTCACTTGGTGACACTGTCCAGCGGTACGCGCGAGGATCGCATGGCTCAGGTTCGGCACCGGTTCGTCTTGCAAACCGGCAGCCAGGCGACCGCGATCGAACATTACGTCGGCCTGGGCGACAAGCCCTACTTCACCAACGTGGTGACCGAAGCCGATATGGGCACCAATGCGCAGCTGACCCGCTGTCGTGTTCAGCAGGAATCCAGCCGCGGCTACCATATCGCCAGCTTCTTCGCGCGACAGACCCGGGACAGCCGGGTGATCAATCACGGTTTTGATCTGGGCGGCCGACTGGCGCGTATCGATACCAACACCACGCTGGTCGACCACAACGCCGAGATTCATCTGTACGGCGTGTATGCGCCGACCGGCCGACAGCATATCGATAACCATACCCGGGTCGACCACGACACGGAGCACAGTATCAGCCGCGAAATCTACAAGGGCGTGCTTGCCGACCATGGCCGAGGCGTGTTCAACGGCAAGATCATCATCCACAAGCATGCCCAGAAGACCGACTCCGAACAGGCCTGCGATGCGCTGCTGCTATCGGACAAGGCCGAGGTCGATGCCAAACCCGAGCTGGAAATCTATGCCGACGACGTGACGGCGGCACACGGTTCGACGGTTGGCCAGCTCGACGAGGACGCAGTGTTCTACCTCACGAGCCGCGGCGTGGACGATGTCGGTGCACGCGCGATTCTGACCTACAGCTTTGCCAACGCGCTGGTTCAGAAAATCGGAATCGAGCCGATCGAGCGCTTCGTCGAAGCGGCACTGATGTCCAAGCTGCCCGGAGGCGAAAACTACACGGACCTGGTCTGAGAGCCCCATGAATACCGCGACCGCTGCCAACAAGCCCCTGTTCGACGCAAAACGCATACGCGAGGATTTTCCGATCCTGTCCGAACCGCTGGATCAGGGTATGCGGCTGTCGTATCTCGACAATGCGGCGACCACCCAGAAGCCGCTTCACGTGATTTGTGCCAGCGACGACTATTACCGTCACGCGAACGCCAACGTGCATCGCGCGATTCATGCATTGTCGCAGCGTGCCACGCGTGCTTATGAAGGCGCGCGCGACCGCCTGGTGGATTTTCTCGGCGCCGGGTCGCGAGCCGAAATCATCTATACCCGGGGCACGACTGACGGAATCAACCTCGTTGCACAGTGCTACGCCCGTCCGCGGCTGAAGCCCGGCGACGAGATTCTGGTCACCGAGCTCGAGCACCACTCGAACATCGTGCCCTGGCAGATCGCGGCCGAAGCGACCGGCGCACGGTTGGTCGTGGTTCCGGTCGAAGACGATGGCTCGGTGACACAGGCGGCCTTCGAGTCACGTCTCAGCGATCGCACCGTGATCGCCTGTATTGCCCATATCTCCAACGCGCTCGGCACGGTGCTGCCGGTCGCCGAGATGATCGCCGCAGCCCACGCCCGCGGCGTGCCGGTGCTGGTCGACGGCGCGCAGGCTGTCGCCCACATGTCGGTGGATGTCCGTGCGCTGGATGCCGATTTCTATGTCATGTCGGCACACAAGCTGTTCGGTCCGACCGGTATCGGTGCGCTGTATGGCAAGCGCGAACTGCTCGAGGACATGCCGGTCTATCAGGGGGGCGGCGATATGATCGAGACGGTTTCGTTCGAAGGCACGACCTGGAACGAGCTGCCCTATCGATTCGAGGCCGGCACCCCCAACATCGCAGGTGCGGCCGCCTTCGGCGCAGCGCTGGAGTATCTGGACGGCATCGATCTCGCCGCGGTCGCCGCTCACGAGCATCGCCTGCTCGAGAAAGCGACCGCGGCGATGGCGGGCATCGACGGCCTCAGGATCATCGGCACAGCACCCGGAAAGGCCGCAACCATCTCCTTCGTCATGGACGGTGTGCATGCTCACGATATCGGCACCCTGCTCGATGAGTCCGGGGTCGCGATCCGTACCGGACACCACTGCGCCATGCCGTTGATGACGCGATTCGGGGTGCCGGCCACCGCACGGGCCTCGTTTGCGATGTACAACAACGACGAGGATGTCGACGCGCTGATCAAGGGGCTGGAGAGCGTCGCCCGGATCTTCGGCTGATCGGTTACCGCGCGGTGTCCCCGGGGCAATCTGTTTCATCCATCACGAGCAAGAACGAACGATGAGCGAATGGGTCGATGTCGTCAGGGATGGCGAACTCAAGGACGGACAATGCCGCGTCGTGGATGTCGACGACGTCATGGTCGCGGTGTTCTTTCGCAAAGGCGAATACTACGCGATCGAAGATATGTGCACGCACGACGGCGGCGAGCTGGCCAGCGGTGAGGTCGAGGGCGATGAGATCATCTGTCCACGGCACGGCGCGCGGTTCTGTATCCGTAATGGCAAGGCGCTGTGCGCGCCGGCCTATGAGGACCTGCCGACCTTCCCCACACGTGTCGACAACGGCATGGTCCAGGTCACCGACGATCGGTTCGACTGAACCGCCAGGCCGTCAGTCGGGTGCGGCCGGACGGTGATCCACAACGATCAGGTTCGCACTGGCCTGGCCGCGAAAACGGTTGACCGCCAACCGGTAGACCAGCCGATGCGCAACGGTGGCGTCGAGACAATCGTCGCTGCCGAAGCGCATCGCCTCGATCGGGCAGGCTCCCTCGGCGTGGGCCACCGTGAGTTTCAGATGCCGGCCACCGACCACGCGTTGCGCCAGGATCCGGAACACGCCGTGGAACAGCGGCTCGTCGAAGCCGGCGCCCCAGGGCCCGGCTGAACGCAGACGTTCGGCCGTCTCCAGCGTCAGATCGGCATCGGACAGCGAACCGTCGGTGATCAGATCGGGGCTGAGCAGCGCGGCGTCGAGACGGCGTTCGGCCGCAGCCACGAATGCCGTCGCGAATGCCTCGACGTGCCCGGGCGCGAGTACCAGGCCCGCTGCCTGGGCGTGGCCGCCGAACTGCGCGATCAGTCCGGGCGCCTCGGCGTCCACCGCCGCTAGCACATCGCGTATATGCAAGCCCGGGATCGAACGGGCCGATCCCTTCAGGTAGCCGTGCTCTCCCGGCGCAAAGGCCACGACCGGTCGGTGGTGGCGCTCCCGCAGTCGGGAGGCAATCAGGCCCACTACGCCTTCATGCCAATCGTCGTGCCAGACGACCAGCCCGGCGCGTGCCGAGGGCGGTTCATCCAAGCGGTCGAGCGCCGCCTCGGCTTCGGCTTGCATTCTTTGCTGCACACTCTGGCGTTGTCGGTTCAGCGCAGCCAGCTCCTGGGCGAGCGCGCTAGCCTGCGCTGCATCGCGAGTCCGCAAACAGGCGATACCGATGCCCATATCCTCGAGCCGCCCGGCCGCATTGAGCCGCGGGCCGATCGCGAAGCCGATATCCGCCGCATCGAGGTGGCGCGCGTCACGTCCCGCGACTTCGATCAGTGCAGCGATTCCCGGCCGTGCGCGCCCTTCGCGGATACGCCTCAAGCCCTGGCTGACCAACGTGCGGTTGAGGTGATCCAGTGGCACCACATCGGCGACCGTGCCGACGGCGACCAGGTCCAGATACCGGTCGAGCCGCACCAGACTCGCCTGGGGCTGTCGTTCGGCCCGATGCGCACGCAACGCCGCCATCAGATAGAACGCAACGCCCACACCGGCGAGCGCCTTGCCCTCGAACCGACAGCCCGGCTGATTGGGATTGACGATCGCTTCGGCATCGGGCAACCGCTCGCCCGGCAGGTGATGGTCGCTGACCAGCACGCGCCATCCAGCTTCGTGCGCCGCGGCCACGCCGTCGACGCTGGCGATGCCGTTGTCTACCGTTACGATCAGATCACCCGGCGAGGCAACGCCTACAGCGGCCATCAGACGTCGCGACAGACCATAGCCGTGTCGGGCACGATGGGGCACGAGGTAATCCACGTGCGTCGCGCCCATGGCCGCCAGCGCGTCGCAAACGAGTGCCGTGCTCGTTGCCCCGTCGGCATCGAAATCGCCGACCACAAGAATCCGGTGGCCGTCGTCCATGGCCGTATTCAGCAGCTCGACGGCGGCGGCGACTCCTTTGAGATCGCGGTAATGCGGCATGCCCGCGAGCCGGTAATCCAGCTCGGCGGCGCGGCGGACACCCCGCCCCGCGTAGATCCGGCGAAGCAACGGACAGTCCAGCGCCAACAGCTCCGGGGTATCGCCCAGCGCTCGTTCGAGGATGCGTCGTGGGCCCGCGCCCACCGGCAGCTCGGTCATCAGCGGCCCGGCCGTCGGCAGTCCGCCCGAATCAATGCCGATGGGCGGCGACGTAGGCCTGAACCGCCGGCAGTTCGGCGGGCAGCACATCGTAACGCTCTTCGCGCGTCATCAGATCATGCATGGCATCGGGCAGCGGCGCCCCCGGGAAACCGGCGCGGACCACCGCGTCTTCGAACTTGGCTGGATGAGCGGTAGCCAGCGTGATCATCGGGGTGAGCGTATTCGCACGCGCCATGAGAGCGGCCCGATACCCGGTCGCGGTATGCGGGTCGAGCAGTTCGCCCGTGTGTTCGAACGCCTCGCGGATGACCTCGACAATGGCATCGTCGTCGACGCTGTAGCTTGCGAACAGTCGGCGCATCACCTGTAATCGGGTTGGGTCGATCGTCGCCGGACCTTGCCGGAACTGATCGAGCAACCGCGAGATTGCGCCTGCATCGCGATCGTAGGCTTCGAACAGCAAACGTTCGAAGTTCGAAGATACGACGATATCCATCGACGGTGCGAGCGTGGGCTTCAGAGCCCGGCGCGAGAAGTCGTTGTCGGCGATCGTACGGTGGAGAATATCGTTCGCATTCGTGGCAATCACGAATTGCTCTACGGGCAGGCCCATGCGCTGGGCCATGTACCCGGCGAACAGGTTGCCGAAATTCGCCGAAGGTACGGTGAAGCTGACCGACCGATGCGGCGCGCCGAGAGCGACCGCCGAGGCCACGTAGTAGACGATCTGGGCCATGATGCGCGCCCAGTTGATCGAATTGACCGCAATCAAACGCTGGCCCGCTAGAAACGACTGGTCGGCAAAGCTGGCCTTGACCATGGCCTGGGCGTCGTCGAAGTCGCCTTCGATGGCGATGTTATGGACGTTGTCGGCGACCACTGTCGTCATCTGACGCCGCTGCACGGCCGACACCCGCTCGTTCGGGTGCAGGATGAAGATATCCAGATTGTCGCACGCGCGACAGCCTTCGATCGCAGCCGAGCCGGTATCGCCCGAGGTCGCGCCCATGATCACGCCCTTTTCGTCACGGCGTTTGAGCAGATGATCGAGAATTCGGCCGAGCAATTGCAGTGCGACGTCCTTGAACGCCAGGGTGGGCCCATGAAACAGCTCGAGCAGGAAGTGATTGCTGTCGAGCTGTTTGAGCGGCGTCACTGCATCATGATTGAACGTCGCATAGGATTCGTCGATGAGACGTCGAAACGTGGCGTCGTCGATCTCGCCGCCCACGAACGGTCGCATCACCCGGAACGCGATCTCGGTATAGGGCAGCCCTGCCATCGCCGCAAGCGCGTCGTGATCGAAATACGGCAGTGTCTCGGGAACATAGAGGCCGCCGTCCGGAGCGAGTCCGGTCAGCACCACGTCTTCGAAGTTCAGCGCCGGCGAGGCGCCGCGCGTGCTGATGTAGCGCATCAGTCTTCGAACTGGGCCACGCGCATGTGCACGATGCCCTCTCGGGTGTAGGGCAGCGACCGGATATGGTCGAGCACCTTGTTGAGATCGCGCTCACGGGCTGGCTTGGTCACGATCATCACACGCGCGTCATCATCTTCGGTCGGCGGGTCCTTCTGCAGAATCGCCTCGATACCGATCTTCTGATCGGCCAGCGCGCGGGTGATTTCAGCCATCACGCCGATCTGGTCGGCGACCTGTACCCGGAAGTAATGTCCGCACTCGAAATCATCGCTCGACAGAATGGGCTCATCGCTGATCTGGTCTGGCTGAAACGCCAGATGCGGCACACGGCCTTTCGGATCGACGCTCATCATGCGCACGGTGTCGATCAGATCGGCCACCACCGCCGAGGCCGTCGGCCCGGCGCCGGCGCCGGCGCCGTAGTACACCGTCGGGCCGACGGCATCGCCATGGACCATAATCGCGTTCTTCTCGCCCTCGACGCTGGCGAGCAACGCTTTCTCGGAGACCAGCGTCGGGTGGACCCGCATCTCCACGCCGGTTTCCTGACGGCGAGCGATGCCCAGATGCTTGATCCGGTAGCCGAGCTCCGCGCAGTACTCGATATCGTCGGCTTCGATCTCGCGAATGCCCTGGGTGAAGATCTTGTCGAACGACAGCGGAATGCCGAACGCGATGCTGCCGAGGATCGCCAGCTTGTGAGCGGCATCTATGCCTTCGACGTCGAAGGTGGGATCCGCTTCGGCAAACCCACGCGCCTGCGCATCGGCCAGTGCCTCGGCAAAGCTGACGTTCTCGAACATCATCTGGCTGAGAATGAAGTTGCCGGTGCCGTTGATGATCCCGGCCAGCCATTCGATATGGTTGGCTGCCAGACTTTCCCGGATCGCCTTGATGATCGGGATGCCCCCGGCCACGGCAGCCTCGAACGACACCACCACGCCGGCTTCGTCGGCTGCGGCGAAAATCTCGTTGCCGCGCAGCGCGATCAGGTGTTTGTTGGCCGTGACGACGTGCTTGCCGTTGGCGATAGCCGCCATGACCAGATCGAAGGCTTCGGTATCGCCGCCGATCAGCTCGATGACGACATCGATATCCGGATCAGAGACGATATCGTGACAATCGGTGGCGATATCGATATCGCTGGTCCGGCACTCGCGAGCCTTGGCCACGTCGCGTACGGCGGCTCGGGTCACACGAATGCCGCGACCGGCACGGCGTGTGATTTCCGAGCCGTTGTCGCTCAGCAGATTGACCGCGCCAGCACCCACAGTGCCGAGCCCGAGAATGCCTACCCTGACCGGTTTCACAGTGGCTCTCCTAATTGGTGAAGCCGTACTCGGCTATTAGGCGCCGAGTACGCCGTCGCGCTTGAACATGCGCTTGATGTTTCGAAGGGCCTGGCGCGTGCGCTGCTCGTTTTCGATCAAGCCGAAACGCACATGGCCATCGCCGTATTCGCCGAAGCCCACCCCGGGCGACACCGCCACATGTGCTTCGCTGAGCAGCAGCTTGGTGAACTCCAGCGATCCCAGGTGCTGGTAGGGCTCCGGAATGGGCGCCCAGACGAACATCGTCGCCTTGGGCTTGTCCACGTGCCAGCCGATGTCGCACAGGCCTTCGCAGATCACGTCGCGCCGCCGCTGGTACATATCCCGGATCTCGGACACGCACTCCTGCGGCCCGTTGAGTGCGGCGATTGCCGCGACCTGAACCGGTGTGAACATGCCGTAGTCCAGATACGATTTCATGCGGCCGAGGGCAGCAATGAGCGTTTCGTTGCCACACATGAAACCGACACGCCAACCCGGCATGTTGTAACTCTTGGACAGCGTATAGCACTCGACCGCCACATCCTTGGCCCCCTCGACCTGCAGGATCGACGGTGCTTCATAGCCATCGAAACACAGATCGGCATAGGCCAGATCCTGAACGATCCAGAGATCGTACTCCCGCGCCATTTCCACAATCCGCTCGAAGAACTCGAGTTCGACACACTCGGTCGTGGGGTTGCCCGGAAAATTGAGCAGCACCATCTTGGGCCGGGGCCAGGATTCCTTGATGGCCCGTTCCAGTTCGGCAAAGAAATCCGAATCGGGCATCAGGCGCACATGACGTACGTCCGCGCCCGCGATCACCGCCCCGTAGGGATGGATCGGATACGCCGGGTTGGGCACGAGAACCTGATCGCCATGTTCGAGAATGGCCAGCATCAGGTGCGCCAGCCCCTCTTTCGAACCCATGGTCACGATCGCCTCGGTGGCCGGATCCAGGTCGACGTCAAAACGACGCTTGTACCAGTCACAGATCGCCTTGCGCAGTCTCGGTACGCCCTTGGAGACCGAATACCGATGCGTATCGGGCCGCTTGGCGGCTTCGACCAGCTTGTCGACGATATGATCCGGCGTCGGCTGATCGGGATTGCCCATGCCGAAATCGATGATGTCCTCGCCCCGCGCTCGTGCCGCCTGCTTCAGATCGTTGACGATGCCGAACACATACGGCGGCAAGCGATTGATTCGCACGAAATCGGATTTGGAGGACGGGTTGGACATGATCGTTCAGCTTGCAGCGCCGCACTGGCGGATGGTTGGGGAATGACAAACACGGTAAAGCGCCGCAGTTTGCCAGAATACGGGCATGCCAGCCATAGCGGCGGAAAGGCGTGTTACGCGCGGTGGCGGCAACCTGCCCCGGGTCCGAATACACGGCACCGACCGGCTGTGGATTCCTGTGCCTGTGGGTCGACGCCCGAGTCGGCGGCCGGTGCAGGTTTCGGATGCGTCGACCGTGCAAAGCATAACGTCGGCCGGCGATGTCGGCCGGGGACGGCTAGTGATCCGGCAGGATGCTCGCGGGATTGATCGGCTTGCCGTCACGACGTACTTCAAAATGCAGCATCGGCTTGTTCTGCGGGCCCAGGCCCATGTCGGCGATGTGCGTGCCCATGGCCACGTCCTGTCCCTGCTCGACGAGGGTACGGCGTGTGAAGCCATACGCCGACAGATAGTGTTCGTCGTGCTGGATGATCACGAGCTTGCCGTAGCCCTTGAGCCCGGTTCCGTTGTAGACCACGCGGCCACTGGAGGCTGCGTACACCGGTGACCCCTCTCGTCCGCCGATATCGATTCCCTGCCGGGTACGGCCGGCGGCATATTCGCGCAGTACCGAGCCGCTGGCCGGCCATTGCCAGCCATCCTTGCTGGGCCCGCCGGTACGGGTAGGCGGCACCGGCGCGTTTTCGCTCGCCTCGGTGATCTGGGATTCCTCGGCGACATCTCCGGCGTCGCCCGACGCGCCTTCGGACGTGGCGTCGGGTGCCGGCGCCGAGGACGCCACCGGCGGAGGCGGTGAACGATCGTCTGATCCGGCATGTTCGATCGTACGTGTGAGTTGCGGCGTGGAAGCCTGGATCGCGGCCTCCTGTTCGGCCCGGCTATCCTGCGGCGCGCGCACCACGCGCGGCGTCGATACCGGCTGGGGTGCGCCGCGACGATAATCAAGCGGTGGGTAAGGCTCGAGCGACAGGCGTTGGCCGACTTCGATCACGTACGGCGCGCGGATACGGTTCCAGCGCGCCAGATCACGCCAGTCCAGTCCGTAACGGCCGGCGATCGCCGAGAGCGTATCCCCACGTCGAACGGTGTAGGTGTCCGGCGCGAGCGTGCGATTGACCGCGCAGCCCGCCAGCGTGGCCATGAGAATCAGGATCAGCCCGAGCCGCTTCATACGAACCGGTAAACGGCGATTCCGACAACAACTAAGGCAACCGTGGCCCATCCGATCCAATCGATGTACTTGAGCAGATGCTGCTCGAAAACCGGCCCGAACCAGCGTACCAGTCCGGCCACGAGAAAAAACCGTGCGCCCCGCCCCACCGCGGAGGCCAGCACGAACGGCACGAACGGCATGGCCACCGCGCCAGCGGCGATCGTGAAAACTTTATAGGGAATCGGCGAGAAGCCTGCAAGCAGTACGGCCCAGAAACCGTACTGCGAGAACCAGTCACGGGCGGTTTCATAACCGTGGTAATAGCCGAGTTCCTTGAGCCAGGGCAGCAACGACTCCAGAAAGATCGCGCCGATCCAGTAGCCGAGAATGCCGCCGGCCACCGACCCCAATGTGGCGATGGCCGCGAAACGCCAGGCCCTGGCCCGCTCGGCCAGCGCCATCGGCGCAAGCATCACGTCCGGCGGAATCGGAAAGAACGACGATTCGGCGAACGCAAGCGCGGCCAGTGCCCAGGGCGCCCGCGGATGACCGGAGGCGCGCACCACCGCCTCGTAGAGCCGGCGGAACATCAGTCGGTTCGGCCGCGCTGTTCGATCAGCGGCACGAAGCTGACCGGGTCGAGCGTGTCCTGGTGAAAATGCGAGCCTTCCCGCCGAACCACCATCAGCCGCTGGTCGCCGCTGGCACCCACCGGCACGATCAGGCGTGCACCATCGGCCATCTGCTCATAGAGCGAAGTCGGCAGGCTCTCTGCGCCCGCAGTCACCAGGATCGCCTCGAACGGACCATAGTCGGGCAACCCGAGCACGCCCTCGCGTGCCAGCCGCGCCCGGATGTTGCGATAGCCCAGCGCGGCGAAACGTCGCCGTACGCGCTCATAGAGCGCTTCGACCCGCTCGACGGTATAGACGTTGGCGATCAGCTCGGCAAGGACCGCTCCCTGATAGCCACTGCCAGTGCCGATTTCCAGCACGTTGGCTGGCACGCCGTCGACCAGCAAGAGCTGGGTCATCTGGGCAACGATGTACGGCTGCGAGATCGTCTGGCCGTAGCCGATCGGCAAGGCGGTGTCGTCGTAGGCGCGGCTGGTCATGGCTTCGTCGACGAACTGGTGTCGCTGAACGCGTCCCATGGCTTCGAGCACGCGCTCGTCGGCAATACCCAGCCCCCGCAGCCGCTCGATCAGGCGGGCCCGGCTGCGCGCCGAGGTCATGCCGAAACCGCGCACGTGCGGATGTTTTTCCTCGGTCTTCAAAACCGGCGTACCCAGTCCGCGACCGCGTCGATCGCGCTGTGGCGTGTCAGATCGATCTGAATCGGGGTAATCGATACCTGACCCCGGGCCACGGCATGAAAATCCGTGCCCGGCCCTGCGTCCGCTTCCCCGCCGGCCCGGCCGATCCAGTAGATCGGCCGACCGCGCGGATCGCTGTCCTCGACCAGCCGCTCGGCCCGGTGGCGATGGCCCAGACGCGTGGCGGCGAATCCATCCAGCGCTTCATAGGCCATATCGGGCACGTTCACATTGAGAATGGTATCCGCCGGCAGCGGATGCTCGATGAGCAGCCGGACAACGGATACGGCCACCCGCGCAGCCGTATCGTAATGCTGCGGATTCTCGCCGATCAGCGATATCGCCACGGCCGGCAGGCCCAGCGACCGGCCCTCGGTGGCGGCTGCAACCGTGCCGGAATACAAGACGTCATCGCCCAGATTGGCGCCTTGATTGATGCCGGAGACGACCATATCGGCCTCGTCGTCGAACAGACCGGTGGTCGCCAGGTGTACGCAATCGGTGGGCGTTCCATCGACCGAATAAAGCCGGTCCTCGACCTGACGCACGCGCAACGGGCGCTCCAGGGTGAGCGAGTTGCTGGCACCACTGCGATTGCGGTCCGGGGCGACCGTAACCAGTTCATCGGCCACCTCGGCCAGCGCCTGGCGCAGCGCGGTCAGACCGGGCGCGTGACAGCCGTCATCGTTACTCAGCAATAATCGCATGCGCAGATATCGTAGCGGACCACGTCCATTCGTCGGCTCGGACGAACGAATCGCGGCGTTCCAAGGATCGGTTCGGCGATGTCGCCGCCCGTGTGCACGCGGGCGGCAAGCCCGCTAGCATAGCTCATGTCGACCGTTTCTTGCTGGATGGAGTGTCGAGGTGACCGACCCATCGAAAATGCCGTCGCGGCGTGCTGCCGAACCCGCCGACATGGACGATGCCGGCGTCAGTGATTCGGAACGCGCCCTGTTTCGGGACTCGGTAGGCCAGGTCCAGGATCTGCGCACGCCTGCCCGGCGCGCGCCGGAGCGGCGCCTTCCATCGGCGCGGCCGGCCATGCGTGAAGCCGACGAGCGAGCGGTCATCGGAGAACTTCTCGACTTGCCGCCACCGCCCGATATCGAGACCGGCGACGATCTGTTTCATCGGCGAGAGGGCGTGCAGTGGTCGGTCATGCGTAAACTGCGCCGGGGTCAGTATCGCTGTCAGGCGGAGCTGGATTTGCACGGCATGGTGGTCGATGTAGCCCGCCATTGTCTGGCCGTGTTCCTGCGCGAGGCCTTGGACCGCGGTTACCGATGCGTGCGCATCGTGCATGGCAAGGGGCTGCGATCCGGTCACCGCGGGCCGGTCCTGAAGATCAAGGTCGCCGGATGGCTGCGCCAGCGTGACGAGGTGCTTGCCTATTGTTCAGCGCGTGAAAACGATGGCGGCACCGGTGCGGTCTATGTCTTGTTGCGGCGGGGATAGCGCCCTACTCCGCGGTCGCTGTATCGCCGGTTTCCTCGGTCTGTACGATCTCGCGCAGCACGCTGGTGGCAAACGCCCCCGGTGGAAGCCAGAACGAAACCACCAGCGACGAGGCATCGGCCCATCGCCAGGCCAGCTCGCGCACCGGCAGCCTCAGCGCCCGACGGGCCGCGTCTACCCCGCATTGCCGAAGCCCTTGTACGAGGTCGTCGTGCTCGGCGAGCACGCTGTGCTCCAGCTTTAGCGCATGAGCGCAGACCACATCATCGCCGCCACGGCCCGGCAAAGGACCGCTCGGATGGATATCGAAGCGCGACAGTCGCTCGTCCAGTGTATTCGCGGCCTGATCGGTGCCAGCCAGCGAAAACACGCTGTGCGTACCGTCGAGCATGACTGCTTCGCCTTCGATGAGCTGGTCCCAGCTGGCATCGCGTACTCGCGCATCGAGCACGGCGTTGAACAACAGCGAACGGGCAGCCGATAGGGCAAAACCACGCCGATTGCGCGACAGGCGACGGCCGGCGAACAAAGCCCGCGACAGCCCAATATTTCTCCCGTCGCGGCCGAAACGCTGGCCGCCGAAGTAGTTCGGCACGCCTGTGCGTCCGATACGGGCCAGTGCGTGTTCGAGGGCATCGGTATCGCCGGCTACCTCGCGCAGCGTAATCTCAAACCGATTGCCTCGATGCGCGCCGCGCTTTAGTTTGCGGTCGTGCCGGGCCACCGCAAGTACATCGATCCCGCACAGCCCGGACAACGTCGGCGCCGGTGTATTGACGGGCCAGGCCAGCGAGATCCACTGGCGCGTGACCGCCCGTCGATCCTTCAGGCCGGCGAAACCGATATATCGAGGGTGCACGCCCGCGGCACGCGAGAGCGCCTGAACGGCGTCTTGCGTCGTCAGGCCGGTCTTTTCGATATGGCACCAGAGATGTTCGCCCTGACCGGACAACGCGATCGGACAATCCTCGTCCACCCGGAAATCCTCGGGCGCGACGCGTAAACGGGCCGTGGTGGCTGGCACATGACCGGCGGCATGCGCCAGCGCGGCGACGTCGACCACGTCGCCCTCGATCAGCGCCATTCAGCGTGCAGCTTGCTGGTGGGCAGACGCCGTGGCGGGGGGCGCGACGGTCAGAAAGAACTCTTCGTCGCGCTTGATCATGCCCATGTCGGATCGAGCGCGCCCCTCGGTTGCGCTCTCGCCGCCCTTGAGATCGTCGACTTCGGCCTGAAGCGCATCGTTACGCAGCCGGTGCCGATCGTTCGCCGCGGCGAGATCGTGTTTCATATGGGTCAGACGATGAATCTCTGACCAGCCGCCGTCGGCAATCCACAGCCGATACTGCAGCCCGGCGAGAGCGACGACCAGAACGATGATGACCGCGCGGTACATGCCCGGATTGTAGCGCGACCACGCTGACTGTCCAGTAGGCACGGACAAACCGCCGGTGAAGCGGCCGACGGCGCGCGACAGATCCACCGGCAAGCCCATGCTAGAAGCCGACCTTGAATGCGTTTTTGCCGGGATAGACGGCGCGCGTGCCCAGTTCGGCCTCGATCATCAACAGACGGTTGTACTTGGCAATACGATCCGAACGCGACAGCGAACCGGTCTTGATCTGGCTGGCTGCCGTGGCTACCGCCAGATCCGCGATCGTGGTGTCTTCGGTTTCGCCGGAGCGGTGCGAGATCACGGCGGTGTATTCGGCGCGGGTAGCCACGTCGATCGCCCGCAGGGTCTCGGTCAAGGTTCCGATCTGGTTCGGCTTGATCAGGATCGAGTTGGCGATGCCCTCCTCGATGCCTTTCTGCAGAATCCGCGTATTGGTCACGAACAGATCGTCCCCCACCAGCTGAATACGATCTCCCAGACGCTCGGTCAACAACGCCCAGCCATCCCAATCGTCTTCGGCCATGCCGTCTTCGATGGTGATGATCGGATAGCGATCGACCAGGTCGGCCAGATAGTCCACGAAACCGGCCGCATCGTACTCGGCGTTGTCCGAGTCGAGCTTGTAGACGCCGTCGACATGGAACTCGGTGCTGGCGGCATCGAGCCCCAGCCAGACGTCTTCACCAGGACGATAGCCGGCACGCTCGATCGCCTCGACCAGAGTATCCAGCGCGGCTGCGTTGGAGGGTAGGTTCGGTGCAAAGCCACCCTCGTCGCCCACCGCAGTGGACAGTCCGCGCTCGCCGAGCAGCTTTTTCAGATGCTGGAAAATCTCGGCGCCACACCGCATGGCTTCTGCAAAGCTCGGCAGGCCAGCGGGCACGATCATGAATTCCTGCATGTCGACGTTGTTGTCGGCATGCGCCCCGCCGTTGATGACGTTCATCATCGGTACGGGCAGATTGGTGGCGTCGTCGTGACCCAGGAAATCGTACAGACCCGTGCCGGCATCCGCGGCCGCGGCACGCGCGGTCGCCAGCGAAACGCCCAGCAGCGCGTTCGCGCCCAGTCGGGCTTTGTTGTCCGTACCGTCGAGCTCGATCAGTGTCTTGTCGAGCCCGGCCTGATCGTCGGCTTCAAAGCCTTTCAGCTTTTTGGCGATCTCACCGTTGACGCTGGCGACCGCGCGACTTACCCCTTTGCCGAGGAAGCGGTCCGCGTCGCCGTCGCGCAATTCCACGGCTTCCAGGCTGCCTGTGGAGGCGCCCGAGGGCACCATCGCCAGTCCGACCGCGCCGGTTTCGAGGGTCACACGCGCGGCCACCGTGGGATTGCCGCGCGAATCGATGATTTGGTAGCCACGGATTTTATCGATCTTGGACATAGCTTGGTTATCGTTGAATCACGGATTGAAAGAGTTGAGGACCAGCCGTACTAGAGGCCGTTCTCGGCATAACCTCGACGCTTGATGACAGCGTCGAGCTCCACGAGCGTTTCCAGCAACTCGCGCATATGGTCTAGCGGCCACGAATTCGGTCCGTCGCAAAGCGCACGTTCCGGTGCCGGATGGGTTTCCATGAACAACCCCGACACGCCCGCGGCGACCGCCGCCCGGGCCAATACCGGAATCTGCTCTCGTGCGCCGCCCGAACGGCTACCCTGGCCGCCCGGCAACTGTACCGAATGCGTGGCATCGAAGACTACGGGACAGCCGGTGTCGCGCATGATCGCAAGGCTGCGCATGTCGGCAACCAGATTGTTGTAGCCGAACGAAAAACCACGTTCGCACACAAGGAGGTCGCGCCCCCCGGCCGCCCGCGCCTTGGCCACGACGCCTTGCATCTCGCCCGGCGAAAGGAATTGCCCTTTCTTGATGTTCACCGGCACGCCGCTGGCAGCCACCTGCTGGATGAAGTCGGTCTGCCGGCACAGAAAGGCCGGCGTCTGCAGCAGATCCACGACCTCGGCGACCGGCGCGACCTGGGCCTCGACGTGTACATCCGTGGTGACCGGCACGCCGATCTCGCGCTTGACGCGAGCCAGCATGTCCAGGCCGTCATCGATACCAGGCCCGCGATAGCTATCGCCGGAACTGCGGTTGGCCTTGTCGAACGATCCCTTGAAGATATAACCGATGCCCAGTTCGCGGGTCAGTTCGGCGAGCGTACCCGCCACGTCCAGGGCAAGCTGGGGGGACTCGAGACTGTCGGGCCCGGCAATGAGAAACATCGGCCGGTCGGCGCCCACGTCGAAACCACACAATCTCATGCGGTGGCATGCTCGCGGGCGGCAGCGATGAAGCCGATGAACAGCGGGTGGCCAGTGCGCGGCGTGGAGGTGAACTCCGGATGGAACTGGCAGCCCAGAAACCAGGGATGATCGGACAACTCGACGATTTCAACGAGGTCATCGTCGGCCGAGAACCCCGAAAACACCAGACCCTTGTTGCCCAGCTCGTCGCGATAGCGATTGTTGAATTCGTAGCGGTGACGGTGGCGCTCGAACACCTCGTCGGTGCCGTAGCAGCGTTCGGCCAGCGTGCCGTCGACCAGACGACAACGTTGCTCACCCAGACGCATGGTGCCGCCCAGATCCGCGCCGGCGGCCCGGGTCTGGATATTCCCGGCAAGATCATGCCATTCGGTGACCAGCGCGATCACCGGATGTTCAGGCTCGGGCACGAACTCGGTGCTGTGCGCACCCGTCAGCCCGGCGATCTCGCGGGCGAAATCGATACAGGCCACCTGCATACCCAGACAGATACCGAAATACGGTATCGCATGCGTCCGAGCGTAGCGGGCCGCTGCAATCTTGCCTTCGATGCCCCGCTCGCCGAAACCACCGGGGACGAGAATCGCATCCATGTCGGCCAGGCATTCGCCGTCGTCGCGTTCCACCGTTTCCGAATCCACATAGTGGATATCCACGCGCGTGGCGGTATGCAGCCCGGCGTGCGACAACGCTTCGTTAACCGATTTGTAGGCATCGGCAAGATCCACATACTTGCCGACCATGGCCACGCGAACCGTGACGTCCTGTGTTTTGCGGGCAGCGACCAGCGCCGACCAGTTGGACAGATCGGCCACCGGCGCGGTGATCCCAAAATGCTCGGTGACGAGCATGTCCAGCTGCTGGTTCTGCAGCAAACCGGGCATCTTGTAGATATCGTCGACGTCGATGGCCGCGATGACCGCCCGCTCCGAAACATTGGTGAACAGCGCGATCTTGCGACGCTCGTTCTCGGGCAGCGGCCGGTCGACACGACACAGCAGGATATCCGGCTGGATACCGATCGAGCGCAGTTCCTTGGCCGAATGCTGGGTGGGCTTGGTCTTCATCTCGCCGCTGGAGGCGATGAACGGGACCAGGGTCAGGTGCATGAACAGCACGCGATGGTGCCCGAGCTCGACGGCGAACTGACGAATCGCTTCGAGAAACGGCAGCGACTCGATATCGCCCACGGTCCCGCCGATCTCGACCAGACAGATATCCGCGCCTTCGCCGCCTTCGAGAATGCAGCGCTTGATCTCGTCGGTGATGTGTGGAATGACCTGCACAGTGCCACCCAGGTAGTCGCCGCGGCGCTCCTTGTTGATGACGTTGTTGTAGATCTGGCCCGTGGTGAAGTTCGACAGTCGTGACGTGCGCGTCTTCAGAAAACGCTCGTAGTGGCCGAGATCCAGGTCGGTTTCCGCCCCGTCGCGCGTGACATACACCTCACCATGCTGGAACGGGCTCATCGTACCGGCGTCGACGTTCAGATAGGGGTCGAGCTTGATGACCGAAACACTCAACCCACGAGCCTCGAGCAGCGCGCCGAGCGAGGCCGCTGCAATGCCCTTGCCGAGCGAGGACACCACCCCACCGGTCACGAAAATATAACGGGTACCTGCCGCGTCGCCTGCCATCGCGATCTTGAAAACTCATGCCGGGGGAATAACAGCGCGCATGCTAGCCCAAAGGCCACGCGCGGACAACGCGCAGATCAGCCTGCCAGGCCGTGTTCCCAGTCGATCGGACCGGTGGCCTGGCCCAGGCGCGCGTCAAGACATGGGTCCCGCCAGAACCCGGCCACCGCGACAAGCCGGCCCCGGTGATAGATCAGCGGCATGCGATCACGTACCCACGGCGCAATACGCGCCGCGCGCAGACATTCCTTGAGTCGACGCCTGGTGCCGCTGCCGTCGTCCAGGCGCTCGCCGCCGTGTCGGAATCGGACCTCGAATACGACGCCGGCGGGTCGGGGGATGCACCAGTCGAGCCGACCGCCGTCGCCGGGCAGACTCAGCGGCGACTCACCGGCCCAGCACTGTCGCCAGTTCCCCGGCACATCGGCCAGCGCGGGCATGGCATACAAGCGGTCATCGTGGCGGCGTACCTCGCTGGCCGCGAATCGCACGCAGGGGCTGGCTCGCAACTCGGCGCCGAGCAGCGCCCGGATCTGTTCGATATGCCGATGGTCGGGTGTATCGCGATTGCAACGTCGCAGCCATCGACGAATCAGCGCTCGCTGGCGCACTGCGGTGAGCATGACAACCCGCCGGCAGCGGATCGCCATCCCCTCGGCGGCGTGCGCCAGATCCTGTTCCGCGCAGGCCTCCACGGTACTTGCAGCGGCCGCCGCGTGGCCGGCCGAGCGCGCCAGCGTTGCCGCATAGCCCGGCCATCGGACGGCGAGCCGCGGTAAAACCTCGTGGCGCAGGTAGTTTCGATCCATCCGCCGATCGGCATTGGTCGGGTCCTCTGTCCAGGACAACGACCACTGAGCGGCGGCCGCGGCGATCATCGCCGGGTCGAACGCCAGCCAGGGGCGCCAATGCCAGCCGGGTCCGAAGCCGGCCAGTCCCGGCATCGCCGCGAGTCCCTCGACGCCGGCCCCACGCAGTGCCTGCAGAATGAATGTTTCAGCCTGATCGCGCGCGTGGTGTCCGGTCACGAGCGCTTCGCCCGCGGTCATGGCCTGTTTCAACGCCGTGTAGCGTGCCTGACGGGCCGCAGCCTCCAGACCGTACCCGCTCTCCGCGACCGAAACATCCAGCCGGGTAAAGCCCACACCGAGTTCGGCACAACGGGCACGACAGTGCTCGGCACAGGCTTCGGCCTCGGCGTGAAGATGGTGGCAGACGTGCACGGCACGAACAGGCATGCCTCTGGGGCCGTGGCGGGCGAGCGCATGCAGGAGCGTGGTGGAATCGCAGCCCCCGCTGTAAGCCACCACCAGGCCGGATGCGGATTCCGGCGGCCGGGTCAGCGCATCGAGTAGCGGGTTCACCCCACCTGTTTGTAGTCGCCGAAGCCCATCCAGCGCTGGTAACGCGATTCCAGCAGTTCGTCCACGCTCATGTGCTTGAGCCGTGACATGTTGGCCAGAAGCCGATCGCGCATGGATTCCATCAGCCGGGCCGGATCGCGGTGGGCGCCGCCCAGCGGCTCCTCCAGTACTTCGTCGACAAGCTTGAGCTGCTTGAGGTCGGCAGCGCCGACCTTCATCGCTTCGGCGGCCTCTTCAGCCTTGTCGGCACTCTTCCAGAGAATCGAGGCACAGCCTTCGGGCGAGATCACCGAGTAGATGCTGTACTGGAGCATCATCAGGAAATCGCCGACGCCCACGGCGAGCGCCCCGCCCGAGCCGCCTTCGCCGATGACCGTGCACAGCACCGGCACGCGCAGCTTGGCCATCTCGAACAGGTTGCGCGCGATCGCCTCCGACTGATTGCGTTCCTCGGCCCCGATGCCGGGATATGCGCCCGGCGTGTCGATGAATGTGAGCACCGGCATCCGAAAGCGTTCGGCCATCTTCATCAGCCGTAGCGCCTTGCGATAACCCTCGGGCTTGGGCATACCGAAATTGCGATAGATCTTTTCCTTGGTATCGCGGCCTTTCTGATGACCGATGACCATCACCGACTGCCCGCCCAGACGCGCCGTACCACCGATGATCGCCGGATCGTCGCCATAGGCCCGATCGCCGTGCAATTCGACGAAGTCGGTGAACAGGCCGTCGATATAATCCTGCGTATAGGGCCGCTGCGGATGGCGCGCCATCTGAGCGGTCTGCCAGGTCGAGAGTTTGGAAAAGATCTGTTCGGTCAGGTTACGGCGCTTGGCTTCGAGCCGCGTGATCTCCTCGTTGAGATTGACTTCGCTACCGTCGGCCACGAAACGCAGCTCCTCGATCTTCTGCTGCAGTTCGGCGATCGGTTGTTCGAAATCCAGATAATCGAGGTTCTTTTGCGCCATGTGAGTCGTATCTTCGCCGCTGTCGGTGGATTATGGGCTCGCCTGAGCGCGACGATAACGTACTTGTACCCGATCCGCACCTACGAGATGACGCAAATCCGTGAGTAGACCATCGCACACGCGCACGCGCGTGTCGCCCAGCGTGAGCACGGCACGCGCCTGATCGTTGGCATAACGCACGACCACATCGCAGCCGGCCTCCTCGGCGCGGTAGCGATGCATGCAGCCGGCCAGCGCATCGACATCCACCCCGCGCGAGGCGCGCAGTTGCAGGAGGATACGGCTGGCATAACGCTCCCGTGCGCCGTCGATATCCATGACCGTTTCCGCGTTCAAACGAAACCCGTCGGTGAAATCGTCGAACGACAGCTTGCCGTCCACGATGACCAGCTTGTCGGCCGACAGCAGGTGCCCGTACTCGGCTGCCTTGTCTTCGAACAGTGGACATTCGATACGTCCGGAACCATCGTCAAGGACCACGATAATGCGCCGGCCCTTTTTCATGCGGCGGACTTCCACGACGAGCCCCGCGACCACGGCGGCCCGCTTCTGGCCTCGCCGGTTGCGACCGCCGCCCTCCTCGGGGCGAGGCATCGCGGCGACCTGATCGGCGATCTTGCCGCCAGTCATGAGCGCCAGTTCATCTTCCCAGGCCCGGATCGGGTGCCCGGTCAGATACAGGCCCAGCGTGTCGCGCTCGGCGCGCAGCCGTTCGTCTTCCGGCCATTCTGGTCGTGTTTCGAGCGGCGGGCCGGCGGTTTCAGCGTCTTCGGCCAGACCGAACATGTCATTCTGCCCGGCACTGGCGGCATGCCGATCCTGCTCGGCTGCAGCCAACGCCCGGGTCAATCCCCAGGCGAGGCTGGCACGATTGGGACCCAGAGCATCCAGCGCGCCGGCCTTGATCAGCGCCTCGAGCGCACGCCGGTTCGCCTTGCCGGTATCGATACGGCGACAGAAATCGTAGAGATTCGCGAACGCCCCGCCCGTACGGCGTTCGTCGATGATCGACTCGATCGCGCCGCGACCCACGCCCTTGATCGCCCCCAGGCCATAACGGATGGTGGCATCGTCGACCACGGAAAAATCGTATTCGGAGGCGTTGACGTCCGGCGGCGCGACCTCGATCTCCATGCGGTGGCACTCGTCGATCATGATCACGACCTTGTCGGTGTGATCCATATCCGCCGATAGCACCGCCGACATGAAGTCGGCCGGATAATGTGTCTTCAACCATGCGGTCTGATAGGTCAGCAGCGCATAGGCTGCGGAATGCGACTTGTTGAAGCCGTAGCCGGCGAACTTCTCGACCAGATCGAAGATATAGGCCGCAGTATCCTCGGCCACGCCATTGGCGACCGCGCCTTCCAGAAAGCCACCGCGCTGTTTGGCCATCTCTTCGGGCTTTTTCTTGCCCATGGCCCGTCGCAACAGGTCCGCGCTGCCCAGCGAATAGCCGGCCAGAACCTGAGCGATCTGCATGACCTGCTCTTGGTAGAGGATCACGCCATAGGTGGGTTCGAGCACTTCCGCGAGCGAATCGTGCGGGTAGACCACCCGTGTACGCCCATGCTTGCGGTCGATGAAGTCCTCGACCATGCCCGATTCCAGCGGCCCAGGCCGGTACAGCGCCACGAGGGCGACGATATCCTCGAACGCATCGGGCTTGAGCCGCTTGATCAGCCGCCGCATCCCAGAGGATTCCACCTGGAAGACAGCGGTGGTGTCCCCGGCCTTGAGCAGATCGAAGGCGGCCTTGTCGGTCATGTCGATGGCGCGCACATCGATCGGATCGCGCCCCTGTGTGGCCAGGCGCTGATTGGCCACCCGCACCGCGCGATCGATGATGGTCAGCGTACGCAGGCCGAGAAAGTCGAACTTGACCAGGCCGACCGCCTCGACATCGTCCTTGTCGAACTGGGTAACCCGGTTGTTGCCGCCGGTTTCGCAATACAGCGGGGTGAAATCGATCAGGTTGGACGGTGCGATGACCACGCCGCCGGCGTGCTTGCCCGGGTTTCGCGACAAGCCTTCCAGCGCCATGGCAAGATCGAGCAGATAGCCGATCTCCTCGTCCTCTTTCGACTGGCGAAGTTCTTCAGACTCCTCGAGCGCGCGCGACAGCGTCATGTCGGGGGCAAACGGCACCTGTTTGGCGATACGGTCCACCATGCCGTATGGATGGCCGAGCACGCGCCCGACGTCGCGGACCACCGCGCGCGCGGCCATGGTGCCGTAGGTGATGATCTGGCTGACCTTTTCCTTGCCGTAGGCCTCGGCCACGTACTCGATCACGCGGTCGCGCCCGTCCATGCAGAAGTCGACGTCGAAGTCGGGCATGGATACGCGTTCGGGGTTGAGGAACCGCTCGAACAGCAGATCGTATTCGAGCGGATCGAGGTCTGTGATGCCCAGCGCATAGGCCACCAGCGAGCCTGCACCCGAACCACGGCCCGGCCCGACCGGCACACCGTTCTCGCGCGCCCATCGGATAAAGTCGGCCACAATCAGAAAGTAGCCCGGAAAGCCCATTGATTCGATCACGCCGAGCTCGTGCGTGAGCCGCTGGTCGTATTCACCCCGGCGCGCCTCGCGCGTATCGGCGTTCGGGTAGAGATCGACCAGCCTTTGCTCGAGGCCGCGTTCGGACTCGGCCTTGAGAAAACTCACCGCGTCGTGGCCTTCCGGCACCGGGAAGTCCGGCAGGACGTTCTCGCCGAGCGTGAGTTCCAGATTGCAGCGGCGCGCGATCTCGACGCTGTTGTCGATCGCCTCGGGCAGGTCGGAGAACAACTCGACCATCTGCTCGGGCGTTTTGAGATACTGCTCCGGCGTGTAGTGCCGCGGCCGCCGCGGATCGGCCAGGGTATAGCCGCCGTGGATGGCTACCCGTGCTTCGTGTGCGTCGAAATCCGCGGCGGTGGGGAAACGCACGTCGTTGGTTGCCACCACCGCGATATCGTGGCGCAGGGCCAGTGCGATCGTCTCCGATAGCCAGGCCGGCTCGCCGGTGCGCTCGCAGCGGGTCAGCTCCAGATAGTAGCGGTCGCCGAAGACCTGCTGCCAATACTGTGCACAGGCGTCGGCCAACTCGGGTTTGCCGGCGAGCAGCGCGGTGCCGGTGTCTCCGGCCATCCCGCCCGAAAGAGCAATCAGTCCATCGCTGCTTTCGGCGATCCATTCGCGCTCACACAGCACCTGACCACGTTCCTGGCCGTGCAGGTAGGCGCGGGTGAGCAGTTCGCACAGGTTGCGGTAGCCCTCGCGGTGCTGGGCCAGCAGGGTCAGCCGTGATGGCGCGTTCTGAGGCCCCTCGTCGACGAGCAGGTCCACGCCGACGATGGGCTTGACGCCGTTGGCCAGCGCGGTCTTGTAGAACTTGACCATCCCGAACAGGTTGACGTTGTCGGTAACTGCCACCGCGGGCATGCCCGCAGCACGGGCCTGGGCCAGCAACGGCTTGATACGGACGATGCCGTCCGACAGCGAGTATTCGGTATGAACGCGGAGATGAACGAAGGATGCAGTCATGGGTCTAGCTTACGTGTAATCCAGGGGCCGTTGGGCGGCGTTCAGCAGACGCGCGACCGGCGCGAAGCTGCGGCGATGGATCGGGCTCACCCCGAGGTTCACGAGTGCGGCACGGTGCAAGGCCGTGCCATAGCCTTTATGGGCGGCCAGCCCATAGCCCGGGAACCGGGCATCGAGTTCGACCATCTGCGCATCGCGCGCCACCTTGGCAAGGATCGAGGCCGCACTGATCGCCGGCACACGGGCGTCGCCGCCGATGATCGTGCGCGCAGGCATCGCCACGCCCGGATGCTGGTTGCCATCGACCCAGACCACGCTGGGTGGCCACGGCAGCGCGGCCACCGCGCGCCGCATCGCTAGCAGGCTCGCCTGCAGGATGTTGAGTGTATCGATCTCGGCAACCGATGCCTGGCCGATCGCATGAGCCAGCGCGCGATCGCGGATCCGTTGATCCATCGTCTGCCGGGCCGCAGGGCTGAGTGTCTTGGAGTCGCCCAGACCTCGCAGCAGCGGACGTGCCGGCAGGATCACCGCGGCAGCGACCACCGGTCCGGCCAGCGGTCCGCGGCCGACTTCGTCCACGCCGGCGACGAAAGGACAGGCAAAACGCCGACGGCTCACCGGTCGCGCTCGATCAAGCCGGCGACGGCACGTGCCGCGCTGGCATCGGCATCGCAGGCCAGTTCGCGATGAATGGTCTCGAACACATCGACCTGGCGTCTGCGGGCCGTGGGTGAGCACAGCAGACGATATACCCACGCACCCAGCGTGCGCGCATCGGCGTCGTCCTGCAGAAGCTCCGGAACGAGGGCCCGCCCGGCCAGCAGATTGGGCATGCTTACGTACTCGGTCTTGATCAGATTCAGCCCGCGAGCGATCCAGTAGTTGGTCGCCGACAGCCGATACGCAACCACCATCGGTGTCTTGGCCAGCAGCGCCTCCAGTGTCGCGGTGCCCGAGGCCAGCAGCAGCACATCGGCCGCGCGCATCACCTCGCGGGAGCGCCCCTCAACCAGGGTGATCGACAGGCCGCCGCCGTCGCTTTGAAGCTGGCGTTCGAACAGTGCTCTTACAGCCGGGTTGGCGGTCGGCACGACAAAACGTATGCCGGGCATCCGCTCGGAGAGCCAGCGTGCCGTGGCGAGAAACAGCGGCCCCAGCCGGCTGACTTCGGAGTGCCGGCTGCCCGGCAGCAGGCCGACCCAGGGCCCCTTCGCTGCCAGTCCCAGCGCCCGTCGCGCGGCGCCGGGGTCGGCATGCATGGGCAGCTCGTCGGCCAGTGGATGGCCCACGAACGTCACCGGAATATCGTAGCCCGCGAAAAACGCAGGTTCGAACGGAAAGATTCCCAGCATGAGATCCACCGCACGACGAATACTGCGGGTACGCCCGGCCCGCCAGGCCCAGGCGGTGGGGCATACATAGTGGACTGTAGCGATGCCGGCCGCGCGCACGCGCCGCTCGAGGGCCGTGTTGAACGCCGGCGCATCGATGCCGATGAACAGCGTGGGCCGCGCCTCGATGATATGGCTCGCCAGCCGACGACGCAGCGCCAGCAGACGGGGAATCTGGCCGATCACCTCGCTGATGCCGAACAGAGACAGCTGTTCGACGTCGCCCAGGCTCCGACAGCCTTCGGCGCGCATCAAGGGCCCGGTGACCCCCTCGAAACTCACCCGCGGATAGTATCGGCGCAGCGCACGCATCAGCCCAGCCGCGAGCATGTCGCCGGAGGTCTCTCCGGCGACGATCACGATGTGCGGCGCAGGCTCGGCCATGCGCGGTCTCCGGGGTCGAGGCTAGCGGATGATGCCGCGCTGCGCGGCGTCCAGCGAATCCAGCATCACGCGTACGGCCGGGCTGTTCTCGGCCGGTTCCCGTAACGCCTCGCGCGCTTCCTCGAGCCGCAGCTTCGACCGATAGATGGTGCGATACGCGCGCTTGACGGCGTTGATTTCATCGTTGGAGTAGCCGCGACGGCGCATGCCCACGGAATTGATCCCGTGCGGCACGGCCGGCGCGCCGGCCGTGCGCACGAACGCGGGCACATCCTGCTGGGCGCCGCTGCAATACGCCAGAAACGCCATCGTGCCAATACGCCGGAATTGATATACCAGCGCGAAGCCCGCCAGGATGCAGAAATCGCCGATACGCACGTGACCGGCCAGACTGGCGCCGTTGGCCATGGTGATACCGTTGCCCAGTACACAGTCGTGTGCGACATGGACATAGGCCATCAGCAGATTGTCGTCTCCGATGATGGTCTCGCTCTGGTCAATGGTCGTGCCGCGATGCACGCTGCAGTATTCGCGAAACGTATTGCGATCGCCGATGGTCAGGCGTGTCGGCTCGCCGGCATACACTCGGTGCTGCGGCTCGGCGCCGAGGGAGACGAACTGGAATATCTGGTTGTCTCGCCCGATCGTCGTATGTCCGGAAATGACCACATGCGGCCCGATCCGGGTGCCCGAGCCGATCTCCACGTGCGGTCCGATGACTGTGAACGGGCCGATATCGACATCGTCGGCAATTCGCGCTTCGGGATGTATCTGGGCCGAGGCATCAATCGGCATGGCTGCCTCCCGCCTCGTCCTCCGGACGCGAGGGGATCGCCATCAGCTGGGCCCGACAGGCCAGTTCGTCGCCGACCCAGGCTTCGGCATCGAAACGCCAGATCCGCTTTTTAGCCGAGCCGATGACGATCTTCAGGATAAGCTGGTCACCGGGAATGACCTGGCGCTTGAAGCGGGCCTTGTCTATGCCGGCGAAGTAGACGATCGTGCCGTCGCTGGCATCGACGGTGCGCATACCCAGAATCAGCCCGGCCTGAGCCAGCGCTTCCAGGATGAGCACGCCGGGCATCACCGGATGGCCGGGAAAATGGCCGGGAAAGAACGGCTCGTTGATGGTTACGTTCTTGATGGCCGTGATCGACCGGCCCGGCTCGCAGGCCACCACGCGATCAACGAGCAGAAACGGAAATCGGTGCGGTACCTGGCGCATGATCGCGCGGATATCGTCTTGTTCGGCCATTCGCTTAGCTCCTGAGATTCTGTGTCTGGGTGGGCCCGGTCGTGCGTCTGTCCTCGCCGACCGGCATGCCTACTGGTCGCGGGATTGTTTTTCGACGCCGCGCAGGCGCGTCTCGATGCGGTCGAGCTGGCGGAACAACGCCAGCCGTTTGCGCCAAAGCCTGGCGGGCATGGCACGAAACGTCGACGAGTATACGCCGGGGGTGTCGATATCCTTGGGCACCTGGCTCGCACCTGTGATCATCACCCCGTCGACCACGCGTACGTGATCGCCGATACCCACGCCGCCACCGATCACGCAGTGCGCACCGATCGTGCATGAACCGGCGATACCGGTACAGCCAGCGATGACGGTATGGGCACCGATCACGCAGTTGTGTCCGATGTGTACTTGGTCGTCGATCTTCACGCCCTGCCCGATCACGGTGTCTTCGAGCGCACCCCGGTCGATCGTCGTGCCAGCGCCAATCTCGACATCGTCGCCGATCCGCACGCTCGCCAGCTGAGGCACCGCCTCCCACCCCTGACCGTTGTGCGCCAGGCCGAAGCCCCGGCCGCCGATCGCAGCCTGTGCCTCGATCGTCACCCGCATGCCGACCCGCACACCACGAGCCAGACTGACATGCGCGCCGATCCGGCTTGCGCGGCCGATATGCACACCCTCACCCACGACCACGCCGGCGGCAAGCTCCACGTCGTCCTCGATCACCGCACCACGGCCGACCACCACCAGCGCGCCGATCGTGGCCGTCGGCGCGATCACTGCCTGGTCATCGACCACGGCGCTGGAATGGATGCCGGCGGGCGCACGCGCGGGTTCGAAAGCGGTGGCCAGGCGAGCAAAGGCCAGCTTCGGCTGATCGCTCACGAGCACCGGCCGGTCGATGGTGGCGGCCACAGCGGGGGTGACGATCACGGCTGCGGCCGCACTGTCAGCGGCCGCCTGATCGCGCGCCGGGCCTTCCGCATAAGCAATACGATCGGCCGCACCCGGGGTCAGAGCACAGGCTCCCGCGATGAGGATATCGGCATGAGCCGCATCGACCTCAAGACCGGCACGACGGGCCAGATCGCCTAGTCGATGCAGAGGCGTCGGGGCATGTTCGCTCATGGGGGACTCCCCCCGGGCCGTCGCGCCGTGACAGATCCGGTCATCGTCGCTAGCGCTGTTTGAGCTGCGCGAGGATTTCGTCGGTAACGTCGATCGCATCGTCGGCATACAACACCGAATCGCCCAGAATCAGGTCGTAGCCCTGCTCCTCGGCATAATTGTCGATGACGCTGCGGATATCCGATCGCATGCGGTCGAACTCTTTCTGTTCCGCATCGGCGACGTCGTCGTTATATTTGCTCTGCTGCATCTGCAGTTCGCGCTGGCGATCACGGATACTGGCCTGAAGCTTGTCGCGGCCGTCCTCGCTCATCACCGAGCCGTCACGCTTGAGACGTTCGACGTCCTGGCGCAGCGTATTGGCCTGCGACTCGATCTCGTTCTTGCGCTCGGCGAACTGGCTGGCCATGTTCGTCTTGGCCCGCTCGGCTTGCGGCGAATCGTTGATCAGGCGCCCCAGATCGACCACACCGATTTTCAGCTCCTGTGCACCCGCCGAGGCTGCCCAGGCGAGCAGACAGATCCCCACCAGCGCCAGTACGTGTCGACGAAGTTTCATGCCGCACCCCCTGCGTACGTCATGCGAGCTAGAGTCCTACGCCGAACGAGAACTGGAAGCGATCGACGTCGTCACCCGGCTGATCGTCCACATAGGCGGCGTAGCTGACCCGAAGCAGACCGAAGAACGGCGTAAACCAGTAGAACGCAACGCCGGCCGAGCTACGCAACTCGCCGGTATCGAAGTCGCTGGCTTTTGCGTAGACGTTGCCCATGTCGTAGAACGCGGTCAGCCGAGTCGACTTGTTGTCGGATTCGAGGAAGGTCGGGATCACCAACTCGCTCTGCAGCGTGGTCAGGAATTGGCCACCGTAGGGGTTGTCGAACGAGTCCCGCGGACCCAGCCCGCCGTTGGAGAAACCACGCACCGAGCGCGCGCCGCCGGCAAAGAAATTGTCATAGGGCGGCACGTCCTCGCCGGTACCCCAGATGTCGGTCTGAGCCACGCGGCCGTCGACCTGCAACACGAACTTGTCGGACAACCCGGGAATCCAGTTGCCGATCAGGAAATAGCGTTCGTGCTCGAGGCTGGTGTCGTAGTATTCCAGGTCCGACCCCGGTCCCTTGATATTGAACTGGAACTCCGTATTCGAACCACGCGTAGCGAAGAACGTGCGGTTACGGGTATCACGCGACCACCCCGTCTGGAGTTCATAGGTCGTCGCTTTCTTGCCGTTCTTATCGATGAACTCGGCCAGCTCGTCGGACAACACCTGCTGTCCGTTGCGGTTGACCGCCGAGTTAATTTCGTTGGTTTCCACGCCGAGCCCGGCGCGCAGCCGGGAGTATTCGGTCACCGGCAGCCCGAAGGTGACCGCCCCTCCGAGGGAGTTCAGGTCGAAGCCGGAACCGATGCGGATCAGCTGATCGGTGTTCCGATAAAACGCCGAGATGGTGCGCGACACGCCTTCGTCGGTGAAGTACGGATCGGTCCAGCTCGCGCCCACGCTCTTGGCGTAATCGTTGGTTTCGGCCCGCAGACTCAGCGTATTACCGGTGCCCCGGAAGTTGCTGTGCGAGACGCTGCCGTTGATCAGAAAACCCTGGGCGTCGGAAAACCCCACACCGAACTGGAGTGTGCCCGCCGCACGCTCGGTGACGTCGTAGTTGACGTCCACCAGGTCGTCCGAGCCAGCCACCTTGTCGGTATTGACCTGGACATCCTGAACATACGGCAGGCGAGCCAGACGCGTACGCGAGCGCTCGACGCCGCGCCGTGAGAACGGAGCGCCTTCGAACTGACGCATTTCCCGGCGCAAGGTCTCGTCGTTGGTCTTTTCGTTGCCGTTGAAGGTGATCTGGCGCACATACGCGCGCTTGCCGGGGTCGAGGAAGAAGGTCAGATCGACGGTCTTTGCTTCGTCGTCGACACGGGTCAGTGGATCCACGTCGGCGAAGGCGTAACCGAAGTCGGCCAGGCCCGAGCTGATGCGGTTGGCCGAGGCGTCGACCTCGCTGCGCGAAAAGGTTTCGCCCTTCTTGATGCTGACCAGACGTTGGAGGCTGGTTTCGGGAACGATCATGTCGCCGGCGAACTGGTAGTCGGCGATGGTGTACTTGGCGCCCTCATCGACGTTGACGGTAAGGAAAATGTTGCGCTTGTCGGGCGACAGCGAGACCTGGATCGACGACACTGAAAAGCGGATATACCCGCGGTTCTGGTAGAACGAGTTGAGCGATTCCAGATCGCCCAGCAGCTTTTCGCGCGAATAGCGATCCGGGCTGCGCCAGAATGTCAGCGGATGGGTATAGCGCGGCGCGCTGGCCTTGAGCTCGAAAACGTCCTTGAGTTGCTCATCGGTGAAGTCCTCGTTGCCGATGATGTTGATGTCCTTGATCGAGGCGACCGGGCCTTCCTTGACGGTGATATCGATGGCCACGCGATTGTTGTCCAGGTCGCTCACCTGGGTGTCGATCGCGACACTGTAATAGCCGTTGGCGTAATATTGGCGCCGGAGTTCCTGATCCAGCTGATCGACCAGCGAACGCTTGTAGAGCTCGCCCTGCGCCAGGCCCTGCTCCTTGAGGGCTTCCTTGAGCTGGTCGCCGCCGATCTTCTTGTTGCCCTTGATGGTGAAGCGTGCAATCTCGGGCCGCTCGGTCACGTCCACGACGAGGGTGTTGCCCTGCCGCTGAAGCGCCACGTTCTCGAACAGGCCGGTGTCGTAGAGCGCGCGGATCGACTGCTGCGCCCGTGCTTCGCTGAGTCGGTCGCCGACCGACAACGGCAGATAGGTCAGCACCGTACCCGGTTCGAGACGCTGGACGCCCTGGACCTGTACATCGTCGATACGGAAATTGTACTGGTCCTGGGCCCACGCGTTCGCGGCGCAAACACACAGCAGCACGGCGAACGCGCGCATCACAAATCCAGGCATATTAAAGAACCTTTGATCTATACAGACAGGGATCGCCCGGGCGAACCGGGGCTTGGGCCCGAACGCCGCGGATTGCCGTGGCCTGCCGGCCACAGCACGCCGTTGCGCCGTCGAACGGCGTCATTGGTCGTTCATGTGCGTGCTGCACACAGCCCTCCTCATTGCGGCCGGATTTGGCATGCATCCCGGCATGACCGTCTTCGGACAGAGCGAGGATGCTTCATTCCATTACCCGAGCAAGCGCAGGATATCGTTGTAGAAAGCCAGCGTCATCAACATCAGCAGGGCCACCATGCCCGCCTGCTGCCCTGCCGCCTGAACGGCCTCGGAAAGAGGCCGACCCCTGATCCATTCGATCGAATAATACAGAAGATGCCCCCCGTCTAACACCGGAATAGGCAAAAGGTTGAGCACCGCGAGGCTGACGCTGACCAACGCGAGAAACCCGACGAAGGCCTCGAGGCCAATACTTGCTGTCTGGCCGGCATAGTTCGCAATCTGGATCGGACCGCTGACATTGCGCCACGACACGTCGCCGGTGAGCATCCGTGCCATGAGCCGCACGGTAAGCGACGACACCTCCCAGGTCTTGCCGATCGCCGCCGGGATCGCGGCCAGCGGCCCGAGCTGACGGGTCGTACGCATCTGAGACCAGGCTTGGGCATCGACGCCGATCTGTGCGCCCAGCCGACCGACCGGCTCGCCCGATGCGTTTTCGGCCCGGGCGAGTGTCACGGGCAGCTCCAGACGACGGCCCTCGCGTTCGACGGTCAGCCGGATGGTCTCGTCCGGCCGCGCCTTGACGTAGTCGACCAGCGCTTGCGGCGTGTCCAGCGTCTGACCATCGGCGGACAGGACCTGGTCTTCGGCTTTCAAACCGGCGCGTTCAGCCGCCGAATCGCCGATCACGGCCGCAATCGTGGGCGTCGCCGGCGGCTGATAGGGCGCCAGACCGAGACGGTCGAACAAGGCATCCGGATCGGCCGGCACACCGGTGAGGTCTAGCCGCACCTGACGCGTCCGGCCGTCGCCGTCGCGTACGGTCAGTTCGACCGGCTCCCCGTCCAGGCCGCGTTCGAGCAGCGTCAACCGCAGATCCTGCCAGTCGCCGGTCGTCTTGCCGGCCACGGCCGTGATTTCGTCACCGGCGCGCAGACCGGCGTCGCGCGCCAGCGAACCGTCGGGTGCGGCGGCGATCATCGGCTTGATGCCGGCCACACCGATCATGAACACCAGCCAGTAAGCCAGAATGGCGAACAGGAAATTCACGCCCGGGCCGGCGGCCACGATGGCGATCCGACGGGCCGGATGCTGGCGATTGAAGGCATAGGGCTTGTCGGCCTCGGCCACGGGGCCCTCGCGCTCATCGAGCATCTTTACATAGCCGCCCAGCGGAATGGCGGACAACCAGTATTCGATACCGGTACGCGGGCTGGTGCGCCCCCACAGGCGGCTGCCGAAGCCGATCGAGTAGCGCAACACCTTCACGCCCATGCGGCGTGCGACCCAGAAATGGCCGTACTCATGCACGGCGACCAGCAGGCCGATCGCCAGGATGAATGCGGGTACTGACATGAGCCAGTCAGACATCAAGCGTCCTCAGATTCGTGGGCCGGCCACGGTCGCAGCCGGGCTGTCGTGTATCGAGTATAGGGATCCGGTCGCCTTGCAGATACGTCTCTGCAACGTGCCCCGGATCCGCACGGTTCGCATCGAACCGCTTGGACCGCCCCGAAACCGGAATGATTCACCCGGTGTTCGAACAACCCGTGCGATGGGTCAGAACTGGCTGGGCAGACAGTGCAAACCCGCAACGAACCAGGGTGCGGCCGCTAACACGCTATCGAGACGATCCAGCACGCCGCCGTGCCCCGGGAAGAGCGTACCGCTATCCTTGAGCCCGGCGTGGCGCTTGAACATGCTGATTCCGAGATCGCCCACGATCGAGATCGCCGCCACCCAGCCGCCCAGCACCATGAATCCCGCCAGGCGCGTCCCCGTATACCCCAGAACCCAGCCACCGATACCCGCGAACACGATCGCGGCCACGATGCCGCCAATCGCCCCCTCGCGCGTCTTGCCCGGGCTGACGCGCGGTACGAGCTTGTGCCGGCCGATCGTTCGACCGGCCATATAGGCACCCGTATCGGCTGCCCAGACGATGAAGAAGAATACGACCAGCAATACCGCCCCGGTATCGCTGTCGTGCAGGTAGGTCACCGCAGCCACCGGTGCCACCAGCGCTACCAGACCGATCACCAGCGTGATCGCCGGGCGACCGATCGTTTCCGCCCATCCATCCGGAAACCGGACGATCCAGCCCACGGCTGCAAGCCACCAAAGGCACGCCAGGCCGATCGCCACCGTCTCTATCCCGACCGGAGTGGCCCGTGAGCGAAGACCGGCCACACAGGCCATCGCCACCGCCGTCGCCAGGACGAACAACAGCCGTGGCGTGCGCGTCAAACCCACGAATGCGCCCCACTCCCAGGCGCCCATGAGCATGAGCACGGCAAACACGAACGCAATGGCGAAGGTGGGCAGAAAGAGAATGCCCAGCACCGCAAGGGGCACGAGTACGAGCGCAGTCGCGATCCGGGTGACGAGCATTCAGCCCAGGCTCTTGCGACGGGTCGCAGGCAGACCGCCAAACCGGCGTTCACGATGTGCGAACCAGTTCACCGCTTCGACAAAACTGTCGGCGTCGAAATCCGGCCATAACCGATCGGTGAAATACAGTTCCGAGTACGCCAGATCCCAGAGCAGAAAATTGCTGATACGGCGTTCGCCCCCGGTACGAATGAACAGATCCGGCGTCGCGAAGCGGCTCAGACTCATACGGGCGGACAGCCGCTCGGCGTCTATATCGTCGGGCTCGAACTCGCCTGCCAGTACGTCCCGGGCAAGAGAACGCGCGGCCTGGACGATATCCCAACGCCCGCCGTAATCCACCGCAATCACCAGATCCAGAGCTTGATTGTGACGTGTCCGCGCCTCGGCGTCGGCCATATCGTCCTGCAGGGCCGTCGAGAAATGGCTGCGTTCGCCGATGAAACTCAGACGCACGCCGTTGTCGTACAGCGAGGCCACCTCGCGTCGGATGGTGCGACGGAACAGATCCAGCAATACGCGCACCTCGGCTTTAGGCCGCTGCCAGTTTTCGCTTGAAAACGCGAACAAAGTCAGCGCCTTGACGCCGACTTCTCGTGCTGTTTCGACTACTGCGCGAGTGGACTGTGCGCCGGCGCGATGACCCGCGGCCCGCGGCAACCCGCGAGCACCGGCCCAACGGCCGTTGCCGTCCATGATGATCGCGACGTGCTCGGGAACGGTACTCATGGGTCGTGGGTCTGCCGGGCCGAGATCGCTCAAACCGTCATGATCTCCTGCTCCTTGTCTTCGAGCAGGCTATCGATACGGCCGATATGCTTGTCGGTCAGGTTCTGGATCAGATTCTCGCCGCCGTGCTGGTCATCGGTACTGATCTCCTTTTCGCTGGCCAGTTCCTTGAGCGTGGAGTTGGCATCGCGGCGGATATTGCGCACCGCCACACGACCGTCTTCGGCTTCGGCACGAATGACTTTGACCAGATCACGGCGTCGTTCTTCGGTCAGCGGCGGCAGGACCACCCGGATCACCTGTCCGGCCGTGGACGGGTTGAGGCCCAGATCGGCGCTGAGGATCGCTTTCTCGATCTTGTTCACCATCGTCTTCTCGTACGGCATGATGCTGATCGTACGCGCATCTTCCGTCGAGACGTTGGCAGCCTGGTTCAGCGGGACTTCGCTGCCATAGTATTCCACGGTGACGTGATCCAGCAGGCTGGTGCTGGCGCGACCGGTGCGAATCTTGCTGAAGTTGTCACGCATGACGCCGATGGTCTTTTCCATGCGTTGCTCGGCGTCCTTGAGAATATCGTCAATCATGCCTTGTCTCTTGTCAGATTGTTGTCGACCAGCGTGCCGACGTTGTCCTCGCCGAAGACGATACGCTTGAGATCGCCGGTACGATTGATGTCGAACACCCGCAACGGCATCCCGTTGTCCCGGCAGAGCACGATCGCGGTTGTATCCATGACTGCAAGGCGCTGGTCGATGACCTCGTCATAGCTCAGATGTGAATAGCGTTTGGCGCTGGCATCCCGCTTGGGATCGGCCGTATAGATGCCATCCACCTTGGTGGCCTTGAGCATGAGATCGGCATTGATCTCAATGGCTCGCAGGCTGGCGGCCGAATCGGTCGTGAAGAACGGGTTGCCAGTGCCGGCAGCGAATATCACGACGCGCCCTTTTTCCAGATGACGAATCGCCCGGCGGCGGATGTAGTCCTCGCAGACCTGGTTGATCCGTACCGCCGACATCACGCGGGCCGTCATGCCGGCATGCTCGATGGCATCCTGCAGGCCGAGGGCGTTGATCACCGTGGCGAGCATACCCATCTGATCGCCTGTGACGCGATCCATCCCGCGACCGGCCAGCCCGACCCCGCGAAAGATGTTGCCCCCGCCAACGACCAGGGCGACTTCCACACCGGCGTCGATGAGTTCCTTGATCTCGGCGGCGAGCCGTTCGACCACGTCCGCCGAAATACCGTAATCGGCGTTGCCCATGAGCGCTTCGCCACTGAGCTTGAGCAGAATGCGTCGAAAGGTGGGCGTGCTGTTCTGAGTCATCGACAAAGGGGTGCGTACTGCGGCATGGGCGGCTCCTGGCCAGCGAACGATAACACGGCGTCTTTACAGCGCGTATTCGAATCCCGGCCGGTGCCTGACCGGCCGGGGTGTGAAAACGAGCTCGACGGACGCAGACAAAAAAAAGCCGACTGCCATGCAGTCGGCTGGTGGCCGGTCAGGCCGTTTTTTCGGCTTGCGCCTTTACCTCTGCGGCGAAGTCTTCCTGTTTTTTCTCGATCCCCTCGCCGACTTCCAGACGAGCGTAGTCGGTGATCGTGGCGCCGTGCTGCTTGCACAGTTTCTCGACGGTCACGTCCGGATCCTTGACGAAAGGCTGTCCCATCAGTGTGATCTCGGCCAGGTACTTGCGCAGTCGACCTTCGACCATCTTCTCGATGATATCGGCCGGCTTGCCCGAATCCTGGGCCTGATCGATGAGCAGCTGCTTTTCAGCATCTCGGGTCGCCTGCGGCACATCGTCTGCCGACAGATGGGCCGGCGCAGTAGCGGCCACATGCATGGCCAGATCGCGAGCCAGCGATTCGTCGCCACCCTTGAGGGCAACGGCGCTGCCGATCCGCACGCCGTGCAGGTACACGTCCAGCTTGCCTTCGCCGGCCTCGATACGACGGAAACGGCGAATACTGATGTTCTCGCCAAGTTTGGCCACCAGTGCACGTCGACGCGCATCGACCGATTCGCCGTCGATCTCGAGCGCAACCAGCGCGTCGACATCGTCCGGGCTTTCATCGAGCGCGCCCTGGGCCAGCTGCTCGGCAAAGCGGATGAAGTCTTCGTTCTGGGCCACGAAGTCGGTTTCACAGTTGACTTCCAGCAGCACCGCCACGGTCTGATCGGAAGATACCGCGGTTGCGATACGGCCTTCGGCCGCCACGCGGCCGGCCTTCTTGTCGGCCTTGGCCAGCCCTTCGCGACGCATGTTGTCGGCCGCGGCGTCGATATCGCCATCGGTGGCCACGAGCGCCTTCTTGCATTCCATCATGCCTGCGCCGGTGCGTTCTCTGAGTTCCTTTACCAGAGCTGCGCTAATCGCCATGAGTGATTACTCCAAAAATTCGGTAGGACGGAGACGGCCAGCATCATGCCGACCGCCTCGTTCGGTCGGTATTACTTGTCGGCCTGCTTGGGATCCGACTCTTCCGGCTGTTCGGCGGGCACCGAAGCCACGTCGCCCAGCGACGCGGTAGCGGCCGGCTCGGCTTCACCCTGAGACTCCTGAATGACGGAGTTCTGGGTCGCCTCGCTGGCGGCCTGGGCCTCGGCCGGCTTGCCGGGTGCGTGGGAGGCGCCCTCTTCCTGGACCTCGACGACATCGGCATCGCCAGAGAAGTCGCCCTTGCTGCCACGACCGGCCAGCACGGCGTCGGCCACCATTTCGGTGTAGATACGGATCGCGCGAATGGCGTCGTCGTTACCCGGAATGACCACGTCGATGTTGTCCGGCGAGCAGTTGGTGTCGACCACGGCGATCACCGGAATGCCCAGCTTGCGAGCCTCGTCGACGGCGATCTTCTCGAACCCGACGTCGATCACGAACAGCGCATCCGGCAGGCTGGTCATTTCCTTGATGCCGCCGATGCCGCGCTCGAGCTTGTCGCGTTCACGGTGCAGATCCAGACCTTCGCGCTTGTTGAGCTTGCGGATCGAGCCGTCCTCGATCATCTGCTCCAGATCGTGAAGACGCTGGATCGAGTTCTTGACCGTCTTGAAGTTGGTGAGCATGCCGCCGAGCCAACGATGGTTGACGAACGGCATCCCGCAGCGCTGGGCCTGCTTGCCCACAGCTTCACGCGCGGCGCGCTTGGTGCCGACGAACATGACGTTGCCGCCGTTGGCCGACAGGCGGCTGATATAGTTGTAGGCATCCTTGAAGAGCGGGAGCGTCTCTTCGAGGTTGATGATATGAATCTTGTTGCGATGGCCAAAGATATAAGGGGCCATCTTGGGGTTCCAGTAACGCGTGCGATGGCCGAAATGGACCCCCGCCTCCAGCAACTGGCGCATGCTGATCTGACTCATGGATTGTCTCCGGGTTGTGGCTTACGCGCATCCCATGAAACAACCTCCTCGAACGTCTCGGAGGCACCCCGTTTCATGTGTCGACACACGTGCGGATTTTCGATAACGAATGCGGTCGAATTCCGACCGTTGCAAGCGTCGCGTTGCCGCGAACGCGAGCGGTTTATACCATAGCCGCCCTGATCAGGCTAGCGCCGCGTGCCTTCGCGACGCCTCATTCAACGTGTATACAAGGATCGTGGCCCCATGAGCGTGACCATCAAGACGCCCGAACAGCAGGACAAGATGCGCGAGGCCGGCCGATTGGCCGCGCAGGTTCTGGACATGATCGGCCCCTATGTCCAGCCCGGGGTGACCACCGACGAGCTCAACACACGCTGCCACGAATTCATGGTCGAAGAGCTGGGCACGACGCCGGCGCCGCTGAATTACCACGGCTTTCCGAAATCCGTCTGCACGTCGATCAACCATGTGGTGTGCCACGGCATTCCCGGCGACAAGAAGCTCAAGAAAGGCGACGCGCTGAATATCGACGTGACGCTGATCAAGGACGGCTACCACGGAGACTCGTCGCGCATGTACTTCGCCGGCGAACCGTCGATCAAGGCCCAGCGGCTGTCAGATATCGCCCAGGCGGCGATGTATGCCGGCATCGAGGTCGTACGGCCCGGCGCCACGCTGGGCGACATCGGCGCGGTGATACAGGAATACGTGGAATCGCGGCGCTGCTCCGTTGTCCGTGAATACTGCGGTCACGGCATCGGCCTGGGTTTTCATGAAGAACCCCAGGTCCTGCATTACGGCAAGGCCGGACAAGGCCTGACGCTGGAAGCCGGAATGACGTTCACCATCGAGCCCATGGTGAATGCCGGCAAGCGCCATGTGAAGGTGTTGCCCGACGGGTGGACGGTCGTCACCAAGGACCATTCGTTATCCGCGCAGTGGGAACATACCGTGCTGGTTACCGATGACAGCGTGGAAATCCTGACCCCGAGCCAGCTGGCGGAACGCTAGTGCAGCCCGCCGAGTCGTCCCCGCCCGAATACCGCGGCCTGAGTGACTGGGCCGAGTTTCTGGACGGGGTGGCCGCGCTCGATGCCACCGCGATTCCGCCGGCGCGCGACAAGCTGCGCGAGGGCCAGCAACGCATTGCCGATGCCTTCCGGGGCGGCGCGCATGTCGATGTACTGGTCGGCGCGCGCAGCGACCTGGTCGATGCCGTGCTCAGCAACGCTTGGCAGGCACTGGTCGATACACGCAACGCCTGTCTGGTCGCGGTCGGCGGCTATGGTCGCGGCGAACTGCTGCCACATTCCGATATCGACCTGCTGATCCTCTATCGCGACGGCTGTCTGGAGTCGGTCGGACCGGCCCTCGAAGCGTTCCTGACCTATCTGTGGGATATCGGCCTGGAGATCGGCCACAGCGTGCGTTCCCCGAGCGAGTGCGCCGAGCAGGCGGCAGGCGACATCACGATCATGACCAATCTGATGGAGTCGCGCACTCTCGCCGGGGATCCGGCGCTGTTCGCCGCCATGCGGGCGGCCACCTCCGCCGAGCATATCTGGTCGTCGGCCGATTTCTTCACGGCCAAGGTCGAGGAACAGTCGGCACGTCATGCCCGCTACGACGAAACCGCCTACAAGCTCGAGCCGAATGCGAAGGAATCGCCCGGCGGCCTGCGCGATATCCAGACCATCGCCTGGGTCGCCAAACGCCAGTTTTCTACCCAGACGCTCGACGGTCTGGTCGATTACGGTTTTCTCAGCGCTCGCGAGTTCACCGAGCTAAAGCGCGGCCAAGCGTTTCTCTGGCGCGTGCGGTTCGCGCTGCATACGCTGACTGATCGAGCCGAGGATCGCCTGCTGTTCGACCATCAGATCCAGATCGCCCAGATGCTGGGTTACGAGGATAAGGAAAACAGTCTCGCCGTCGAGCAGCTCATGCAGCGTTATTACCGAAATATCAAGGCATTGACTGCGCTTAATGATATTTTGCTGCAACTATTCTCCGAGGCGATCCTGCATCAGGGCGAAAGCGAACGCGCGAAACCGATCAACGACCGGTTCCAGTCCCGCCACGGGTTCATCGAAGTCACGTCCGACGATGTCTTTGCCAAGACACCGAGCGCGCTGCTCGAGATCTTCTATCTCATGCAGACCCGGCCGCGGCTGACCGGTATCCGTGCCCACACCCTGCGGCTCATGCGTGCCGAGCGCCATCGTATTGATGAAACCTTCAGAAATTCACTGCATTGCCGCCGCCTTTTCACCGAAATTCTGCGTCAGCGCAGCGGTGTGACCCGGGCCCTGCGTCGTATGAATCGTTATGGCGTGCTCGGCCGTTATCTGCCGAATTTCGGCAAGATCATCGGTCGCATGCAGTACGACCTGTTCCACACCCTGACCGTCGACGAACACACGCTGTTCGTGATTCGCAATCTGCGCCGACTCGCCCTGTCGCGGTTCGATCATGAGCTGCCGTTCGCCAGCGAACTCATGCAATCGCTCAACAAGCCCCAGATCCTGCTCATTGCGGGGTTGATGCACGACATCGCCAAGGGCCGTGGCGGAGACCATTCCGAGCTGGGCGCGGTCGATGCACGGGCGTTCTGCGAGAACCACGGTATCTCCTCAGAGGACACTGAACTGGTGTGCTGGCTGGTGCGCCAGCATCTGCTGATGTCGATGACCGCCCAGCGACGCGATATCAACGACGTGCTCGTGGTCAACGAGTTCGCGCGCGAGGTCGGCACCCGCGAACGCCTGGACCGGCTGTTCCTGCTCACCGTCTGCGATATTCGTGCTACCAACCCGAATCTGTGGAACTCGTGGAAAGAAAGTCTGCTGATCGACTTGTATACCAGCACCCGGCGCGCGCTTGAGCGCGGCCTTGACGATCCGCTCGACGAAGAGGAACTGATCGCCGAAACCCGCAGTGCGGCTGCGGCGCTGCTGACCCGCAGCAAGGTCAATACGCCGCGGTTCAAGGCCGTATGGGAACGATTCGAACCCGACTATTTCCTGCGCCACAGCCCCGAGGAGATTGCCCGCCAGACCCGCGCGATCGTGACACACGATAACGATGCACCACTGGTGTCGCTGACCCATATCCACGATCAGGGCACCACGCTGTTCGTGTACACCCGGGATCGGGATTACCTGTTCGGCGTGACTACGGGCGTACTCGCCCAGCTGGGCCTGTCGATTCTCGATGCCCGCATCAACTCGACCCGGGACGATTACACCCTGGATACTTATGTCGTCTGCGATGAACACGGCGGCCCGATCGACGACGAATACCGGCGGCAGGAGGTCGAAGCGGCGCTCATGGAAGCGATCGCGGATCCGGCTATCGAAAGTATCGACGTCACCCGCCGTGCATCGCGGCGGAGCAAGTATTTCAACGTGCCGACGCAAATCTACTTCAGCCAGGCTACCGAGCGAGCCTGTACGGTCATGGAGGTAGTCACCGCCGACCGGCCGGGCCTGCTGTCGATGATCGGCGACGTATTCCATCGTTTCGGTATCGTCATCGAAACCGCCAAGATCGCGACCATCGGCGAACGCGCCGAAGACGTGTTCTTCATCACCGACCAGCAGGGCGAGCCGTTGTCGGATCGTGACTTCATGAAAGAACTTCGCCGTACGCTGACCCTCGAATTGGATTAAGGCCTTTGTTAATGAACCCTCGTCTGCATGCACTCCAGCCCTATCCGTTCGAACGGCTCGCGAACCTGCTCGCCGATATCGAACCTGCAGCGGGCCAGAGCCCGATATCGCTGGCGATCGGCGAGCCTCAGCATCCGGCGGCCGAGGTCGCCGTGGCCGCCCTGGCCGATCATCTGCAGGGCATGTCGCACTATCCGCCCACCAAGGGCGGCGCGGAACTGAGACAGGCCATCGCACAGTGGTTGTCGTTTCGCTTTAACTTGCCTTCCCAGGCCGTTGATCCTGAAAGACATATACTGCCTGCGGCCGGCACTCGGGAAGCACTGTTCTCGTTTGCTCAGACGATTGTCGACCCGCGCCCGGAGCACGCGGCGGTCGCGATGCCCAATCCTGGCTATCAGATCTACGAGGGGGCGACGTTGCTGGCCGGCGCTCAGCCGCTCTATCTGCCGTGCCTGCCCGAGACCGACTTCCTTGCCGATCTGGACGCGCTTTCGCCCGCACGATGGGATCGCGTCCAGCTGCTCTATTTATGCTCGCCAGGCAATCCCACCGGGGCCGTGGCCGATCGGGACTACCTGCTGCGCGTGCTTGAACTGGCCGAGCGCCACGATTTCGTCATCGCTGCCGACGAGTGTTACAGCGAAATCTATACCGACGAGGCCGATCCGCCCCCAGGCCTGCTGGATGTCGCCCACGCCAATGGCCGAACCGGCTTCGAGCGCTGTGTGGTCTTCCACAGCCTGTCCAAGCGTTCGAATCTGCCCGGCCTGCGATCGGGTTTCGTGGCCGGTGATGCCGAGCTCATCCGACAGTTCCTGCGCTATCGCACTTATCACGGCGCCACGCTGGGCGGCCACGTGCAGGCCGCAAGCATCGCCGCCTGGCGCGACGAGACGCATGTACGCGAAAACCGCGCACGCTATCGGGACAAGTACGATGCCGTGATGCCGCTGCTCGATCCCCTGGCCGAGGTGGTCCGGCCGCGGGGTTCGTTCTATCTCTGGCCGGCACTTGGCCGGGACGACGAAACACTCGCCGTAGCCGCGCTGCGCGACGAAAACCTGCGGGTGGTACCCGGGCGCTACCTGGCGCGCGAGGCCGGAGGCATAAACCCCGGCCAGGGTCGTCTGCGACTGTCGCTGGTCGCCAGCACCGCCGACTGCGTCGAGGCCGTGACGCGGCTTGCGCGCGTCTGTCAGACCATGGGCTGACACAGGTCTCGCCGCGGCCGTCCGGGTGAATGTCGCCTGCCCCTGCGTTAGAATCCGCGCGGTTCACAGACCGCACAGAGACAGCCCTGCGCTGTCGACAACAAGGATATCCTCATGGCCGACCCCCAGCAGATCATCGAAGACGCGTTTGAAAACCGCGACCGGATCTCGCCCGACTCAGTCGATGCGTCCGTACGGGAGGCGGTCGACAGTGCTCTGGCCATGCTCGATTCCGGCCAGGCGCGTGTCGCCGAACCCAGCGGCGACGGCTGGACCGTCAACGAATGGCTCAAGAAAGCGGTACTGCTTTCGTTCCGCCTGCACGACAACGCACCGATCGAAGGCGGCCATACCCGTTATTTCGATAAGGTCCCGTCCAAGTACGCCGACTACACCGCCGAAGACTTCAAGCGTCAGGGCGCGCGTATCGTGCCGCCGGCCATGGTTCGTCGCGGAGCGCATATCGCCCCCAACGCCGTCATCATGCCCAGCTACGTCAATATCGGCGCCTATGTCGGGGCGGGTACCATGATCGACACTTGGGCGACCGTGGGTTCCTGTGCCCAGGTCGGCGAAGGCGTTCACTTGTCCGGCGGCGCCGGGCTGGGCGGCGTCCTCGAGCCGCTGCAGGCCGCGCCCACGATCATCGAGGACGGCTGTTTCATTGGTGCCCGCTCGGAGATCGTGGAAGGGGTGCGCATCGGCCGCGGTTCGGTGATCTCCATGGGGGTGTTCATCGGCGCATCCACGCCGATCTATGATCGCGAGGCCGACACGATCGTGCACGGGCACGTACCGGCCGGCTCGGTAGTGGTCGCGGGCAGCTTGCCGCGCGACAACGGCCGCTATGCCATCAACGCCGCGATCATCGTCAAGAAGGTCGACGAAGGTACGCGTGCCAAGGTCAGCGTCAACGACCTGCTGCGCAACGTCGAATAATGGTTGCGCTGTACGGCATCCACACTTGCGATACCTGCCGCAAGGCGCGCCAATGGCTGGACCGGGCCGGTATCGACTACCGATGGGTCGATGTGCGCGCCGATGGCGTCGATCGGGCCCGTCTGCGCGCCTGGTACGAAACGCTGGGGCCTGATGCCCTGCTCAACAAGCGCAGCAAGACCTGGCGCGATTTCGATGGCCAGCAGCGCCAGGCCGCCGAGCGCGAACCGGTAGCCGTACTCGGCGAGTATCCGACGCTGATCAAACGACCCATCCTGGAAACGTCGACCACGACCCTGGCCGGTTTTTCGGCCGATCGCTATGCCGCCGTGTTCGCCGGCGCCGACTGAGCCCATGAGCACGGACAGCACGGAGTCGCCGGCGCTGGCACTTGCACGCGCGCTCATCCGCCGGGCCTCGGTGACGCCCGAGGACGCCGGCTGTCAGCAGGAAATCGCACAGCGCTTGGCGACGGCCGGGTTCACGATCGAGCACCTGCGCTTCGGCGAAGTCGACAATCTCTGGGCCGTGGCCGGCACACAGGGCCCGTTGCTTTGTCTTGCCGGGCATACCGATGTGGTCCCACCCGGCCCGCTCGAATCCTGGACGCATCCGCCGTTCCAGGCAGACATCGACGACGGGTGGCTCTACGGTCGCGGCGCGGCCGACATGAAATCCAGCCTGGCCGCCATGGTGTGCGCCGCCGAGCGTTTCCGGGCGGCTCACCCCGACCACCCGGGGCGGCTGGCGTTTCTGATTACCGCCGATGAGGAAGGCCCGGCCGTCGACGGCACGAAGGCAGTGGTCGCCGCGTTGGCCGAACGCGGCATCACACTCGACTACTGCCTGGTCGGTGAACCGTCGAGCAGCCGTACACTCGGTGATACCGTCAAGAACGGACGACGCGGAAGCCTCAATGCCTGGCTTCGGATTCAGGGCCGCCAAGGCCATGTCGCCTATCCACAGTTGGCCGACAATGCGCTGCACCGCGGCCTGGCGCTGCTCGCCGAACTGGCCGCTCATCACTGGGACGACGGCGACGAATTCTTTCCGCCTACTTCATTCCAGGTCTCCAATCTCACGGCCGGAACCGGCGCCGAGAACGTCATCCCTGGAGTGGCCGAGGCGCGTATGAACTGGCGCTTCAACCCACAACAGAGCCGGGAATCGATCGTGGCTCATGTCGAGGCCCGTTGTCATGCCCACGGCATTCCAGCGCAGGCGATCACCTGGCGTCTGTCCGGTATGCCGTTCATTACCCGAACCGGCCCGCTGATCGAGGCGACTCGCGCGGCGATCGATCAGGTCACCGGCGCCGAGCCGGTATTGTCGACCGCCGGTGGCACCTCCGATGGCCGTTTCATTGCCCCGACCGGAGCCGAGGTGGTCGAACTGGGACCGCTCAACGACACGATTCATCAAGCCGACGAACGTATCGCCGCTGGCGACGTGGCGCGTCTGAGCACGATCTACGAAGGCATCATCACACGTCTGCTGAGCGCCTGAACGGCGCAGCGGCGGCGCATTGCGCGTTCATCGGTGACGGCGATTGGCGCTGACGCGCTCGGTCATGCGATCGGGCCTTGCCGCGAGCCACTCGTCGAGTTTCTGGTCGGCATGGTGGTAGGCCCGGAACACGATCTCGTCGAGTTCATCCCAATCGAACATGCTGACACCGCCGACCGGCATATGCAGCACCAGATCCGCACGGGCGTCGATATCGCGGCTTTCTCGCTCGCTGGTCAGCGTGGCGGTATGAAACAGGATCTTGAACATGTTCAGGTGACGCGCTCCCGGGCCCAGCGACAACAGCGATGTCGTTTCGGCGTCTTCGGCCATGTCCACACGCAGATTGGCTTGGCGCGAGACATCGGAGACGATGATCTGGCCCCGGCCCAGGCGAGCCATGGTATCGAACGGAATCGCGCTCAGCAGGCCGCCATCGACGAGCAGATCCCCGCGATGAGCGATCGGCGGCGCGATGCCGGGCACCGCCATGCTCGCGCCGACCCAGGTCGCGAGCTCGCCTTCGTCATGAACTACGGGCACGCCCTTGGTGAGATTGGTGCTCAGGCAATAAAACGGCAGATCGAGATCCTCGATACGCCGGCTGCCGAACAGGTTGACCAGTTGGCGATGGAATTTCTCGGCGCTGATCAGCGAAATCCGTGACAGCGAATAATCGTTCAGGAACTTGCCGGTCACGAACGTCTCCCGCAGACGGGCCAGCATCTGCTGGGCGTCCAGGCCCATCGCGAGCATCGCTGCCACCATCGCGCCCATACTGGTCCCGCCGACCGCGTCCACGGGGATGCCATGCTCGGCCAGCGCACGGATCAGCCCTAGGTGCGCGAACCCGCGTGCCCCGCCACCGCCCAGCACCAGACAGACGCTGCGTCCGGACACCATGCGCGCCAGCCGGGCCATGTCCTGCTCCGGCAGGTCACGATTGATGCGATGATGGAATGCCGCGCCGGCGACATCGCGCCAGGCACGGGCGGAATGACCGCGCTTCGAACCACTCAGCACGATCATTTCCTGTGGGGCACGCAGCTTCTGTTCGGCGATCCAGGCGAGATTGCGCGACACGAAGGGCCGTTGATCGTCATGGGCTACGAGCAGGATCCGATCGGCCTGACGCAGGCATCGTCGAGTCCAGGCATCGGGTTCGGTGCTCCCTTCATAAACCATGTAGCGATAGCGATCTTCCAACTGGGTCAGCCAGCCGGTCAGACGGCGGTTGGCGTCGCCCGCGCCGGCATCGACCAGGGCCGTCCCCTCGCCCATGGCCTGGCCCACGCGTGCCGAATCCAGGCGCAGCGTCGCGCCGGCCTGGCCGAGTTCCGCCGACAATGCCCGTGAAAACGCCTGCAGATCGACGCCCGGATGGGCGGGCACGATCGCATAGGTACGCGTGCTCCGAACGCTTTCGCGCTGAGGCACCGGCTTGACCGCGCGCAGCCGATCCACGATGGTCCGCGTCACCCGCAGCATCGCCTTGGGGTGGCGCACCACCAGATCCTCGAAGACTTCACGCGAGATACGCACGAGCGTGGTATCCCGCAACGCGAAGGCGTCGGCCGAATGCGGCTCGGCCGTAATCACCGTGATCTCGCCGACGGTATCGCCGGCCCCTATTTCACCGAGCAGCAACGGCGTACGCGCAGCACCGGGGTCGACCACCCGCACACGGCCACTCGCCACCAGATACAGCGCATCGCTCGGCTGACCGACCCGGAACAGGTATTGGCCGCCGGCCAGTTCGATCCACTCCGCGTTGGCCACGACCGAACGCAACGCACGACGATCCAGATCGCGAAACAGGGCGCTGGCCTTCAAGGCCGAGTAGATATCCATAGGGGTATTCTAAACGTAGCGCGGGCTGCGGCCTGCCGATCGGCACACACTAAAAGGCCCGGCATGGCCGGGCCTTTCATGCACTCGAACGCACGGCCAGACGCATGCGCGTCCGAGCCCTGCGGCTTCAGCGAATGCTTGCCGTGGCATCCATGGCCGATACGCGGGCCTGGCTGCGATCGAGCAACTCGATCTGGCTGCGGGTGGCCGGCACGTCTTCGTGGGACGGATCACTGGCACGCAGGGCATCCGACTGATCCGGCGCATTGCGTAGCAGCGCGGCTTGCGAGGCCGAAACCGGCGTTGCGCTATCGAGGCGGGTGTCGGTATCGGCGGCACTGGCCGAGGCACAAACACCGCCCAGACTCAACAGGCCAATAGCCAAGGGGGCGATCGCGTAACGGGTGAAGATCTGGGTCATGACGAAACTCCTTTGAAAGACAAATCAACGAATCGAAAATCGGTTGCCAACAGAGATGGGCTCACCGGGAGCGCTTTCAAGCGCTGCAGTGCAGCAATTTTCAATTGATTGGTTTTTAGTCTCAAAAGACTTCTTTTCGTCGCATTTTCGACGACGTTCATAGCAATCGTCGATCGGGTTATCAGAGCTGTCTATGACGATTTTGTCTGCGCCTCTGCGGGCAGACGCTTCATGCGTTGCGAAAATATCCACCAGGCCAGTCCCCCGGCAAGCAGATTGCCGGCCGCGGCACCGACCCCGACGAACGGCATGCTCCGGCCCAGCCAGACGCCCAGCGCCACACAAGGCAGATAGCAGAGGAACAGCCGAGCGAAAGACAACAGCATGGCCCGAACCGGCCAACCCAGCGCGTTGGCCGCCGAGACCGCGAGCATGCACAGGCCCAGCAGCGCATAGCTGGGCAGCATGAACCGGATCAACCAGGTCAGCGACCCAGAAACATCGGCACTGTCGGTGAGCAGCCCGGCGATCCAGGGCGCGGCCAGCGCCATGACGATGCCGAGGCTCAGCTGCCAGACGAGGACCGCTTGGCTGGCGATATACATGAGGTTGTGTACTCGCGGCCAGTTGCCGGCACCGTAACAATGGCCCAGCCACGGCGGCAGCGACATGGTCAGCCCCAGGACGATCATCAGCGATACGGTCTCCAGGCGGCTCGCCAATCCCCAGGCCGCCACCGCCGGTTCACCCAGCGTGGCGATCAGACCGGTGGCAATCATCGCCGACAAGGGCGGCATGAGCTGGCTGAGCATCGCCGGCCCGGCAATGAGCGCAAACGCGCCGGTCGAGCGTCGTGCCTCAGCTACCAGACCGTGCATGCTCAGCCAGTGGTGATAGGACAACCGCCAGACCAGCACACCCAGGCCGATCACGAATGCCGCCACCGTGGCCCACGCCGCGCCGGGCAAGCCAAGCCCCGCCCAGGGCCCGATACCGAAGATCAGTACCGGGTCGAGCACCAGATTGCAAAGACTGGTCAGCACCATCAGCGTGCCGGGCAGACGGGTGTTGTTGTGGGCCCGAAACAGCGTGTAACCGAAATACAGCAGCGCAGACAGCCAATTGGCCAGCAGTTGCACCGGCCAGTAACTGTCGATCAGCGACAGCGTTCTCCCCTCGGCGCCCAACGCCGCAAACAGCGGTCGGTGGAATATCCACAAACCGAGCGCGATGACCCCGATGATGGCCGCGCCGCCGAAAACCACGAGGCTGCCCAGACGCCGTGCGCGCTCGGCCTCGCCGGCGCCCATGGCCCGCGAGATGAGCGCGGCAATGGCGATGCCGAGCCCGACCTGCACACCGATGATCAGAAACGTCATCGGAAAGGTGAACGACTGCGCGGCCAGGGCCACGGTGCCCAAGCGCGCCACAAACGCCGAATCGACGAGCTGAAAACCCAGCAACGACATCACGCCGAGCGCCATCGGCCAGGTCTGGGCGAACAGCTGGCGGCGCAGCGGATTCAGGTCGGTAGAACGGGCAGACACGAACAACGGTTTCCGACGATAAAGCGGAGCGGGATTCTACGCCACTCCGATACCTGGCCGGACCCCGGCCCGATGATCGCGGGCCTGCATGGCCCTGCGAAAGCTGGGGTGCCGCACGCGTCTCATGCTGTGCGTCGGACAAATCGTTTATCGATTCAGGCCTGACGGCAGGCCAGTCGCACGTCGCACTCGGCCTGTCGAAGCGGGCAACCCCATGCGTGCAGCACAGCCGGCAGACATTCGCCCGCCGTGTCGGGCGCGATCGCCAGCAACCCCTGCCCCGGGTCGGACTTCGGCACCGACTGGCACGAAACATGGCCAGCCTCTAGGCTGTTGCTTTTCCTCTATCGGTAACGGTTCATGCGACATTCGACTGCTGGCTATCTGCTGATCACGCTCATGACCATGCTGCTGCTGGGCGGTTGCCAGAGCGCACCCGCCCCGGACCGGCCGGGCGACATGCCGCTGGTCAATACCTACTGGAAACTGATGTCGGTGAACGATCAAACGGTCACGGTCCGCGACGGCCAGCGGGAACCGAATATCGTGCTGGATGCCGAGGGCCACCGCCTGCGCGGGCATACCGGCTGCAACCGCATGGCCGGCAGTTACACCAGCCGTGGCCACAGCCTGACCTTCGGCCCGATCACCACCACGCGCATGTTCTGTGCCGATAGCGCCGACACCGAACAGGACCTGCTCGACGCGCTCGAACATACCGCCCGTGCACATATCCAGCAGGATCGACTGACCCTAGAAGATGCCGATGGCCAGCCGCTGGCACGTTTCGAAGCCCGTCTGATGCACTAGGGCCCTACGCGCCGGCATATGGCCTACGCTCGCCCAACACCACGGGACGACCGGCGCCAACCTGAACCGCGAACCGACGACCGATAACGGGTTAATACAGCGCACGGCCAACGGTCATACACGGCCGATACCGCCACAAACTCGTCCCCGGTCAACCGCATGTCAGGCCCTGGGCGCTTTGAGACGACGATAGGGGTAGGCACTGGCCGATTAACTGTATATAAATACAGTTATGGACATTGCATCTTTTTCTTCCGCTTCGAATACATCCAGGCCCGGCCGAGCCGAGCTGGAAGCCTACTGGCAGCGTTTCGGTATTCACCGAGCCAGTCGTCAGGCCGAAATGACCACACTGAGCACCGGCTGGCCACGTCTGGACCGCCTGCTGCCCGGCGGCGGCTATCCGTTGAGCGCGGTCACCGAATTGCTCTATCGCGATGCCGGCATCGGCGAATTGACTCTGCTGCTGGGCACGCTTGCCGAGCGCCTGGCCTGCCAGTCGGGTCGTCGTATCGCGCTCGTCTCGCCGACCCATTCACTCAATGCGCCGGCCCTGGCCACATCTGGTATCGACTGTGCACGCGCACCGGTCATCCACTGTCGGGACGATGCCGAACGTGTCTGGTGTATCGAACAGATGGCCCAGACGCAGGCGTTCTGTGCTTTCGTGCTCTGGAGCGACACGCTCGACTATCGAGCCATCCGGCGGCTCCAGCTGGCGGCTGAAAACGCAACCAGCCCGGTGTTCGTCTATCGCCCGTTGCGCTGTGCGACCCAGCGCTCTCCGGCCGCGCTTCGCCTGGCGATCAGCGGCCGCCGTGCCGGCCAGCGGTTGGAGATCATCAAATGCCGCGGCCCGGCCGGGGCCCGCCTCAATGGCCTGTGCGCTGGCGACCACGCCAGCTGGCAGCGACCCGATACCGAAGCCGATCTGGCCAGCCTGACCCGGCCCCGGGCCCACAACGACCTGCCGGCTGCCGAACATGGCCGGCCTGTGCCACCCGCTACCAACGGTGCCCGTCATGTGGCTCGCGCTGCGTTTCCCCCATTGGGCGCTCGATAGCCGGACCCCGGCCGATCGGGCGTACGATCGAGACACCACGCTCATCGCCGATCACCGGGACGGCCGACGGATCGTGGTGGCCGCCGGCGAGACTGCCGAGCGGGCCGGCATCACCCGCGGCATGGCTTTGGCCGATGCCCGTCTGCGGCTGCCTTCGGCGCTGGTTCACGAGCGGGGTATCGCCGCCGAACAGGCGGCATTGCAGCGTCTGGCGGGCTGGGCCTGGGGCTACAGCAGCCAGGTACATGCCGCCACGGGCCGGACGGCTTCCGACTGTACGCATCTGGTGTTCGAGATCGGCGCCAGCCTGCGCCTGTTCGGCGGCCGGCGTGCGCTGCTGGGCGCCGTCCGTCAGGATTTGTCTGCCCGGGCCTATCGTTTTCATGCCGGCGTCGGTCTTTCACCCCAGGCAGCGCTGGCTTTTGCGCGTGCTTCGCATACCAAACGCGGAGCCGATCTGGCGGGGCTGCCGTTGAGCTGTCTGGATCTGGAGCCCCGCACCGCTGCTTCGCTGACTGCCAGCGGGCTGCAATTCACCGGCGAACTGCTGGCCCTGCCACCGGCCTCGCTGGCCAGACGCTATGGCCCGGCCCTGCTCGATTATCTGGAACGTCTTCGTGGCCGCCGGCCTCACGGGCTGGCGCTGTATCGTCTGCCCGAGCGCTATCGCACCCGGCATGAGCTCATCGGCGCGGTCGAGACCACCCAGGGCCTGAAGTTCGTCCTGCGGCGCGCCTTGAATGAACTCGCCGCGGTTCTGCGCGGTGCCGATGCGGCCATACAGCAGCTGGCCTTGACGCTCGTACACGATCGTCATCCTCCTACCCGTCTGTGTCTGCGGCTGGCCCGCCCCTCTCGCCAGGCCGACCATCTGGAGCGCGTGGTGGCCGAACGGATGGCCCGGGTGAAACTGTCGGCGCCGGTGCTGGAAGTGGGGCTGGCCACCGACCGCTTGCGGCGCGTCGAGGCGCACCAGGAGGCTCTCTGGCAGGATGCCTCGGCCTCGACGAGCGACGACGATTGGCCGGCCGTGCTCGATCGCATACGGGCCCGGCTGGGCCACGACGCGGTCGGCTGGCTGCATGGCCAGGCCGATCACCGGCCCGAGCGGGCCAGCGTCATGCGCGATCACCCACCGACTGAAAGCGCCTGTATTGCAGCCCCTCGCCCGCTGTGGCTGTTTGCCACCCCGCGCCCGGTTACCGGAGACATGCTGGAGTTTGTCACCGATGCCGAACGTATCGAGACCGGCTGGTGGCAGGAGGGCGTTCGCCGGGACTACTTCCGTGCCCGCGATACACAGGGGCGGCTGCTCTGGGTCTATCGCGAACTCGATCGGCGCGAACGCACCGCGCCGGGCCAGTATTATCTGCACGGTCTGTTCGGATGACGGCTACGCCGGCGAACGAGCCGATCGCCTATGCCGAGCTGTGTTGTGTATCGGCCTTTTCCTTTCAGCGCGGTGCTTCCACGCCGGAAGAACTGGTCGCACGCGCCGCCGAACTCGGCTACCGGGCGATCGCGATCGCCGACGAGGCCAGTCTTGCGGGCGCGGTGCGGGCCCTGGTCACCGCCGAGGCCTGCACCATCAAGCTGGTACTGGGGGCCCGCTTCGTGCTCGACGAGGGGGTCACGCTGGTCGTACTGGTACGCAATCGGGCCGGCTATACCTGCCTGTGCCAGCTGATCACCACCGCCCGGCGGCGCGCCGGCAAGGGAGACTACCGCCTCGGCCGTGCCGATCTGGAAGCCGTTGATCTCGATGACTTCTGGCTCATCTGGCTGCCCGATTTCGACACCCCGCCCACGCCTGCGGTTTTCGACATGCTGGGGTGGCTGGCCGTGCACTACCCGCACAGGGCACGAATCGCGCTGGCGCTGCATCGCCAGGCACAGGACGCGGTACACCGGCAACGTCTGGACCGGCTGCGTGCCCAGTACGGCCTGCCGATCGTCGCCGTTGGCGATGTACACATGCACAGCCGCTCAAGGCGTGCGCTACAGGATGTGTTCACTGCGCTGCGTCAGGGCACCACCGTGGCCGAGGCCGGGCTGACGCTGGCCGCCAACGGCGAACGCTATCTGCGCCCGCGTGCCACTCTGGCCCGGCTCTACCCGGCCGCCACGCTGGCTGCGGCCGTGCGCGTGGCCGACGACTGCGGTTTTTCGCTGCGCGAGATCCACTACGACTATCCGGCCGAGCTGGTGCCGGCCGGGCTGAGCGCGGCCGGCCATCTGCGCGCGCTGGTCGAACAAGGCGTGCGCACACGCTGGCCGGGCGGTATCGGTCAGCCGCTGCGCGAGCAGATCGACCGGGAGATGGCGCTGATCGAGCGCAAGCGCTATCCGCATTATTTTCTGACCGTGCACGATATCGTCGTTCATGCCCGCAGCCGCGGGATTCTTTGCCAGGGCCGCGGATCGGCGGCCAATTCGGTGGTCTGTTTCTGTCTGGGCATCACCGAAGTCGATCCCACGCGACACCAGCTGCTGTTCGAGCGCTTCATCTCCGACGACCGCAACGAGCCGCCCGATATCGATGTCGATTTCGAGCACGAGCGTCGCGAGGAGGTCATCCAGCATATCTATGCCAAGTACGGTCGCAACCGGGCCGCACTCGCAGCCACAGTCATCCATTACCGCCCGCGCAGCGCGATGCGCGATGTCGCCCGTGCCCTGGGCCTGAGCGTCGATCAGATCGACACTCTGGCCGGCGCGCTTTCTCGACGCGCCGATGACGGCACGATCGAAGACCAGCTCGACGAGCGTGGGATCGATATCGGCGAGGACACCCTGCACCGGATTCTAGTGCTGATGGATACGTTGATCGGCTTTCCCCGTCATCTGTCGCAGCATGTCGGCGGTTTCGTGCTTTCACAGTCACCTCTGTCGGAACTCGTACCGGTCGAGAATGCAGCCATGGCCGAGCGCACGATCATTCAGTGGGATAAGGACGACTTGGAAACCGTGGGCCTGATGAAGATCGACGTGCTCGCGCTCGGCATGCTTTCCTGTATCCGTCGCTGTTTCGACCTGATCAAGGCTTACCGCGGCCGTCACTGGACCATGGCTACCCTGCCCGGCGGTGACCAGCCGACCTACGACATGATCTGTGCCGCCGATACGGTGGGCGTATTCCAGATCGAGTCGCGAGCACAGATGTCGATGCTGCCGCGGCTCAGGCCCCGCCGTTTCTTCGATCTGGTGGTGGAGGTTGCAATCGTACGCCCCGGGCCGATCCAGGGCGGCATGGTCCATCCTTATCTGCTCAACCGGGAAAAAACCCCGGAGGAGATCGACTATCCCAGCGAGGCGCTGCGCGAAGTGCTGCAACGCACCCACGGCGTGCCGATCTTCCAGGAACAGGTGATGAAGGTCGCAATGGTCGCAGCCAATTTCAGCGCCGGCGAGGCCGATGGCCTGCGCCGCTCCATGGCTGCATGGAAAAAGAAGGGCGGCCTGGAGCCGTGGCGGGACCGGCTCAAGTCCGGCATGGCCGCCAACGGCTACGACGAGGCATTCGCCGATCGTATCTTCGAACAGATCAAGGGCTTCGGCAGCTACGGTTTCCCCGAGTCGCACGCGGTAAGTTTCGCGTTGCTGGTCTATGTCTCGTCGTACCTGAAATGCCACGAGCCCGCCGCGTTTGCCGCGGCGCTGCTCAACAGTCAGCCGATGGGGTTCTATGCACCCGCCCAGATCGTGGCCGATGTCCGCCGTCACGATGTGATCGTGCGGGGCGTGGACGTACGTCATTCAAGCTGGGAATGCACGCTCGAGGATGGCCCCGGCCAGCCTGCATCCGCCCGCCGGCCGCCAGCGCTACGCCTGGGCCTGTGTCTGGTCAAGGGCCTGGCCCCGGCGGCCGGGCAGCGGCTGGTAGCTGCACGCCAACGGCGCGGCTTCGACAGCGTCGCCGACCTGGTTACCCGAGCCGCCCTAGACCGTCGCGCACGCGACGCCCTGGCCCGCGCCGACGCGTTGCAAGGGCTGGCCGGCCATCGCCACGCCGCGCAATGGCAGATTGCCGCGGCCAACGTACACGACGACCTGTTTGCCGACCTGCCCGCCCCTGAAACACCGACCAAACTGCCGGCCCCGCGCGAAGCGGCCGATATCGTGGCTGATTACGCCGCCACCGGCCTGACACTGCGGCGACACCCGATGGCACTGCTGCGTAGCCGTCTGGATGCCACCGGCGTGCTCGATGCCGCCCGTTTCGGCGAGCGTCCCAACGGGCAGGCCGTACATGTCGCCGGTATCGTGACCATGCGCCAGCGGCCCGGCAGCGCCAAGGGCACAACGTTCATCACGCTCGAGGATGAAACCGGGCATGTGAACGTGATCGTTCATCGCGGACTGCTGGATCGTTACCGGATCGCTGTACTGAGTGCACGACTGTTGCGCGTGCTGGGCACCATGCAGCGCGCCGGACCGGTCACCCACTGCGTGGCCCGTCATCTGGTCGATGACAGCCGCTTGCTGGGTGCGTTGGACACGCGATCGCGTGATTTCCACTGACCTTGGTGGCCGCGCCGTACCGTGCGTGCCGCCTGGTTGGATACGCCGGGCGCTGCGGCGATTATCATGCCTGCCATGAAATGGTTCATGGGATTCGCGCTGCTGTTATTGCTGACCCTGGCCGGGCCGGCGTTCATGGCGACCACCAGCGACGTACGCTTGGGCTCGGCCTGGTATGCGGCCGATCGCAGCAGCGCGGGGCTGGCCCCGGCTGCTGCCACCACGCCCGAGGCTGTCGTTCAGATTTATGCAGCGCGCGCATTCAGCTGGCGCGGTCTGTTTGCAGTACATACATGGGTGGCGACTAAGCGCCGGGATGCAACGGGCTATACCGTGCACGAAGTCACCGGCTGGGCACGGCCGGCACTGAGCTCCGTATCGGCCGTTCCGGATCGCCGCTGGTTCGAAGCCACGCCCGTGGTGCTGGCCGATCTGCGCGGCGCCCGCGCCGAACGGGCCATCGAAGATATCGAGACCGAACTCCCGCTTTACCCGTTCGCACGCGACTATCGCATCTGGCCCGGGCCCAACAGCAACACGTTCACTGCGTGGCTGATCCGGCGTGTGCCGGCGCTGAACGTGGCTTTGCCATCGACCGCGATCGGAAAGGACTTCATCGGCCGCGCCCTTGTAGCCCGCGTACCTAGCGGTAGCGGCTATCAGTTGTCACTCTACGGCGTACTCGGCGTGACCCTTGCCCGCGAAGAAGGCCTCGAGCTCAACCTGTTCGGCCTGGTCTGGGGCATCGACCCATTCGCGCTGGCCATCAAGCTGCCCGGCATCGGTCGCCTGAGCTTTCGTGGCGGACTCGAGCCCAGTGCAGAAACACCGGCAGGCCCGCCCTCCGGCCGGACCTAGTAATTCGGCCAGATACCGGGACTGACGAGCTCCAGCAGATGACCGTCCGGATCCCGGAAATAAAGGCTCGTTGCCCCTTTGGGCCAACGGGTATGCCCTTCGACGGCCACGCCGTGCGCTTTGAGCTGCGCCTGCCAGGCGTGCAGATCGTCATCCGCCACGGCCAGCGCGACATGCTGTCGGCCGCTGCCATCGTGAGGCGGAATCGTGCCCATGTTCCGGGGCAGCACGACCGTGTCACCGGTTTCGCCCCGCGCGAAGATCAGCAGCATGCTCGAACCCACCGGATAGGCAGTGAAACGATGATCGGCGGTATGCGCGCGCAGTCCCAGCACCTGTTCGAAAAATCGCCGCGCCGCGGCCATGTCGCACGTGTACAGCACGGTTTCGACGATGCCCTTGAGTTCCGGCATGAACGGTCTGCCCGAGGTCCGCAGCGGGTCTAGTAGATCTGCAGCGACGTCGGGCCGGCTGGCGGTGCGTATAGGCGATCCAGTTCGGCCAGATCCTCGGCAGACAGTTCGATCTCGAGCGCGCGGGCATTCTCGATCACGCGTTCGCGGCTTGCCGATTTCGGAATCGGCAGTACACGGTCACGGGACAACAACCACGCCAGTGCCGCCTGGCCGGGAGTCATGTCGCGGGCACGCGCAAACGCGTTCAACGCCGGATCGCGTATCAGATCGCCCCCGTCGAACGGCGAGTAGGCCATGGTCGCCAGCCCCCGTTCGTCAAGCCACGGCAGCAGCTCCCATTCGATACCGCGCTGCGCCAGGTTGTAGAGCAGCTGATTGACCTGGATCGCCTCCCCGCCGGGCGTATCGACGAACGCGCGCGTGGCCGCCAGATCCAGATTGCTGATCCCGAAGTGGCGGATCTTGCCCTCGGCCTGGAGTCGTTCGAAGGCTTCGATCGTCTGTGCGTAAGGCACACCGCCCTGCCAGTGCAGCAGATACAAATCCAGGTGATCGGTGCCCAGGCGAGCGAGACTGGCTTCACAGGCTGCGCGGGCCGCCTCGCGGCCGGCGTTCGACGGCAGGACCTTGCTCACCAGGAATACCTCGTCGCGTCGGTTGGCGATGGCCCGGCCGACCAGTCGTTCGGCACGGCCGTTGCCATACATCTCTGCGGTGTCGATCAGCGACATGCCGTGATCGATGCCGGCCTGGAGCGCGGCGATCTCCTGCTCGCGCACGTCCGGATCGTCGCCGAGATACCACGTGCCCTGGCCCAGCGCCGGTACGCACTCACCACAGGGCAACATCAGCTGTTTCATGCCGGTTCTTGGCTGGAGAGTCTGGGCTGCCAGACTACCAGCACGCGCTGAAAAAACGCAGACAGACGGCACCGGGCCAACTTGCGACTTTCCCTGCGCCCCGGGCCCGGCGATGGCCTGCCGGGCGTCGGAACACAACCCCGGGATTGGATCTCGGCTCGAGCGGCCGTCGTCGCCCGCGGCTACAGCCGTTCGATGATCGTCACGTTTGCCATGCCGCCGCCTTCGCACATGGTCTGCAGCCCGTAACGGCCGCCGTGACGATGCAGGCCGTGCACGAGCGTGGCCATGAGCTTGGTTCCCGAAGCACCCAGCGGATGGCCGAGCGCGATCGCCCCGCCATGGATATTCATGCGGGCCGGATCCGCCCCGGTGGCCGCCAGCCATGCCAGCGGGATCGATGCGAAGGCCTCGTTGACCTCGAACAGATCGATGTCGTCAATGCCCAGGCCCGTCTTGTCGAGCGCGTTGACGGTGGCCGGCAGCGGCGCCTCGAGCATGACCACCGGGTCGTGCCCCAATACGCTCATGTGATGAATGCGTGCCAGCGGCTCCACGCCCAATAGCTTGAGCCCGCGCTCGTTGACCACCATCACGCCACTGGCCCCGTCGCAAATCTGGCTCGCCGTTGCGGCACTGATGCGTCCGCCCTCTGCCAGCAGTTTAACGCTGGCGATCGAAGACAACGTCGCGTCGGCCCGTATGCCTTCGTCGACCGTATGCATGCCGCCGACATTGGCATCGGCGTCTCTTGCCTCGACCGGCAGAATCTCGGCGGCGAAGGCGCCGTCTTCGGTCGCACGCTGGGCACGTCGGTGGCTCTCCAGCGCAAAGGCATCGAGCGCATCACGTGTCAGATCGTACTTCTCGGCGACCATTTCGGCGCCCTGAAACTGGCTGAACATCGCCACGTCCGGGTAGCGGCGGCCGATGTTCGGGCTCATGTAAGTGCCCAGCTTCGCCTGGCTGGCCAGCGTCACCGGGCTGCCCATCGGCACGCGGCTCATGCTCTCCACGCCGCCGGCAATGACGATATCGTGGGTGTTCGACATCACCGCCTGCGCGGCGAAGTGCAGACATTGCTGGGACGAGCCGCACTGCCGGTCGACACTCGTGCCAGGTACCGATTCGGGCAGCGACGAGCCCAACACTGCATTGCGGGCGACATTCGCCGCCTGTTCCCCGACCTGGCCGACACAACCGAGAATGACGTCGTCCACGGCTGCCGGATCGACGCCGGTCTGGGCGACCAGTCCGTCGATCAGCGCTGCGCCCAGGTCCACCGCATGCCAACCCGACAGCAACCCGTTGCGCCGGCCTCCCGCGGTACGCAGGGCAGACACGATATAGGCTTCGGACATCAGCACACTCCAACGAGAACGAGACAGACGAATCTTTTGCCAGTGCCGTCCGACAATGTAAAGCTGGGCCATCCGTCTTTTAAGCACGACGGCCGGCTACCCGCCGGCCACTTCCGATGTCCGAGCCTTCCAGCCACCAGGCCATCTTCGAGATCGTCGCCGCGATTCCGTACGGGCGCGTGACCACGTACGGCCAGATTGCGCGCCTGGCCGGCCTGGCGGGTCAGGCGCGTCTGGTCGGCTACGCGCTGCATCGCTGCCCGCCTGGTCTGCCCTGGCACCGCGTGATCAATGCGCGCGGCCAGATATCGCTGCCTTGCGAAAGTACTTCGGCGTTGACCCAGCGCCGACGTCTGATCGAGGAAGGCGTGCGGTTTAGCGGCCAACGCGTCGATCTGTCCGTCTACGGATGGGACGGCGTACCGGCTTGAGCCGATTTCGGCTCGTTATGATTCATCGACAAAAACGGGAGAATCCATGCAACTCAACGACAGCTGTTTCCTGATCACCGGCGGGGGCTCAGGCCTCGGTGCTGCCAGCGCCCGCATGCTGGTCGACGGCGGCGCGCGGGTGGTACTCGCCGATGTCAACGCCGAAGCCGGCGGCCAGACCGCCGAATCGCTGGGGGCCGCGGCCCGCTTCGTACCCTGTGACGTCACCCGCGCCGAAGATGGCCAAGCGGCGGTGGCCGCCGCACGTGAACACGGGGGCGGCCTGCACGGGCTGCTCAACTGTGCCGGTATCGGTATTCCCGGCAAGGTGCTGGGGCGCGACGGCCCGCACGACCTGGATCGCTTTGCCAAGGTCATCCAGATCAATCTGATCGGCAGCTTCAACATGATCCGTCTGGCAGCCGAGGCGATGGCCGCCGGAGACGCAGACAAGAACGGCGAACGCGGTGTGATCATCAATACCGCGTCGGTCGCCGCCTTCGAGGGCCAGATCGGTCAGGCGTCGTATTCGGCGTCCAAAGGCGGCATCGTCGGCATGACGCTACCCATTGCCCGAGAGATGGCCCGGCATGGCATTCGCGTGATGACGATCGCCCCGGGGCTGTTCGATACGCCCATGATGGCCGAGCTGCCCGAGGACGTCCGCGAATCGCTCGGCGCGATGGTGCCGTTTCCGTCGCGTCTGGGAAAGCCGGACGAATATGCACGCATGGCACGCGACATCATCGAGAACCCGATGCTGAACGGCAGCACCATCCGGCTCGACGGCGCTATCCGCATGCAGCCCAAGTAAGGCGTCGTCCAGGCAAGGCGCGGCGCGCCGGCTGGTCCGGCTGCGCTATGATCCAGCCCTGGTCACCTCTCCGGTCGTCCGCCATGCCCGCTGTTGTGTCTTGTCGTCGCCCAGCCCTGCTGACCGGCCTGCTGCTGCTGGCCGCCTGCAGCCACCAGGCTCAGCTGGACATCGCCGCGGGGACAGGGCCGACCCCGATCCTGCCGGAGCCTCGCACGTCGCTGATACCCACGGTCAACATCGCGCCGGCACGAGGCTGGGCCGACGGCGAAAAGCCCAAGCCTGCCGCCGGGCTGTCGGTGACGCCCTTCGCGACGGATCTGGACCATCCGCGCTGGCTTTTCGTGCTGCCGAACGGCGATGTACTGGTGGCCGAGACCAATGCGCCGGCGCGCCCCCGAGACGCCACGGGCATTCGAGGCTGGGTTCGGAAGAAGATCATGGCGCGCGCCGGCGCCGGCGGAGCCAGTGCCAATCGCATCACCCTGCTGCGCGACACGGACGACGACGGCGTCGCCGACGAGCGTCACGTGTTTCTCTCCGGACTGAACGCTCCGTTCGGCATGGCGCTGGTTGACCAGCGATTCTATGTCGCCAATACCGACCGTCTGGACGTCTACGCCTACGAGTCCGGGCAGACGCGGATCACCGATACGCCCACCCTGGTGAGCCGGCTGCCGGCCGGAGCGATCAACCACCACTGGACCAAGAACGTCATCGCCGACCGCGATACGCTATATGTCACGGTCGGCTCCAACAGTAATGCCGCCGAAAACGGCCTGGCCGTGGAACAGGGCCGCGCCGCGATCTGGGCGATCGACCGCGTTACCGGAGCCTACCGGCTGTTCGCCACCGGCCTGCGCAATCCCAATGGCATGGCGTTCGTGCCCCAGCCCGACGGCAGTCGGCAACTGTGGACCGTGGTCAACGAACGCGATGAGCTTGGCGGCGATCTCGTGCCGGATTACATGACATCAGTTGTCGACGGTGGATTCTATGGCTGGCCATACAGCTACTACGGCGACCACGTCGACGAACGCGTACAGCCGGCAAACCCCGCCCGGGTCGCCGAGGCGATCGTGCCGGATTATGCGCTGGGCGCCCATACCGCTTCGCTCGGGCTGGCCTATAGCGCAGGCAAGGGGCTGGATGCTTCATTCGGCCCGGGCATGTTCGTAGGCCAGCATGGCTCCTGGAACCGAACGCCCCGCAGTGGTTACCGCGTACTGTTCGTGCCTTTTACCAAGGGCCATCCGGACGGTCCGCCCCGAGTCGTTCTGGACGGCTTCGTCGATGCCAATGGCCACGCCCACGGCCGCCCCGTCGGAGTCGCCATGGATCGCGACGGCGCTGTCCTGGTGGCCGACGATGTCGGCGACACCGTATGGCGCATAAGCGCCCACGAGGCTGAGTCGGACAACGACCCGGCCCGCATGTTGCAGCGCGGCACGAAAAATTGAATTCTCGACCGCACGGCAGCCCGGCCTAGCGAAAATCGTCAGGCATGGCGTTTCGCTTAGCGGTATAAGGTTCCACCGAAAAGCGTCGTGCCCCGCCATATTTCAAACAGATGGCAGCGACGTGCGGCCCCAGCTCTTTTTGGCTGCAGTTTGTACCACTTTGAGCACGGCTCGAGCGGCACTCCATTGTATTTCAATTTTCGCTGCTTCAACCGGCGCCAACGCCTTTGACAACGGGGCCGGATGCGCTTTCAGCATGGTGGTATTCTGTATACGAAACCAGCCATGCCGGCTGATTTCGTATTTATTTAATCTTAATTCGCCCTGCTTATCATTTCGTTTATTTACTCCCGTGTTTTTCATGATTTTTACGACCCAAAGCCGCGGCTGGAGCGATTCATATGACATGTTTTGTGCGCAAAGAAAAACCTGTTGACGCCAGTTAGACGCCGGATTAGGCTTGCACGCGTTCTGATTACGGGGACCTTCGATAGGGACTTTTTCAATCGACTGCTGACAGTCGTAATTTTTTACAATTCCCCTTCTCGAAAAACCAAACTTAGGAGACTCCACGCCATCATGATCGTGCAACGTTTTCTGCGGCCGCTTACGGCTTCCGCACTGGTGGCCGCGTGCGCGCTGTCATCGCTTTCGGCAGCCCATGCGGCCGACACCGACCAGACCAAGCCGGATCTGCCCCGCTCGATGACCTGGTCGTCCTACGACGTCGGCTCTGCCGGCTATGCAGAAGCCTCGGCGATCGCCGACGCCTTCGGCCGCAAATACGGCACCCGTATCCGTATCCAGCCGTCGGGTTCGGCCATCGGCCGTCTGCAGCCTTTGCTGCTTGGGCGTGCCGAGGTGGGTTATCTCGCCACCGAGACCTTCTTCGCTTCCGAAGGCGCGGCGGATTTCGCCACGCGCCGCTGGGGGCCGCAGGACCTGCGCGCCGTGGCGGGCCGTCCGTCGTCGTTCGGCGTATTCACGGCCAAGGACGCTGGCATTGAGTCGCTCAAGGATCTCAAGGGCCATCGTTTCGCTTATGTCGCCGGCAACCCGTCGATCAACGTCAAATGCGATGCGTTCCTGGCGTTCGCCGGCCTGACCCGCGACGACGTAGAGCCCGTGATGTTCCCGACCTACAACGCCGCGATGAGCTCGCTGGCGCAGAATCAGGCGGACGCATCGTGCACGACGACTACGCCCAGTCAGGTCTACGAACTCGCCGAGTCGCCGCGTGGCATTCGCTGGCTGGAAGTCGACCCGAACGATAAGGCCGGCTGGGACCGTCTCAAGAAGGTGGCTCCGTTCTTCCAGCCTTATCGCGAAACCATCGGCGCGGGGCTGAGCGAGGACAATCCGGTCGATATACTGGCGTATCGCTATCCGGTTCTGACCGTCAAGGCGGACACCGATGACGATTTCGTCTACAACTTCATCAAGGCACTCGATCAGGCCTATCCGATGTACAAGGATGGCACCTCGGTGATGAAACGCTGGAAGCTCGATCGCGCGGGCACTCCGCCGATTGACGTCCCCTTTCACCCGGGCGCGATCAAGTATCTGAAGGAAAAAGGCATCTGGACCGATGAAATGCAGGCTTGGAACGATCAGCGCTTGGCGCGTCTGAACGCACTCAAGGCTGCCTGGAAAGACGCCGTCGCCGAAGGCGAAGGCAAGAGCGACGAGGCTTTCGCCGATATCTGGGCCAAGCATCGTCAGCAGGCCATCGACTCGCTCTAGCGATCGGCGGCATGTGAGTCGGCCGGGTCCACTGCGGGCCCGGTCGACTCTTTTTCAAACTGTCGGAGTATCGTGATCATGGCTTCGAAACCCCTATCCGCGACCGAGATCTCGCTGGCTGCCGAAAAATCCGCCAGCCGTCTGCGTGGCGTGTCCTATTGGACGGTACTGGCACTGGGCACCATCGGCCTGCTGCTGACCATCAACCAGACGTTCACTCTGGGCCTGGCCGGCTTTCAGCCGTTGGGCAACTCGTTTCTGTACTATCTGATCGGGATATTCCTGGCGGCGACCTTTCTGTATTACCCGGCCTGGGACGGCGCCAAGGGGCACGTTCCGCTGTATGACTGGGTGTTGGCGGTCGCTGCCATCGTGCCGGCAATCTATCTCGGCCAGCACGGTCTGCAGATCATTCAGGAAGGCTGGGATTTCTCGGCGCCGATCGAAGCCACCATCGCCTCCGGGGTCATGCTCGCACTGATTCTGGAAGGCACGCGTCGATGTGGCGGCTTTCCGCTGCTCATGGTCGCGCTGCTGTTCGGCACGTTTCCGCTGTATGCCGATCACATGCCCGGCTTTCTCTGGGGCACCCAGTACGGGTTCGGTGAGACCATTCGGGCCCACGTGCTCGGTGTGGAGTCGGTCATCGGCATCCCGATGCAGGTGGTTGCCAATCTGGTGATCGGCTTCGTGGTGTTCGGCGCGGCCTTGACCGTGACCGGCGGCGGCGATTTCTTCATGGATTTCGCCATGGCCCTGATGGGCCGCAGCCGCGGTGGTCCGGCGAAAGTCTCGGTCCTGTCCAGCGGCATTCTGGGCAGCCTGTCGGGCAGCGTGATCTCGAACATCCTGACCACCGGCCCGATCACCATTCCGACCATGAAACGCTCGGGTTATCCACCCCATTACGCAGGGGCGATCGAAGCCTGTGCGTCGACCGGTGCCACCCTGATGCCCCCGGTCATGGGCGCGGTGGCCTTCATCATGGCCTCGTTCTTGAGCGTTCCCTACTCCGAGGTCATGATTGCGGCGTTCTTGCCGGCGCTGCTGTTCTATCTGGCCCTGCTGTTCCAGGTCGATGCCTATGCCGCCCGCCGCGGGCTTATCGGCATGCCGGAATCCGAGATTCCCAAGGTCTGGGACACGCTCAAGGTGGGCTGGCCGTACCTATTCAGTCTGGCAATGCTGATCTACATGCTGCTTTTCATGCGGCTGGACGCCTATGCGCCCTATTACGCGACGGCCGTGTTGCTGGTAATCGCCGTCTTCAAGAAGAGCCACCGGCTCAACTGGGACCGGCTGCAATATCTGCTGCTCAACCTGACCAGCAGCGTGGCCAATCTGGTTTCGATTCTGGCCGGCATCGGTCTGGTCGTGGGCGGGTTGTCCTATACCGGCGTGGCCGGTGCGTTTTCGCGCGAGCTCCTGCTCTATGCTGACGGCAGCATCCCGCTGATGCTCGCCGCGGGTGCAGTGACCAGCTTCGTGCTGGGCATGGGCATGACAGTGAGCGCCTGCTATATCTTCCTGTCGATTCTGCTGGCCCCGGCGCTGGTCCAGGCCGGGCTCAATCCGCTGGCCAGCCATCTGTTCATCCTCTACTGGGGGATGATGTCCTACATCACGCCGCCGGTGGCATTGGCGGCGATCACCGCGTCGGGCGTGGCCAAGTCCAACGCCACCCGGACCGGGCTGTACGCCATGCGTCTGGGCAGCGTGCTGTTCGTGCTGCCGTTCCTGTTCGTGACCAACCCGGCACTGATCCTGCAGGGCGATATCTGGCATATCGTCCCGTCGGCGATCACGGCTGTCGTCGCCGTGTGGATGGTCGCCGCCGCGCTGGAGGGCTATCTCTACCGGGTCGGCTCGATCAACATGGCGATGCGCTTCGTGGTGTTGGCCGCCGGCGCCGGGTTGATCTATCCCGAGGGCTACAGCGATCTCATCGGCTTTGCCATCATCGCGCTGATCTATATCGCCGACTTCGCCCTCGGCGGGCGGCTCGGCTCCAAGGCTTCGCAGCGCCTGGCCGAGGAAAAAGCCGAACGACAGGCCGCCGAGGACCAGCCGGTCTCGCCCTGACACAGTGTTCAAGAGCGTAAGGAATATCGATGATTGATAAACGAGTGGCCTCCATGGCCGAGGCGATCGCCGGGGTCAAACCCGGCGACGCAGTGATGATCGGTGGGTTCGGCAGTTCGGGTATTCCCTTCGAACTGATCGAGGCGCTGCGTGTTCACGGCGCCGACGATCTGACCATCATCTCCAACAATGCCGGCGTAGCCGAACAGGGCATTGCCGCCCTGCTACGGGATCGCCTGGTGTCCAAGGTGGTGTGCAGTTACCCGCGCTCGCAGGGTTCGATCTGGTTCGAACGTCTGTTCGAGGAAGATGCCATCGAGCTGGAGCTCATCCCGCAGGGCACGTTCGCCGAACGCATGCGTGCTGCTGGCGCAGGTCTGGGCGGCTTCTTCACACCGACCGGCTATGGCACCAAGATGGCCGACGGCAAGGAGACCCGCGAGATCGACGGGCGCGGTTACGTCTTCGAATATCCGCTGGCCGCGGAATTCGCGCTGGTCAAGGCCCACAAGGGCGACCGCTGGGGAAACCTGGCTTATAACTCGGCCGGCCGAAACTTCAACCCGGTGATGGCCATGGCTGCCACGGTCACCGTCGCCGAAGTCGAACATATCGTCGAACTCGGCGAACTGGATCCGGAAAGCGTGGCCACGCCCGGCGTGTTCGTCGACCGTGTCGTCGCCCAGGAAGGGAGCCTTACGTGAACAGCCTCACCCCCCCACAGATGGCCGAACGACTGGCACTGGATATTCCGGATGCCAGCTATGTGAACCTGGGCATCGGCATGCCCGTGATGGTTGCCAACTACGTGCCGGAAGGCCGCGAGGTGATCTATCACAGCGAGAACGGCATTCTCGGTGTCGGCCCGACGCCGGCGCCGGGGACCGAGGACCCGGACCTGATCAACGCCGCCAAGCAGTATGTCACCCTGATCAAGGGCGGCTGCTATTTCGATACGGCCGACTCGTTCGCCATGATGCGCGGCGGCCATCTGGATATCGCGGTGCTGGGCGGCTTCCAGGTATCGGCCACCGGCGACCTGGCCAACTGGGCGACCGATAACGAAAAGTATCCGCCGGCCGTCGGCGGTGCGATGGATCTGTCGGTCGGCGCCAAGGCGGTCTATGTGCTGATGCGCCACACCACCAAGGATGGCCAGCCCAAGATTCTGGACCAGTGCACCTACCCGTTGACCGGCACCGGCGTGGTCAAGCGTATCTATACCGATCTGGCCGTGATCGAGGTCGTCGACCAGGGCCTTCGCGTGGTGGAACTGTTCGAAGGCAACACCTTCGACGACGTGCAGGCCGTTACCGGCACCAAACTGCTGCCGGCACGCTAGACGGCTCGCCCGATCACCGTGCAGGGTACGACAGGCAAGGCCAGCGCGCGCAGCGCGCTGGCCTATCTCGTGGTGCTGTCGGGCGTAATCGGCATCACGCCGCTACCCGCATTGATCGGTGCGCCCGCCGCGGTGCTGGCCATCGGCCTGGCCTGGAGCACGCTCAAGCCTATTCCGAGGGTGCTGATCTGCCTGGTAGTGGTTATCGCCATTGCGACCCTGGTCTTCCAGCCGGCCACGCTCATGCCGGCCGCCACGACACTCACGCGCCTGGCCTCGCTGCTGATTACCGTGATGCTGCTTGCCGCGGTGCTTTCACGCTCACGTCATCTGGCGATTCTGTCCGAGCATCTGTTTGCCGGGCATGCGCTGACACGCTACCTGAGCATTACCTTCGGCAGCCTGTTTCTGGCTGTGCCCATGAATTTCGGCTCGGTGAGCGTCATCGGTACGCTCGTCGGACGCGAGATCCGTACCCACGGTGATTCGCCGGGCACCCGCAACGCGGCCCGCGCGGTGCTGCGCGGCTTCGGCTCGGCCTCGCTCTGTTCGCCGCTGTCGATCGCGGTCGTGCTGACCCTCACCCTGGTTCCCGGTATTCACGGCTGGCAGCTGATCAGCCTGACCTTTCCCCTGGCCGCTGCCTATCTACTGCTCGGCACGGTGTTCCGCGAAGCCGAGCCGGCAACCGATATCCCGCGCACACGTCTGGACGGCTTCAGCGTATTGCGCGCCTGGCTGTTCTTCGCATTGTGTATCGGCCTGATCTGCCTGGGCACCTATGTGCTGCGCACGGTCACCGACATCGCCTATGCGCGTGCGGTCACCACCAGCTGTCTTGTTATCGTGGCCATCGGCATCCTGGCCACCCCCGGCCGTCCGCGGTTCCCGGCGCTGGATAACATCGGCAACGAACTGGCCATCATCGGCGGGTCGGCTTTCATCGGCTCTGCGGTCAGCGGGTTCGTCTCGACATGGGTCGGGGTGGGCTTCGATCTGCCCGGCGTGCTGCTGCCCCTGATCGCCTTGAGTGTTCCCTGGCTGTTGTTCGGGGGCGGCATGCTGGGGGTGAACCCGATCATCGGCGTGACGCTGATCGGCGGCCTGGCCAGCCAGCTCTGGCCGGCCGATGCCGGGCTGGGTCTGGCTGTGGCAATGGTCTGCGGCTGGGGGCTGACGATTGCAGGCACGCCCTATTCCGCAAACGCCCTGCTCATTCAGCGACTGACCGGCTACGACAACCGGCTGGTATCCGTGGTCTGGAGCGGGCGGCTGTCACTTTGTGCGCTCACCCTCGCCTCGCTGTTGGCCGCCTCACTGACCTGGGGACTGATGCCCTGAACCTGCTGGCAGACGTATGTGCAGCTGATAGCCTGTCGCTTTTGCACCGGCCGATCGCCCATGAACGATGACCACCGCTCGCTGTACCCGCCGATCGAGCCCTTCGACAGCGGCATGCTCGCCGTATCCGAACGCCACACGCTGTACTACGAACAGTGCGGCAATCCGCACGGCAAGCCGGTCGTGTTCTTGCATGGCGGCCCCGGCGGCGGCGCCGGGCCGACCAGTCGCCGTTTCTTCGACCCGGCACACTACCGGATCGTGCTGTTCGACCAGCGCGGCTGTGGACGTTCCACCCCGCATGCAGAACTGACCGACAACACCACCTGGGATCTCGTCGAAGACATTGAACGCCTGCGCGCGGATCTGCAGATCGAAGCCTGGCAGGTCTTCGGCGGCTCTTGGGGATCGACGCTCGCCCTGGCCTATGCACAGACCCATCCCGAACGCGTGACCGAACTGGTGCTACGCGGCATTTTCATGCTCCGTCGAGCAGAAATGCTGTGGTTCTACCAGCAAGGCGCCAGCGCAATCTTTCCCGACGCCTTCGAGGCCTATCGCGATTTCATTCCTGCAGTCGAGCGTGGCGACATGATGGGCGCCTATTACCGCCGGCTGACCAGCGACGACCCAGAGCTCCAGCGGGCCGCCGCGCGTGCCTGGGCCAGTTGGGAAGGCGCAACCAGTTTCATTCGTCCCAACCGCGGCTATATGGACACCACGGCCGGCGATCGCTTTGCGTTGGCCTTTGCCCGGATCGAATGCCACTACTTCGTTCACGGCGGGTTCTTCGAATACGACGACCAACTGCTGCGTCAGGTCGAACGTATCCGGCATATCCCCGCGACCATCGTGCACGGCCGCTACGATGTCGTCTGCCCGCTGGCCAACGCCTGGGATCTACATCGCGCCTGGCCGGAAGCGGACCTGCGCATCACCCCGGATGCCGGGCATTCGGCATTCGAAGCCAGCAATCGGTCGGCTCTGATCGAAGCCACCGATCGCTATCGATAGCCCGCCGTGATTCGCGGCTTGCGAGGCCGGTCCTGCGGTGGGCTATGCTGGCCGCTCGATCTGCTATCCACGAGAGCCCACATGAGCCACGACAACTGTTGTTCAATCGCCCCTTATTTCAACGTACCCGAGCAGCGCATGGACGAGTTCAAGGCGCTCGTCGGCCGGTTCGTCGAGGCCAGCGCCAAGGAGCCGGGCTGTCTGTATTACGGCTTTCTCTTCGACGGCCAGACGGCGACCTGCCGGGAAGGTTATGACGGCGCGGACGGCGTGCTCGCCCATCTGGACAATGTCGGCGAGTTGTTCACACAGGCCCAGCAGATCGCCGAACTGACGCGGATGGAAGTCCACGGCCCGAAAGCTGAACTCGATCGGTTGCGTGAGCCGTTGTCCGGCATGGCTATCGATTTCTACGAACTCGAGGCTGGCTTTCGAAACTGACAACGACCAGGGCCGCAGCCCCGGCAAGCACTCGATATATCCGCTAGACTCATCTGACAACGAGGCTGGTCAGTTGTGACCGGCCGATGCTCAGACGATCAATACGAGGGTTTGCATGGGTGGAGAATCGTTTTCGCAACGGGTGGAGAGCGGCTTCGCACGCGGATTGATGCGGCTGCCGGCCGGCCTTCTGCGGGTGCTCGCCGGTCGGCCGCTGGTCCGCGACGGCCAGACGCTGGACATACAAACCCAGCTTCTGCTCAAACTGCAACGCCTGCGCGGTGCGGACAGGCTGGGCGGCGGTACGCCGGGCGAAGAGCGGCACACGATGGATGCCCAGTGTCGGGTACTCGCGCCCGCGCCCGATTCCCCGGTGACGACCACCGACATCCAGGTGGCCGGCGCCGGAACGACGATCCCCGCCCGTGTCTATCGCCCGAGCGGCTGCGGGGACTCGGCGCCCGGCCTGGTGTTCTATCACGGTGGCGGGTTCGTACTCGGCTCGCTGGATTCACACGACGGAATCTGCCGTGTACTGGCCGAGCGCGCCGGCTGTGTCGTGGTTTCCGTGGACTATCGCCTGGCCCCCGAGCATCCGGCGCCCACAGCACTGGACGATTCGGTCGCCGCGTTCCGGGATATCGCCGAACGGGCCACTGAATGGTCCATCGATCCGGCACGCTTGGCGGTCAGCGGAGACAGCGCCGGTGGCAACCTTGCGGCCGGGGTCGCCCAGGCCACGCGGGACGACAGGCTCGCGCCGTGCTTTCAACTGTTGTACTACCCCGCCGTCGATTTCACCCGCGATCGTGAATCGGTTCTCCTCTTCGCCGAGGGCTTTCTTCTGGAAAAAAGCTCGATGGATTGGTTTCGCGGTCACTATATTCCGGACGGGTTCGACAATGCCGATCCACGGGTGTCGCCGATCTTCGGTCCACTGGCCGGCGTGGCCCCAGCGCTGGTGATCACCGGCGGATTCGACCCCCTGCGCGACGAAGGCGAAGACTACGCCGCCGCACTCGCAGCGGCAGGCGTGTCCGCGCGGGCCCGACGTATGCCGACCATGATCCACGGGTTTCTGAATTTCGCCGGGGCGGTAGACGGTGCCATGGCAGGCCTGGCCGAAGGCGCACACGCACTGGCCCAGGCCTGGGCTGCCGATGGCGGCCGCTGATACTCGCGCTCACTGCACCACAGCCACGAAGAATTTTGCTGACGCTGTGTAAATTGCTGAACTTGCCGATTTTTATCGGTCGGCAATGGTGATATCCGACGGTCGTTCGTGGCCGTCGGTCTTTTGCGGGAGGCCGCCTGGCGGTCCGCCGAACAACGAGGAGTCGTTGTCACTGGTGACCAGCAAAAGCAAATCATCATGCAATTCTGTGACCGGCTGCTTCTGGAAAACCGGGCCTGGGCGGACGAAATGCGGGCGCGAGATCCGGATTTCTTTGCCCGTCTGAACCACCGCCAGTCCCCGCAGGCGCTGTGGATCGGCTGTTCGGATAGCCGCGTGCCGCCCGAACAGCTATGCAACGCCGCACCGGCCGATCTGCTCATCCATCGCAATGTAGCCAATCTCGCCGCCCGCGACGACACGGCTTCATGAGCGTGCTCGAGTACGCAGTGTCCGTGCTCGCCGTGCCGCAACTCGTGATCTGTGGCCATACCGGCTGTGGCGGCGTGGCGGCCGCCTGTGCATGCGAGCCGACCGCGCTGAGGCCTGTCGATGCGCATATCACGCCCCTGCGTGCGCTCTACGACGCCCATCGCGGGGAACTGGCAAGTATCGAACCCTTTACCGCTCGTATCGATCGTCTGGTGCAACTGAACGTCATGGCCCAGGCAGAGGCGCTCGCAGCGCTATCCGTCATTCGCGAGGCCGCGTCGCCGCCCCGGCTGCATGGCCTGATCGATACCACCGTGTCCGGCCTGCTCGAAACCGTTTGCGAGCACGCCGACGACGTGCGCACGCCCGTGGCCGTCGCCGCCTGAATCAACGTTTCTGACGTACTTACCATGGGCCCGCTGCGGCCCGGCTGCGAGATTATTGATGTTCTCAACCAAACCCTTGCTCGATACGCGTTATCTGGGCCGCGATCTGCGCGCCGGCATGGTGGTGTTCTTGGTGGCGATTCCTCTATGCCTTGGCATCGCGATCGCCCCCGGCGCGCCCCCTGTTTCGGCCTGATTGCCGGCATGGTCGGCGGGCCGGCCGTATCCGTTGCCAGCGGCTCCCAGCCAAGCGTGAGCGGTCCGGCCGCGGGGCTGACGGTGATCGTGCTCGGTGCGATCGACCAGTTCGGCTATGGCGGCCCGCTGTTCGCGACCGTGATCGCCGGCGCTTGCTCAGCTGGCGTTTGGCCTGCTCAGGCTTGGCGGCATCGGCGCCTTCATACCCAGCGGTGTCATCAAGGGCATGCTGACTGCTATCGGCCTGCTGCTGATCGGCAGCCAGATTCCACTGGCGCTCGGGCATGCCGCAGACAACGATGCCAGTCTGCTCGATCCGCCCAGTCTGGCCGCCGCAATCTCGCCACTAGCGGTCGCGCTGACCGTCATCGGCGTGGCGATTCTCGCCGCCTACGAGAGCGCTTTCGTTACGCGCCGTGCCAGCTCCGCTGGTCCTCGTCGGTCTGGGTATGGCCGTCAGCGCGCTCGCCTCTGGCGCCGACACTGGCCTTGCATTGACCGCCAAACAGCATATTGCCCTGTCGGACCTGGACGGCCCGGGCTCTCTCGTACAGGCCTTGCGCCTGCCGGGTAGGAGTCACTGGAATCAGCCAGAGAACTACCGGGTGGCGGCGACGATCGCCCTGATCTCCAATCTAGAAACGCTGCTCAGCGTGGAGGCCGTCGATGCTATGGATCCACTCGGACGGACCATGCCCGCACACCGGGAACTGGGCGCCCAGGGCATCGGCAATATGGTCAGCGGCCTGCCGATGACGGCCGTGATCGTGCGCAGCTCGGCCAACGTCCAGGCCGGCGGTCGTACGCGACTGTCGAGCTTCTTGCGTGGCGTGCTGCTAACGGCCAGTGTCGCGTTCGCCGCCTTTGCGCTGGAGTGGATACCATAGGCCAGCCTCGCGGCAGTGCTGCTGTTCACCGGCTACAAGCTGACCAGGCCGGCACTGGTCGCGGCCCAGTACCGGCTCGGCCGACAGCGGTTCCTGCCATTCATCGTGACGATCGGCGCGATTCTGGCGACCGATCTGTTACAGGGCGTACTCATCGGGCTGGTCTGCGCGACCTATTTCCTGGTACGTGCCAACTATGGTTCGGCGCTGCGCTTCACCCGGAGCGGGCAACATGCCCTGCCGCGGTTGAACACCGAAGTGTCGTTTCTCAACCGCAACGAACTGCGGCGCTATCTGAGCGGCGTACCCGAAGGCGGCGATTTGATCATCGACGCGAGCCAGTCCCGCTTCATCGATCCGGATATCCGCGAGGATATCCACCGGTTCGTCGATGGGGCCATGCGCGCGGTATCTTGGTCGAGCTACGCCGTTTCGACGGCCGATCGGCGACCTATCTGAATCTTCGGCCGAGCGAAACGCCTGCGCCGAGTATTGCCTGAATGTACGGCCCGTCCACGGACGGTGACCGCCGCCCGTGGACGGGCCGCTAGCGCGACTTCGCGGCCGAGGCGTCCGGCTCGCCGTACGCCTCACGCAGTTCGGCGCCGTCGATGACGCCATCGCCGTTGTCGTCCAGGCGGTCGAAATACGGCGTCATCGCCGCCTGGTACTCGGCCAGCGAGATATCGCCGCTGTCGTCGGCATCGAGATTGGCAAACCATCGGTCCAGCGCGGCCTGGCGGGCACGGCGAACGGCGCGATCATCGGCCTCGGCCGTGCTCGGACGGCTGGCGGCGAGTTCGCCACGATCGAGCACGCCGTTGCCATCGGCGTCGATCGACCGGAACGCGGCCACCTGACCATTGGCCGCCTCCTGGCGACTGATTACATGATCGTCGTTGGCATCCAGCGCGGCCAGACCCGAATCCCCGCTATCGGCTGCGTGAACCGGCGCAGCCGCCCCGATGAGCCCCATGACGATCGCCGTGCGGACGCCGGGAAAGAGGATCGAGCTCATGTCTGTCTCCGTTGAAATATGCACACGGGCGATCGCATCGGCCGCCCGGTGTGAAGACATCCCCGGTGCAAACGCGTTCCCTGTCGCCGGTCAGGTTTCGATCTCGTCGGTTTCGTCAAACGTCACGTCGTGATCGTCGGCACCGAGTTCGCGGATTTCGGTGGGCTGGCCGGCGGAATTGAATCGCACGAAGCCCATGCCAGCTCCATTGACCAGGCGCTCGCCGTGGCTGGCCGGCGACGGTCGTCGCGGGCTGACCCGCATGCGACGCCGTTTGGTGAACCAGTTCAGCGGCGAATATGGCGCATACAGCCAGCGATTGAGCCGATCGAACCAGTCGAGCAGCGTCCGCGGGAATTCATTCTTGATTCCGGAACTGACGATCTGCCAGATACGCTGCCGGTGACGCGCATAGCGCAGCGTCACGTCGTAGACGAACGAATAGTGCACGTCTCCGGACAGCACCGTGAAGTTCTGTGGTGTCCCCCGGTGACGGAAGATGTTGAGCAGCGTATGGGCCGCGCCGGCATGGGCCATCCAGTTCTCGGCGTCGACCATCAGCGGTTTGCCGAACCAGGTGAACACGCGCTGGACGTTCTCGATGAGCTTGACGCCAAAGATCGGCGCAGCAGAGACGATGACCACGCTGTCGCGGCCCATGAAGTTGGCCTGCATGTCCGACAGCGCCTCCCAGTCCATCAGCCCGGACGGGTGTGCCGGGCGCCGCTGCCGGCGCCAGCGGCGGGTGCGCGTATCCAGCACCACCACCGCCGGATCGGTTTCGAGTACGAACCCCCAGTCATGGAATGTAAGCAGCGTATCGACCAGGGCGTCGTGGGTCGGTGGGCCGGGAGCGCGTGCATAGTCGTTGAGCGCCGTATCGACTCGGCCTTCGAACGCCTCGGGCCGATTGCCCCACCCCTGGCAGAGCAGATAGGCGATCAGCGCATTACCGATGATGCGCTTGGAAAACGGGTGCCCGTAGGCGCTGTCCATCCAGAGCCCGGTGAGGTTCCAGTCGTCGGTGATATCGTGATCGTCGAAGATCATTGCCGTGGGGGTGTTCGCCATGATCCGGCGCACCGCCGGCAGTTCGGCGGCGAAGTCGGCGATCACGCCGGCTTCCTCGTCGTAGCGCTCACGTTCTTCGGCGGTCATGTCCGGCGGGGTGTAGCTAAGCTGCCGCCACGGGGCATCCGACCAGCACAGCAGATACATCGCCAGCACTTCGCCGAGGGTGATCAGGTGGTTGCCGGAACTGGCCGAAGTGAATACCGGCTTTTCGGTGCCGCCGAAGAACCGCTCACGCAGCGCATGGCTGGATTTTTCTCGGGGCAGCAGTTCGTCGCGCTGGTAATAACAACGCTCGCAGGCATACAAGCCTGCACTGTCCTCGACCGTCGAGCCCGCCAATTGCTCCGGCCAGAGTTCCAGCCGGCCCACCAGCGTATGAATGGCCCGCAGCATCGGGCCCGCCACGTCGTCGGCATAGATCTGGTCCCCGGTGAGCAGCATCACCGTCGGCCAGCCGGCGCTGTTGCCGCGGCGCTCGCCCAGCCAGCGATCGGCGCGCGCCATGCCGTCGGCCGACGGATGGTGTGGACGCCGACAGGAGCCGTGCAGCACGTTATCCAGCCGTCGCCGCCGAACGAACCGCGGGCGGCGCTCGCCGGCGTAGCACAGACCCGGCTCGGCCTCGGCGAGCGAATACCCGTCGGGGCCCAACCTGAGGTCGTAGCCAATCGCCCGATCGGAGGCCAGATCGGCCAGCCCGGCCCGATCGAAATCGATATCGATCAGCACGATCCATGCTCGTTCGCCCACCCGGATCGAGCGCGCGTGATCGGCCAGATCCACCACATCGTCGGGCGTGTGCTGGTCGCCGTCGTCCGCCCGGTACAGCGCCAGCTGCAACGTCAGCGGCCGGCTCGTGGCCAGCCACAGCACCATCCGACGCGCGCCCACGCGGCGCAGAATCGGCCCGGCCAATACATCCGGCAGGCACGACGAGGGTTCACGCGATTGATTCATGAGCCGATTGTACTGAGCACAACCGATTTTGCTATCGCAGCGTCGTCAGTGAAGCAGTTGGTGAACTTCAGGCGCTATTGACGGCCACCACAGCGCGGCTTACTTTTAAGCCAATGCTAAGTTTTATTGTAATGGCCCACTAATGCACGACCTGCTCTATTCGTTTGGCGTCGGATCGCGCAGGGGTCGGCCATGAGTACCGGCGCGGATACTTCCATGGACCGGCTGCCGGGCGAGCAGGCCACGATTCGCGCGGCCGAAGCCGCGCTGAGCGGCCGCCAGCGTGGTCTCAAGGGATTGCTGCCGTTTCTCGGACCGGCGTTCATTGCGGCCGTAGCCTATATCGACCCCGGCAACTTCGCGACCAATATCCAGGCCGGGTCGAGCTTCGGCTATCTGCTGCTGTGGGTGGTCATCACGGCCAATCTGATGGCGATTCTCATCCAGTCGATGTCGGCCAAGCTCGGCATCGCCACCGGCAAGAACGTGCCGGAGGTGTGTCGGGAACGATTCAGCCGTCCGGTGACGTTCGCGCTGTGGATTCAGGCCGAAATCATCGCCATCGCCACCGACCTGGCCGAGTTCATCGGCGGCGCGCTGGGCCTGCATCTGCTGTTCGGCATCGCGCTGTTTCCGGCCGCACTGATCACCGGCGTGTTCTCGTTCGGCCTGCTCGAGCTCCAGCGCCGCGGTTTCCGGCCGCTGGAAGCGGTGATCACCACGCTCGTGGGCGTCGTGGTCGTCTCGTTCGCCTATGAGGTTTATGTCGCCCGCCCGGACCCGGGCGCGCTGGCTCGCGGCCTGGTTCCGGGCTTCCAGGGCAGCTCGAGCGTAATGCTTGCTGCCGGCATCCTCGGCGCAACGGTCATGCCCCACGTGATCTACCTGCATTCCGCGCTGACCCAGCGGCGAGTGATCGGGCGTACGGCCGCCGAACGCCACCGGATCTTCCGCTTTGAATTCTTCGATATTCTCATCGCCATGGGCGTGGCCGGCCTGATCAATGCCGCCATGCTCGTGATGGCCGCGGGCTTGTTCTTCGGCGTGGGCGAACCGGTCGCCACGATCGAGGCCGCATTCGCCCGGCTTGGCGAACAGGCCGGCCCGGTTGCGGCGACCTTGTTCGGCATCGGCCTGCTGGCCAGCGGTTTCTCCAGTTCGTCGGTCGGTACGATGAGCGGTCAGGTGGTCATGCAGGGCTTCATCCGCCGCCAGATTCCGCTGTTCGCCCGTCGCATGATCACGATGGCGCCGGCGCTGCTGATTATCGGCGCCGGCGTGGACGCCACGACCGCGCTGGTGATGAGCCAGGTGGTGCTGTCGTTCGGTATTCCGTTCGCGCTGATCCCCCTGCTGCTGTTCTGTTCCAACCGCGAGATCATGGGTACGCTGGTCAACCGGCGTGCGACCACCGTAGCTGCCTGGGCCATTGCGGGCGTGGTGATCTCACTGAATATGTTCCTGCTCTATCAGACGTTCACCGGCGGCTTCAGCGCTCACTGAAGCGCGCGACCGACACGGCGCTGCCAATACGCCAGACGCACGACCGCCACCACCCCGATCGCCAGCACCACGGCCACCATCAACTCGACGCCGGACCAGCCGGCGGCCTGCCAGAACACGCCGCCCAGTGAACCGACGACGCTGGAACCGAGATAATAGGCCAGCAGATACAAGCCGGCTGCCTGGCCCTTGCCGGTCTCGGCGAGCGGCCCGACCCAGCCGCTGGCCACCGAATGGCCGGCGAAGAAACCGGTGGTGACCAGGGCCAGCCCCAGCACGATCATGACCAGGCTGTTCGGCCACATGCAGGCAAGCCCGGCGCACATCAGCGCGAAAGCACTCACGAGCGCCGGTGCGCGCCCGTAGCGATCGGCGAGCCGGCCGAAGATCGCCGACGCGGCGATGCCCAGCAGGTAAACCACGAAGATCGACCCGATCGCGCTCTGGCTCATCCGGAATGGCGGCCCCGCCAGGCGATAACCGATATAGTTGTAGAGGCTCACGAAGCCGCCCATGAGCACGAAACCGCAGACGAACAGCCAGGGTAGCGCCGGATGGCGCAGATGGCGGCCGATCGGGGCCAGATGATCGCGCAGGCCGAGCCCGCGGCGGGCCACGAAATGACGCGACGGCGGCAGCAGCCAGACGAACACCGCCGCACTCACGAAACCGAGCGTGCCCACACTACCGATCGCGGCCCGCCAGCCGCCGATATCGGCAATTACGCCTGCAAGCACGCGGCCGGACATGCCGCCGAAGGCACTGCCGCCCACATACAATCCCATCGCAAAACCGAGGTCCCCGGCGCGGATCTCTTCCGAAAGATAGGCCATCGCCAGGGCCGGCACACCGCCGAGTGCGATCCCTTCGAGTGCTCGTGCGGTGAGCAGGCCATACCAGCCAGGCGCGAAGGCAGCGATCACCGACAGCGCGGCCGAGGCCAGCAACGATGCGCTCATCATCCGGCGCCGGTCGATCGCCTCCGACATCAGGCCGGCCATGAACAGCGTAACGGCGAGAATGGCGGTGGTCACCGATAGCGACAGGCTGCTCGCCGTCGCACTGATATTGAAGGTGTGCGAGAACAGCGGCATCAGTGGCTGGACGGTATACAGCGATGAAAAAGTCGCGAACCCGGCAGCGAACAGCGCGATGTTCGCCCGACGAAAAGCGGACGTGCCGCGTGCCAGTCCGGCACCAGACGATAGCGGGTTGTCCGGAGACGGTCTGCGCACGCTCATCGGCGCGAGTATGGCATGCGCCGGGCGCACCCGGGTGGCCTTACGGGCCCTCCAGGCGGCACGCGCCGGGCATTTCGCCTGCCCGGCTAGCCGAGGCGCGCGCAATACCCGATAATACGCGGGTTTTGCGCCCGTCCGGCGCGCATTTCGATTCGCCGCCTTCATTTCTCGGCGGGTCGCCAGAGGTTCTCAATGATCGAAAATCTTCGCAATATCGCGATTATCGCCCACGTCGACCACGGCAAGACCACGCTTGTCGACTGCCTGCTCCGACAGTCCGGCACCTTCGAAGCGCGCGAGGAAGTCGCCGACCGGATCATGGATTCGAACGATCTGGAAAAAGAGCGCGGGATCACGATCACGTCCAAGAACACCGCAATCGAATGGCGCGATCCGGACGCCGACGAGGCCTATCGCATCAATATCGTGGATACGCCCGGCCATGCCGACTTCGGCGGCGAGGTCGAGCGCGTGCTGTCGATGGTCGATTCGGTGCTGTTGCTCGTCGATGCCGTCGACGGCCCCATGCCTCAGACCCGTTTCGTGACCGAAAAGGCATTCGAGCTGGGCCTCAAGCCGATCGTGGTGATCAACAAGATCGACCGTGATGGCGCGCGCCCGGACTGGGTGCTGACCCAGACCTTCGATCTGTTCGACTCGCTCGGCGCGACCGACGAACAGCTGGATTTCCCGACCGTCTACACCTCGGCGCTGGGCGGCTATGCCGGGCTCGAGGACGATGTGCGCGACGGCGACATGAAGCCGCTGTTCCGGACCATCGTCGAACGCGTGCCCGCGCCGCCCGTGAATCTGGACGGACCGTTCCAGATGCAGATCACCACGCTCGACTACAACACCTTCGTCGGCCAGATCGGCATCGGCCGTATCGCCCGCGGCCGTATCAAGCCGGCCACCCAGATCACCATCGTCGACCGCGAAGGCAACAAGCGTAACGCCAAGATCGCCGGCGTCTTCGGTTTTCTGGGCCTGAACCGGGTCGAGGTCGATGCCGCCCAGGCCGGCGATATCGTGGCCTTGACCGGCATGGACGGGCTGGACATCTCCGATACGCTGTGTCATCCCGACGCCCCCGAGGCCCTGCCGGCACTGACCGTCGACGAGCCCACCATGAGCATGACGTTCGAGGTCAACAAGTCACCGATGGCCGGCAAGGACGGTGATTACCTGACCTCGCGCCAGATTCGCGAACGTCTGTTGCGCGAGCTCAAGTCGAATGTGGCCATGCGCGTCGAGTTCACCAGTGACCCCGATCGATTCAAGGTCTCCGGCCGCGGTCTGCTGCACCTGTCGGTCCTGCTCGAGACCATGCGCCGCGAAGGCTACGAGCTGGCCGTGTCGCGCCCGGAAGTGGTCACCCGCGAAGTCGATGGCGAGATCCACGAGCCCTACGAGCTGTTGATCTGCGATATCGAGGACAACCATCAGGGTCCGGTGATCGATAACCTCAACCAGCGCCGCGGTCAGCTGCAGAACATGCAGCCGGATGGCAATGGGCGCACGCGGCTGGAGTTCATGATCCCCTCGCGCGGCCTGATCGGTTTTCAGACCGAGTTCATGAGCATCACTTCGGGTACCGGCATCGTCACCCATGTGTTCGATCACTATGGCCCGGTCGGCAACACCGGCATCGGCCAGCGTCATTCGGGTGTGCTGATCTCCAACGCCACGGGCAAGGCCGTCGGCTTCGGCCTGTTCAACCTCCAGGAGCGCGGACGCATGATGGTCGCGCCCAACGACGAGGTGTACGAAGGCATGGTCGTGGGCATTCACTCCCGCGACAACGATCTGACCGTCAATGTGCTCAAGGCCAAGCAGCTGACGAACGTGCGTGCCTCGGGCTCGGACGAGAACATTGTCCTGACGCCGGCGCTGCGGATGACGCTGGAACAGGCGCTGGAGTTCATCAACGACGACGAGCTCGTCGAGATCACGCCGGCGACCGTGCGTGTACGCAAGCGCTGGCTCAAGGAACACGAGCGCAAGAAGGCCGGCCGCGCCAACGGCTGAGCGGCTCCGGCCGTCGGCCAGCGCCGGCCGTCGCCTTGAAAGACGGCGGCTGACCACCATCGACCGGTCACGGCCCCGCCGGGCCGGTCTTTTTTCAACCCGCGGGAATCGCCATGCCCAGCCAGAGTCGTTCGCGTCTGATCGTCCGTACCGCCACGCTTGCCGATATTCCGGCGATCAACCAGGTGGTACGCAACACCTACCCCAATCTCGACGATTATTCGTTCGACGAGCTACGCGGCCAGATCAACAATTTCCCGGCGGGTCAGCTCGTTGCGGTTTACGAGGACACCGTGGTCGGCTACTGCGCGACCCTGTGTCTGCCCGAAGCGCAGGTCATGGCTCCGCATACCTGGGCCAAGATCACCGGCAACGGGTACGGCTCGACCCACGACACCGACGGTGACTATCTCTACGGCTATGAAATCTGCGTGGACCCGGCCGCGCGCGGGCTGCGTATCGGCCAGCGTCTGTATCGCGAACGTGAAGCACTTTGTATCAAGCTCGGCCTGAAGGGCATCGTCTTCGCCGGCCGCCTGCCGGGGCTCAAACGCCGGTTCAAACGCTTCGGCAGCGCCCAGGCTTATGTCGAGGCGGTCCGCGACAAGACGATTCGTGATTCGGTTCTGTCGTTTCAGCTGAACCAGGGCTACGAGCTGCTGGGCGTGCAGGAAAACTATCTGCCGGCCGACGAAGCGTCGATGGGCTATGCTGCCCATCTGTTGTGGCGCAACCCGGAATACGCCCAGCACGAGGAAGTCGCGGGCGATTCACACGTGCACCTGCAGCGCCAGAACCGTGTCCGCATCGCCACGGTCCAGTACGGGCAGCGCGCAATCGACTCGTTCGACGAGTTTGCCCAGATCGTGACCTACTTCGTCCAGGAATGCGCCGACGCCAAGGCCGATTTCGTGGTCTTCCCCGAGCTGTTCACGGTTCAGTTGCTGTCGATCAAGAACGAAGAACTCCGCCATCGCGCCGCGATCCAGCGGCTGGCCGACTTCTGCGACGAGTTCCGCGAATTGATGGCCGATCTGGCGGTGCGTTTCAATATCAACATCATCGCCGGTTCACATCCGACCTGGGTCGGCAAAGAACTGCAGAACATCGCCTATATCTATCTGCGCGACGGTTCGGAATACCTGCAACCCAAGATCCACCCAACCCCCGGCGAGCGCCACTACTGGAACATCGTCGGCGGCGATTCGCTCAACGCCATCGAAACCGACTGCGGGCCGATCGGTGTGCTGGTGTGCTACGACAGCGAGTTCCCCGAACTGTCGCGACATCTGGCCGATCAGGGCATCAATATCCTGTTCGTGCCGTTCTCCACCGAGGATCGAAACGGCCATCTGCGCGTGCGCTATTCCGCCCATGCCCGAGCGGTCGAGAACCAGATCTACGTAGCCACGTCGGGCAATGTGGGCAACCTGCCGCGTATCCATGCCATGGACCTGCACTATGGCCAGAGCGCGATCATCACCCCCTGCGACTTCGCCTTCGCGCGCGACGGGATCGCGGCCGACACCACGCCGAACGTGGAAATGGTCGCCATCGCCGATGTGCGAACCGATCTGCTTCACGAGGCACGCACCACCGGCTCGGTACAGAACATGCTCGACCGGCGCCACGATCTGTATCACGTGCAGTGGAAACCGCGCCGACGTGCGCTCAAGGGCCCCCGCTCGCGCTGATCGACCGGCCAACGCGATCGCTCGGGCCGCTACGTTGCCCGATCGCTCTGTCCGAATGCAGCCACACCCATGTCCGATGCTCTCAAAGCCGCCGCCCGCCTGATTGCAGACGCCCGGCGCGTCGTGGCGCTGACCGGTGCCGGCATATCCGCCGAATCCGGCATCCCGACGTTCCGCGAGGCTCAGACCGGGTTGTGGGCCCGGTTCTCACCCGAGGCTCTGGCCACGCCCGAGGCGTTCGCGGCCGCTCCGGAACGCGTCTGGGCCTGGTATCGCTGGCGACGGAGCCTGATCGCGCGGGGCGGAGTCAACGCCGGCCATCGGGCACTGGCCGAGCTGGGCACGCAGGTCCCGCTCGAGGTCGTCACACAGAACGTCGACGGTTTGCATACCGCCGCGGGGAGTCCGGACGTCGCCGAGCTGCACGGCAACATCTGGCGGGAACGCTGTACCGCCTGCGGACACGAATCGTCGACTGCGATCATCGATCATCCGGGCGATGACCTTGCACTGCCAAGCTGCGCGCAGTGCAACGCACTGACTCGCCCGGCCGTCGTCTGGTTCGGCGAGACGCTGCCCGTCGACGCCCTGACCACTGCCGAGGCATATATCCGTGAGGCCGACTGTGTTCTGGTCATCGGTACGTCCAACCGCGTCTATCCAGCCGCGGCCCTGGTCGAACACGCGCTGCGCGGGCCCGCTTCGGTGATCGAAATCAATATCGAGACGACGCCGATCTCCGGATCGGTGGCTGTTCATCTGGCCGAGTCGGCCAGCCACGCGCTGCCGCAGATCAGCCGGCGCATCAAGGCCCGAGCCTGACCGGCCGCTGATTCGCGCTCGACGAGCCAAAGTGCCGCGGTTAGGCTGAGTCATTTCGAAAAGATCGCGTTTCTTCCGGTGCCCGACCGGTCGCCATGGCTATCGAGTTGTCACACGTAGAAGTGTGGTCATCGGGCCGGCTTCCAGGCGAAACCCGGTCGGTTTGTGGTCCAATGAACGAGCAGAGTGTCGGCCCGCGCGGCCGGCGCCCATCGACCGGTCCTTCGGAAACCGATCCTCGCAACCGCGGAGTAGCCAAGCATGATGCGTCGGGTGGTATTCAATCAGAAAGGCGGGGTGGGCAAGACCACGCTGCTATGCAATCTCGCTGCCATCAGCGCCGCACGCGGCCGGCGCACGCTCGTCATCGACCTCGATGCCCAGTGCAACGCAAGCCAGTACCTGTTGTCATCGGGCGATCGGCAGGCCGAGGCCGGCAGCGCGGATTTCTTCGAGGCCACGTTGACACGGGGACGTCGTGCCGGCCGCTTCGCCGACTTCCTCACGCCCACGCCGTTCGACAATCTGTCGGTCATGGCTGCCCACCCCGACCTGGAGTCGCTGCGGGTCAAGCTTGAAGCCAAGCATAAGATCTACAAGCTCAAACAGGAGCTCGAGCGGCTGGATGGCTACGATGCGGTGTTCATCGATACGCCGCCCGCGCTGAATTTCTACTCGCAATCCGCGCTGATCGCGGCCGATCGCTGTCTGGTGCCGTTCGACTGCGACGATTTCGCCCGTCAGGCGCTGTATTCACTGTTCGACAATATCCACGAAATCCAGGACGACCATAATCCGGAACTGGTCATCGACGGCATCGTGGTCAACCAGTTCCAGCCGCGCGCCCGGCTGCCGGCGCGCATGATCGCCGAGCTGCGAGAGGAAGGCCATCCGATGATCGAAACCCAGATCACCGCCTCGGTGAAGGTGCGCGAATCGCATGATGCCTCGATCCCGCTGATTCACTACGCGCCCAACCATAAGGTCACCCAGCAACTGGTCGCGCTCTACGATCATCTAGACTGACGCGTGGCCATGAACGTCTGTCCGACGATACGGGCCCGGCTCGGTCGGTTCTGGCTGGCCATCGCGCTACTGATCGTCGGCACGGGCTTGGCCCGGACGCCGACGACCGTGCCGCAGATCGAGATCACCGGCCCCATCGGCCCGGCAACGAGCGATTACGTGGTGAGGGCACTCGATCAGGCCGCCTCGGATAACGCGCCGCTCGTGATTCTGCGATTGGACACGCCCGGCGGCCTGGACGGTGCCATGCGCGATATCGTCCAGGCCGTGCTTGCGTCACCGGTGCCGGTCGCCGGTTTCGTCGGGCCGGCCGGCGCTCGCGCGGCCAGCGCCGGAACCTATATCCTGTATGCGACCCATTTCGCAGCCATGGCGCCGACGACGAACCTCGGCGCGGCGACGCCGGTGAGCTTGGCCGGCGACCGCCCGGCGGGAAAAACGTCCTCCGAATCGGCTGACGATGCGCCCGACAACGCCACATCGATGCGTCGCAAGGTGATCAACGATTCGGTGGCCTATATCCGCGGGCTGGCCGAGCAGCGGGGGCGCAACGTCGACTGGGCAGAACGGGCCGTGCGTGAAGGGGTCAGCCTAGGCGCGCGCCAAGCGCTGGAGGCGGGCGTCATCGATGCCATCGTGGCCGATCCCGCCGCCCTGTTGCAGCGACTGAACGGCCAGCGGATCGAAACCGTCAGCGGTGTCCATACGCTGGATCTCGGCGCGGCCCGGATCACGCCCCGCCTCCCCGATTGGCGTACGCGACTGCTGCAGGTGATCACCCACCCGACCGTCGCCTATCTATTGTTCATGGTCGGGATCTACGGACTCATCCTCGAAGGACTCAACCCGGGCGCGACCGTGCCGGGCGTGATCGGCGGAATCAGTCTGCTGACCGCACTGTTCGCATTTCAGCTGCTGCCGGTCAACATGGCCGGCCTGGGGCTGCTCATACTAGGCATCGCACTGATGATCGCCGAGCTGTTTGCGCCGAGCTTCGGTATCCTCGGACTGGGCGGAGTGGCCGCCTTCGTCTTCGGTTCGGTCATGCTCATGGACAGCAGTATTCCCGGTTTCGATATTCCGCTCGGGCTGATCGGCGGCATTGCCGTGGCTGCGGCCCTGTTGCTGGTGGGTATCCTGTATATGTTCCTGCGCTCGCGTCGGCAGCGCGTATGGACCGGCCGCGAAGGCCTAGTCGGCCAACGATGCGTCGCCCTCGAGGATTTCGACGGCGAAGGCCGGGTCTTGCTTCAGGGCGAATCCTGGCTGGCTGACTGCGACCGTCCGGTCCGTCGCGAGGACAAGCTCATCGTCGTCGCGGTCGACGGGCTGCAGGTCACCGTGCGCCCGGCCGACCGGCAGCCCGGCACGGCGTATCGACATTAACGGCTCACCGCGCCCCCACGTTCCCTATGTCAGGAGATTCTCATGATCCTCAATTTCGGTTTCGCATTGATCGTGCTGCTTGCGGTGTTCGTGTTCAGCTCGATCAAGATACTGCCGGAGTACGAACGTGGGGTGATGTTCACGCTCGGTCGCATGACCGGGGTCAAGGGCCCCGGCTTGTTTCTCGTCATCCCGTTCATCCAGAAGATGATCAAGGTGGACATGCGTACCGTGGTGCTGGACGTGCCACCCCAGGATGTCATCTCGCGCGACAACGTCTCGGTTCGTGTGAACGCGGTGGTCTATTTTCGCGTCATCGATGCCGACAAGGCCATCATCGAGGTCGAGCACTTCTATGACGCGGTCAGTCAGCTCGCCCAGACCACGCTGCGCAGCACACTCGGCAAACACGAGCTCGACGACATGCTCGCCGAGCGTGAGAAACTCAACGCCGATATTCAGCAGATTCTCGATCGGCACACCGACGCCTGGGGGCTGAAGGTTGCCAACGTTGAGATCAAGCAGGTCGATCTGGACGAAAGCATGACGCGGGCGATCGCGCGTCAGGCCGAGGCCGAACGGGCACGCCGAGCCAAGGTGATCAACGCCGAAGGCGAGATGCAGGCCGCCGAGAACCTGCGCGGGGCGGCCGAACAGCTCGCCCGCGAGCCGCAGGCGCTGCAGCTACGCTATCTGCAGACGCTGGTCGATATCGCAGGCGACAAGAGTTCGACGATCGTATTCCCGCTGCCGATGGACCTGATCGAACCCCTCATGGACATGCGCGACAAGCTCAAGAGCGCTGGCGCACCGGCCGCCCCCCGGGCCGGCACGCCCTCCGACGAGCGCTGAACCCACGGCGGGCGCTTCAGCGGCCCGGCTGGCGTGCCCGCGGCCGCTCCACCTCTCGGGCCTCGACATGGCTGAGCCGTTGCAGCAGTCCGTAGAGGATGCCCGCCGTCGCGCCCCAGATATGGTCGTCGTCGTAGTCGATCGAGTAGATCTGGTGAACCTGACCGTCGCGCTCGCGCGTTTGACGCCGGAAGTGTCGATGATCCAGCGCATGCGCCAGTGGCACGCCGAAGATCCGGGTCACTTCGACACGATCGGGAGCCACCCGCGCCGCGGGCGCCACCCAGCCGACGAATGGGCTGATCACGAAACCGGTGATCGTCCGATACTCGGGCAACTCGCCCAGTATTTCGACATGGCTGGGGTCCAGCCCGATCTCTTCGTGCGCCTCTCGGAGCGCCGCAGCCTCCGCGTTGCGATCGTAGGCTTCCATACTGCCGCCCGGGAAGCTGATCTGGCCGGGGTGATGGCGCAACGCATGGCTGCGCTGGGTGAAATAGATATACGGCCGCGCCGCCCCGACCACGGGGATGAGGACACCCGCTCGCCGGGCGGTGGCCTCGTCGATCGATACCCCGCGCGTCTCGCCGGGCGCGGCTTCACGCTCGTCCAGCGGTTCGGCCAGCGCGGCGGTCAGACGATGCCGCCACTCGGCAGCCGATCCGCGTTCGTGAGGCTGGGTCAACCGCGGGGTGTCCCGTTGCCGCGCGCCTGCAACTCTTCGGCATAGGCCTTGGCCAGCGCCTGGAACCGCGGCGTCAGGCCGGCGTCGGCATACATGGGATCGCCCTGCTCGTCGTAGGCGGCGACCTGATCGCCCGGTTCGTAGCTGAACGAGCTCGCCAGCTCGTCCAGGGCCGCGGCCAGCAGATCGGTGAGAATGCGTTCCTGTGTCAGGCCCGGAAACAGGTCGCACAGCGCGGCGACCTTGGCGGCATCGAACAGGGGAAGACGGATTTCATAGGTGGCATCGGTACGCTGCTCGCCGGCATTAGCCTGCCACTGAGCAACCAGTTCATTGACTTTCATACGGTGACTCGACGATGGACTGACCTCCAGTCTTGGGTCGACACACGAATTACGCAAGCCCACGTGCGCGAGAGCCCGCTGCCGCCCGTCACAGCGCGTTGACCGCGTATGAAGCGCCTGCTAGCTTGGCGCCAATTTCCACCGCGAGAAGCGCATGGCCAAGAGCGAAAAGACCTGGAGCCTTCGGGAGATCGATCAGGCCCGTGGCGACAGCAAGGGAACAGCCTTTCTGGCGTTCAAACAGCTCAAGGACAGCTTCGACGAAGGCCGCGACTACTATTACCTGAGCGCAAGTCAGGACGCCCGCGAGATCGAATCCCTCCGCAAGGCCGGGCGGATCTACGAGACCACGGTCAACGCGATCCTCCTGACCGAAGGCGGTTACAGCGCCATCCTCGATTATCTGGACGGCTGAAGCGCGCGTCAGCGCCTAGACGCCGAGCTCGCCTTCGAGGGTGCGCTGATCGGCCGCGAACTTGCGAATGCCCTCGGCTAGCTTTTCCGTGGCCATGGCATCGTCGTTCATCGCCCATGCAAATCCCGCCCGATCCAGTGCGACACGCGGATCCCGGCTGGCCGATACGTCCAGTCCCGGCATGTCGGCCGCCGGCATCGAGTCGAGTTCTGCGAGCAATGCCGGTGAGATCGTCATCAGATCCGCACCGGCCAGCGCGAGAATCTGATCGCAGTTGCGGAAGCTCGCCGCCATGACCTGAGTCGGGTAGCCGTGGGTCTTGGCGTAGGCATTGATACGCGCCACGCTCTTGACGCCCGGATCCTCTGACGCCGGATAATGATCGACGCCGTCCGCAGCCTTGTACCAGTCGGTGATCCGCCCGACGAACGGCGAGATCAACGTAGCGCCCACGTCGAAACACGCCTGTGCCTGTGCCAGAGAGAAAATCAGCGTCATGTTGCAGGCCACGCCTTCGGCTTCCAGCACGCTGGCGGCGCGAATACCCTCCCAGGTGCTCGCGATCTTGATCAGAATCCGATCGCGCGCCACACCGAGTGCGTCGTAATCGGCCAGCAGGGCGCGAGCTTTGGCGATCGTCGCGCTCGTATCGAAGGACAGTCGCGCATCCACCTCCGTAGATACGTAGCGGGGCACCACGCCCGTGAGTTCCCGCCCGAACAGCGTCATCAACCGTTCGGCGGGCGTGAGATTGTGCCCCGGCGTGCCGGCCAGCGCTTCATCGACCAGCATGCGATAGCTGTCCTGGCGCGCAGCGGCGAGCACCAGACTCGGGTTGGTCGTGGCATCGGTCGGACGATAGGCCCGGATCGTCTCGAACTCTCCGCTGTCGGCCACGACGGTGGTACGGGCGCGCAGCGCATCCAGTGCGCTGTCCTTTATCTGTCGGTGAGTGCTGTCAGCCATGATCCGGTGTCTATTCGCTATCGGGAATGTCCACACTATAGCGGCCACATCGGGTGGTAGCTAACCCGTAGCCCCCGGCTCTCCTACTGGCCATGACGCGCGCCGTGTCGCATCATGCGCGCCATCCGAACGAGCCATCCCGATAGTCCATGAGCCGTGCGACCGAACTGATCCAGCGCATGCCCGAAGCATTCGACCCCGACGCTGCGGGCGATCTGTCCATGACCGTTCAGTACCTCATCGAAGAGCCCATGTATGTCGTGGTCGACCGTGGCAGCTGTCGTGTTCATACCGGCATTGCCACCGACCCGGACGTCACGCTGCGTATAAAGGGCGAGCACCTGGTCCGCCTGATGACCGGGCGCATGCGCGGCATCACCGCATTCCTGACCGGCAAACTGCGTGTCGAAGGCAACATGATGCTCGCACAGAAACTCCAACAGATATTCGATCGCCGCCGGCTGGCATGACAGGGCCCGGGGAATGCCCGGTGATCTGTGCCGACGACCGCCGGGCCTACTGGACCGCGCTGGGCTGGCCCTGTCGGCGCCTCGCGCCGGATACCGGGTTTTATCTGGTCGACGACACACATGGGCTGACGCTTCGCAACGCGGCGGCCCGCGACCACGGCCGTGGACTGCGGCTGGACCTCGGTGACGCCGAGATCGCGCGCCGGATCGCCTCGGGCCGACGCTCGCCGCTGGCCCAGGCCATCGGCCTGCGTCGTCACCGCGAGCCCCGGCTGCTGGATACCACCTGCGGGCTGGGCCGCGACAGCGCCACGCTAGCCGCCCTGGGCGCGCGCGTGACCGCGCTCGAACGCCACCCGGTGCTGCATGCCCTGCTCGACGATGCGTTGACGCGGGCACGGGCCGAGCCGGGCGGTCCGCAATGGCTAGCCAACTGGCAGACACTGGTTCATGCCGATGCCATCCGGTGGCTCGAGGCCCGGCCTGCCGCCCCGGCCTTCGACGTGATCTATATCGACCCGATGTTTGCCGCACCCCGTCGCAAGGCCGCTCCGCAGAAAGCGCTGGCGTGGCTGAACGCGCTCGTGGGTATCGATATCGATGCCGATCGCCTGCTGGCCGCCGCGTGTTCACGCGCGGGCCGCCAAGTCGTGGTCAAACAGCATGCGCGTGCCCAGCCGCTCGCCTTACCCGACCGACAGGTGCGGGCCAAAGCGGTGCGGTTCGATATTTATCTCACAGGCGGCTGAGCCCGGCAGCGCCGGTTACAGCGCTTTGAGCCCGCCTGAGAACCGCTTGTAATTGGCCACGTAGCGCTGCGCCGAGCGCCGAAGGCCTTCGATCTCGTCGTCCTCCAGCGTCCGTTTGACCCGACCCGGGGCGCCGATCACCATGCTGTTGTCCGGAATGGTCTTGCCTTGGGGAATCAGCGCGCCGGCGCCGATGAGGCAGTTGCGGCCGATCGTCGCGCCGTTAAGGATTACGGCCTTGATCCCGATCAGCGTATTGTCGCCGATCGTACAGCCGTGAAGCATGGCCTGGTGACCCACCGTCACGCCCTCGCCCACCGTCAGGCGAAAACCGGGATCGGTGTGCAGGACGCTGCCATCCTGGATATTGCTGCCGCGACCGATGACGATATCGTCGTTGTCTCCTCGCAACACGGCGTTGAACCAGATGCTGGCATCTTCGGCCAGCGTCACCCGACCGATCACCGTGGCATTGTCGGCCACGAAACAGGCCCCGTTGTCCGGCGTGATCGGCTGCGTGTCGTCGAGTCGATAGAGCATCATCTGTCCTCGGGTTGGGCAAAGTCTGAACGTGGTGTCGGTTTGCGGGCGACATCGTCGCGAACGTAGACGGGCAATGCCTGTACGGCCGACACGCCCTGGCCGGCGCCCAGCAACTCGGCGCCCAGGCGGGCGATATCCAGTGCGTGTGGCCAGGGCTCGGCCACCGACACGCTTCGTCCGTCACCCGCGTCGGCCACCAGAGCCCAACCGTTACCGGCGGCCGCCCAGCCGTTATCATCGTCGATGAGATCGATAGCCGCCGGGGCGACGACGCGTTCGGCGCCGAGCAATACGGGCGGTGTGCCGCGCGCGAAATCGGCCGTATACACTTCGCCCATACGGGCATCCTGTACCACCCGGACCCGCTCGACCCGTGCTTGGCCCAGGCAGCGTGCCGCCAGCGCCGCCAGGGTGGAGACCGGCGCCACCGGCCGCTCGAGTCCGCTGGCCAGGCCCTGGATCAGCCCGGCCGCGATTCGAAGCCCGGTGAACGCGCCCGGGCCGCGACCGAACGCCAGGCCGTCGAGCATTCCCAGCGTCCAGCCGGCCTCGGCCAGCAATCGCTGCGCTTCGGGCAACAGCCGGCTGGCGTGCGCGCGTGGTGCAATCTCGAAATGTTCGCGCGCGACATCGCGCTCGGCGTCGAGCAGCGCAACCGACAACGCTTCGGTCGAGGCGTCCAGTGCCAGTATTCTCACGGGCGGCTCATGCCGGCTGCAGCGCGCCCAGAAACTCGCAGGCCACTGCCTGGTCGCGCGTGATCGGCATCGGCGGCAGACTGGCACGGATGGCCCCGCCATAGCGTGCGGTAAACAAGCGTGGATCACAGATCGCCAGCAGGCCACGATCGGCCGCATCCCGAATCAGGCGGCCCACGCCCTGCTTGAGCGTGATCACCGCCTGGGGCAGCTGGTAGTCCATGAACGGATTCTGGCCGGCTTCTTTCATCGCGGTGAAGCGTGCCGCCAGCACCGGGTCGGCTGGAGAGGCAAACGGCAGGCGATCGATAATGACGAGTCTCAGCGCCTGACCGCGGACATCCACCCCCTCCCAGAAACTGCTGGTGGCCACCAGTACCGCATGGTCGTCGGCCCGGAAATCGGCCAGCAGCGTGGCACGGGGCGCGCTGCCCTGGGTGAGCACATCCAGCCCGGCCGCATCGAGCGCCTGGCCGTAGTAGGCGACCGCGCGATAACTGGTGCACAGCACGAATGCACCGCCACCGGCCGCGGTGACCAGAGCCAGGGTCTGCGCGACGACGGCATCGTCGAACTCGGTGCTGGCCGGCATGGGCATGGCCGTGGGCGCATACATCAGCGCGTTGTGCTCGTAGTCGAAAGGGCTCGGCAACACCTTTTCGACCACGTCGACCAGCCCGAGCCGCTCGCAGAAATAGCGCAGCCGGTTGTTCACCGCCAGCGTCGCGGAGGTGAAGATCCAGGCGCCGGGATAGCCGTCGATCGCTCGCGAGAACGGGCTGGCGACATCCAGCGGCGTGCTGTGCCAGATCCAGGTATTGCCGCGCTTTTCAAGCCAGTTGATTCGCTCGGCGTCATCGCGTGCAACGGTTGCCAGACAGCCGACAAGCTCGTCACAGCGGCGGGCCAGCGCCTTGAGCCGATCGCTGCGTGACGCTACCGGTTCCAGACCGGTCTTGAGCGTATCCAGTGCGTCGGCCAGCGCCTGCTGGGCCGCGTCGAGCGCTGGCGTGGCGATCTCCTGCCAGCTGCGGCTGCCTGCGTTGGGCCCGAGCGCATCTGCAAAGTCGCGCTCGGCCTCACCGACATCCTGCAGGCGAGCCTTGAGCACCGGCATATCACCGCCGAGGCTATCGAGCTCGCTCAACCCGTCGCGTACCAGATCCTTGAGCTGACGGGCCGACAGCGCCTCGCCGAAGAAGCGCCCGGCTATATCGGGCAGGCGATGCGCCTCGTCGAGCACGATCGCATCGGCACCCGGCAACACCTCGCCGAAACCGCTCTCGCGCAGGGTGAGATCGGCAAACAGCAGATAATGGTTGACGATCACCACGTCCGCGGCCTGTGCCTCGCGGCGCGCGTTGACAACCCAGCACTGATCGAACAACGGACAATCCTGGCCGAGACAGTTGTCGGTGGTCGATGTGATCCGCGGCCACAGCGAATCGCCGTCACCCAGATCACCGAACTCGCCGAGATCACCGGTCCGGGTACGTGCGGCCCAGTCTCGCACCCGCCGAATCTTGGCGGCCAGATACAGGTCGCCGCTGGCCTCTGTGAGGTTCAACCGATGCAGACAGAGATAGTTGGCACGCCCCTTGAGCACCGTGACGTGCATGCGTCGGCCGAGTACGGTCTGGGCCAAAGGGACATCCTTGTCATCGAGCTGGCTCTGCAGGTAACGCGTTGCCGTGGACACGATGATCTTGCGCCGCGACGCCATGGCCGGGAGCAGATAGGCCAGGGTCTTGCCCGTGCCCGTACCTGCTTCGACCACCAGTCGGCCGCCTTCATCGATGGCCGTAGCCACGGCATGGGCCATCTCGGCCTGGCCGGGACGCGCCGCGTAGCCGGGCAGCGCGGCGGCAAGCGCCGCATCGTCGTCGAAGAGCGCGGCTCCCGCCGCGGCGCTCATCGGCTCAACTGCAGGCTGGTGCGATGATAGTTCTCGGCCCGGGACGCAGCTTCGCTAGCGCCCTGGCTATCGCCGGCCGTGCGTCGCGCTTCGGCGATCAGCTGCCAGTTGTCGGCCCGTACGAACGGGTTGTTGCCGCCGACGCTGTTGGATTTGCGCGCCATCGCCTCGGCTTGGCCCGGCTGGCCCTGGGCCAGTTTGACGGCGGCCAGGCGCTGGTAGATGAACGGATTGCGAGGTTCCAGATCGAGCGCGCGCTCGAGCGTCGAGGCGGCCATGTCCATATTGCCGTTGCGCGCCAGCGTATCGGCCCGGCCCAGCAGCGAGCGAACCGCCGGGCTGCTGGCCTCGTCGGCCGAACGCGGCGGCATCGGCCCGGCCGGCGCCGTTTCACCGCGGCTGACCTCCGGCGTATTGCGCTCGGGCAACTGCGAACTCTGCCCGCGCGGTTCGGGCGTAGGCTGTTCGACGCCCTGGTCCCCGGTCGGGGGATAGGTGGACGTGCGCTGGGTCGTGGCACAGCCGGCCAGAACGGCGACCGCCAGGAGTGCAATGATTCTGGTTTTCATGTTCATCTGAAGATTCGTTGCAGCCAGTTGCCTTCGTCCTGCTCGCGCTGCTGTTGCTGTTGCTGTCGATCGCGCGCGGCATTTTCACTCATGATATCGCTATCGCAGCCAGAAAGCCCGTCCGGTACATAACCACGGATGAACGGCACGTCGGTCGCACCACCGCAGCTTTGGGCGTACTGGTAGAGGTCCCCATCGCCGGTCGACGCGCCGCCACGCGGGTCGAACCGCATCCGCAACGGCACCTCGACCACGTCCTCCGGCGGCACGTTCATCATCCCTCTCGGGCCGACATCGCTCATGATGCGCGTCCACAGCTGCAGTGCCCCGGTCGCGCCGGTCAGCTGGGCAGGCTGGTTGTCGTCGCGTCCGACCCAGACCACGGCCAGCCGATTGGCCCCGAAGCCGGCGAACCAACTGTCGCGTAGATCGTCGGTGGTGCCGGTCTTGCCCGCCAGATTCAGGCGATCGGGCAGTACCTTGTACATCGAAGCCCCGGTACCGAACCGGGCGACGCGTTGCATGATCCAGTCGGTCAGGTAGACCGGCGCTTCGTCGAGCACGCGCTTGATCTGCAGCGGGTAGCGGTTGAGAGGCTCGCCGTCACGCGTGGTCACGTCACGGATCGCCAGCAACGGGGTGTAGTAGCCGCCGCCGGCGAGGGTGTTGTAGATCTGGGCGACCTGCATCGGCGCCATGTCGACCGCCCCGAGCGACAGCGAGGGCACGGACAGCGGATCGCCCGTATAGCCCAGCTTCTTCAACGTATCGATGACGTTGGGAATACCGACATCCAGCGCCAGCCGGGCTGTGGCCAGATTGTAGCTATGCGTCAGCGCATAGTGCAGCGGCACCGCCCGCCCGTGACTGGTCTTGGAATAATTCTGCGGCCGCCAGGTGTCGCCATTGGCAAGTTTGACCGCCAGCGGACTGTCGTCCAACGGCGTGATGACGTTGTATTTCGATGGCTCGGCCAGTGCCGTGAGATAGACCACGGGCTTGATCAGCGAACCTATCGGCCGGCGCGCGTCCAGGGCGCGGTTGAAGCCGGCATAACCGGCGTCGCGTCCGCCCACCAACGCAAGCACGCGGCCGCCTTCGACGCTGGTCACCACCGCCGCACTTTGCAGGCTGTCTGCCTTGATGCCGCGCGATCGCTCCAGGTCGGCCAGACCTTGATTGACGCGTGCCTCGGTATCGGCCTGCACGCTCGGATCGAGCGTGGTGAAGATACGCAGCCCGTCCTCTGTCAAATCCTCGTCGGCATACTGGCCATGGAGTTGACGCCGCACCAGGTCGATGAACGCCGGATACTGGCTGGTGCTGCGGGTCGAGCGCGCGGTCACGCCCAGGTCCGCCTTCTTGGCGGTCGTCCAGCCTTCGTCGTCGAGAAAACCGGCGTCGTGAAACATGTCCAGCACGAGGTTGCGCCGCGTCTTGGCACGCTCGGGATTGCGACGCGGATCGTAATAGCTCGGGCCTTTGACCATGGCAACCAGCAACGCGATCTCGTTGGGCTGTAGTTCTTCCAGCGGCTTCTGGAAATAGAAATAGCTGGCCAGACCGAAGCCGTGAATCGCACGTCCGCCGTCCTGGCCGAGATAGACCTCGTTGAGATAGGCCTCGAGGATCTCCGGTTTGGAGTAGTGCGCATCCAGCAGGATCGCCATGAGCGCTTCCTTGGCCTTGCGCACAAGGGTCTGCTGGTTGTTCAGATAGAAGTTCTTGACCAGCTGCTGGGTGATGGTCGAACCGCCCTGCACCACGTGACCGGCACGCAGATTGGCGACGGCCGCTCGCAGGATGGATTTTGGCGACACCCCCCAGTGATGCAGGAAATCCCGATCCTCGACGGTGATCAGCCCGGCGGGCAGCATGGGTGGCACTTCGCCGAGCTTGACCAGAATCCTGTCCTCACCCTGGGTCGGGTAGATACTGCCGATCATCAACGGGTCGAGACGGATCAATGCCAGATCGCCATTGCCATCGAGTGCACGCAGAGAGGCCACGCCGGTGTTGTCGAAACCGAGCCGGATTTCGCGGTCCGCCTGGTCGCCGTCCCAGAACGAAAACGGTCGCGTATGGATATCCAGATAGCCGCCGACCACCTCGTAGGTGCCTGCCTTGTCGGTGGTCGAGGCCGAGCGATAGCCCTGGCGCTTCAGACGGTCGGCGATCTGCTCCCGGCTCAGGTCCAGCCCGGCATACAGTTCCAGGGGCGCGGCATAGACTTTGGCCGGCAGTGTCCAGCGCGTACCTTCGAATTGCGTGCGCACTTCGCCGTCCAGATAGACGGCATAGGCCGCCACCACGACCGCACCGAGACAGAACAGCAGGAACACATAGGGCAACAGTCGACGGATGAAACCCCGACGCGGTTTGCCGCCGCGTTTTTTTGCCGGGCGCCGCGCGGGCCGTCGTGGTTTAGGCGTTTTCCGGGCCAAGGCTGCTATCCGGGCCAAACAAGGCCGGTGATAGTATCAAAGCTCGCATCGTTCGCGGCGACATATCCGTGCCGATTTCCGTCGGTCATTCGGATTGATTACGACGACGCGGACTGTTGGCGACCTCCTTTTCCATGGCCTCAACGCCGATATGGCGTACGTCCTTGCCCTCGACGAAGTAGACCACGTATTCGCCGATGTTGGTCGAGTGATCGCCGATGCGTTCGAGCGCCTTGACCGCCCACAGCACGTCCAGCATGTGCCGAATGGTGCGCGGATCCTCCATCATGTAGGTGATGCACTGGCGCACCACGCCCTCGTATTCACGATCCACCTCGGCGTCGGCCTGGGAGACCCGCACTGCGGCCTCCGAATCCAGGCGTGCGAAGGCGTCCAGCGCATCACGGAGCATTTCGCGAACGTGCCGACCGAGGACCTCGATCTGGCGGAACGCGCTTTTCGGGCGATCGTAGCTGGCCAGGTGCGTGGCCATGCGGCCGATCTTCTCGGCCTCGTCGCCGATGCGCTCGAGATCGGTGATCGTTTTGGCCACCGCGATGATCAGACGCAGATCGCCGGCCTGGGGCGCGCGCCGGGCCAGAATACGCGTGCATTCCTCGTCGATCTCCAGCTCCATGCGGTTGACCTCGCGATCGCCGGCGACGACATCCTCGCCAAGACCGCCCTCGCCGGTGATCAGCGCACGCACCGCATCGGCGATCTGCTGTTCCACCAGGCCGCCCATGGCCAGCACCAGTTCACGCACGTCTTCCAGATCGGCATCGAACTGCTTGGACGTGTGTTTCTCCAGACCCACCTTTTCCATATCGAACTCTCTAGCCATAGCGGCCGGTGATGTAATCCTCGGTGCGTTTCTCGCGCGGATGCGTGAACAACGAGTCGGTATCGGAGAACTCGACGATGTTGCCCAGATGGAAGAACGCGGTGTATCCGGCCACGCGTGCGGCCTGTTGCAGATTGTGCGTCACGATCACGATCGTGTAATTGTCCTTCAGGTCGTCGATGAGCTGTTCGACGGTGGCCGTGGCCACCGGATCAAGCGCCGAGCAGGGTTCGTCCATGAGCAGCACCGACGGACTCACCGCGATCGCACGGGCGATACACAACCGCTGCTGCTGACCGCCCGACAATGCCAGCCCCGGCATCTGGAGCCGGTCTTTGACCTCGCTCCACAACCCCGCCCGCTGGAGCGACTCCTCGACCAGATCATCCATTTCGGTGCGTTTGCGGACCTTGCCGAGAATCCGCGGCGCGTAGGCGATATTGTCGTAGATGCTCTTGGGAAACGGGTTCGGCTTCTGGAACACCATGCCGATATGCGATCGCAGTTCGACGACATCGACATGCGAGGCGTAGATGTTCTCGCCGTCGAATGCCACTTCGCCATCGATGCGTATGCCCTGGACCAGGTCGTTCATACGGTTCAGACAACGCAGGAAGGTCGACTTGCCACAACCCGAGGGACCGATCAGTGCGGTGACCTCGTTTTCGGCCACGTCCATCGAGACCCCATGCAGCGCCTGCTTGTCGCCGTACCAGACCGACAGGTCACGTACGCTCATCTTGATCGCCTGTTTCACCCGCGGCTGCTCCATGCTCTGCCTGTATACCGGGCCCGATTGCGCCGGTTCCGAACGCGATGACGGCATGCTAGATCCCTGGCCCGAAGAAGAAAATGGCTCGAACGCGCATGACGCTACCAGCGCCGCTCGAAGCGATTGCGTAACAACACGGCAGCCGCATTGAGGAGTATCAGCAAACTCAGCAACACCAGAATACCGGCCGCGGTAAGACTCACGTAGGCGCGCTCGGGCATGCCGGCCCAGGTGAATATCTGTGCCGGCAGCACCGTGGCCGCCTGGGTCATGTTGGTCGGCGCATCCGGGATGTAGGCGATCATGCCGATCAGCAGCAACGGCGCGGTTTCGCCCATCGCCTGCGCGATGCCGATGATGGTACCGGTGAGGATACCCGGCAGCGACAACGGCAACACATGATCGCGTACCGCCTGCCAGCGCGAGGCACCGACCGCCTGCGCCCCCTGACGGATATTCTGCGGTACCGCCCGCAGCGCGGCGCGCGTGCTGATGATGATCACCGGGAGCGTCATCAGCGATAACGTCAGACCGCCGGCCAATGCCGACGAGCGTGGCACCCCGAAGAAATTGATGAAGATCGCCAGCCCGAGCAGGCCGAACAGGATCGACGGCACCGCCGCCAGGTTGTTGATATTGATCTCGATCGCCTGGGTCGCGCGATTATCAGGCGCGAACTCTTCCAGATAGATCGCGGTCGCGACACCGATAGGAAAACTCACTGCCAGCACCACGAGCATCACGTAGATCGAGCCAACGAACGCCGACCACAGCCCGGCATTCGACGGTATCTTCGAATCGCCCGAAAAGAACAGCGACTTGTTGAAGCCGAACGCCACGTCCCCGGCTTCGGTCAGCCGGTCGAGCACCGCCTGCTTGTCCGTATCGAGCGAGTCGATATGGCCCTTGCGGTACTGATCGATATCCGTCGTGGCCACGACCCACTGCGGCTGTGTGGTCCCCATCAACGCCGGCTCGGCGGCGACCTGACGGGGGATCTGGCGGAAAAACGCGCGCGACACCATCGGCGCGATCGCCGGGTCGACCGCTTCGCGGGTAAATTTGACGGTATCGGCGTTATAGGTCACCGGCACACGGATTTCGGTCTGCACGAACGCCGAATAGCCCTGTCGGATCATGTCGGTGAAGAACAGCAGCAGGAACGCCAGCGCTAGCAGCAGCGCACCCAGACAGCAGGCCTTGAAGCGCCTCTCGGCGCGATAGCGCCGCTTGAGTCGCCGCGACGGCGCCAGTGATATGCCCTGGTTCATCGATGGTCCTCCCTCGAGGCGGCGCTATTCATAAGCCTGGCGGAACTTTCGGATCACCACGATCGAGACCAGGTTCAGGGCGAGCGTGACGACGAACAGCACCAGCCCGAGCGCGAAAGCGGCCAGCGTCTCCGGGCTGTCGAAGGACTGATCGCCGGTCAGCGCGTCGACGATGCGAACGGTCACGGTGGTCATGTCTTCGAGCGGGTTCCAGGTCAAATTCGGCCGCAGACCGGCGGCCATGACCACAATCATCGTCTCGCCCAGCGCGCGCGAAATCCCGAGCAGCGAGGCCGCCATGATGCCGGGAAACGCGGCCGGCAGGACGATCTTCTTGATCGTCTCCGATTGGGTCATGCCCAGCGCATAAGAGCCTTCGCGCAGGCTATTGGGGATCGAGTTGATGACATCGTCCGACAGCGACGAGATGAACGGGATGATCATGATTCCCATCACCAGACCCGGCGCCAGCGCGTTGGTATACGAAGCCTCCAGCCCCACCGAATGAGCGAATTGCACGATCAGGGGGCTGACCGTGATCGCGGCGAAAAAGCCGTAGACCACGGTCGGAATGCCGGCCAGAATCTCCAGCAGCGGCTTGGCGATCGTGCGCACCCGTCGGGTGGCGTATTCGGACATGTAGATCGCGGCGAACAACCCGACCGGAATGGCTACCAGCATCGCGATAGCCGTGATCATGAACGTGCCGGCGAACAACGGTACCGAGCCGAATTGCGAACTCGCCGACGCCTGACCGGGACGGAACGTGGCCACCGGCGACCACTGTGTGCCGGTCACGAACTCCCAGACGCTGACCTGCTGAAAGAACTTGAGCGCTTCGAACACGATCGAGAGGATGATCCCCAGCGTGGTGAGGATCGATACCAGGGACGCCGCAAACAAGGCCCAGTAGACAAACCGTTCGATCGCATTGCGTGCGCGCAGTGACGGCTCCACCCGCCGCAAGGCGAGCGCGCAGCCGATCGCGGCCGCGACCAGAGCGAAAGCGAGCACGAAGGGGGTGGTGGGTACGCGCACGCCGAAAAGACTCGCCGCCCCGGCCACGAAACCGATCGCGACGGCCGGCAGCGCCATCCAGGTTGCGACGTAAACCCCGTACTGGCCGGGCAGCGAATGCAGACGCGTGCCCTGCCCTTCGGCGATCAGTGCCTTGCGGCGACCGAGCACGAAGGCCATGACTGCCATGGGCAGCAGACCGCCGACAAAAACGAGCAGAGTCTGGCTGGTGTCCAAAACGCGGATCCTGGTACGAGCGGCAAGCGGGCGTATCGGCGCTCATGATACGCAACCCGTCATGAAAAAACCGACCGCGGCGATGCCGCGGCCGATGTCACCGGAGGCTTGCCGGCCATTCGACAGGAACGACCGCCCGCGCCTGACGCGGCGCGGGCGCGATCGGCTCAGTCGCCGGTCGCGGGGACCGTCTCAAGCCGGTAGAGCGTGGTGGATCCGCTGACCTCATTGCCGACCGCCAACAGCGCGCCGGCCCTGTCGGGGCTGTCCTCGGCATCGATGAACACGATGCTCTCCGGACCGAGGTCGCCGGCGTCACCGGATCCCGGCTCGATCGTGAGATCGCGGTTGTTGATATAAGCCACGAACGACGGTTCGGCCGGCTCGGTGATGTTATAGACGACGAACCCGCTCATGCGTTCGAAGCCGATGAATGCATACGAACGGCTTCCGACGCGCCCGTACGCGAGCGCCTCGGGTTCCGGGCCCTTGTTGTCGGACCGATCGTCCCCGTCGTTATCGGTATTGTCGGCGTTGAAGCCATCGCCATAGCGCGCGCCGGTGATGCGCTCGAAGTCGTCACCCGAGTCGTAGACCAGCGCGCCGCTATCGGCTCGCCGGATCGAGAACGAACGCGCACCAAAGGCATACAGCCCGTCGTAGAACTCAACGCCGTCGGCGGACTCGCGCCCGCTCGCGCCCAGCATGCGCGTGACTTTCAGATCGCCCAGCGCCGCATCGGCCTGCAGAGCCTCAGCGTCACCGAAACTTACCGGGTCGAGCGCCAGATCCTTCACATCGGCCTCTTCGCTGAAGCCGTCGTAGTCGCGGGCGTCGCCTTCGTTGGCGGTGAGCAGATACCGCGTGCCATCGGCTTCGAACACGGCAATGGTATCGGGCTGGTACATACCGAACACCGGGACGCTGCGTATGTTGAATCCGTCCTCGTTGCTCGGGTCAATGCCCTGGCCGGCCACGCTGTGATCCTTGTAGCCCAACGGGTTGATCGCGGTCACGCTCGACGAGGCCAGGTCGATTACCGCCACGGCATTGTTTTCCTGCAGGCTCACATAGGCGGTCGTGCTGTCATCGGCCACGGCAATATATTCCGGCTCCAGATCCTGGGCCACGCTCGCGCCGGGGCCGAAGATCCGCACGCCCTGCGCGCGCAGTGCATCGGCTCGATCGTTGAACGCTTGGAAACCGATGGTGGTCACCGACGGGGTCTGAAAACCGCCGCTGACATCGATCACGCTGATCGAGCCGTCCGGATCTCGGCTGTAGTCGTCGTCGGGTTCGCCTTCGTTGGCCACGAGCACGCGCTGCCCGTCGGGCGTGAAGGTCACCATGTCGGGCAGCGCGCCCACCGTAGCCTCGCCGAGCCGGCTCAGGTCGCTGCTGTTGTAGAACACGACATGGCCGGGCGCCTGGGCGTCGGCATTCTCGATGGCGACGGCCACCGTGGTGCCGGCGACCGCTACGCTGTTCGCCGAGGCCCCCTCGGCCGTGGCGTCGATCTCGCCGATTTTCAGAATGTTGTCGACGTCGCTGATATCCAGCACGTCCACCGTACGCGCACTGGAATTGACCACGAACAGGCGGTTCAGGCGCGCATCGTGGGCCACGATTTCCGCCGCGCCCGCGTCGAAAGCGAACGGATCGACCTGATACCGCCCGGCCTGTCTGATCGCAAGCGTAACCGCGGCGGGGGAACCATCGATGTCATCGGCCTGGCCCGGCCCGGCGGCAACGCGGTCGTCACTGTCGCTGCAGCCAGCCACGACGACGCAAAGTACGGTGGCTGCCACACAGGCCGACCACCGCCAAGTTTGAATGTACATGGGTTGATCCTGGATATGGGGAAGACCGGGGTATGACCCGGGTCGAGCATCGGAACATGCGACGGCCGGGCGGCGGGTTCGCCGCCCGGCTCATCGTCAGAACTTGACCGACAGATCGGCCTGGAGGATCTGCTCGTCCAGATCGATCGACTTGCGTTCGGTGTTGTAGTAATCCAGACCCAGCTCAACGACATCGGTCAGCGCATAGGCGCCGGCGATTTCATGGCCTTTCATATCGGTCGCCCCGCCCAGCCGGTCCGAGTCCGGAAAGATATCGGGCACGGCGTTGGCGTCCAGATCTGCATAGATGTACTTGAACGACCATCTTTCGATGCCGACTTTCGCACCGAAGGCGAACCCGGTGTCCTCGTTCGTGTCCGTCTCGGTATTGAGCAGGTATTCGCCGATCAGCGACGCCTTGCCACCGGCGAACTTGGTGCCGAGTTCGCCGTTGACGTTGACGATACCGAACTGGTCGTCGGTATTGGTGCCCGCACTGTAGTCGGGGTTGAATGTCCCTGGCTGGGCGGTGTTCTCGAAGCCGTACCAGGTACCGGCCAGCGTGGCGAACACATTGCCGCTGGCCAGCTGCTGGCCGAGCTGGCCGTAATACAGATACGGGTCGCTGTTGTTGCCGCCGAATTCGTTGAGCACCCACAGGCCGCCGTTGGCGAAACTCTCGCCGAGGGCGTTGTCGAAGTTCAGGCGCGCGGACACACCCTCGGGGTTGATATCGCCGTCCCACATGACGTCGGTAGGGATCCACAGATAATCGCCGAACTTGAACTTGCCCGCGATGGCAGCGAAGTAGTCGGTGAACTCGTACTGCGCATAAGCGTAGTCGAGGTTGATCCCCTTCGAACTGAAGTTGTCACTGAAGGTCTGGTTGGTCGAACGCGGATCGGACCCGCCGCTGGCCAGGCCGGCACCGACCTCCAGACGATCCATCGGCGTGGTGATGATCCCAAGCCGGTAGCGTACGCGGCCCCGATTGCGATCGATATTGTTGCCGGCAGCGTTCTCCCGGCCACTGTTATCACCGTACTGGTAGCGCAGACGGATATCGCCCTTGAGCTTGATCTTCGATGCCCACTCCATTTCAGCGAGCTTGTCGTCGACCCGCGCTTCCAGCGACGCCTGATCCGCCACCGGTCGCGCGCTCTGCGCGTGTGCCTGCTGCTGTTCGTCGTCAGCCGCGGCGGCCTTGAGCTGGTTGTACTGGGCCTGTGTGATGCTACCGTTGTCGCGCATCATCTGGATGAGCTGCATGGTCGTGTCACTGGCCATCGCCGGGCCCGCGAACATCGAGGCCCCGACCAGGGCCGTAGCCCCGATCAGTCCGGATCGAGGCGCGATTGCGCCGAGCCTGTAAGGCGTGGTCTTCATTGGTTGTCTCCCTGGAAAATCGGCGGTTACAGCCGTCGGCGCGTCCCGTGGCGCCAACGGCACGCCGCGGAAGTTACCGCCGGCCTGAGACAACCGGATGACGTGCCGGTGACGGTTTCATGACGAGCACAACGCCCCGCCGACTGCGCACGATCGTCGCCAATCGAGCCCGCCGATCAACGCAGATAGCGCTGGCTCTGGGCGGTTATTCAGAGGGTGCGTCTTAAAACAGCGCGGACCGACCCTGGACGGCTTCGCCGCTGATGGCCGGCCGTCAGGCCGCGCGCTGGGACAGACGGCGCTGCGCGGGGAAATGACAGGTGAACACCGTGCCCTCGCCGGGGCGGCTGTCGATCCGCAGATCGGCGTCGTGGTGTTCCAGACAATGCTTGACGATTGCCAGACCGAGGCCGGTCCCGCCGGCACTGGCCTTGCGGCCCGCGTCCACCCGGTAGAAACGTTCAGTCAGGCGCGGCAGGTGTACGGCGTCGATGCCGGGCCCGTCGTCGGCGACCGAGAAATAGGCGCCCTCGTCGTCGGACCACCAGCGCACATGGATATGGCCCTCGGCGGGCGTATAGCGCACGGCGTTGGACAACAGGTTGGAAAACACGCTTTCCAGTTCGCTGGTGCGCCCGTACAGGGACAGACCGGGCTCGAGATCGGTGACGATGGTATGGCCGGCGCCGGCCGCTAGACGGATATCGTCGACCAGGGACGTGACCATCGCCCCGACGTCCACCCGCTCCTGCCGCTGCTGAAGCCCTTCGGCCTCCACCCGCGCGAGCTTGAGCAGACTTTCGATGATGCGATTCATCCGCCGTGACTGCTCGCCCATCTCCCGAATCGGCGCGCGCCAGCTCGACAGTGCCGCGCCGTCGGCGGTTTCTTCTTCCATCATCTCGAGATAGCCGCGCAGCACCGTCAACGGAGTACGCAGTTCGTGCGACGCATTGGCGACAAAATCTCGCCGCGTATGTTCGAGCCGCTTCTGCTCGCTGATGTCGCGCGCAATCAGCAGACGCTGATTGTTCCCATAGGGGATCCGACGCAGGAGGATGGTGTCGGCTTCGTTGAGTGGCGACGGCATCTCCAGCTCCCCGCCGTCGCCCGGGTCGGCCAGATAGCTGGCGAAATGCGGATGACGAAGCAGGTTGGCGATTCGCTGGCCCAGATCCTGTGGCGTACGCAGCGCCAGCAGTGCCGCGGCAGCCTGGTTGAACCACACGATCCGGCCCTGTGAATCCAGAACGACCGCACCGTCCGGCAGCGCCGCGGTCGAAGCCTGGAATTCGTGGACGATGCTCTTCAAGCGCTTCTTGCGCTTGCGGTTGCGTTGCTTGAGCCGGTACAGCTCGGTATAGATTTCCTGCCATACGCCGAACCCGTCGGAGGGCTCGATACGATCCGAAGTCAACCAGCGGTGCAGCTGATAGGCATAGATCAGCTGCATGGCCAGATAGGCGCTCACGCCCAGCAGCACACACAGCAGCACACGTCCGACCAGCAAACCGACCACCGCGCTGACGGCAAGCCACGTCACGATGATCAGCGACTCGCGACGCCAGACGCGACGCACCCCCATCGAGGGCATGCTCACGGTGCGTCCACCGGGCTACATGCTCTTGCTGGAAAAGCGATAGCCGCTGCCCCGTACGGTCTGAATGAAGCCGTCGAAACCGTGCGGGGCCAGCGCCTTGCGCAGCCGACGGATATGCACATCGACCGTGCGCTCCTCGACGAACACGTTCTGACCCCAGACCCGGTCGAGCATCTGCTCGCGTGAATACACCCGTTCGGGATGGCTCATGAAAAACCGAAGCAGGCGGTATTCGGTCGGTCCGAGCTTGACCGGCGCCTCACCGGCGGCGACCCGCTGGCTGGCGGCATCCAGAACCAGGCCTTCCAGCTCCAGGGTTTCGTCTTCGCCGCCCGGCAGGCTGCGACGCAGCACCGCTCTGACCCGGGCGACCAGCTCCGAAGACGAAAACGGTTTGGTGACATAGTCGTCGGCGCCTATATTCAGCCCACGCACGCGATCGTCCTCGTCGACGCGCGCGGTCACCATGATGATCGGCATGTCCGCGCACAGCTCGTCGCGGCGCAGCTCGCGCGCGAATTCGGCGCCCGACACGCCGGGCAACATCCAGTCCAGCAGCATCAGGTCGGGACGCCGTTCGGCGATCGCCAGGCGTGCGCTCTGCGCATCCTCCGCCTCGGCGACCTCGAAGCCGGCACGCTCAAGAGCGAATCGAATCATGTCCCGGATTGGGGCTTCGTCTTCGACGATCAGCACGTGTTTATGTTGCATCTGGCTAGGTTTCATGACGGGTGACGTCGTAACGCTATGGCCTGCAGATGACAATAATATGACGATTCAGAGACACCGTCTCATCCGGCAGCGGCCGCCAGCCCCGAGTCCACGATTTCGCGTGTATTGGCCGACAGCGAGCGCTCGCTCAGCCTGTTGAGCTGTTCGCGCATGCCGTCGCGTTGCGGCGCGACATATCGGGCCCAAGGCGCCAGCAATCCGGCCAGGGCGGCCGCAAGCTGGGGATTGATCGCATCGAGCCGAACGATCTCGTCGGCAAGCAATCGATAGCCGCTGGCATCGCCGCGGTGAAAGGCCTCGACGTTGCCTCGGGCGAAACCGCCCAGCAGCGCTCTGACCCGATTCGGATTGGTGAAGTCAAAGCGATCGTCGGCCAGCAATCGTCGCACTGTGTCGGCGGCATCGTCGCGGCGCGTGGTCGCCTGTAGGCGCAGCCACTTGTCCATGACCAGCGGCTCGTCGGCCCAGCGCCGGGCGAAATCCGCCAGCACGCGCTCCCGCTCGGCCCCGGGCAGATCCCGTAGCGCGGACAGACCCGCCATGCGGTCGGTCATGTTGTCGGCGCGCTCGAAAGCATCCACGGCACGCTCGCGCAGGCCCGGCGCATCGATACGAGCCAGATAATCCAGCGCACACGCGAATACGCGTCGGCGCCCTGCGCCGGCGACATCGAAGACATACGGCTCGCACGCGGCGTGCTCGTCGGCCAGCCGTTCGAAGCGCGCACTGAAACGGCGCGCGATGTCGGTGCCGAGTTCACGCCGCGCCGCGCCGATGGCGGCCACGTCGATGCGCTCGAACTGCTCGCCGATACGCGCTTCGCTGGGCAGGGTGAGCATCTCGGCCAGCAGCGCCCGATCGTCGGGCGGGTTATCGAGCAATGTCTCGATCGCTTCAAACAACACCGCCGGTGCAGAGGCAGCGTCCTGGCCCGCGCTGCGCGCGCTTGCATCGGCGACCAGCGCCTCCAGGTAAAGCGCCTGGGCGGCATCCCAGCGCGATACCGGATCGCTGTCGTGGGCCATGAGCAACGCACGCTCGGTGTCGCTCTGCGCCTGCGACAGCTGGACCGGCGCGCTGAAACCGCGCAGCGCCGAGACGATGGGCGCCTCGTGCAGGCCCTCGAACTGCCACTCCTGCTCGGCTTGATTCAGCCGGAGCACTTCCGGGCCGCGAACGACTTCGCCGCGGTGATCGAACAGCGCGATCTCGACCGGCAGGTCGAAGGCCGGCTTGTCGCGATCGTCCGGGGTGTCGGGCGTATGCTGAGACAGGCGCAGCGTGAGCGTATCGGCGACATGATCGCTGTCCAGCCGCAGGTGCGGCGTGCCGGCATGTGCATACCAGCGGCGGAATTGCTCGAGATCCAGGCCAGTGGACTCCTCCATCGCGACAACGAAGTCCTCGATCGTCACCGCCTGGCCGTCGTGCTTGGCTAGGTAGTGGCGCACCGCCGCGATAAACGCATCGTCTCCGGCCATGCGGGCGATCATGCGAATGACTTCCGCGCCTTTCTCGTAAACGGTGATGGTGTAGAAATTGTCCATCTCCACATACGAATCGGGCCTGACCGGATGGGCGCGCGGGCCGCCGTCCTCGGGGAACTGGACTTCCCGTATGGTTCGAACCTGACCGATACGAGTCACCCCGGGCGAGCCCTGGTCAACGGCGAACTGATGCTCGCGATAGACCGTTAGACCCTCCTTGAGCGACAGCTGAAACCAGTCGCGGCAGGTGACACGATTGCCGGTGTAGTTGTGGAAATATTCGTGGGCGACAACATCGCGCACCAGGGCGAAATCCGCATCCGTGGCGGTGTCCTGGCGGGCGAAAACACAGGCCGTGTTGAATACGTTCAGGCCCTTGTTCTCCATTGCGCCCATGTTGAAACTGGACACCGCCACGGTGACGTAGCTGTCCAGATCGTATTCCAGGCCATAGGTGGCCTCGTCCCATGCCATGGCCTGCTTGAGCGAAGCCATGGCGTGATGGCACTGATCTTCGTTGCCGTGCTCGGTGTACAGCCTCAGGTCGACCTCGCGCCCGCTCCCGGTGGTGTAGTGATCGCGGATCAGGCCCAAGTCGCCGGCGACCAGCGCGAACAGATAACAGGGTTTGGCAAACGGATCGACGAACACCGCATAGTGGCGGCCGGGGTCGGTCGGGCCTGTCTCGACACAGTTGCCGTTGGACAGCAGCACCGGATAGCGGCTCGCATCGGCCTCGATACGGGTGCGATAACGCGCCATGACGTCAGGCCGGTCGGGGAAATACACGATCCGCGAAAAGCCGGTCGCCTCGCACTGCGTGCACAGGATATCGCCGGAACGATACAGCCCTTCCAGAGAAAGGTTGTGCTCCGGATCGATCGACGTCTCGACAGTGAGCGTGCACGCCTGCGGCAACTCGAACAGCGTAAGCCCGGTGTCATCGACGGCGTATTCCTCGTCGCTCGCCATTCTGCCATCGACAGCGATGGACACTAGCGTCAGTCCGCGACCGTCCAGACGCAGCGCGGGCCGGCCATGCGATGCCGGGTTTCGACGCATCCGATAGTCGCCACGTACCCGGGTCCGGTCGTCGCGGATATCGAAATCCAGTGCGACCTCGTCGATCAGATAGGTCGGCGGCTGGTAGTCAGCACGGTACTTGCGCAGGGTCTGGCTCATCGGCGATGCCCCTTGAGGACTGTCTAAAACGGGATCGGCCGCCGCCGCCGGCAACATCGGCGCGAAAGCCGCAGGCAGCCAGGCGAGGCTAGCGTCTGCGGACGATCACGCTGCCCGCGGAATAGCCGGCGCCGAAGCCGCACAGTACGCCCACGTCGCCGGCGACCATGTCGTCGGAGAACTTGTGGAACACGATCACCGGCGACGCCGAACTGGTATTGGCATACTCGGCCAGTACCGAGGGCATCTCGGCCTGACTGGCCTCGCGTCCCAGCACGCGTCGGCAGATCAGCGAGTTCATGTTGATGTTGGCCTGGTGCAGCCACAGCCGCTTGATGTCGTCAGCCGAAAGATCGTGCTCACCCACATGGTCGACGATCATCTGAGCGACCATGGGCGCGACTTCCTTGAATACGCGACGGCCGTTCTGAACGAAAAGCCGGTCGGCGTCGGTGCGCGGTTCGGTCTCGCTGCGGTTGAGAAAGCCGAAATTGTTGCGGATGTTGTTTGAAAACCGAGTCTGGAGACGGGTACCGACCACCTCGAAGCCTTCGCCATCGGCGACATCGTCGGCGTTTTCCAGCAGGGCGGCCGTGCATACGTCGCCGAAGATGAAATGGCTGTCGCGATCGCGGAAATTGAGATGGGCCGAGCAGATTTCCGGGTTGACCATGAGCACACGACGCGCGCTGCCGCTGCGGATCATGTCCGCGCCGGTCTGAATGGCGAACGCCGCCGATGCACAGGCGACGTTCAGATCGAACCCGAAACGACCGCCCCCCAGATACTGCTGCACCTCCACGGCAAGCGCCGGATACGGACGCGGCAGGTTCGAGCAGGCCACCAATACCGCGTCGATCTCGTCGGCGCTGCGGCCGGCCTGTGCCAGACAGGGCTCGATGGCTGCCAGGGCCATCTCGCACTGCAGCGACGGTTCGTCGTTACCGCGTGTACGGATACGCGGGTGCATGACGTCAGGGTCCAGAATGCCGGCCTTATCGACCACGTAGCGACTCTTTATCCCCGAGGCCTTGTAGATGAAATCCGCATTCGAAGGGGCCAGCGCTTCGCAACGCCCGGCATCGATCTCCCCGGCATGGTCGCGGTTGAAGCGCTCGACATAGGCGTTGAATGCCGTGACCAGTTCTTCGTTGGAGACCGACTCGGGCGGCGTATACAGCCCGGTCCCGGAAATGACGACGTTGTTCACCTGTTACCCCTTCACTTGATCGATGCCTGGCATGTCGGCGGGTATTCTCGCGCGCGCACCCGCCTGCCACAACCTCGCGGCATAAGAGCGCGCCGGTGCTACCGAGCGCCGATCAACCCCGTTTCTCGCAGCGCGCGCTCGATGAATGTATGCCCGCCCGGTTCCTGGCGTACCGACAGATGCGAGCCGTGATACCAGTGAATAGCCGGGCGCTGCCAGTGCTGCCATAGATCCAGCGGCTGTTGCGGCGAAACCAGCTGGTCGGCGGTTGCTGCGAATATATAGCGGCGCTCGCGGGCCACTGCGCAGGCGCGATACATCGGCGATACAGGCGCCAGTAGCGCGCTCAACCGGCCCTGATCGATTCCTTGCGCCTCGATATACTGGCGATGCAGCAACGGCATGTGATCCCAGATCGTCGCGGGAATATCGGTCAGCGGGATACCCGCGATCACGCACGCCAGCGACGATTCGACGCTGGCCAGCAGCGCCGCGTTGTAACCGCCGAGGCTGTAGCCCAGCGCGCCTACTTCGGCACCCGGCTGCTCGACGCGGATCCATGCCAGACATCGGCGGATATCCCACAGCGCCTGGGCCTGGGCATGTAGCAGGTCGACCATGGGACCATCGAAAAAATGCCCGCCCGTGATACGGGCAATGCTGCGCGGGCCGTGCAGCGGCAGGATCGGCATCATCAGATTCAAGCCCAGCCGTTCGTGCAGATAGCGTACGCCGAACAGCGACAGATCCAGCCGATCCACGCCCATGCGATACCCATGGATACAGACAAGCCAGGGCCGCGCACGGCCGGGGTGACGGAATACGCGGGCCGCCATGCGATCGTTGACGCGATGCGCGCGCCAGCGCGCCGCACCGGGCAACCCCGGGTCGGGCACGTAGCCGCTATCGAAGGTCAGCCACTCGAACTCGCGCCCGGCGGCACGGCGCCGGCGAATATGCGGTGCCGAGGGTGCTGCGGGCGCAGCGACCAGCCGGTCGGCCAGATCGTAGGTGCCTCGACGATTGCGGATCGCGCCGAGCGCCTGGACTTCCTGCGCATCGCGGGCAACGTCGTCGCCGACGGGAATACGCGCACAGGTAACGAAAAAACCGAGTAGCGCTTCATCCGTGGCTGCCTTGCGCCAGATTCGTGGGCCGGCAACGGGCACCGGCACGCCGGCCGGCAGCGCACGCTGTCGCAGGACCGTATGTCCGCAGGTCAGAAACGATCCCGCCGCGGCGACGAACAGCCCCAGCCCCTCGACGATGCCCGTGCCCAGCATCAGCGGAACCGAACCGAGTGTGCCGACCAGGCTCGCCAGTCCCAGGTAATGGGTCAGGTAGCGGTCGCCGGGCCACAGGAGCAGACCCGCGCCGGTGGCGAGTATCACCACGCCCGGCACGGTCGCCAGCAGCCACACGACCACCCCATGGTCTGACGCCACGGCAAGCCAGTACAGGCCGGCGATCAGGGGAATCAGCGCACATACGAACCAGCGCGGCTGGGTTCTCATCGGCGCGTGGCGACGGTTCAACGCGTCGTCCAGGCGAATACCGCAACCGTGACGAAAACGCCGGCCAGCAGAATCTGGCCCCACCACCATCGGCGGTGACGTTTTTCCAGCAGCCAGGTAGCCAGGGCGGCGGTTGCAGTAAACAGACCGAGCAGGCAGGTGATCTGAACCACGTGGCCGAAGCCGCCGCCTGCGTTTTCGACCAGCTCCGGATACGGCCACATCATCAGGCACACCACGGCATACAGCAGCGCCATGAGCGCGCCGATGCCCAGCAGTATCCAGTTAATGAATGCGAGAATCTTCAGCGTCGGCTCCGGCCCGGGGATCGGCACGCCGCCGCAAAAGCGGCATCCTGCCAGCAATGGATGGCATAGTACGCCCGCATTCCGACCAGCGTCCATTACATGTCCGATTCCTATGTAGGTTCATCCGCCCCCGGTCCACGCGTGGTCTTCGCACACGGAAAGGAAAGCGGCCCCTGGGGTTCGAAGATTCGTCACATGGCCGACGTCGCGCGGGCCCGCGGATTCGCCGTGGACAGCCTGGACTACAGCGACCTGATGGATCCCCGCGCCCGCGTGGCACGGCTGATCGAACGCGCGCCCACCGGCCTGCCGCTGGTACTGGTCGGCTCCAGCATGGGCGGCTATGTCAGCGCCATGGCCTGCGAACGACTCGCGCCGTCAGCCCTGCTTCTGCTCGCCCCAGCGCTCTATCTGGACGGGTATCCGGGTGAGCCGGTCGGTTGCCCTGCCGACACCGAAGTGATCCACGGCTGGCACGACGACATCGTACCCTTGAGCTCAAGCCTGGCGTTCGCACGTGCGCGCGCCGCCAGCCTGCATGTCGTCGACGACGGTCACCGGCTGGCCAACAGTCTGGGCTTCATCGGATCGATCCTCGACCGGCAGCTGTCGCGTGTGCTCGATCGCGGCTGACGACGCCGGCCTGAGCGACCACGCGTCGGCGCGCCTGCCACTGCGCGGCGGCCGCGGCACATTCCCGGATCAGCGCCGGCCCGCGATAGATCAGCCCGGTATAGATCTGTAACGCGCTCGCGCCGGCTTCCAGTTTGGCCAGGGCGTCCTGGGCGCTCTGAATACCGCCGACACCGATGATCGGCACCGCCTCGCCGAGCCGCGCATGCATGGCGGCGATCACCTCGGTGGCCCGTGCGCGCACCGGCACCCCGCTAAGCCCGCCGGCCTGGTTCCGCCAGCGCAGCGGCAGATCGGCCCGCCCCGTCGTCGTGTTGGTCGCGACCAGTGCATCCATCCGGTGCCGAACGAGCAGTTCGGCCACCCCGTCCAGAGCCGCATCATTCATGTCCGGCGCTATCTTGACCGCCAGCGGCAGGCGCCGGCCGCGTGCCTCGGCCAGCGCGTCGCGGCGCGCAACGAGACTGCCCAGCAATGCGTCGAGATTTTCGCGCGACTGCATGTCGCGCAGCCCGCGGGTATTAGGCGACGATACGTTGATGGTCACATAGGACGCGATGTCGTAAACCGCCTCCAGACAGGCCAGATAGTCATCGACGGCACGGTCGGCCGGCGTGGATGCATTCTTGCCGATATTGATGCCGATCACGCCATCGAAGCGCGCCGCGCGGACCCGTGCGACGAGCGCCTCGACGCCGTCGTTGTTGAACCCGAACCGATTGATCAGCGCACGCTGGTCAACCAGCCGGAACAGGCGCGGCCGGTCGTTGCCCGGTTGGGCCACCGGCGTGACCGTACCCAGTTCGAGAAAGCCGAAGCCTATCGCGGCCAGGCCGTCAATACAGGCGCCGTCCTTGTCCAGCCCGGCTGCCAGCCCGATCGGATTGGCCAGGCGAAGTCCCATCAATTCGAGCGGCGCCGAGGGCACGCGTCGGCCGTAGACACGTCGAGCCAGGTCGGCATGACGGGCCAGTGCGCTCAGCGTGAGATGGTGCGCACGCTCGGGCTCCAGGGCAAAAAGACCGGCTCGGGCGAACGCATACATAAGGCTGACTTCCTGGCGCGATATCGGGCCGGCCATTGTGCCGCCGTGCCGGGCCGGTTGCGAGCCTGCCGGGCACTGCCCGGCTCGCCAGAGTTTGCGATAATACCCGGATGAATGATTCGCACACGCAGCGCGTCACACCCGGCGCGCGACTGTCGATTGCGCCGATGATGGCCTGGACGACCCCGGCACAGCGCTATTTCATGCGCCAGATCACTCGGCGTGCGCTGCTGTATACCGAGATGGTGACCACCGGCGCGCTCATCCATGGCGATACCGGGCGCTTTCTGGCGCACCATGCCGACGAACACCCGGTCGCATTGCAGTTGGGCGGCAGCGAGCCTGCCGCGATGGCTCATTGCGCACGACTGGCCGAGGACGCCGGTTTCGATGAGGTGAATATCAACGTCGGTTGCCCTTCGGACCGTGTACAAAACGGCGCGTTCGGCGCCTGTCTGATGGCCGAGCCCGCGCGGGTGGCCGACTGTGTAGCCGGGATGCGCGCCGTGGTATCGATCCCGGTCACGGTCAAGACACGTATCGGCATCGATCACCAGGACAGCTTCGCGTTCCTGCACGAATTCACCGCCCGGGTCGCCGAGGCCGGCGCCGATCGCTTGATCGTTCATGCCCGCAAGGCATGGTTGACGGGTCTGAGCCCGAAGGAGAACCGGGATGTGCCACCGCTGGATTACGAACGGGTCCATGCCCTGGCCCGGTGTTTCCCAGCGCTGCCGATGAGCATCAACGGCGGCATCGTCGACCTGAATACCGTCGACACCCAGCTGGGCCATGTCGACGGTGTCATGATCGGTCGCGAAGCCTATCGCAACCCCTTCCTCATGGCCCAGGTCGACCGTCGGTTGTTCGGCGTCGCCGCTGCGCCACCGTGCCGGGCCGGCGTCGTCGCTGCCATGCGGGGGTATATCGCCGATCATCTGGCCGCCGGCGGCGCGCTCAAGGACGTCACCCGCCACATGCTCGGCCTGTATCATGGCCAGCCTGGCGGTCGTGGCTGGCGGCGCGTGCTCTCCGAGCAGGGTCATCGTCGCGACGCCGATCTTCGCGTGCTCGACGCTGCACTGGCCGAAGTCGAGCCCTTTCATGCCGCCTCGGAGGCCGTCGCCTGATGAAATTTCGTTCCCTAATCCCTGTCGCCCGTCTGCTCGCAGCCGGCCTGACCGTTTTCGCCGCCGCGGCGGCCCATTCCGCGACCGGCGATGCCGGCACCCCGACCAGTAAGGAAGACCCCATGGTTGTCATGCATACCAATCTCGGCGATATCAGGATCGAGGTATTCGAGGACGACGCGCCCAAGACGGCCGCCAACTTCATCCAGTACGTCAAGGATGGTTTCTATGCCGGCACCATCTTCCATCGCGTGATTCCCGGCTTCGTGATCCAGGGCGGTGGCTTCGACGAAAACTATCGGCAAAAGTCCACGCGCGATCCGATCAGCAATGAGTCCGACAACGGCGTCGACAACGATCGGGGCACGCTGTCGATGGCACGCACCAACGATCCGGATTCCGCAACGTCGCAGTTCTTCATCAACCTGTCCGACAATGCGCCGCTCAACGCCGGCCGTGGCCGCCCGGGTTATGCGGTGTTCGGCAAGGTGACCGACGGCATGGACGTCGTCGATCGTATCGCCGATGTGCAGACCGGCTCCGCCGGGCCGTTCCGTCAGGACGCCCCCCAGGAGATGGTGGTCATCGAGTCGGCGGAAGTCGTCTCCGAATAGCCCGTATCGCAGGCCGGCCTCGTGGCGGTTCATCTGCTTGCCGACGTGCATCTGCGCGACGGCAAAGACCCAAATGCGGCGCGCCTGATAGGCTATCTGGCGGGTCGGGCGCGCCATGCCGAGGCGGTCTATGTATTGGGCGATCTGTTCGACGTCTGGGTCGGCGACGACGGTTCCATCGCCCCGCATGCCGCGGTGCTCGACGCCTTCGCCGAGCTGGCCAGCCACGGGGTCGCACTGTATTTCATGCGGGGCAACCGCGATTTCGCGGTGGGCGAGGCCTTCGTCTCGGCCAGCCGACTGCGCATCCTGGACGATCCCTGCGTCGTCGATCTGGCCGGCGAGCCGACCCTGCTGTCTCATGGCGACATCTTCTGCACAGACGACACAGCACACCAGGCCTTTCGGGCCCGATACACCAATCCACGCTGGCGCGCCCGGATGATGAGGCTACCGCTCTGGCTGCGACGACGCATTGCCCGACGCGCGCGGCGTCGGAGCCAGGCCGGCAAGCAAATCAAGGCCAGTCAACTCATGGACGTGAACTACGACGCCGTACGCCAGGCCATGCAAGCCTACGGCGTGCGCCGGCTCATTCACGGCCATACCCACCGGCCGGCGACCCACGAGGTGGCGCTGCCGACGTGCACCGGCGAGCGAATTGTCTTGGCGGATTGGCGGCCGGATCAGGCCGAAGTGCTTCGTATCGATGATCGGGGCATTCACCGCGATTCGCTCATCGAAGCCGGCGGCGGCTCCTGAATGCCCGCCTCGTCGGGCGACTTGACCGGGCGCTGACGATGTCTTGTGCGGATGAATGGTCCCCGGCGGCCGGGCGCCTCAGCGTCGCGCGCGCTCAACCAGCCAATCGAGTTCGGTCTCCGAGAACTTGGCTTGCCGGCGCGCGGGAAAATTGTAGGGCCCGGGCGGCCCGCCGTTCATGTATTCGTCCAGTAATGACGTAAAGGTCGCATCCGGGTCCAGCCCACGTGGTTCGGCACAATAGCGGAACCAGCGTGTACCGATCTCCACGTGCGGCACCTCTTCTTCCAGGATGATCTCGAACACCGCGACCGTTTCCCGATCGCCGGCCTGGCGCAGCCGCTCGATCATGCCGGGGGTGACATCCAGCCCGCGCGCCTCCAGCACGCGGGGCACCAGCGCCATGCGAATCATTACGTCGTGCGCGGTCTTGACTGCCATCTCCCACAGGCCGTTGTGAGCATCGAAGTCGCCGTAGGCCAGACCATGATCGGCCAGGCGTGCATTGAGCAGTTCGAAATGCCGGGATTCGTCGGCTGCGACCCGTAGCCAGTCGGCATAGAACGCCGCCGGCATGCCGCGGAACCGATAGGCGGCGTCCAGACCGAGGTTGATGGCGTTGAATTCGATATGGGCAACGGCATGGATAAGCGCTGCCCTGCCTTCGGGCCGGCCCAGGCCTCGCTTGGCCAGCCGCGCCGGATGTACAAGCGCCGGGCGTGCGGGCCGTCCCGGCACCGGCACGGCCTCGGGTGTACCGTCGGCGGTGGCCAGTTGGGCGCTGTCGGCGACGTGCAGCGCACGTGCCAACGCGCATTTCCGTGCCGGATCAGCTTCCATGAGCGCGGCATACACGTCCGACGGCGTCATTATTCGAGCCCGCGCGCCAGATCGGCGATGATATCGTCGACGTTTTCCAGCCCCACCGATACCCGAACCACCCCCTCGGTGATGCCGGCGCGCGCCCGATCGGCCTCGGAGATGCGTGCATGGGTCGTGCTGGCCGGGTGCACGATGGTGGTCCGGGTATCGCCCAAATTGGCGGTGATCGAGAGCATGCGCGTGGCGTTGATCAACTTGAACGCCGCGGCCCGGCCGCCGGACAACCGGAGCGACAGAATGCCGCCGAATCCGCCGGGCTGCTGACGGCGCGCGAGATCGTGCTGTGCGTGTGAGGCCAGGCCGGGATAGTAGACATGTTCCACACCCGGCTGCTCGCTCAGCCATTCGGCGACCCGCTGGGCCGAGATGCAGTGCGCGCGCATGCGCACTTCCAGCGTCTCGAGCGCCTTGTAGAAGATCCAGGCGTTGAACGGGCTCATGGTCGGGCCGCAGGTTCGCAAAAAGCGGAACACCCGATCACCCACGATATCTTCATCGCCGACCACGGCCCCGCCGAGCGCTCTTCCCTGCCCATCCAGGAACTTGGTCGCCGAATGGGTCACCACATGGGCGCCGAAGTCCAGCGGACGTTGCAGCGCGGGCGTACAGAAACAGTTGTCGACCACCAGCAACGCGTCATTGGCGTTGGCCAGGTCGGCCAGCGCCGCCAGATCGACGACCTCGGTCAACGGATTCGAGGGCGTCTCCACGAACAGCATGCGCGTGGCTGGCGTGATCGCGGCTTTCCAGCCCTCGAGATCTTCGGGCGAGACATAGCTCGTGCTGATGCCGAGCTTGCCGAGATAGTTGTTGAACAACCCGATCGTAGAGCCGAACAGCGTATGTGCGGCGACGATATGGTCGCCCGACTCGAGCGTGGCCAGACAGGTCGCCAGAATCGCGGACATGCCCGAGGCGGTCGCGACACACGACTGCCCGCCTTCCATCGCGGCGAGTCGTCGTGAGAACGCATCCACCGTGGGGTTGGTGAAACGCGAATAGATATTGCCCGGCGACTCGCCGCCGAAACGCGCGGCGCAGGCTTCGGCGGAGTCGAACACGAAGCTCGAGGTCATATGGATGGCGCTGCTGTGTTCGCCTTCGACGCTGCGCAGATTGGCGGCGCGCACGCCGCGCGTGGCGGTACCCCACTCCGGGTCGAAATCGTCGTTCATTGCTGTCTCCAGTGGCCAGGCGCGGGCTGTCGATGATCGCCCTGCACCGCGTGGCGGCTCGGGCCACAACCGGACACGAAAAAGCCCGCTGCGTAATCACGCGAGCAGGCTTGCTGTCCCTTGACCGTTTAGCCGTACTTATAGGGCGCCCGCAAGCTGTTTCAAATCGGCGCCCGCGCAGTATGAAACGCCCGGCTGCCACAGGCAACCGGGCCGACGCAGGCCGACCCGGCCATGCCTGAGCGCGCTACCCGTCGTTGTGCAGTTCGAGCACGGCGTTATCCTTGTTTCGACGATCTTCGCGCGCCGCGTCCGCCCTGAACAGCTCGAGCTGCTCGAGATAGGCCGCACTGATGTCGGCGGTGACATAGTCGCCCGAAAACACCGAGTCCTCGAAACGAGTCAGCTCGGGGTTGCCGTCGCTGACCGCTCGCTCCAGATCGGCCATGTCCTGATAGATCAGCCGATCGGCGCCGATGATTTCTGCGATCTCGTCTTCGGTGTGGCCGTGGGCTACCAGCTCGTGAGCGCTGGGCATGTCGATGCCATACACGTTGGGGTAGCGTACCGGCGGCGCCGCCGAGGCGAAATACACCTTCGCCGCGCCCGCCTCGCGGGCCATCTCGATGATCTGACGCGAGGTCGTCCCCCGCACGATCGAGTCGTCGACCAGAAGCACGTTCTTGTCGGCGAATTCCAGATCGATCGGATTAAGCTTCTGGCGCACCGACTTCGCACGCTGCTGCTGGCCCGGCATGATGAAGGTCCGACCGATATAACGGTTCTTGATGAACCCCTCGCGATACTTGACCTCGAGCTGGCTGGCGAGCTCGACCGCGGCGGTGCGACTGGTCGAGGGGATAGGAATCACCACATCGATATCGTGATCCGGCCATTCCCGTTTTATCTTCTCGGCCAGATAGGTGCCCATACGCAGCCGGGCCTTATAGACATAGACGTCGTCGATCACCGAGTCCGGACGCGAAAGATAGACATACTCGAAAATGCACGGCGAATAGACCGGATGATCGGCACACTGGCGGACATGCAACTGGCCGTCGAGCGTGATCACCACGCATTCGCCCGGGTTGATGTCATCGATGAGCTCGTAGCCGAGCGCGTCGAGTGCGACCGACTCGGAAGCGATCATGTAATCGGTGCCGGCTTCGGTTTCGCGCTTGCCGTAGACCACCGGCCGGATACCGTGCGGATCGCGAAAGCCAATCAGTCCGTAACCGGTGATCAACGCCGTCGCGGCGTATCCGCCGCTACAGCGCCGATGCACGGCGCCGACGGCTTCGAAGATATCGTCCGGACACAGTTCGAGCCGCTCTCCGCGCATCAGCTCGTGGGCGAAGACGTTGAGCAGGATCTCCGAATCCGAATCGGTATTCAGATGACGACGATCCGAGCGGAACAGCTCTTCTCCGAGCTGCTCGGCGTTGGTGAGGTTGCCGTTATGAGACAGACAGATGCCGTAGGGCGTGTTGACATAGAACGGCTGCGCCTCGGCGCTGGTCTCCACGCCGGCCGTCGGATAACGCACATGACCGACACCGGCGTTGCCCTGCAACCGCAGCATATGGTCGGTTCGGAAGACGTCTCGCACCAGGCCGTTGTCCTTACGCAGGAACAGCCGGCCACCGGCCGTGGTCACGATGCCCGCGGCATCCTGCCCCCGGTGCTGGAGAACGGTCAGCGCATCATAGAGTTCCTGATTGACCGGGGTGTGAGAGACGATGCCAACGATGCCGCACATAAGTAGGACCAGTTCAAGTCGAGGGTGTTCGAGAGGCCGGCGCCGCGCTGGGCGCATCGGGATAGGTCACCGCGGCGGCCAGATCCGGGGGCAGGAAATCGCGCGCCCACAGCGCGCCGGCTTCCAGATGTCCGATGAAGATCGATTGCTGCCACCAGTCGTCGCGCGGCACCGGGGTCACGCCGGCCAGCAGCACCAGCACCACGAGCACGGCAACGCCGCGGAGCACCCCGAATGCACCGCCCAGGGCACGGTCGGTGCCGGCGAATCCGGTCTGGCTGACCAGCCGGCCGACCAGGAAGTTGATCAATGCGCCGACGATCAGCACGGCGATGAAGATGACCACGAAGGCCACGGCCAACTGCGCCGAGGCCGAGGTAATCCATTGGGACAGGAACGTCGCGCCCGCTTCGGCGAATACGAACGCGACATAGAAGGCAAAGATCCATGTCGCAAGACCCACTGCTTCGCGCAGAAAACCGCGGAAGAAGCCGATGACCGCAGACAACGCGACCACCGCAAGTATGGCGATATCCACCCAGATCATCACACCCGCTCGTGCACGGTGTTGCGTTCAGGCGCCAAGTCTAGCAAACGCTGCGAGGCGCGGCCGCCGATACGGCTCATTCGGCCCGCTGAACGAGCGTCGAACGCCCTTGCTGCCGCAGGCGGGCCGCCACCGTCTGCGCCTGCGACTCGCTGTCGAAGGGCCCGATGCGCACGCGATACCACGTCTTGCCGTTGACATTGCCTGCCCGATAGAAGGCGCGATAGTCGGCGTTTAGCTGGGTGGCGAGGCGTTTGGCGTTGGCTTCGTCACCGAAACTGGCCACCTGGATCACCCAGCCACTGCCGTCGCTGCCTGTCTTGCGCAGCGACGTATTGGCTTGGGCAGGCGCAGTCGAAGATGCGGCGTTTGCAGAACTCGCGGCCGGTTCCGGCTCGGCCCGGTCGGGGGCCGGGGTTGCCGAAGCGGTCTGACGACTGTCGCTGCGACCGCCCTGAACCGGCGGCGTGTCGAACGACGCATCGTCGTCTGCGTCGTTGGTGGTATCGGCAGACGGAGAGACGGCCTGCGGCCGCGGCGCGCCGGTCGAGCCATCGACCGGCCCGGCGGCGGATTCGCTCTGCTGGCCGCGGCGCTTATCGGTCTGCTGGCCAGCCACCTTGGCCGCTTCGGAGCCGTCTGCGGGACGCGCCTGACCATCCGGCGTGACCTCGTAAACACGCATCGACGCGCTGTCGGCGCCCCCGTCGCCGTGCAGACAGCGAGCCAGCAGCAGCGGCAGTAGCACGCCGAGTATGACCAGCACGACTGCACCGACCACCCGTTTTTTCATGACGTCGTTCATTGGAGAATCTCTATGTCGAAACGGCCAGAGGTGTGTTCAAGACGTCTCGGTATGCACGACCGGCACCTGCTCCGCGACCGGTGGTGGCGCCATCGCACGTTCGGGACAGGCATGAGCAACCGTGAGAAAAGAGCCGCATACCACGATCCGGTCGCCCGGCGAGGCCTGGGCTCGGGCGGCTGCCAACGCCGCCATCGGCGTATCGAAACACTCTCCAACCAGCGCTGTGCGTTCGGCCAGCGCCGATGCGCTCAGCCCGCGGGGGCTCAAGCCGTCCAGCCCGGCCAGATAGAATCGGTCGGCAATACGACCCAGTCGCGCGGCGACGGCATTCGCGGGTTTGTCGGCCAGCATACCGAGCACCACTGCGGTCTCGCCTTCAACCGGTCGATCGATCAGTTCGTCGACGAGTACGGCGACCGCTTCGAGATTGTGACCGACATCGTAGATCACGACGTAGGGTCCGTCGACATACTCTCGCCGGCCCGGAAGCAGACGCTGCGCGCTGCAGGCCCGCTCGACCGCGTCGGCCTCGGGCAGCCGGTCGAACAGACACGAATAGACGGCGAGCACCGCAGCGAGATTGTCGGCTAGCACACCGGTTTGCGGCGCCAGGACGACGTCCCGTGCGTGTGCGTCCATCCATCGCCAGCGCCCGTTGTCACAGCGCGCCAGATCGAAAGATTCCCCGATCTTGAGCAGACGGGCACCCAGACGCTCGGCATGATCGGACACGCTATCGGGCATATCCCGATCGGCGCAGACCACAGGCCGGCCGGCGCGCATGATGCCCGCCTTTTCATGCCCGATATGGTGCCGGTCCGGCCCAAGCCAATCCATATGGTCAAGCCCGATATTGGTGATCAAGGCCACATCGGCATCGACGATGTTCACGGCATCCAGCCGCCCGCCGAGCCCGACCTCCAGCACGGTGTAGTCCACGCCGTAACGCTGGAACAGCCACAACGCGGCCAGCGTGCCGAATTCGAAATAGGTCAACGCGACGTCGCGGCGCGCGGCATCGACCGCCGCGAATGCCAGGCACAGATCCGCATCGCTGGCCGGCGCGCCGTCGATACGGACGCGCTCGTTGTAATGCCACAGATGCGGAGAAGTATAAGTGCCCACCCGAGCGTGATCGCCGAGCAGACTCTCCAGCAGGCGCGCGCAGCTGCCCTTGCCATTGGTGCCACCGACCACGACGGTTTGACGAGACGGCGGCAGACAACCCAGACGTTCGGCAACCCGACCAACCCGCTCCAGGCCGAGCTCCATCTCGCTGGCATGCAGCGAACTCTGCCAAGCCAGCCATTCGGCGAGATCGCGGTTTGTCGGCGCCGGGATTCGGTTCACGCGTCCTCGGCCGGTGCCGGCGCGGGCTCGACCGTCGGCGCGGCCGGCTGCTGGTGCATGAGCACCGCCAGCACCGAGTGAATACGCTCGCGCAGATGGCGGCGCTCGACGATCATGTCGATCGCACCATGCTCGAGCAGGAACTCGCTGCGCTGAAACCCGTCGGGCAGGGTCTGCTTGACGGTCTGCTCGATCACTCGCGGCCCGGCGAACCCGATCAGGGCCTCCGGCTCGGCGACGTTGATATCGCCAAGCATGGCATAGCTGGCCGCCACGCCTCCCATGGTCGGATGGGTCAGCACGGATACGAACGGCAGGCTGCGATCAGCCAGCCGGGTCAGCGCCGCACTCGTCTTGCCCATCTGCAGCAACGACAGCAGGCCTTCCTGCATACGCGCGCCGCCGCTGGCGGAAAAGAACACGAACGGGCAGCCGCGTTCGATAGAGGCATCCACCCCGCGAACAAACGCCTCACCGACGACACTGCCCATCGAGCCGCCCATGAACCCGAAGTCGAGCGCGCCCGCGACCACCGGCATCTGCCGCAGCGAGCCGCCCATCACCAGCACCGCCTCGCGCTCGCCCGAATCCTTCTGCGCCTGATTCAGCCGATCACGGTATTTCTTGCTGTCACGAAACTTGAGCGGATCCTTGGGCTCCAGCCCTGCGGCCAACTCTTCACGGTTATCGGCATCGAGAAACAGATCCAGACGCTTGCGCGCGCGCAGCCGCTGGTGTGCGTTGCACTTCGGACAGACCTGCAGCGAGCGGTCCATCTCGGCGCTGTAGAGCACGGCCCCGCAGTTGCTGCATTTGGTCCAGAGTCCTTCCGGGACTGTGTTCTTCTTCGCCGCACTGTCGTTTCGCATCTGCGACGGCATCAGTTTCTGCAACCAGCTCATGCGCGTCGTGCCTCTTTTGTTTGCATGTCCTGTTCATCGATCGCGGTTCGCATCGCGCCCAGCGTATCGCGTAAGGCCTGTTCGGTGGCGGCTCGGTCATCGCCTAGATCGGCGATTCGCCTGACCAGCGCGCTGCCGACCACCACGGCATCGGCTACGCGCGCCACGTCCGCGGCGTTGGCCGGCGTGCTCACGCCGAACCCTACCGCCACCGGCAGATCGCTGACCGCGCGGATCGCCTCGATCCGTTCACCGATCGACGATACGTCCAGACTCGCACTGCCGGTCACGCCCTTGAACGACACGTAGTAGATGAAGCCGCCGGCGTTGGCACAGATCCGCTCAAGCCGTTCGGCACCGGTGGTCGGCGCGACCAGACAGACCGCGTCCAGATCCGCTCCTCGTAGCGTGGGCATGATCTCGGGAGCCTCTTCGGCGGTCAGGTCCACGATCAGTACGCCATCAACGCCGACCTCGGCGGCACGTGCAGCGAATCGCTCCAGTCCGAAGCGGTCGATCGGGTTGAGATATCCCATAAGCACCACGGGCGTGCTGGCGTCTTCGCGGCGGAACTCCGCCACCATCTCGAGCACGCGCGTCAGGCTGGTACCGTGGGCAAGCGCGCGTTCGCAGGCAGCCTGGATGACCGGCCCGTCCGCCATCGGGTCGGAAAACGGCACGCCCACCTCGATCACGTCGGCCCCGGCAGCGACCAGTGCGTGCATGAAGCCCACTGTCGCGTCCGGGCTCGGATCGCCCGCGGTCAGATAGGGTACGAGCGCGGTCCGCCCGGCGGCGGCGAGTTCGTCGAATCGCTGGCTCAAACGGGTCACAGCGTGTCTCCGGCGGCCTCGGCCACGCTGGCCATGTCCTTATCGCCGCGGCCGGACAGGTTCACCAGCACGATCTGATCGGGCGACATGCGGGCGGCCAGCTTCTGGGCATAGGCCACCGCATGGGCGGATTCCAGTGCCGGCATGATGCCTTCGATACGGGTGCATTCATGAAAGGCTGCGAGCGCGGCGCGGTCGTCGACATCGACATAGTGGGCCCGACCGATATCCTTGAGCCAGGAATGCTCCGGGCCCACGCCGGGATAATCCAGCCCGGCCGAAACCGAGTGCGTCGCACTGATCTGGCCGTTCTCGTCCTGCATGATGTACGTCCGGTTTCCGTGCAGCACACCCGAGCGGCCGGCCGACAGAGGCGCCGCATGGCGCCCGCTGGCCACGCCGTCGCCGCCGGCTTCCACGCCATAGATGGCGACGCTCTCGTCGTCGAGAAACGGATGAAACAGACCGATGGCATTCGAGCCGCCGCCGACACAGGCAACCAGGGCATCGGGGAGCCGGCCGCAGCGATCGAGCATCTGTTGACGTGCTTCCCGTCCGATGATCGCCTGGAAGTCACGCACCATGGCCGGGTACGGATGCGGTCCGGCGACCGTACCGATGATATAGAAGGTGTCGTCGACATTGGCCACCCAGTCGCGCAGCGCCTCGTTGAGCGCATCCTTGAGCGTCTTGGAGCCGGAATCGACCGCACGAACTTCGGCGCCCAGCAGGCGCATGCGGTAGACGTTGGTGGCCTGGCGGCGCATGTCTTCGCTGCCCATATAGACCACGCATTCCATGCCCAGGCGAGCGGCGACCGTTGCCGAGGCCACGCCGTGCTGACCGGCACCGGTTTCGGCAATGATGCGCTTTTTGCCCATACGCTCGGCCAGCAGTGCCTGACCGATGGTGTTGTTGATCTTGTGCGCCCCGGTGTGATTCAGATCCTCGCGCTTGAACCAGATCTGGGCCCCGCCCGCCCGGGCGCTCAACCGCTCGGCCAGATAGAGCGGCGACGGGCGGCCGACATAATCGGCGAGATCGCGATCCAGCGCCGCCATGAACGTCGGGTCGTTGCGCGCCGAGTCATAGGCGGCCGCCAGCTCGTCCAGCGGCGCCATCAGCGTCTCGGCAACGTAGCGCCCGCCGTAAGGTCCGAAATGGCCGCGCGCGTCGGGCATGTTGCGCCATGCGTTGGCCAGGGGCGTCGGATCCACGGTCGGTTGCTCTGCTGTCGTCGCCATAATCATCCTGTGGTGTTGTACACGGCGCGGACGAAGTCCTGCATGCGCTGTGCGTCCTTGATCCCCGGGGCGCTCTCCACCCCGCTGCTGGTATCCACGGCATACGGGGCGAACCGCCGGATGGCGTCACCTACATTATCCACGTTGAGACCGCCGGCGACCACGATCGGCCGGTCCGGCAGGTCGTGGCGCGTGTGCCAATCGAAGGTCTCGCCTCGGCCACCCGCCTGGCCTGCGCGATTGGCGTCCAGCAACAGACCCTGGGCATCGTCGTAGGCTCGTGCCCACTGCCCCGGGTCGATATCCGGCTCGCCCATCGGAACCGACTTGAGATACGGCAAGCCGAAGCGGCGACAGAAGGCCGCGCTTTCATGGCCGTGGAACTGAAGCGCATCCAGACGCAGCGCCTCGACAACGCGCGTCACCTCGTCTGCCGAGGCATCGAGAAACAACGCGACCCGCGCTACGAACGGCGGCAGCGCAGCGGCAATATCGCGGGCCTGTTCGATGCTCACCGCCCGCGAACTGGCCGGATAGAACACAAGCCCCACGGCGTCGGCGCCCGCACGTGCCGCTGCCAGCCCATCCTCGGGCCGTGTCACACCGCAGATTTTCACGCGTACACGCTGCATGGTCGGACTCGTTGCCGGGCCAGTGAACGAATCAATCGTTCAGTTTACCAGCCGTGACGCTCAAGCGCCGGCTGGGGGAGCACGAACCGGGGCGGATAATGCACCCGCCGCAGTGACAGCCCCTGGGCCGGTGCCGTCATGCCCGCCTGCGTCCGATCGCCCTCGGCCAGCCGATCGGCCAGCCACTGATCGTCGTGTTGCCCGCGACCGATAGGCAGCAGGCTGCCGACGATATTACGCACCATGTGGTGCAAGAACGCATTGGCTCGGACATCCAGACGCAGCCAGTCGCCGTGGCGAACGACCGATATCGCCTGCAGGTCTCGCCACGGCGTCTTGGCCTGACAGGCGGCCGCACGGAACGCGCTGAAGTCGTGATACCCGACCAGCTGCTGTGCCGCTGCGTGCATCGCCTCGGCGTCCAGTCGTACGTGGGAGTGATAGGCCCGATTCCGCCAGAGCGCCGATGGCGCCGTGCGATCGAGGATCCAGTACCGATATTCACGCGCCACCGCCCCGAACCGGGCGTGAAAGCTCTCATCGACCGGCTCGACCCATTGCACCGCGATGTCGTCGGGCAGATAACGGTTGGTCCCCAGCAGCCAGGCACGCTGTCGGCGTACCGCCTGGGTATCGAAGTGCACGATCTGCCCCTGGGCGTGCACACCCGCATCGGTGCGCCCGCTGCATACCGTACGGATCGGGGCATCGGCCAGGCGGCTCAACGCCGTCTCGAGCGTGTCCTGGACACTGGCCGCGTGCGGCTGACTCTGCCAGCCGTGATAGCCGGAGCCGTCATATTCGATACAGGCCGCCCAGCGCACGTCAGCCGCGCCGTCCATCGGGATGCCGGCCGATCAAAGCGTATCCAGCAACTGGCGGGCCGTGGCTTTCTGCGACTCACTGCCTTCGGCGAGCGCTTCTTCAAGCAGCTCGCGTGCCGAGCCGGCGTCTTCCATATCGATATACATGCGCGCTAGATCGAGCCGGATATCCACCGAGTCGGCATCTGTCTCCGTCTGGTTCGACGACTCCGCGTCGCCCAGGTCGAACTCGCTCGTGTCGATGGGCGCAACCGAGGTCGGCGGCTCCGACGAAGTCAGGTCGTCTCGTCCGACGGATTCGAGATCGGCGCTGTAGTCCGAGGTATCCAGCTCGAACGGCATGCCGCGCTCGTCGCCCAGATCATGACGGCGCTCGCCGCCGGGGGGCGCCGGCTGTGGCTTCCATTCGTAGCCATCGTCCAGATCCAGCGACAGGCCGTGCTCGTCCGCCACCGCAGCTGCCGGGCGGTCGTCGATCGTTCCTGGTGACGTTCCCGGTGCCGCCGTATCGGGCGACACAGCGGTAACCGGCGTACCCACAGGCGCGCCGGGCTCAGCGGCGGGCAGGTCCAGCGCATCGCCCGGTGCAGACGATTCCCGATGGTCGACCTCGTCGGACACATCGCGTCCGACCATTGGCGCCGGCGAATCGGGCGCCACCGGCGCCGGGTTTGCTGGGCCCACCGGCTCGGGCGCCGGCCGTGCGGGCGTGGCCACGGAAGCGACAGGCTCGCCGGGCTCTACAGGTTCGGACCGATATGTGCCCGGATGCACCGGCTGGCTGGCAAAACGGGCATCGTGTGGCAACAGGAGCCGGCCCATTGCAGCCACGCCTGCCCAGCGCACGCCGTTATCGGCCAGCGCAGCGCCAAAGCGATCCACATCGCGATCGAAACGAGCGGCATCGCCCGCCAGATAGTCCAACTCCAGCAGTTTGTCCTGCAGAGCCGCATCCTCCGGATGGCTGGCCAGCCCCTCTTCCAGGGTTGCCAGTGCCGCGCCGAACTGACCGAGCTTCATCTGGCGGTCGGCATCCTGTAGGCGTACCGAGGGCGCGATACCACGGCGACCGGTCTCCGGCTCGGCCACAGAGCCGAGCGCGTCGGGCGTCTCGAGCGACGGATCGTTCGGCGATGCCGCCCCCGCGGTCGTGCCGGAGGTCGCGTGCTCGGCCGGTGTGTCCGATGGCTCATCGAAGTCCAGCGGTACCGGTCGGTATTCACGTCGACGCCGCCACAACAGCAGCAGTACCAGCAGCAGTAGCGAGATACCAAGCAGTACCAGGTTGACCGGGCGCAGCAAGCCATTGTCGCCGGCCGCGGCCACATCCGCCCCGGCGGCCGACAGGGGTTGGGATGCGCCCGCCCCTGTCGCATCGCTAGCCATCGATTGTTCCGAGGTGACGGCCGGCGCCGGCGTTGCCGACTCGGCTTGCGACGACGAATCCCCGGCCGCCGTTGTGGCCGCGATCACCGTGTCGGGCGAGGCAGCGACCGGAGCGGTGTCGTCGGCGGTGGTAGCGGCCGGGGCGGCTGCGACCGCCGTGTCATCGAACGCCGGCATCACCAGCCGACCGAAGGCCGGCTCATTGTTGGCCGGGCTCGACCCGGCCGGCGTGCGCGGCGGCTCCAGACGCAGCGTGGCATCGGTACTGGTCGTCGGTGGCGGCGGCTCGACGGCATCGCGCGCGCTGCTCGTGCGGGCTACCGTTGTGGCGGCCTGGCCGCTGGAGTCGTCGGCCGACGGCGATTCGCGCGCTGCGCGAATCGCGGCACGCGCGGCATCCGGATCGATCGCGGCGATGCGCTCGGCCGGCGGCACCTTCAACATCGCCCCGCGCAGCAGCATGTCCATGCTGCCGCTGAACGCCTGGGGATTATCGCGATACAGCGCGAGTTGACGCTGGGCCTGACTGGTACCGGGTCGGGCAATACGCTCGGCGATACTGAACAGCGTCTCGCCGCGCCGCACAGGCCCGTAGCGGTCGGAATCGATGGCGGCGGTGTTGGTCCGGCTGGGCGACGGCGCGCTCGCCGGCGGCGTCGACGACCGGCGCGGTGCACTGCGCTCGCTGACGGCCGGCGCTGGGTCGGAACGCCCCACGGGCGGCGGCCGGCGACCCGGCGGATCCAGTAGTGCCGTGTACTCGCGCAGTGCCTTGCCCTGACTGGTTCGCGCTTCAATCAGAAAGCGCAGAAAGGGCTCGCGAACCGTGCGCCGCGTACTCAGGTGTACGGTGACCCGCCCGGAGGAATCGTGTGTGGTGCGGATACGCAGATCGTCTGCCAGCGAAGACCGCTCGATACCGAATCGCTCGAACATGTCGGAGCTGGCGACATCCACGGCCAGCGACGCCTGCTCCTCCGCCGATAAAGACACGAGATCGAAACTCGCCTCGAGCGGCTCGTTGAGCGCCGACTGGACACGCAGACTACCGAACCCGAGCGCGAAACCCAGCCCGGCGTGCAGCCCGAGCGCGAGCAGTGCGCCTGCACCCAGCCACCGCCTGATCGTCATTCTCGATATGCGCACTGTGCGGCCTTATCCCCCGGCTGCATAAGCAGATTTCGACATGCTAGCACTGACCGCGGCCGCGAGGACGCCCTACGTGACGATTTACGTCACCTAAGACGGCTCCACGGCGACCGCTGTGGCCATCCCGCTTGCCGGTATTCCGGTTGCGGGCGAAAGAGGATCGAGCCTCAGCGCAGCATATCGACGATGGCCCCCCCCATCTCCTGGGTGCTGGCGATCTGGGTTTCGTCGTCCATGATGTCGCGCGTGCGCAACCCCCGATCGAGCGCGTAACCCACTGCATTCTCCACCTTGTCCGCGAGATCGCCGCGGTCGAGGGTATAGCGCAGCATCATTGCAACCGACAGGATCGTTGCCAGCGGATTGGCCACGCCCTGGCCTGCGATATCCGGTGCGCTGCCGTGTACCGGTTCATACAGCCCCTTGCCGTTGGCATCCATCGACGCCGACGGCAGCATGCCGATCGAACCCGTGAGCATCGCGGCTGCATCCGAAAGGATGTCGCCGAACAGGTTGCCGGTCACCACCGTATCGAACTGCTTGGGCGCGCGCACCAGCTGCATGGCGGCGTTGTCCACATACATATGGGTCAGTTCCACGTCAGGATAATCGCCGCCGATCTCGTTCATGACGTCGCGCCAAAGCTGGGAGACATCCAGCACGTTGGCCTTGTCGACGCTGCACAGCCGGCCCCCGCGGGCGCGGGCGATATCGAATGCGGCGCGCCCGATGCGTTCGATCTCGGCGTCGTCGTAGCGCATCGTGTTGAACGCTTCACGCCGGCCATTGGCGTTGGTGTGGGTGCCGCTGGGTTTGCCGAAATAAATGCCGCCGGTCAGTTCGCGCACGATCATGATATCCAGCCCGGCCACGATCTCCCGCTTGAGGGCCGACACGTGTGCGAGTTGCGGATACAGAATGGCCGGGCGCAGATTGGCGAACAGGCCCAGCTCGGCCCGTAGGCGCAGCAGACCGGACTCCGGGCGCTTGTCGCGCGGCTGGTCGTCCCAGGCCGGCCCGCCGATAGCGCCGAAAAGCACGGCATCGGCCGAGCGCGCGGCAGCCAGCGAGCCTTCGGGCAGCGGATCCCCGTGGGCATCGATGGCAGCACCACCGACCAGGGCCTCGTCGAGTTCGATATCCAGGCCATGGTCGGTCGCCAGTGCGTCCAGCACGCGCACAGCCTCTCGACATATCTCCGGACCCACTCCATCGCCCGGCATGACCAGGATCTTTGCGCTCATCGACGTCTCTCGGTTTGGTACAAGATTGATTCAGCTGCTCAACGATGCCTTACAAGTCACGAAAAAGCCACGGTTTTTCCTGAGCGCGCTTGGCTTCGAACGCACGGATCTCGTCGGCGTGCTGAAGCGTTAGGCCGATATCGTCCAGCCCTTCGAGCAGATTCTTGCGGCGATAGGCATCGATATCGAAACCGAACTCGCGCCCGTCGGGCAGCCCGATCTTCTGTTCGACCAGGTCCACCCGTGCAGTCAGGCCTTGGTCACGATCTGCAGCCGAGAACAATTCGTCGACGTTTTCTGACGGCAGAACAATCGGAAGGACGCCGTTCTTGAAGCAGTTGTTGTAGAAGATATCGGCGTAGCTCGGCGCGATCACGCAGCGGATACCGAAATCCTCCAGCGCCCAGACCGCATGCTCACGTGACGAGCCGCAGCCGAAGTTCTCCCGCGCCAGCAGTATGCTGGCATTGCGATAGGGCGCCTGGTTGAGCAGAAACTCCGGGTTCTCGCGCCGATCGCTGATCGGCGTATCAAGGTCCCCGGCGTCCAGGTACCGCCAGTCATCGAACAGATGCGGCCCGAAGCCGGTCCGCCGGATCGATTTCAAGAACTGTTTCGGGATGATGGCGTCGGTATCGACATTGGCCCGGTTAAGTGGCGCCACGATGCCGTCGTGAACGGTGAATGCCTGCATGTTCTGACTCGCTCTGGTGGTCGTACGGTCGTGCAATCAGTCGTCGGACATGACCGGCCTGCGCGCACGAAAGCGCAGCCGGACATAGGGCGCGGTCCAGCGGCCGTCTTCGCCGCGCAACATCGGGGCCAGGCGCTCGCGCACCGCGGCCACATAGCCCGGACGCGCGTCGTCCGGCTCGACGGCGTGAACGAACGGCCGCGCCAGTGTCTCGATCCAGGCCGTGATATCTCCGGGTAGCGGCGTGGGTCGTTCGAAACATTCATGGGCCTCCACGACGAATCCGGCCGCCCGCAGCCGGGCCAGATAATCGGCTTCGCTGGGAAAGAACCACGGGTCGACCGCGTCGGCATCCAGACCGCGCGCCTGGAGCTCGGCACGCAGCGCCTGTCTGATCGGACCACAGTTGCCCTGCGCACCAAATTCGGCGACGAAACGCCCGCCGGGCACGAGCCGGTCGAACACGCCCTGGATCACGGCATCCGGCGCACGGTTCATCCAGTGGAGTGCGGCATTCGAGAACACCGCGTCGAACCGCCCGTCCACGCCGTCGACACGATCCAGCGCCTGGCCGTCACCGACGACCGCGGTCAGCCCGCGGCGACCCGCAGCGGCGACGAACGCCGGGCTGGCGTCCACGCCCAGGACGTGTGCGCCGCGCGCCGCGATCGCCAGGCCCAGTTCGCCGTCGCCGCAGCCGAGATCCAGAATGCGCTCGCCGGCGGCCGGCTCGAGCCAGTCAACGAGCGAACCGGCCAGGTCGGCGACAAAGCGGGCATTGGCAGCATAGTCATCGGCGTTCCAGCCGCCGGTCGTATCGGCGGTCGGCGCTTCGGGCCCCGCGGAGCTCATTGCGTGACGTCCAGTTCGCGGATATCGACGAAATGGCCGTGGACCGCGGCCGCCGCCGCCATCGCCGGGCTGACCAGATGGGTTCGCCCGCCCTTGCCCTGGCGACCTTCGAAGTTGCGGTTGGACGTCGATGCACAGCGCTCGCCGGGCAACAGGTTGTCGTCGTTCATGCCCAGGCACATCGAACAGCCGGCGTCTCGCCACTCGAACCCGGCGTCCTTGAAGATAATGTCCAGACCCTCTTTTTCCGCCTGCGCTTTGACCAGACCGGAACCCGGCACGATCATCGCCAGCTGAATGTTGGGCGCGATCTGTCGCCCTTCGACATACCGGGCGGCCACGCGCAGATCCTCGATCCGAGCGTTGGTACAGGACCCGATGAAGATCTTGTCGAGCATGACCTCGGTGATCGGCACGCCGGCGGTCAGGCCCATGTATTCGAGCGCAGCGGCCCAGCCCTTGGCCTGGGTGTCGCTGGCGGCCTGAGCCGGTGCCGGTATCCGTGCAGTCACCGGCGCGACCATCTCCGGCGACGTGCCCCAGGTCACCTGCGGCGCGATCTCGGCGGCGTCGAGCACCACCACGCGGTCGTACTCGGCATCTTCATCGGACACCAGCGTCCGCCAGTACGCCTCGGCGGTATCCCACTGGTCGTCGTTCGGCGCATAGGTGCGGCCGCGCATGTAGTCGATGGTGGTATCGTCGACTGCGACCATGCCGGCGCGCGCGCCGGCTTCGATCGACATGTTGCAGATGGTCATGCGGCCTTCCATCGACAGGGCACGGACCGCTTCACCGCCATACTCGATGACATAGCCGGTACCACCCGCGGTGCCGATCTTGCCGATGATCGCCAGCATGATGTCCTTGGCCGAGATGCCCGGAGCGGCCCGGCCGTCGACCCGCACCAGCATCGTCTTCGAGCGCGCCTGGGGCAGCGTCTGGGTGGCAAGAACGTGTTCGACCTCGGAGGTGCCGATACCGAAAGCCAGCGAGCCGAAGGCGCCGTGCGTAGCCGTATGGGAGTCGCCACAGACGATGGTCATGCCCGGCTGGGTGGCCCCCTGCTCCGGACCGATGATATGGACGATGCCCTGGCGCGGATCGCCCATGCCGAACAGACGGATGCCATACTCGTTGCAGTTGATCTGCAGTGCCTCGACCTGGGCACGCGAAATCGAGTCGGCGATCCCGCCGTCGCGGTTGACCGTCGGCACGTTGTGGTCTGGCACGGCGAGATTGGCATTCACGCGCCATACGCCGCGATCAGCCAGCTTCAGCCCTTCGAAGGCCTGCGGCGAGGTGACCTCGTGAACCATGTGCCGATCGATATACAGCAGCGCACTGCCGCCTTCATCGCGCACCAGATGTTCGTTGTAGATCTTTTCGTAGAGTGTCGCGCCCATGATCCGCTCCTGACAGTGGCGAAGACCGCAAAGCCTAAAGCGCGTCCAGTAATTACTCAAATGAATGTTTTGGATATATTCTAAAACTTTCCTTCATGAGTTCAGCCATGCAAACCGACGCCATTCGTGCATTCGTGGCTATCTGCGATCTCGGTTCCTTTCAGGCTGCGGCCGATACCCTGCATTTGAGCCAGCCGGCCATCAGCAAGCGTCTGGCTACTCTCGAGCAACGCCTGGGCCATGCGCTGTTCGACCGGGTCGGCCGTGGCGTAGCACTCACCGAGGCCGGCCGAGCCTACTTGCCGCACGCACGCGAACTACTGGCCGTGCTCGCCGACGGTCAGCGCGCGCTGGACAATCTGGGCGGCAAGGTGGCCGGCCCGCTCCGGTTGGCGCTGTCGCATCACGTGGGCCTGCACCGCATGCCGGATATCCTGCGTGCCTACATACGGCATTACCCGCAGGTGTCGCCCGAAGTCGTGTTCCTCGATTCGGAGGCGGCCTGTCGGCGCGTGGCCAACGGCGAGCTGGAAATCGCGGTGATCACTCTGCCGACGGTCGCCGACCCCCAGCTGGTCGAAACGCATATCTGGGACGATCCGATGCGTGTGTTCGCCGCGCACGAACACCCGCTGGCACGCTCGTCGCCCGTCGGCGCGGCAGCGCTGGCCGAGCACCCTGCCGTGCTCCCGCCCACGGAGAGCTATACCTATGGCATCGTCGTGGCCGCCTTAGCCCGGCTCGGGGTGACGGTGACGCCCCGCATGACCAGCCATTACCTGGAAACACTGCAGATGCTGGCCGCCACCGGTATCGGATGGACCGTACTGCCGGCGTCCATGCACCACGAAGAACTCGTTCCCGTGGAGGTCCGCGGCCTGGCGCTGACTCGCCGACTGGGCGTGATCCGTCACCCCCAGCGCAGCCTGTCGAACGCGGCGGGCGCACTGCTGACCATGCTGATCGACGAGCGCGACGCCGACCGCGGCTAGCGCCCTACCGGGCGGCTCTGCTGGGTGCGTCTATCCTTCGCGCACGATTCGCCAGCCGCCGTCCTCCTGGACCAGCGTAACTCGCTTGCGCTCACGATCCTCGTGGCCGTCGGACTGGTAATGCTGGTTGAAGGTGGCCAGCGCACGGTCGCCGTCGAGCACGCTCACGTCCAGGTCGCTGATTTCCACCCGAATCCATGCCGGGGTCCGCACGGCCGCCCGCCGAGTCTGGACCCAATCGACGCGGCTGACGCCTTCGCTCGGCTGGTAGTTATCGCTATAGGCGTTGAGATAGGCCTGCAGGTTCTGGCTCGACCAGGCTTGAGCCCAGGCCTGCAGGGATCGACGTACCGCGCCGCGGGTCGCCTCGGCCTGACTGGCGGCCTGCATCCGCGCCGGGTCCGACCCCTGTGCACGGGCGGCATCGGACTCGTTGCCCGGCGTCTGCGCCGGTATCGCCGCCGAGCCACTTCCGTGCTCGGCCGGCGCGGTGAAGTCCACGGCACTCGCCTTGCCTTCCCGCAGGATCCGCCAACCATCGTCGCTTCGACGCATGAGCAGCGCCTTGACCTCGTGATCCTGATACGTGTTCGAGCGATAACGCTGATCGAATCGTACGAGCGCCTGATCGCCCCGCGTTTCGACTCGGATATCGTCGAGCGTGACCTGAATACGCGAGGGTGCGGTAAGTCGCTGTCTGCGTTCGCTGGCCCACGCCGAACGGCTGGCTCCGTCATCCGGCACGAAGCGGTCGCTGTACATGGCCAGATACGCGTCGACGTTCTGGGCCGACCAGGCCGAGGCCCAGCGCTGCAACGCGGCCTTCGGTCCATTGTCATCCGCGGCGGCGGTCGATTCAGCGTTTTCGGACACGCCCGCCACCGCTGGCGGGCTCGCCGCGGTACGCCGAGTGCCTGTCGACTGCGATGTCTCGCTCGCGTCCTGCCCGCTACCGATGAACGCCGCCAGCTGCTGGCTCTTGGCCCGCGCGATGGCGTTGTCGGTTTCGAGTTCGCCGGCGCGCCGATAGGCATTGCGGGCCAGTGCAACATAGATATCGCCCAGATTCTCCTGAGCCGGTCCGTGCTCGGGATCAGTCTGCGTGGCACGCTGAAGCGCGTCGCGCGCGCCGGTTAGATCGCCGTTGCGGGCACGCAGCACACCGAGGTTGTTCCATGCCTCGGCCATGTCCGGGTCGTCCTTGACCAGCGCATTGAACACCGTCAGCGCGCCTTTGGTATCGCCGCTGCGTGCCAGTGCCAGCCCTTTCAGAAAACGCGCTTCGACGTTGTCGGGCGTCTGGGCGAGCACATCATTCAGCTGCGTGATCGCCGCGGGATAGTCGTTGGCCGACATGGCCTGGCGAGCCGATTGCACATCCGCGTGCGCGCCCCCGCAGACGAATATCCCTGTTGCCAGCGCCCATGCGGCGCGGCGGCGCCCGCGATTCGCCAAAAACTTCGACATGGCTGCCAGTTCCCCCTGTACCGTCCTGTACTTATCGGCCGGTCGCGCCCAGCTCTTGAGCGCCGATCATTGCCTTTGCGCTGCAATCGGTGCAAGCCCGCTGGCGACATCGGCATTCTGCCCGCGCTGGCGCAGCGCGTGATCGAGCAGTGTCAGCGCCAACATGGCCTCGGCAATGGGTGTCGCCCGCAGACCCACACAGGGGTCGTGGCGGCCGGTGGTACGCATCTGCGCCGCCTGGCCAGCGGTATCGATCGTATCGCCCGGAATCGTGATGCTGGACGTCGGCTTGAGCGCCATGCTCGCCCGTATGGTCTGGCCGCTGGAGATGCCGCCCTGGACGCCGCCGGAATGGTTGCTTACGAAACCCTCGGGCGACATTTCGTCGCGATGCTCGGAGCCGCGCTGGGTGACCACGCCGAAGCCGTCGCCGATCTCCACGCCTTTGACTGCATTGATGCTCATCAGCGCCTTGGCGATATCGGCATCGAGCCGATCGAAGACGGGCTCTCCCCAGCCCGGCGGCACGCCGGTCGCGATCACCTCGACACGCGCGCCGATCGAGTCGCCGTCACGACGCAGCGCGTTGATGTAGTCCTCGAGCTCACCCACCCGTTCGGGCTCGGCACAGAAAAACGCATTGTGGTTGGCCGCTTCGAGATCGGTACAGGCCAACCGGATCGGCCCCATCTGTGACAGATACCCTTGAATGCGCACACCGAAGCACTCCGACAGCACCTTGCGCGCGATCGCACCGGCGGCAACGCGCGTGGCCGTCTCGCGGGCCGACGAGCGGCCGCCGCCGCGATAGTCGCGTACGCCGTACTTCTGCAGATAGGCGTAGTCGGCGTGATTGGGCCGAAAGACGTCCTTGATCTTGGAGTAGTCGCGCGAGCGCTGATCGGTGTTTTCGATGATCAACCCGATCGGCGTACCGGTGGTCACACCCTCGAACACGCCGGAGACGATTCGCGCCTCGTCGGCCTCGCGCCGCTGGGTAACATAGCGCGACGTCCCCGGCTTGCGCCGATCCAGGTCGGCCTGCAGATCGGATTCGTCGATCGCAATGCCCGGCGGGCAACCGTCGATGACGCAGCCGATGGCCGGGCCGTGGCTTTCACCGAATGTGGTGACCGTGAACAGCTGGCCCCAGGTATTGCCGGCCATGGTCAGTACTCCTTGTGATGGGAACGAAACGATCGATGCATCAGAACGCCTCGTCGTGCTGTGCCGCCGCCCAGGCGGTCAGATCCTCGGCTTCGATGACGCCTACACCCAGACCGCCGCGGGCCAGGTCCACCCAGGTGATCGGCAGATCGGGGTAACGCGCTTCCAGCGCAAACGCGCTGTAGCCGACTTCCAGCACGAGCAAGCCATCTTCGGCCAGATAGCGCGGCGCATCGAACAGGATTCGGCTGACCAGCAGCAGGTCGTCGGCGTCGCCATGGAAGGCAAAGCCGGGCTCATGGTGATATTCCGGCGCCAGGCCCGACCATTCGTCGTGGCTGACATACGGCGGATTGGTCACGATCAGATCGAAGCGCTCGTCGGCCAGGCCGTCGAACAGATCCGCTTCGACATATTCGACCTGGGGGCCGATATCGTGTTTTTCGCTGTTGATCGCGGCGACCGCGAGCGCGTCGGAACTGGCGTCGGTGGCCACGACACGCGCTTCCGGAAACGCCATCGCACAGGCGATCGCGATCGCCCCGCTGCCGGTACACAGATCCAGGATCTGCAACGGCTCGCGGTGACCAAGCCACGGCTGAAAACCGGTTTCGATCAACTCGGCAATAGGCGATCGCGGTACGATCACGCGCTCGTCGACATGGAACTCGATTCCGGCGAACCAGCACTTGCGGGTCAGATAGGCCGCCGGCAGACGGGTCTCGATACGCTTGCGGATGACCTCGATCACCGCGAGCCGCTCGGGCTCGGTGAGCGTGGCGTACAGATACAGATCCGGCAGCGTGGCATCCAGACCGAGCGTATCGAGCACGAGGTGGGCCGCTTCATCCACGGCGTTGTCGCTGCCGTGACCGAAGGCCAGCCCGGCGGCGTTGAAGCGCGACGCCCCCCAGCGCACGTAATCGAGTACCCGCGTCAGCGTGGCCGCTATCCGAGGGTCGTCTGAAGTATCTGCGTCGCGTTGACTCATAGCCACCATGCAGCGGCACGGGTGTGCCGTATCGTTTGTAAATCGAACCAAAACCGGCCTGGCGATCCGTCGGCAGCGGCACGGCTTGCTTGCCGAATATCGTGCCCGCTTCGACAGGCCCGGCCGTGGGTGTTCGCGCCGAGCCGGCCTGGCGACCATGCGCCGGAACGAAAATCGCCCCGACAGCCAGCGTAGGATAAACCACGCACGCTTTGCGTGGGCGCGTGGCGACGCTACGCTGCGCAACCTGTCTCCCACAAGCTCCACCGAATCCATGGCCGCGACCCCCCGGGCGAGTTTTTCCGATCGTGTTCTGACCACCCTGCTTTCGCTGCTGCCCACCCGGGCGATCTCGCGCGCCGCACACGGTCTGGCCAACTCACGTATTCCGTGGCTACGGCGCGCCATGATCGGAGGATTTCTCAAACTCTATCCGGCCATCGACATGCGCGAGGCCGCCGAGCCCGACCCCGACCGTTACGACAGTTTCAACGCCTTTTTCACCCGCGCCCTGGCTGCCGATGCACGCCCGTTGCCCGAGGATCGCGAACAGGTGATCTCACCCGTCGACGGCGTGCTGGGCAGCTTTGGCGAAGCACACAGCGGCCAGATCTGCCAGACAAAGGGCATGAGCTACGATCTGCGCGCCCTCGTCGGGCCCGACGAGGCCTGGTCGGCGGCGTTTCTGGGTGGCAGCTATGCCACGTTCTATCTCGCGCCGGCCAACTACCACCGGGTGCATATGCCCGTCGATGGCTGCGTGCGCGATATGCGCTACCTGCCCGGGCGCCTGTTCGGTGTCAATCCGATGTGCGTCCGATCGGTTCCGCGTCTGTTCACGCGCAATGAACGCCTGGTCACATTGTTCGATACCGCCGTTGGCCCGATGGCGTTGATCATGGTCGGCGCCTTCATCGTCGGCGGGATTCATACCCGCTGGGCAGGCCAGATCTGCCCGCCCCATCGGCGCATCGGCCATACCGAAGGTTATGCCGATACGACCGTCGAGCAGGCCTACTATCGCCGCGGCGCGGAAATGGGCCGCTTTTCGATCGGCTCGAGCGTGATCCTGCTGTTCGGTCCGGGCGCGCTGGCATGGCAGGAAAAGCTGACGGCCGGTCAGCCGGTCAAACTCGGCGAAGCCGTGGCACGGCTGGGCACCGGCGCCTGACGCGCAGCCTGCGCTCAGCGCTGTGCCCAGGCGAAGGGCATCACCTCAGCGACGTTGTCTCGCTCGAGCATCAGCGCCAGCAGACGATCGACACCGAGCGCGACGCCCCCACAGGCGGGCAGCCCCGCGCGCATCGCCGCCAGCAGACGCTCGTCGCGCGGTTGGGCGGGTCTGTCTGCAGCCGCCCGTGCCGCGATCTCGCGATCCATACGCGTGCTGGCCTGGGATGCGTCGAGGAGCTCTTGCGCACCGTTGGCCAGTTCCACGCCCCGCCAGACGCACTCGAAGCGCGCGGCTGCACCGGGTTCGTCGGAATCGTGTTCGACCAGTACGGCATCGGCTGCCGGAAAGCCGGCCACACAGACCGGGCCATCGTGGCCGAGCGTTGGCTGTACGACCAGGCTCATCAGCAGATCCAGCCAGTAGACCCGATCCTCGTCGCCGGCCGGCGGTACCGGCGCCACGCCCCGCTCGATCGCCGCCCGAGCCAGTGCCCGCGTCGAGGCCTTCCACGGATCGAGCCCGATACAGGCTTCGAATGCGGCGCGATAGCGCAGCCGCGGCGCACAGGCGACGCCGGCGATACGGGCGATCAGGGTCTCGGTCTCGGCAATCATCGTCGACAGATCGGCGCCCGGCCGATACCACTCGAGCATCGAGAATTCGGGATTGTGCCAACGGCCCACCTCGCCGGCCCGGAACACGTGGCTCAGCTGGTAGATCGGGCCCATGCCGGCCGCGAGCAGCCGTTTCAAACCGTGCTCGGGCGATGGCTGGAGAAAGCCCGCCTGACCGACCGCCAGGCAGTCGAGCGCACGTTCACTGGGCGCGGCGCGGCCGATATGGGCGCTGTCGATCTCGCACAGCCCGGCCGCGTCCATGAACGCGCGCAGATCGGCCAGAAGCGCCGCGCGTCGACGCAGCACAGCGGGCGTCGCCGACGGCCGCCAGTCCGGAGGATTCATCGCGCGGTCGAGGGCCGCGATCAGCCCTCGTTGGCGCGCGAGACGTATTCGCCCTTGCGGGTGTCGACCTTGAGCACTTCTCCTTCCTCGATGAACAACGGCACGCGCACCACGGCACCGGTCTCGAGCGTGGCCGGCTTGCCACCACCGCCGGAGGTGTCACCACGCAGGCCGGGGTCGGTCTCGGTGACGGTCAGCGTCACGAAATTGGGGGCATCCACCTGCAGCGGCGTGCCGTTCCACAGTGTGACGTGGCAAGTGTCCTGTGCCTTGAGCCACTTGGCCGAATCCGCGACAGCGGCTTCACTGGCCTGATACTGCTCGAAGGTGTTCGGCTCCATGAAGTGCCAGAACTCGCCGTCGTGGTAGAGAAACTGCAGATCGATATCGAGCACGTCGGCCGCTTCGACGCTGTCACCCGACTTGAACGTGCGTTCGATGGTGCGGTTGGTCTTGAGATTGCGCACCTTGACTCGGTTGAACGCCTGCCCCTTGCCGGGCTTGACGAATTCGTTCTCCACGATCGTATAGGGATCGCCGTCGAGGATGATCTTGAGACCACCCTTGAACTGGTTGGTATTGAAACTGGCCATACAAAATTCTTCCGATGAGCAAATTATGCGGCGCGGCCGACACGGCCGGGCTGTTGGCGTGCCGCGGATGGCGCTCTACACTGCAGCAGTTCACCCCGCGGCTGTCCGAGCCCATGAGCGCTCTCGCCCGAAAACGCGTCAGTCTATCGCAAAGCGATCGCCCCTGGCAGCAGGCGATGCGCGATGCGATCACCGATGTCGACACGCTCTTCGAACTGCTGGAACTGCCGCGCAAGGCGCTGCCGGGCGCTCGTCGAGCGGCCCGGTTGTTCGATCTGCGCGTGCCGCGTGGGTATGTCGCTCGCATGGCCCGGGGCGACCTGGCCGATCCGCTGCTCCGCCAAGTCCTGCCGCTGGACGCCGAACACGACGATACGCCGGGCTTCGTTTTCGATGCGGTCGGCGACGGGGACAGCCATGTTGGCCATGGCTTGCTGCACAAGTACACCAGCCGCGCGCTGCTGGTGACCACCGGCGCCTGTGCGATCCATTGTCGCTATTGCTTCCGCCGACATTTCGATTATGCCGCTCATCAGGCACGGCGCGGTCCCGCCGGCACCGCCCTTGCGCCTATCGCCGCCGACGACCGTATCGACGAAGTCATCCTGTCCGGCGGCGACCCATTGTCGCTGAGCAACGCCCGGCTGGCGGCGATCGGCGCGGGAATCGACGAGATCAAACACGTCAAACGCCTGCGTATCCATTCGCGTACCGCTGTGGTTCTGCCCGAGCGCATCGATGACGGCTTCGTCGACTGGATCGCCGGGCGCGCTCAGCGGACTGTCATCGTGATTCATGCCAATCACGCCCGCGAACTCGACGATGCGGTCGCGGCGGCCCTGGCGCGCCTGCGCGACGCCGGCGCCACACTGTTGAATCAGGCGGTGCTGCTGCGCGGCGTCAACGACGATGTGGAGACCCTCGCGGCGTTATCCCAGCGGCTGTTTGCGCTGGGCGTGCTGCCGTACTATCTGCACCTGCTCGACCGTGTCGCCGGTACCGCGCATTTCGAGGTCGGCCCCGCACAGGCGCAAACGCTCATCGACCGGCTGGCCGCGCGTCTGCCGGGCTATCTCGTACCCAGGCTGGCTCGCGAAAGCGCCGGCGAAGGTGCCAAGCAGGTGCTGGGCCATCGCGCCCGAAACCACAGCCACTGAATATCGGGGACGCTCTTTTGAACCAGACCCGCTCTGCCACGACGCTCACACCGCCTACCGGCCGGATGCAGAATCTGGTCGCGATCGTGATCACCACTGAGCCGGCGATTCGAAGCGCCGCCTCGCAGGCGCTTGCCGAGATCGACCCGGCCCTGGAGATTGTCCACGCCTCGGCGCCGGCCGAGGCTGCCGATAGTCACACCAACGCGCCGGCGGCCGTCTACTGCCTGGGCTGCGATACCGAGCCGGAGGCCGCACAGCGCGCGCTCGGACTGATCCGCGGCGTGGCAGGGTCCGCGCCGATCGTGATGATCGATGCCGGCGAAGCCGGCCTGACGCTGGAGACAGCGGTGGCCGACGGCGCCTGGGATCTGGTGGCGCTCGGCGATCGAGCGCGTCTGCAAACACGCCTGGGCCAGGCTGTGGAACTCGGCCGCGTTCGACACGAACTGCTCGAGGCCGGGCAGCGGCTGAATCAGTCTCAGCGGCGCCTGGATGTGTTGCTCAGCCAGGGACAGGATGCACGGGCCACCCTCGACGTCACCCGTATCATCGATCCCAATGCGGCCTTCGCCCGGCTGATCGGGGTGGCCGACATCGACAGCGTACGCGGCATGGACCTGCTCGATCGCACCGCGCCGGCCGACCGCGGCCGGGTGGCCGAAGGGGTAGAGCAGGTCGTGCGCCATAACAGCGATACCACGCTCAGCTTCGATCTGGTGACCCGACACGGTCATCGTCAGCCGGTCCGGGCGGTGCTCAGCCCGGGGGTCAGCGAAAGCGAAGAACGTCATTCGGTCAATCTGGTCCTGCAAGCCACCGACAAGGAGCACCTGCCCCTGCCCGAGGCCTCGCGCCGAACCGCGCTCGACGGGCGGATGGCACTGCATGCGATTCTGCGTCAGGTCGCCGGCCGCGCCAAGGAGCGCGTGCTCGGCCTGATCTTCATCGCCGTCGACGACGCCCCCGTGCTGCAATCGGATCTCGGCCTCGCCGAAGCCGATCTTCTGCTGCAGGAAGTGGGTCTGTTCCTGCTTCAGGCCGTACGCGAAGAGGACCGCATCTTCCGGTTCGGCAACGGTGAGTACGTCATGCTCGTCGAGCGGCATTCGGCCAATGAACTGGCCGAGTCGGCCCGTCAGCTCCGCGCCTCGCTGGCCGACGAGATCTTCGGCGACGGCCGCCACAGTGCCAGCCTGTCGGCCACTCTGACCTATTCTGTGCTCTCGGGCACCGCCGCCGACAACGCCCAGCGTCTGCAAACCTTGATGAACACCGCCTATCAGCTGCGCGCCGACGGCGGCAACCTGTGTCAGGAATGCACCATCGGCGCGGCCGACGGCGACGCCGATCAGGGCATGCAGGCCGAGTGGATCGCGCGGCTGCGACAGGCCATGACCCACGACCGGTTCAGCCTGGCCTACCAGGGCATCACCAGCCTGGCCGGCGACAGCCAGCCCTATTTCGACGTGCTGCTGCGCTATGTCGACGACCGCGGCGCGCTCGTGCGTCCCGGGGAATTCCTCGCGGCCGCCGAAAAGGCGGACTTGATGGGCGGTATCGACCAATGGGTCACGCGCCGCGCTATCGACGTGATCTGGCAGCAGCAGGCCAAGGACATCCATATCGCGCTGTTCGTCAAACTCTCGGCCGCGACGATCGCAGCAACCGACGAATTCCTGGCTTGGCTCAAGCAGACACTGGCCGCGCGTGCCATTGCGCGCCAGAATCTGATTTTCAGCATTCGAGAAGAAGACGCGCGCGGCCAGATCGTGCAAGCCCGGCGCCTGGCTACCGAACTCGAGGCACTCGGGTTCCGTATGGCGCTGACCCATTACGGCAGCACGGCCAAGGCCATTCAAGTGCTCGACAAGATGCCGGCCAGCTTCATCAAGCTGTCGGCCGATTTCGCCCGCCAGATCCTGGCCGCCGGCGACGACGAACGCTTGGCCCAGATCATCGCCAGCGCGCGCGAACGCGATATACCGCTGATTGCCGAACAGATCGAGGATGCCAACAGCATGGCGCGGCTCTGGCAGGCCGGCGTGAATTATGTCCAGGGCCACTTCATCCAGGAACCGAATACCGACGTGCTGGATCACACCGGCGAGATTCGCCCTTAGCGAGCCTGCCGCATGCCGCCGGTAACCGACGACCGGGCGGCCCGCCCCGAGCTCGGTCAGTCGCTTTCGACCGCCAGCGCCTGTACCTGGGTGAACCCCCGCGGCAGCGTTCGCCCGCGCGAGGCACGCGGGCCCCGATAAGCGTCCCGGTCCGCCGATTTGAGCGTCATGTGACGCTTGCCGCTGTACAGCGTCAGACGCTGGTTGGCTGCGAGGGCCGCGACCGCGATCAGGTGCTCGCCCTTTTTCAGCGAGATGAGCTTGTTGCCCTTGCCCTTGGACAGCACCGGCAGTTCGTCGATAGCCAGGCACAGTAGCTGCCCCTCGCTGGTGACCGCACAGACTTCAGCGTCTTCGGCGCTGAACGTCGAGGGCTCGAGCGCACGGGCATTGCGCCCGGTGGACAACGCCGTCTTGCCGGAACGGTTGCGGCTGCTGATATCGGCCAGAGTGGTGACAAAACCATGGCCGGCATCGCTGGCCAGCACACAGCGTGTGTTCTCGTCGCCGATGGCCAGACCCACGAAACGGGCGCCGTCGGCCGGGTTGAGGCTGCCGGTCAGCGGCTCGCCCTGACCACGGGCCGACGGCAGCTTGTGCGCGGCCAGCGTATAGCTACGTCCGGTGGAATCGATCACGATCAGGGTCTGATTGCTCCGACCGGCCGCGTGGGTCAGATAGTCGTCGCCGCTACGGAAATTCAGGCTCGGCGCATCGACATCGTGGCCCTTGGCCGAACGAATCCAGCCCTGACGGGACAGCACCACGGTGATCGGCTCGCTGGGCAGCAGATCGGCCTCGGACAAGGCGCGGGCCTGTTGACGCTCGACCAGACGGCTGCGCCGCTCGTCGCCGTATTTTTCCGCATCGGCCTCGATTTCCGAGGCAATCAGCGCATTGAGTTTCTTCTTCGAGCCGAGCGTCGCTTCCAGGGTTTTGCGTTCGTCTTCGAGGGCTTCCTGTTCGCCGCGGATCTTGAACTCCTCGAGCTTCATCAAGTGCCGCAGGCGCAGGTCCAGGATGGCATCGGCCTGCGTGCCGGTGATCTCGAAGCGTTTCATCATCACCGGTTTGGGCTCGTCCTCGGTGCGGATGATATGAATCACCTCGTCGATATTCAGATACGCGATCAACAACCCTTCGAGGATATGCAGCCGGTCCAGTACGGCATCCATCCGGTGTTCGAGTCGACGGGTGACCGTCGTGGTGCGATAAGTCAGCCACTCGGACAGAATTTCGCGCAGGTTCTTGACCCGGGGCGCGCCGTCCAGGCCGATCACGTTCAGATTGACCCGCACCCCCTTTTCCAGACCAGTGGTGGCGAACAGATGCGCCATGAGCGCTTCGATATCCACACGATTGCTGCGCGGCACGATGACGAGGCGGGTCGGGTTCTCGTGATCCGATTCATCGCGCAGATCCGATACCATCGGCAGCTTCTTGGCCGCCATCTGGCCGGCGATCTGCTCGAGCACCTTGGCCCCGGATGTCTGATAGGGCAACGCATCGATCACGATCTCGCCAGACTCGACGGTATAGGTGGCCCGTAGGCGCACCATGCCGTTACCCGTGGCATAGAGCTGGCGGATTTCCTCGGCGGGGCTGATGATCTCAGCGCCGGTGGGGAAATCGGGCGCCGGCAGATGCTCGCTCAACGCATCCAGATCGGCATCGGGATGGTTGAGCAGATGGACGGTAGCGGCGGCGACTTCGCGCAGGTTGTGTGGCGGTATGTCGGTCGCCATGCCCACGGCAATGCCGGTCCCGCCGTTGAGCAACACGTTGGGCAGCCGCGCCGGCAACGTCTTGGGCTCGTCCAGCGTGCCGTCGAAGTTCGGCTGCCAGTCCACTGTCCCCTGGCCCAGTTCGGACAGCAGCGTCGCGGCATAACCGGTCAGCCGGGATTCGGTATAGCGCATGGCCGCGAACGATTTCGGGTCATCCGCCGTACCCCAGTTGCCGTGACCGTCGATCAACGGATAGCGATAGGAAAACGACTGCGCCATGATCACCATGGCTTCATAACAGGCCGAGTCGCCGTGCGGATGAAACTTGCCGATCACGTCGCCGACCGTACGCGCGGCCTTTTTCGGTTTCGAGGCGGCCGACAGGCCCAGCTCGGACATCGCATAGACGATACGCCGTTGTACCGGCTTCAAGCCGTCGCCGACATGAGGCAGCGCACGATCGAGAATGACGTACATCGCATAGTCGAGGTACGCCTTTTCGGCAAAGGTGCGCAGCGGCTGGCGCTCGCTGTCGTGTTCCAGAGTGGTTGCCATGCGTAAAGGATTCGCTTGATTGATTGCTTAACGGCTGGCGGCGTTCACCGGCCACCCGGCGATGGCCTGTCAGACCTCGGCTTCGTGGCCGTTGGCCTCGAGCCAGCCCCGACGATCGGCGGCGCGCTTCTTGGCCAGCAGCATGTCCATGAGTTCGTCGACCTGCCCATCGGGCACCCCGTCCTCGCCGATCGACAGCTGGACGAGACGGCGCGTGTCCGGGGCCATCGTGGTCTCGCGCAGCTGCAGTGCGCTCATCTCGCCGAGCCCTTTGAACCGCGTGACGCTGATCTTGCGCTTTTTCTTTTCGTTGTCGAGCCGGCGCAGCGTGGCATCGCGCTCGTCGCGGTCCAGCGCATAGAAGACTTCCTTGCCGGCGTCGATCCGAAACAGGGGCGGCATCGCCACGAACACGTGTCCATGCTCCACCAGCGGCCGGAAATGCTTGACGAACAGCGCACACAGCAGCGTTGCGATATGAAGCCCATCCGAATCGGCATCGGCCAGAATACAGATCTTGTGATAGCGCAGACGCTCGAAATTGCCCGAGCCCGGGTCCAGGCCAAGGGCGACCGAGATATCGTGGATCTCGTTCGAGGCCATGATGTCGGCGGCATCGACCTCCCAGGAATTGAGGATCTTGCCGCGCAGCGGCATCACCGCCTGAAAGTTGCGATCACGGGCCTGCTTGGCCGAACCGCCGGCGGAATCGCCTTCGACCAGGAACAGTTCGGACCGCGCCGGGTCGTCAGTCACACAGTCGGTGAGCTTGCCCGGGAGCGCCGGGCCGGCGGTCACACGCTTGCGCTTGATCTTCTTGGCCGACCGCGCCCGCGCCTGGGCGTTGCCGATGATCTGGGCGGCCAGCAGCTCACCGGTCTCGGCATGTGCGTTGAGCCACAGCGAAAATCCGTCCTTGACCGCGCCGGAGACGAACCCGCTGATATCGCGCGAGGATAGCCGTTCCTTGGTCTGGCCCGAGAACTGGGGCTCGTTCATCTTGACCGACAGCACATAGCTGCACCCGGACCAGACATCCTCCGGGGCGATCTTGACCCCACGTGGCAGCAGGTTGCGGAATTCACAGAATTCGCGCACCGCCTCGGTGAGACCGGTCCGCAGGCCGTTGACGTGGGTACCGCCCGAGGCGGTCGGAATCAGGTTCACGTAACTCTCGGCCACCCCATCCACGCCTGGCTGATCCGGCGCCAGCCAGGTCAGCGCCCAGTCGACGGTTTGAGTGGTCTCGTTCTCGCCGCCGGTGAATGCCGGAGAGATCAGGCACTCGATATCGGCGAGCGCGTCGGCCATGTAGTCGGCCAGTCCGTCGGCATACTGCCAGGTGATGTCTTCCTCGCCGGCCTCGTCGACGAAACGTACCCGCAGGTTCGGGCACAGCACGGCCTTGGCCCGCAACAGATGCTTGAGCCGGCCAGTGGCAAACCGCGGACTGTCGAAATACTGCGGATCGGGCGAGAACCGCAGCATGGTGCCGGTCCGGTTCTTGGCACAGCGGCCGATCTCGGTAAGCTCCTGAGTCTTCTCGCCGTCGGCAAAGCGCATTTCGTAATGCACCCCGCCACGCCAGACCTGCACCACCAGCGACGTGGACAGCGCATTGACCACGGATACGCCGACCCCGTGCAGACCACCCGAGAACTGGTATTGCCGATTGGAGAACTTGCCGCCGGCATGCAGGCGCGTCAGGATCAGTTCGACGCCCGATACGCCATGTTCGCCGTGAGTATCCACGGGCATGCCGCGGCCATCGTCGACCACTGCCAGGCTGCCGTCTGCGGCCAGCGTGACCTCGATGGTCCCGGCATGCCCGGACAACGCTTCGTCCACGCTGTTATCGATGACTTCCTGAGCCAGATGATTGGGACGCGCGGTATCGGTGAACATGCCCGGGCGCTTGCGTACCGGATCGAGCCCGGACAGCACTTCGATATCGGCGGCGTCGTAACGGCTGGCCATGAAACCTCTTCGGATCTGGTCGCGCATCCGGCTGGGTCCGTCACGGCTGGACGGCCCTGCAGGCTGCGTCGTCGGCCCACCGGCGGGATCGGCGCGACCGTCGACGGGCACGGGCGGATGCGTGCGTTGCAATAGCGCGGCACGTTAAGCCACCGCGGGTACGCTGGCAAGACAGCGCTGACGCCGGCCGGTGCGCCGGGTACACTGCGCGACTGTCATTCGTTCGTCGGACCCGCGCCCCGCCATGGCTCGAAAATCCAGCACGCCGTCAGCTCAAGCTACCGACACCAAGCCGGGGCTGGGCGATTTCGAAGCCTCCGTCGCCGAACTGGAGACCCTGGTCGAAGCGCTTGAGGCCGGGGATATCTCGCTCGAGGATGCGCTCGGCAAGTTCGAACGCGGCGTTACTCTGGCGCGACAGTGTCAGAGCCTGCTCAAGCAAGCCGAGCTGCGGGTCGACCAGCTCCTGGCCGACGGCGCACAAGAACAGGTCGTCGCCTTCGATCGGCCGGACGATGCATCGCCGGGCTAACCGCGCACCACGCGCCCCAACGGCTTAGCCACAGGCTCCGCGCCGAGCCGCGGCACATCGTCCTCGGGCTGGAACACGCGTACCCCGGCCTTGCCGTGAGCCTTGACCTGGTAAAGCGCACAGTCGGCGTTGTGCATGAGTCGGTCGGCGTCGTCACCGTGAGCCGGATAGATCGCCAGACCGATGCTCACCCCGACCGCAACCTCTACCGAGCCGCCGTCCAGTGCCACCGTCGTCGGCGCGCTGAGTTCCAGCCGCAGTTCTTCGCAAAACGAACGACAGCTCTCGGCGGACTTCACGTGATCGAAGATCAGCGCGAACTCGTCGCCACCGAATCGGGCGGTGGTGTCGGAGGCACGGGTATGGCGTTCCAGCCGTTCCGCGATTACCTTGAGCAGCGTATCACCGGCCCCATGACCATAGGCATCGTTGATCGGCTTGAAGCCGTCCAGATCCATGTAGCCGAGTGCGAACTGTGCCTGTTCGCGCCGGGCTCGACGCATGCTTGAAGCCAGACGGTCGACGAACAGCAGCCGATTGGGCAGCCCGGTCAGCGCATCGTGGGTCGCCAGCTGCTGGGCCAGTGCCTCGGCGCGCTTGCGTTCCTCGATTTCGCGCTGCAGTTCGAGGTTGCGCTCATCCAGTGCGGCGAGTGTCGCGACCAGTTCGCGGCGGCTTTGATAAAGATCCAGGAAGTTACGGACCTTGGCCGCAAGCAGCGGCGGATTCAGCGGTTTGGTAATGTAGTCCACCGCGCCGACGTCATACCCCTTGAGGCGGTCGATGTCGTCGGTCGAGCCGGCCGTCACGAAGATCACCGGCGTATCGCGGGTCGATTCCTCGCCGTTGAGCAACTCGGCCACCTCGACACCGTCCATGCCCGGCATCTGCACGTCCAGCAGGATCAGCGCGAACTCGTGTTCCAGACACGCCACGAGCGCGTCGTTGCCGCTTTCGGCCTCCACCAGTTCCACATCCAGGCCGGACAGCACGTGGCGCATCGCTACGCGGTTGGCGTACCGATCGTCGACGACAAGGATCCTGGGCGTGGACAAATCGTTGCCCCACATTCCACTGCGTTGTGTCATAGCAACGGCATCACGACCGCGAAAGCGCCCGCACCGCCTGCCCAAGACCCATGGGGTCGTGCACGCGGTCGGGCGTGAACAGATCCAGCGCGGCTGAAGGCATCTGAGCCGCCATCGCGCTGTTCGGGCTTTGCACGAGGGTCAGCCCGCCAAGACGCTGAATATACTCCAATCCGGATGCGCCGTCGGCATTGGCCCCAGAAAGCAACATGCCTGCCAGCCCGTCCCGATAGGCGTCAGCCATCGATTCGAACAGGATATCGATCGCCGGCCGCACGAAGTTCACCCGTTCGCCTGCGCACAGCGCGAAACGCCGGTCGCGCTCGACCAGCAGATGGTATCCGCCGGCCGCGAAGTAGACATGGCCCGGCGCCAACCGCTGTCGTTCGCCCGCCTCGCTGACCGGCAGCGCGCAGCGCCGGCCGAGTACGCGCGCCATGTCCCCGGCGCGGCTGCGGCCCATATGCAGGCACAGCACCACGACGAGCGCGGTATCGGCGGCCAGCTCGGCCAGCAGATCGATAACGACCGGCAGGCTGCCGGCCGAGCCGCCGATGGCCAGCGCTTCATGGCGCTCGGTGTCGATCACGACTGACTCGCAAGACGATAGATGCGGTCGTCTTCGCTGACCGCCTCGAAGCGATGGGCCACCGCCGAAAAGCGAAGCGTCTCCTTGCTGCCCAGCACCAGATATCCGCCGCGCACCAGACTGTCGGCGAACAACTCCAGCACCCGGTCCTTGAGCGGTTGCGTGAAGTAGATCAACACGTTGCGGCACAGAATCAGGTGCGCTTCGGCAAACACGCCGTCGGTCACCAGGTTGTGATGGGCGAACACCACACGATCGAGCAGTTCCCGGCGCATCCGCACCAGATCGTAGCGGGCATGATAGTAATCCGACAGCGCGCCCTGCCCGCCCGCCAGGCGATAGTTCTGCTGGTAATCATCCAGGTGGCGGCTGTCGAAGATTCCTTCGGCGGCCCGCTCGAGCGCGTGGTCGTTGAAATCGGTGGCGTAGATCTGGCTACGCGACGTCAGGCCGGCTTCGGACAGCAGGATCGCCAGCGAATAGACCTCTTCGCCATGAGCACATCCGGCCTGCCATATGTTGATACGCGGCCAGGACGCAAGCACCGGCAGCACGTCGTGCTTGAGCCGGCCGAAGACTTCCGGGTCGCGAAACAGTGCCGAAACCGGCACCGACAGATGGGCGACGATGGTACGGGCGATATCGTCATCGTAGAGCACCTGTGGCAGGAGCGCGCCGATATTGGGCAGCGACAGCGAACGCGCCAGCTCGACCACTCGACGTTTGAGCGAGGCCCGTGCATAGCCCGAGAAATCGTAGCCGTGACGCAGACGCACACTCTGGATGAAAACCTCCAGGGCGATGTCTTCGACGTCGGTATCACTCATTCGCGAGGCCATCAGCGCAGCCCACCCATGGCCGGCGCGAATGCGCGGACGCTAGAGCAGCGCCTGCATGCGTGTGACGAGCGTATCGGTATCCAGCGGTTTGGGCAGGTAGTCATTGGCGCCGGCCTCCAGGCATTTGTCACGATCACCGGCCATTGCCTTCGCGGTCAAGGCGATGATCGGCAGTTCGCCCCGTTCGGGCTGGGCACGAATACGTCGTATGGCCTCGTAGCCGTCCATGCCGGGCATCATGATGTCCATCAGCACGATCGAGACGCTGTCGTGGGCGGCCAGCTGATCGAGCGCCTTGAACCCGTCGCTGGCCATGAGCACGTTCAGGCCGCGCGCACGCAGCACGCGCGACAGCGCGAACGTGTTGCGCATGTCGTCGTCGACGAGCAGGACCGTATGCCCGGCCAGCGACGTCTCCGGCGCCGCGCGCTCGGCCGCCGCGACCGGTGCCGGGGTGCGCGAGGCATCGGCAATACGGTGGAAGAACAGCGAAATTTCATCGAGCAGCCGCGCCTGCGCGTGCGAGCCCTTGATCACGATGCTGTCGGTGTGCGCCCGCAGCGTCCGTGTCTCCTCGTCGGTGAGCTCGCGCGCCGAATACACCACGACGGGGGGCGCACCGGTGCGCGCGGCGATGCGTTCGAGCAGCTCGAAACCGCTGATGTCGGGCAACCGCAGGTCCAGCACCACGCAGTCGTAGCTCTGCTCGTCCAGCGCCGACAACGCCTCGCTGCCCCTGGTCACGGCCGTGATCTCCACCCGCTCGTGCTTGAGCAGATGGGCGATGGCGGTATGCGCTTCGCGATCATCGTCGACCACAAGCACGCGGCGTGCCTGCCGGCCGGTCAATGCCTCGGCGCGTGCGAAAAGCGTGTCCAGGTCATCGCGCGAAATCGGCTTGCGCAAGTATCCCACCGCCCCCGACTGCTGGGACCGTCCGGTATCGTCGGCCGCCGAGACGATATGTACGGGAATCTTGCAGGTGCGTTCATTGGCCTTGAGGCGGTCCAGCACGGCCCAGCCGTCCATACCGGGCAAACCCAGGTCGAGCACGATCGCGTCCGGCAACTGCTGGCGAACCATGTCGAGACCGCGTTCGCCGTCGCCTGCGATCGTGCATTCGAAACCGCGCTTGCGCGCCGCCTCGGCGACCACCCGGGCGAATACGGCATCGTCGTCGATGATGAGCAGATGCGGGCTACGCCCAGGCTCCGGTGTCGGTCGGGCCGGGCGCTCGGTTATAGCCGCGCCGTATTCGACAGCCGGTTCACGCACGGACGCGGCACGACCAGATATCGGCGAATCGCCACCGGCCTCGCTCGCCGCGACCAGCTCGCGATGAACATACACGCTAAAGCAACTCCCCTCGCCCAGCCGACTCTCGACGTGCACCTCGCCACCGAGCAGGCGCGCCAGCTCGCGCGATATGGACAGCCCGAGTCCGGTGCCGCCATAGGTTCGACTGGTACTGGCATCCACCTGTTCGAAGGCCTGGAAGATCTGTTCGAGGCGGTCGGCGGGTATGCCGATACCCTCGTCGCGTACATGAACCGCCAACCCATCGCCCGGCGTCAGCCCCTCGCTCCGCAGCACGGTGCTGGGATCGACCGGCGCGAAGGTGACCGTCACCCGACCGTGCTCGGTGAACTTGATCGCATTGCTGACCAGATTGCGCACAATCTGCTCGAGCTTGCCTGCATCGGTCATGATTTCCGCGGGCGTATCGTCGGCGATCTCGACCGCGAAGGCGAGTTGCTTGCGCTCGGCCACATGATCGAAATATCGATGCAGGCGAGCGACCAGATCCACGATCCGGCATCGCTCGGCGTTGACGCGCATCTTGCCGGCCTCGATCTTGGACAGGTCGAGAATATCGTTGATCAGGGCCAGCAGGTTGCTTCCCGACTCGTGGATGATGCTGGCCGCCTCGATCTGATCGGCCTCGAGATTGCCCTCGTCGTTGTCGGCCAGGCTTCGTGACAGGATCAGCAGGCTGTTGAGCGGCGTGCGCAGCTCGTGGGACATGTTGGCCAGAAAATCGGACTTGTACTGGCTGGCGCGGGCCAACGCCTCGGCGCGCTGTTCGCTTTCGCTATGCAGACGCGACAGCTCGACCTGCTGGTCGCTCATCAGATCCTGTTTCTGGCGGAGCTCTTCGTTGGTCGCCTGAAGCTCTTCGGACTGGACCTTCAATTCCTCTTCCGACGCACGCAACTCCTCGGACTGGGCGGCCAGTTCCTCACTCTGCATGCGCAGTTCGGTGTTGGCTTTTTCGAGCGTGTCCTGCTGCTCGCGAAGCTGGCGCTCCGACGCGGTCAGCGCCTGGGTCTGGGCACGGCTCTGATCGAGCAATTCGGCGGTGCGCCGCATGCGTGCCAGCGACATGAATGCCAGCCCGATATTGGGCATCAGCGTATCGAGCAGGTCGAGCTCCGACTGGCTCGGCTGGCGAAACAACGCCAGTTCGAGAATCGCGCTCACGCGGTCGTTGACCAGGGCCGGGACGATGAGCAGAACAGACGGTCGTGCCGCACCCAGCCCGGAACGCACCGGCAGATAACCCTCGGGTACGGCCTCGAGCAGAATCTGGCGCCGGGTCACCAGTACCTGGCCGACCAGCCCCTCGCCGGCTGCGAACACCTGCTCGGCATCATCGCTGTAGCCGTAGCGTGAAAGCAGCGCGAACCGTGTCTCGTCGTCAGCCAGCGAAGCCGGCGTGAACAATGCGCCGTATCCGGCACCACAGAGTTCGGCCAGTTGCCCGAGCAGCTGATCGCCCAGCTCCCGGTCATTACCGAAGCGCTGCATCAGCACACTCAGGCGGGCCCGGTGATCGCGGATCCAGTCCTGGCGGTCCTGCTCGAGAATGATCTGGCGGAAGTGTTCAAGCGCACGTGCGACCGACCCGATCTCGTCGCGGCGACGACGGAAATGCACGTGGATATCGCGTTCGCCCGCGGCAAGACGCGAAGTGATGTCGGTCAATTGGGTCAGAGGTCGTGTTACGCGACGGATGATGGCGTTGACGGTGAGCAGACCCACGAACAAGCCGAACAGCAACATGGCGACCAGCAGCCAGCGGGCACGCTGTTGACGGTAATCGAGTATCGCATCGCTCGCGGCCAGCTGGGACTGCACTGCTTCGCGATAATCCTGTAGCGCGCCGCGTATCGGATCGATCAGCTTGACGCTATCACCAGCGATCAGCCGCTCGCGGGCACTGGCCAGATCGCCGTCCTTGACCGCGCTCACGATCGGGTCAGCCACGGTCAGTCGCCAGCGCTCATGCAGACCTCCGATGGTGTTCAGCCGCTGCTGTTGGGCCGGTGCGTTGGTCAGTGCCGCCTGCAACGCGACCAGCGCGCGGGTGAACTGGATGTCCATGTCATCCAGCGTATCCAGATAGCGGGGCCTACCCGACAACGCATAGCCGCGGAGACTGGCCTCCTGACGCGAGATCGCCTCGCCCAGATCGGCTGTATCCAGAAATACGCGGTTGACCTGCTGCGAAAACGATCGGGCACTGCGCACGCTTTCTGCGGCGACCAGGCTGAATACACAGACCGCGCCGAAGAGCAGCAGCAGCAGAATCACGGCGCCGACCAGGCGCTGGCGTATCGACAACCGCTCGCTGAATGCGCCGATGACCCCCGGCGTACGCGTGTTCTCGGTCAATGGTCTTTCCTTCGGCCGGCACGGCCGGCAGGCGTTTCAGCAGGGTTTGCGCAGCGATCATAACGTAACCGAATGCCGTCCCGGTCCTGCCAGCGACGGCTGTAACGGGCTGGCTGACACGCCAGCGGGGCGAAACCGAAGGTGGAGGCCGGCGCGGCGTGTCCTTCGATGGCGGCCTGTCGCGCGGTGCTCAGCTCGGGCAGGAAATCGAGCCCGGTTTCGGCTTCGATACGGTCAATGGGCACGATGAAGGCGTCCAGGCGTTCGTCGCCACGCACCGACTGGCCGACACGAAACGCCAGCGCCTGCCAGCCGCCCTGGCCGTCGCGCGCGATCCATAGCCGGAAGAAAGCGACCGGCGGCTGGCCGGGCGCAGCCGGGATCGGGCCGACGATGACCCAGAGTGCGCCGACTCGCGGCGCGATCTCGTCGATCTCGATCTCCTCAAGCCGCTGCCAGACAAGCTGGTTCAGGCGCGGCCGCTGGGGGGCGACATTGCTGTAATAGAACGTCTGGCGCTGACCTGCTTCGCCGTAAAGCTGGCTGATCGCGTAGTTAGGCGCCAGATGACCACGATCGTAGTCGGGCCCGGCGTAGCGTGCCAATGGCGCGGGGGTTGGCAGGCGCGGGTCCGCTTCGAACGACGGCCTCGGCAGGTATTGCCGTGCGCCGATGGGCCCGAGCCGGTAGGCGACCCAGGCCGCCTGTCGACGTTTCCCGTCGTAGCCAATCGTGAAGCCGGTGTTATCGAGAACGCGTAGCGACTGCCGCGCGGCCACCGGCTGCCCGAATTCCGGCGTGTCGCCACCGTGATCGTCGGGCTCGCCGGCAGCACAGCCGGCCATTGCCAGGACCAGCGTGCACACGATCGCCAGCACGCTTGCAAATGCCTGAAATGCCCCGATTATCGTAGTGGACTGAAACCGTTGATACGGCATTTTTATCTGCATTGTTCAACCAAAGATTCTTTCCACGAAAAGGCGTGATAGCCTTCGACCAGACACCCACCGAGGCCCACCTCAATGACTGCTGAACGCACTGTCCGTACCTCAAGCGCACAGACCGCGCTGGCCACCAACAGCGTGCTGCGCAACACCTACATGCTGCTGTCGATGACCCTGCTGTTCTCGGCAGCGGTCGCGGGCTCGGCGATGTGGCTGAACGCGCCGCACCCGGGCATCATCATCACGCTGGTCGGCTACTTCGGCCTGCTGTTCGCGGTGGAAAAAACCAAGAACAGCGCGATGGGTCTGGTCAGCGTATTCGCCCTGACCGGATTCATGGGCTATACGATCGGCCCGATTCTCAATCTCTACCTCAACAGCTTCTCGAATGGCGGCCAGATCGTGATGCTCGCCCTGGGCGGCACCGGCACGATCTTCATGGGACTGTCGGCCTACGCACTGGCCTCGGGCCGTCGCTTCAACCAGTGGGCCGGCATGCTGTTCATGGGCATCCTCGTGGCCTTCGTGATGAGCATCATCGCGGTGGTGTTCTCGATCCCCGCCCTGTCAATGGCCGTGTCCGCCCTGTTCGTACTGCTCATGTCGGGTCTGATCGTATATCAGACCGGCGAAATCGTGCACGGCGGAGAGACCAACTACATCACCGCCACCGTCACCCTGTTCGTGACCATCTACAACCTGTTCCTGAGCCTGCTCCAGCTGCTGGGCGTATTCATGGGCGAGGAATAGAACCGAGGCCGTCGACAGGCGACGCCCGAGACGACGGATCCGGGCCCGGCATCGAGACGATGCCGGGCCTTTTTCATGCGCGCTCGTCGGCGACCGGGTCGAACCAGGCAAGGGTCTCGCTCAGCTGGACGACCTGGCCCACAATCAGCAAAGTCGGCCCGTGGATGGTCATCCGCGCCGCACGCGAGGCCAGATCCGCCAGCGTGCCGACGACCACGCGCTGGCGCGTCGTCGTACCTTCGATGATCAGCGCCGCGGGCCATTCGCGCGGCAGGCCGTGGGTCTGCAGCTGTTCACAGATGATGGGCAGACTCTTCAAGGCCATGAAGAAGACCACCGTCTGGCCGGGCGCGGCGAGCTGTGTCCACGCCAGCTCCAGTTCACCGGCCTTGAGATGGCCGGTGACGAACGTCACCGACTGGGCGTGGTCGCGATGGGTCAACGGAATGCCGGCGTAGGCCGCACATCCGCTGGCCGCCGTGATTCCGGGGACCACCTGGAAGGCGATACCCGAGGCCGCCAGACGCGCGATCTCCTCGCCGCCGCGACCGAACACGAACGGGTCCCCGCCCTTGAGCCGCAGCACGCGCTTGCCCTGACTCGCCAGACGCACCATCAGCCCGTTGATATCGTCCTGAGGCAAGGTATGGCGCGAGGCACGCTTGCCCACGTGGATACGTTCGGCTTCAGGGTTGACCAGTTCCACGATGGCCGGCGCGATCAGGCTGTCGTAGAGCACGACATCCGCGCGCTGCATCAACCTCAGCGCCCGAAAGGTGAGCAGGTCCGGGTCGCCCGGCCCACCGCCCACCAGGTACACCTCGCCACGCGACGCCGCCGGCGCGTGGCGAGCGTCCCGGAGCGCCGCGTCCAGATCGCGCTGCGCCTCGGCCAGCCGCCCGGCAAAGACTTTTTCCGCAATCGGCCCGTCGAGTACCTGCGTCCAGAACGCCGCACGACGAGAGCGCGGCAAATGCTGCTTGACCGCGTCGCGATAGCGTCCGGCCAGAGCCGCCAGATCACCGTAGGCACGCGGCACCCAGGCCTCCAGCCGTGCCCGCAGCAGGCGGGCCAGCGTGGGCGCCTCGCCGCCGCTGGCGATGGCGATCTGCAGCGAGTCCCGCTCGATCACCGCGGGCACGACAAAATCCGATGCCTGCGCGTCGTCGCCGCGCTGGGCGAGAATACCCGCATGGGCGGCGGCGTCGCACAGCATGGCATTGACCGCGGGATCGTCGGTCAGCGCAAAGACGAGCCACTGGCCGGCCACATCGCCCGGCTCGGCGCGGCGGGCCTGCCATTCAATAGCGCCACGATCGGCGGCCGCACGGATCTCCGGCGCGGCCTCGGGGGCGATCACGCGTACCCACGCGCCCGCATCGATTAAACGCCGGATACGCCGGGCGGCGACTCGTCCCGCGCCGGCGACCAGCACCGACCGGCCCGACAGACGGATAAACAAGGGCAGCGGCGGCGTCACAGGACTCGGCACGGCATCAACTGGGCTGGGAGGATCGAACGACAAACTGTCGGCGCGTTTCACTGCCCTGCCGCACCGGCCGGCGGCTCAGCTGCCGAGCAGCGACCGCGCGCTATCGATGAGCATGCTCGAGCCGATGAGCAGCAACAGGACCGATATGATCGGCCGCAACAGGCCATCTGGCAAACGCGAGCCAAGCCGTGTCCCGAGATAGATACCCGGCAGCGAGCCCAGAAGCAGAAAGCCGAGCACGGGGAGGTCGGTCGTGCCGAGGCTCAGATGCCCCAGGCCGGCAACCAGCGTCAACGGCACGGCATGGGCGATATCGGTGCCCACGATTCGAATCGCCGCACGACGCGGGTAGAGCAGAAGCAGCATCGTCGTGCCCAGCACGCCCGCGCCTACCGATGACAGCGTCACCAACACCCCTAGCACCACGCCACCGAACACGGTGATCGGCTCGCGCCAGTGCAGCAGCCGATCCGGCAACCCGCTGTCATTGTCGCTGCCGATCCCGGAGCCGAAACGGGCCATCAGCCGCTTGCGTACCAGGGTCAACACGGCCGTGGCGATGATGGCCACGCACAGCGTGATAGTCATCAGATGCTCGACCCAGGGATGCAGCCCAACGAAGTGCAGCCAAACGATCGTGGCGATGGCGGCCGGCAGGCTGCCCGCCGCCATCAGCCCGACCACGCGCCAGTCGACGGTCTGCTGGCGACCATGCAGCCAGGTACCGAACCCCTTGGTGCCGGCGGCATACAGCAGATCCGTGCCGACCGCCGCGGAGGGTGCGAAACCGAACAGCAGGATCAACAGCGGCGTCATGAGCGATCCGCCGCCTACGCCGGTCACGCCGACGGCCAAACCGACCACCAATCCCGCCACACTGAACGCAAGCATCGATGCTGCACTGCCATGAAATCCAAGCGCGCAAGGCTAGCAGCGACGTATAGAATCGGATAGAAATATCTGTTTATGCTTTAAGAATGGAATAGCATATGAAACCAGGCCCTGAGAAACCTGCCCGAAGATGAAGCTTCGTCAACTCGTCTATATCAACGAGGTCGCCCGTCGGCGGCTCAATATCACCGCCGCCGCGGAGTCGCTGCACACTTCACAGCCGGGGGTCAGCAAGCAGATTCGGCTGCTCGAAGAAGAGCTGGGCGTACTCATTTTCGAGCGCAACGGCAAACATCTCGATCGGGTGACGCCGGCCGGCGAACGCATCCTCGAGACCACGCGACGGATTCTGTCCGAGGTCGAGAACATCACCCGAACAGCCACCGAGTTCGCCGATGCCGACCGCGGGTCGCTGTGTCTGGCCACTACACACACCCAGGCCCGCTATGCCCTGCCGGACGTGATCGACGCCTTCCGGCATGCCTATCCACAGGTCTCGCTGCATATCAATCAGGGCGCGCCGCCCCAAATCGCAGGCTGGGCTGCCGCCGGCGACGCCGATTTCGCGATCGCCACGGAAGCGCTGGAGCACTACGATGAATTGATCATGCTGCCCTGCTATCACTGGAACCGCTGTGTTCTGGTTCCCCGGGCGCATGCCTTGGCCAAGACCGAACGGCTATCGTTGGCCGAACTTGCCGCGCAGCCAATCGTGACCTATACGTTCGGTTTTACCGGGCGTTCGCATCTGGACGACGCCTTCAACGCCGAAGGCCTCGAGCCAAACGTGGTGCTCACGGCGGTGGATGCCGATGTGATCAAGACGTACGTGCGTCTCGGCATGGGCGTAGGCGTGGTCGCGAACATGGCCTACGACGAAGCCGAGGACAGCGATCTCGTGCGTCTGGATGCCAGCCATCTGTTTGCCTCCAGCACTACGCATATCGGCTTTCGCCATAACCTCTTCCTGCGGGGCTATATGCGTCGTTTCATCGCCCAGTTCGCCCCACATCTGACCAGCCGACGGCTGGATCGGGCGATCGCATCCTACCCGGGCCCGGATTACGACGCGCTCATCGCCGAGATCTGGGACGAGCTGCCGTTCCGATGAGGGGCGCTCGACGGCGATGTTCTCGTCGCTTGTCCATCGACGTATGGCAACTGAAGCCGTAGGAAAGGATTCATGACTCGCCTGTATCAGGCCGCGGCCTCTTTCGGCGCTTACGAGCTGACCGAAATGTCGAGTTCGTGTCGCCGTGTGACAAGACAAGCGAGAATTCGCCGGCGTGGTCGATTCAAGACGCCGGGTTTAAGCCACCCGTCTTACGGCGCTCACGAGTTAGACGCCACTTTGGTCTCGCGCTGCCGCGCAACTCCCTTTCGTTTGCTTGTCCAAACGAAAGGAAGCAAAGGAAACGACACCCGGGTTACGCGTCGGCGCGAAGCGCGCCGAACCACTGCGATGCTCATGCCGAAGGGATGCGGCCAGAACTCACGTCGCTTGGGCGACGCTCAGACAGGTTGGCCGCACCGAGGCCGTGCCTCGGACACCCTTGGGCACTGCGCGTCTCGTTCGCTCCACACGGAGCCCGAATACACGCGCTCCGCCAGGATCCGACCTGGGTCACTGTTCGGGCTCCGGCTTGTCTCGAGTGGAATTCGTGTCGGATTACGCTGCGCTAATCCGACCTACACGGCTGTATTCAATCCCTTGAGCGCAGCGCAGGGCATCGACGAACCCTTGCACTGCCGCCCTGCACCGCCCGCACCCGCCCTGTCGCCACAATCTAGCCCGGCGTCAACTTCTCGACGCCGCCCGTGAAGGGCTGCAGCGCGGCCGGTATATCCACGCTGCCGTCGGCGCGCTGGTGATTTTCGAGCAGCGCCACGAGCGTGCGCCCGACGGCCAGCCCCGAGCCGTTCAGCGTATGCAACAGCCGTGGCTTGCCGGTATCCGCATCCCGGTACCGAGCGCCCATCCGCCGAGCCTGAAAATCCTCGAAGCTCGAACAGGAGGAGATCTCGCGATAGGTGTCCTGACTGGGCAACCAGACCTCCAGATCGTAGGTCTTGGCAGCCGCGAAGCCCATATCGCCGGCGCACAGTGTGACCACACGATACGGCAGCTCCAGCCCCTGCAGGATGGACTCGGCGCTTGCGGTGATCGCTTCCAGCGCGCGATCGGATTCGTCCGGATGCACGAGATTGACCAGTTCGACCTTCTCGAACTGGTGCTGGCGAATCATGCCTCGGACATCGCGTCCGGCCGAGCCCGCCTCCGAGCGGAAGCACGGCGAATGCGTCACGAAGCGCAGGGGTAGCTGATCGGCGTCCACGATCTCGTCAGCCACGAGATTGGTGACCGGCACTTCAGCGGTAGGGATCAGGTAGTAGTCGTCGGGTTCGGCCAGGCGGAACAGGTCCTCGCCGAACTTGGGCAACTGGCCGGTGCCGAACAACGAACCCGCGTTGACGATATACGGCACGTTGAGCTCGGTATAGCCGTTGGCGGTGTGCGTATCCAGCATGTAGGCGATCAACGCCCGGTGCAGACGTGCCACCCCGCCCTTGAGCACGGAAAAGCGCGCGCCGGTGATCTTTGCCGCCGCCGCGGCGTCGATGCCGTCGAGCAGCGCGCCGATCTCGACATGATCACGCACCGTGAAATCGAACACAGCCGGCTCGCCCCAGCGGCGGGCCTCGACGTTGTCTGTCTCGCTCAACCCCTCCGGCACGTCGGCACGCGGCAGATTGGGCAGCCCGGCGCGGACGTCGTCCTGCTGCTGCTGGATGGTCTCCAGCTCGGCCTTGGCATCGTCGAGCTGCTGGCCCAGCCCGGCCACCGCCTGTTTGAGCGGCTCGATATCCTCGCCCGCGGCCTTCGCCTGGCCGATCGACTTCGACCGCCGGTTGCGCTCTGCCTGCAGCTCCTCGGTGCGCGTCTGCAGGCGCTTGCGCTGCGCATCGAGCGCCGCGTAGGCCGCGGCGTCGAAATCGAATCCGCGCCTGGCCAGGGCCGCGGACACGGCCTGGGGATCGTTGCGTAGCAGGCGGGGATCAAGCATAACGTCGTGATTTGAGAATTTGCGCGGCATTATATGGGCCGCACGCCGCGCCTGCAGCCCGTACCGGGCCGGCGCGCCGTTCATCGACCGCACGAGGGAGACTCCGCCATCGTCAGCCCCTGGATACTCGTCACCAGCTCGATCATCTATATCGGCGTGCTGTTCGCAATCGCCTATATCGGCGATCGCCGGGGGCGTCAGCACAAGCGGCCCGGCCCGCGGCCGATCGTCTACGCGCTGTCGCTGGCCGTGTACTGCACCTCCTGGACATTCTTCGGCAACGTCGGCACGGCCGCCACCCAGGGCTGGACCTATCTGCCGATCTATGTCGGCCCGATGATCGCGCTGCTGGTGTTCTCTCCTGTGCTGCGCAAGATGCTGCTGATCGCCAAGCAGCAGAACACAACCTCCATCGCCGACTTCATCGCCGCCCGCTACGGCAAGTCCCAGGGACTGGCTGCCCTGGTTTCTGGCATCGCCCTGTTGGTGGTGTTGCCTTATATCGCGCTGCAGCTCAAGGCGCTGACGATGTCGTTCTATACCCTTACCCAAGGCGCCCATTCGCTGGCTGCCACGCGCACGCCGGATGCGCCCTGGGAAGACACGGCGTTGTATGTGGCGATCATGATGGCGGTGTTCACCATCGCGTTCGGTACTCGCCACGTGAACCCGCGCGAATCTCACCAGGGCCTGATCCTGGCGATCGCTTTCGAGTCCGTCGTCAAGCTTGCAGCCTTTCTGTGTGTTGGCTTGTTCGTGGTCTACGGCATGTTCAGCGGGCTCGACGATCTGTTCAACCAGGCCGGTCGCGTGGCCAAGTTCAACACGCTGTTCGATGGCCCGCTGATCGATGCACGCTTCATCACCACGACCGTGCTGGCGGTTTCGGCCACCCTGTGTCTGCCACGCCAGTTCCACGTCGGCGTGGTGGAGAACACCGACACCCGGGATCTGGTCACGGCGCGCTGGCTGTTCCCGCTGTATCTGCTGCTGATGTCGCTGTTCGTGGTGCCCCTGGCCGGCGCCGGTCTGGTGATCTTCGCCGAGGGCACGATCAACCCGGACCGCTTCGTGCTCGCATTGCCGCTGGTCGACGACGCCACCGGTATCGCGCTGATCGCTTATATCGGCGGCGTCTCCGCAGCCACGAGCATGGTCATCATGGCCACGGTCACGCTGGCTACCATGCTATGCAACGAGATCGTGGTGCCGGTCGCTCTACGGGTACCGCGGCTGAGCTTCATCGGCGGGCGCAACATGGCCGACTCGTTGCTGCGCATACGCCGGACGCTGATCGTGCTCATCCTCGTACTGGCCTGGTGCTGCTATCGGCTGTTCGGCACCGGCGAAGCGCTGGCCTCGATCGGGCTGCTGTCGTTTTCGGGGGTCGCACTGTTCCTGCCGCCGCTGATCGGCGGTCTGTATATCCGGCGCATCGGCCGTCAGGGCGTGATGGCCGGACTGGCGGTCGGGATCGCGGTCTGGGCCTATACGCTGGTGCTGCCGAATCTGGCCAGCGTCGGCTGGCTGGATACCGCGTGGATCGCCACCGGGCCGTTCAATATCGGCTGGCTCAAGCCCCAGGCACTGTTCGGCTACGATTTCGGCGACACGCTTACCCATGGCGTGTTCTGGATCCTGGCGCTGGATACGGCCGTGATGGCCGCGGTGTCGTTGAACACCACGAGCAGCCTGATCGAGCGGGCGCAGGCGGTCGCGTTCGTCGATCTGGGCCTTCAGCGCCCGCAACGCCAGCGCGTGGAAACCCGGCAGCCGGCGATCCGCGTCGGCGAGCTGGAAGTTCTGCTGCAACGCTTTCTGGGCGCTCAGGCCGCCCGGGCCGCGCTGGACGACTATGCCGGTCACCACAGCCGCGAACTCATGGCCAACCAGCTGGTCGATGCGCATCTGCTTCAGTTCGCCGAACGTCGCCTGGCCGGCGTCGTGGGCAGCGCCTCGGCACGCCTGATGCTGGCCTCCGGGCTGCGCCAACGCGATCTGCGCGTCGACGACATGGTCCGCCTGCTGGATCGGACCGCCGACGCGGTCCAGTTCAACCGCAACGTATTGCAGGCGGCACTCGAGAATATCGATCACGGCATTTCGGTGATCGACCAGGACCTGCGCCTGGTTGCATGGAATACACGCTACCTGGCGCTGTTCGAGTATCCGCCGGGCCTGGTACGCAACGGCCGGCCGGTGGCCGACCTGATCCGCTTCAACGCCATGCGCGGCGAATGCGGGCCCGGCCCGGTCGAGGAGCACGTGCGCAAACGCCTGGAGCACATGCGCGAAGGCCGCCCGCATCGCTTCGAGCGCCATCGTCACAACGGCACCGTGCTGCAGATGACCGGCAGCCCGCTGCCCGGCGGCGGTTTCGTGACCACGTTCAACGACATCACCGCCTTCAAACGCACCGAGGCCGCCCTGACCCGGGCCAACGAACAACTCGAGGCCCGGGTCGGCGAGCGCACGGCCGCGCTCAGTCGAGCCAACGAGGGCCTGCGCCGGGAGAACGACCAACGCGCCGCGGCCCAGCGTGCCGCCCACGATGCGCGTCGCGAAGCCGAACGCGCGAATCTTTCCAAGACCCGGTTTCTGGCGGCTGCCAGCCACGATCTCCTTCAGCCGCTCAACGCCGCCCGGCTGTTTGCGGCCTCGGCCCGCGACAACGACGGCCCGGCCCAGGCCAAGGCATTGACCCATATCCAGGCATCGCTCGAAGCCGCCCAGGCCTTGCTGGAACCCCTGCTGGATATCTCGAAGTTCGATGCCGGTGCATGGGAAATCAACGAAGCGGTGTTTCCCTTGTCGCGCGTGCTCGATCCGCTGAGTGCGGAATTCGACGCGCTGGCACGCAATGCCGGGCTGTGCCTGCATCATGTGCCGAGTCGCTGCTGGGTTCGTAGCGACCCGGCGCTGCTACGCCGGATATTGCAGAACTTTCTGTCCAACGCGGTCCGCTATACCCAGCGAGGCCGGGTGCTCGTCGGCGTACGGCGCGGAGACCAGGAACTGCGTATTCAGGTCTGGGATACCGGTCCGGGCATCGCGCGGGACCAGTTGGCCTCGATCTTCGATGAATTCCAGCGCGGCTCGGCCAGTGCCGCCTCGGGCGAACGTGGTCTCGGCCTCGGGCTGTCGTTGGCCGACCGTATGGCCCGTCTGCTCGGCCATCGGATCACCGTCGACTCGGTGCCCGGCCGCGGCACGCTGTTTTCGCTGACGGTCGCCCGAGCCGCCCCCGCCGATGGCGATACCCACACCGTGATCGACACGGACGAATCGGCAAGCCGCCCTCAGTCGCTGGGGGTCCATCAGGTTCTGTGTGTGGACGACGACAGCGCATCGCTGGACGCACTCGCCGGGCTGCTCGAACGCTGGCATATCGACTGCATGACCGCACCGCCCGAAGATGCAGCTGACATCCTGGCCGATACGGCGATCGATGTGGCGATCCTGGATCACGATCTGGGCGCCGACTCGCCTGATGGCCTGGCGCTGGCCCGCCAGCTGTGCGCGATTCGCCCGCTGCCCTGCCTGTTGGTGACCGCCAACCGGGATCCCGATATCGCGGCGACCGCACGTGCCCAGGGCGTCACCGTGCTCTATAAACCGTTATCGCCCGCCAAGCTGCGCGCCGCGCTGGCTCAGACCACGCTCGACACGGCGGCGGACATCGGGCCGAGCTGATCAGCCATTGTCTGTGTGGGGTTGCCAGCGCAAGGGCGCTGAGTGGCGTCGCCTGAAGCGGGGTCAGTCGGTCGGCGCGTTGGGGGCACCGCGGCCGTAGCTCGCCCAATCGATCTCCAGACTACGTGCGGCGATAACGGCCTGGGTGCGGGTATGTACGCCGAGCTTGCGCAGGATCGCGGTGATATGGGCCTTGACGGTCGCCTCGGAGATATCGAGATCGATCGCGATCTGCTTGTTCAGAAGCCCATCGGTGAGCATGACCAACACCCGCTGCTGTTGCGGCGTCAGCAGCGCGAGCTTGTCGGTGAACTCGCTGTCGACGCTGCGCGTATCGGTGCCGCTATCGGGCGCCCAGGTTTGGCCGTCGAGCACGGCGGCGATCGCGCGGGCCATGGTTTCAGGCGAGGCCGATTTCGGGATAAAACCCGATGCGCCGTGGTCCAGGGAAGCCCGGATCACACCGCCGTCCTCGTAGGCGGATACCACGATCACCGGTAGCGACGGCACCACGCTGCGCGCATGGACAAGCGCGGAATAGCCGCGGGCGCCGGGCATGTTCAGGTCCAGCAACAGCAGATCTGCGTCGGCGTCGGTCTTGAGCGTGGCACTGAGTTCGTCGAACGAGCCGACGGTGACCAGACGGGCATCAGCCAGAGATCGGTGAACCGCATCGCTGAGGGCGGTTCGGAACAGCGGGTGATCGTCGGCAATCAGTACTTTCATACCGGCGGCGGGTTGTTTGCTGCTCATGACGTCCTCTTGTACGTGAAGCCACACTACCCCATCGGCGTGACGTGCGGCCGGCCGCGGCTCAGTGTTTTCGTCGTTATGAACAGACCGCCGGAACGCGGGCGCGATACCGGCGGCCGTGCTGGCCACGGCTCATGATATACGACCTTGCGCTTAAGACCTAAGGTGTATGGCGCACGGCCTTTCGTCCGTCGACCATGGCCACCCGCCGCCGCAGCAACCGATACTCGCGCAATGCGGACAATTCGCGCGATTTAATCCGCTTAACAGCGTGTTCGGTCGCTGATTGCGCGGATATTCATGATCTATGGGACAGTCGGGCGTCGGCACGAGGCCCGCGTTTAGTCATTACATATCCGGCACTTGCCCGCATATGACGGCGGTTACGATGGGGATATATGACGCTATCCAGCCATTCGACTCGACTAAAGCATTAGGCGGCAAACTCTGGACAGTAGACGGTGTACGGCCTATTTTCGAAACGCTATTTCGATATAGCGCTTTCGGCTGCGGGGATTGGTGCAGCCGAACCGATTACGGGCATTGCCCGTGCTGTCACTTCCAGGGGAGATCCATGAAACGATTCAATAAGACGGCGCCGGCCGTGGCGCTGGGCGTCACCGCGCTCGTGGCCGGCGTCAACATGGCGCATGCCGCCACCAATGAAGAACTCGAACAACGTATCGATCGGCTCGAACAGATGCTGCGCCAGACCCAGGCCGAACTGCGTCAGAGCCGCCAGACAGCGGCTGCACCCTCATCACGTATCGAGGTGCGCCAACAGCGTGCCGATTTCATCGGCGACTCGGCCCAGGAGCTGGTCGGCGATCAATCCAAGACCGACCAGGGCAATGTCCAGGCACGGAGCGAGCCTGCGCCGACCACCCCCAAAGGCAGCTTCCGCATCGGCGACAACACCACGCTCAAGATCGGCGGCTACGTGAAGATGGACGCGGTCTACAGCATGTACAGCGGCGGCCAGACCTCGGATACCGATCGCGAGTTCTATCTGCCCTCGCGGGTGCCGGTGGGCAATCTGAACGGTCCCGATTCGCAGTCGACCGACTTCAACGCCCGTCAATCACGCTTCAATCTCACCAGCATCACCACCCTGGGCGATCACAAGGTCAAGGGCTTTGTCGAAGCCGATTTCTACGGCAGCAAGGGCAGCGAGCTGACCAGCAATGCCAGTGGCCTGCGTCTTCGACACGCCTTCATCGAGATCGACGACACCTGGCTGCTGGGTCAGACCTGGTCGAATTTCATGGACCTGCAGGTCTTTCCCGAAACACTCGACTTCTTCACATCGGCCGAATCGGTCGGCTATTCGCGGCAGCCGCAGATCCGTTATACGCATGACAACTGGTCGCTGGCACTGGAAAACCCGGAAACGCAGTTCGACGTCATGGCCGGCGGCCAGCGTGCCACCGCACTCACCCCGGAAGAAAAATACCCCGAGCTGACCGGCGACTACAGCCTGCCGACGGGCTTCGGTCATCTTAGCGTCGGCGGTGTGCTCAAACAGGTCAGCAACGACGGTGTGACCGGCCCCGGCGGTATCGACTACGAAGACGACAGCAAACTCGGCTACGGCGTGCGGCTGTCCGGGAGCGTCAACCTCGGGGATAACGGCGACGAGATCGGCTTTTCCGGCATCTACGGGGACGGGCTGGGCCGATATGTCGGCCTGGGGATCACGCCGGCCGGCTATGTCAGCGACGACGGGTCGGTGGAAACGATCTCCTACTATGCCGGCTACAGCTATCTCCGGCATTTCTGGAGCGAGAAATGGCGCTCCAACCTGCTGGTCGGCACACTGCAGGTCGACAATGATGCCGAACGCGGCGGTCTGGCCACCAAGAGCGCGACCAGTGTGCACGTGAACCTGCTCTGGAACCCGCTCACCCCGCTGACGCTCGGCGGCGAATATGCCTACGCCAAGCGTGAGGTGGAAAACGGGCTGGACGGCAACATGAATCGCGTTCAGTTGTCGGCCAAGTACGCCTTCTAGCGGGCGCTTGCACGCCCCGGTCGGCCCGCTGCCGACCGCTTCGACGGCCCGCCCTGCGGGCCGTTTTTCGTTGTGTCCGATGCCGAACGGGCTAACGTGCGCCGGTCGCCTGTCGGACGATTGCCTACAGGTTCACGACCGCTTAGCCTTTCGGAGCTGTTCCACTCTACGTCGGTTGCTGTCATGCCTACTCGTCGCCTGGTCTTCGATGTCAACGAAACGCTGCTCGATCTGGCACCGTTGGACCCGGTCTTCGCCGATCTGTTCGGCGACGCTGCCTTGCGGCGACAATGGTTCCAGAGCCTGTTGCACTGGTCGACGATCACCACGCTAACCGGCGAATACCGCGACTTCACCGATCTGGCCGCGGCCAGTCTCGACCATCTCGCAGCCAATGCAGGTTGTGCGCTGTCCAGCGAACAGCGTCAGCGCGTGTTCGACACCATTGCCACGCTGGCCCCGCATGCCGACGTCGAACCCGCGCTCGAACAGCTCGCCGCACACGGGTTTTCGCTCATTGCGCTGACCAACTCCGCCCAGCGCACAGTCGATGCGCAATTCGAGCATGCCGGCCTGGGCCGCTATTTCGAGCGGGTATTGTCGGTGGACGCTGCTCGGCGCTACAAACCTCATCCAGACGCGTACGGCGTCGCCACCCAAGCCTTGGGCTGCACGCCGGATGCGTTGCGTCTGATCGCCTGCCACGACTGGGACGTGACGGGTGCGCTTCGGGCCGGGCTCGCGGGTGCCTATGTCGCCCGCGAAGGGCGGATCGCACACGATGCCGCCGATACACCGGATATCGTAGGCGCCGACATGCACGAGGTCGCCGAGCGGGTCATCGCCGTCGATGGCGGCTAGGCGGCACGCCGCCGGTCCGCGGCCGGTCGCCGGCTCAGGCGTCAGCCCGACGCCTACTCGTCGGCGGTCGGGGCATTCGGATGACTGCGGGTCACACGGCTCGTATCAGCGGCTTCATCGCGGGCTCGAAGACGGGCCAGTTTTTCGCCGATCTTGATCTCCAGGCCACGCGCCACCGGCTCGTAGTAGCGCGTACCCAGCAGCGCCTCGGGCAGATAACTGTCGCCGGCAGCATAGCCGTCGGCCTCGTTGTGCGCATAGCGATAGCCTTGGCCGTAGCCAAGGTCTTTCATCAACGTCGTCGGCGCGTTGCGGATATGCATCGGCACTTCCAGCGAGCCCTGTTCGCGTGCATCCTTCCAGGCAGCGTTGAAACCGGCGTAGACCGCATTGGACTTGGGCGCGCAGGCCATGTACACCGTCGCCTGTGCGATCGCGAGCTCGCCCTCGGGTGAGCCCATGCGTTCGTAGGTGTCCCAGGCGTTGAGCGCCAGCTGCAATGCGCGCGGGTCGGCATTGCCAATATCCTCGCTGGCCATCCGGGTGACCCGACGCGCCACATAGCGCGGGTCGCAGCCGGCTTCGAGCATGCGCGCCAGCCAGTAGAGCGCGGCATCCGGGTCGGTGCCCCGTACGCTCTTGTGCAGTGCCGACATCTGATCGTAGAAATAATCGCCGCCCTTGTCGAAGCGACGCAGGCCGGAACTGAGCACATCGTCGAGATCGGCCTGCACGATCTCGCCCGAGCTGGCGTCGCGACCGGCGGCGATGTCGGCGGCCAATTCGAGCAGATTCAGCGCACGCCGGGCATCGCCGTCGGCGCGTGCGGCCAGCTGGTCGCGCAGTGCTGCCGGCATGTCCAGGCCCCGCCCGCCGAGCCCACGTTCCCGGTCGGCCAGCGCGCGGTCGATCAGCAGGCGAATGGCTTGGACGTCGAGCGCGCGCAGAACATAGGTCCGGGTGCGCGACAGCAGCGCGTTATTCACCTCGAACGACGGATTCTCGGTCGTCGCGCCCACCAGCACCAGCGTACCGTCCTCGACAAAGGGCAGCAGACCGTCCTGCTGCGCCTTGTTGAACCGATGGACTTCGTCGACGAACAGCAGCGTGCCCTGGCCCCGGCCGCTGCGCGCCTCTCGCGCCTCGGCCACCGCCGCCCGGATATCCTTGACGCCGGCCATCACCGCCGAGATCTGCACGAAACGCATGTCGACCTGCGCGGCCAGCAGGCGCGCCAACGTCGTCTTGCCGGTGCCGGGCGGGCCCCACAGGATCATCGAGTGAATCCGGCCACCGGCGAGTGCCCGGGCAAGCGGCTTGTCGGCGCCCAGGATATGCGACTGGCCCACATAATCGGCCAGCTCGGTCGGACGCATGCGGTCCGCCAGTGGCCGGCCGGCTTCGGCCGCCGGATTATCCAGCGCTATTTCGGTTTGCTGCGACACGGGCATCAATATACCGCAGCCAGTCCAGTGCGCCGAGGCGCGCGGCCCCGATACCGGCGAGTACGCCGAGCGTGTCCGCAGCCAGATCGAACAGGTCCGCGTCGCGGCCGACCAACCCCTGGATGACCTCGATCGCCGCCCCGAAGCCGACCAACCCGATGAATACCGCCAGATAGCGCGGCGCCAGCACGCCTGCGAACCAGGTACCGAGTATCCCGAATGCAAGGAAATGCTCGAGCTTGTCGGCGTTGTGTATGCCTACGCTCGGCGGATGCGGCATCAGACACAGATACAGCAAGACACCGCAAGCCACCAGGCCCAGACCGACCCATAGCCGCTGCATCGCGAACCCCGCGGGACGGGCGTGCCTCATCGCTGGCCTTGAAGCTGGCGGCCGTCGACCACCTCGACATCGTCGGGCACGTCGAGCTCGAAGCGCGACTTCGCAAGACTCGGGTTCAGTTCGACCTGCGAGAAGCGGATACGCGTCGTCTGGCCCAGGTTATCGTCGAGTTCCATCACGCTGGGCACCTGATTTTTCAGGCCCAGCCGCACCTCGGCGAAATCGGTGTCGTCGGCACGCGGGGTCAGCCGTACCCAGCTCATGCCATCGCGCTGGCCGGCAGCAGCGATATTGAAGGCATCCTCGAGCGCGGCTCCACCGGTCAGCAGCAGTGCGGGCGTGGCCTGTAGCGTGGTGTCGATATCCCGCACGGTTACCTGGGCGAGATCCACGTCGTAGAACTTGAACACCTGGCCGTCGCTGACGATGATCTGTTCGTAGGGCTGCTGGTACTCCCAGCGAAAACGGTCCGGCCGCGACAGGAGGAACACGCCACTGGCGCGTTGCAGTGTCTGCCCGGTGTCGTCGGTCTGGACCTGCGAAAACTGAGCCGACAGGCTGTTCACGTTCTTGTAGAAACTCTCCAGGTCCGACACGCCGTCGGCCTGTGCGCTGGCAGCCGCGACACTCAGCATGGCGGCGAAAAACAGACGACGTAGACGCATGGTCGATCCTTGTACGAGCGATAGTCAGAAAAGGCGTAGCGGCCAGCCTAGCTGCCGGCCATGAACTCGGACTTAATCGAGTCTGGGGTACGAACCCCGGCGTGCCGGTAAGTTCCGGCGATACCGTGACCGGTCAATCCTCGGGCGGCGCCGGGGCGAGCACTTCCCGGCCGCCGCTGCCTTCGGCCGGGCCCACGATGCCGGCGTTCTCCATCTGTTCGATCAGACGCGCCGATCGGTTGTAGCCGACCCGCAGCCGACGCTGCACATACGAGATCGAGGCCTTGCGGGTCTTGAGCACGATCGCCACCGCCTGATCGTAGAGCGGATCGGCCTCGATATCGTCTTCGTCGTCGGCGCCGCCCCCGCCTTCCATATCGCCGCCTTCGAGAATCTCCTCGATATAGTCGGGTTCGCCAACCTGCTTGAGATACTCGACGACCTTGTGCACTTCGTGGTCGTCCACGAAAGCGCCGTGCACACGGGTCGAAAAGCCGGTGCCAGGCGGCAGATAGAGCATATCGCCATGTCCGAGCAGGCTCTCGGCGCCCTGCTGGTCCAGAATGGTGCGCGAATCGATCTTGGAGGCGACCTGGAAAGCGATACGCGTCGGGATATTGGCCTTGATCAGCCCGGTGATGACATCGACCGATGGGCGCTGGGTGGCGAGAATCATGTGCAGCCCTGCCGCACGGGCTTTTTGGGCCAGCCGGGCAATGAGTTCTTCGACCTTCTTGCCCACCGTCATCATCATATCGGCGAGTTCGTCGACGATGATCACGATCGAGGGCAACGGTTCCAGAGTCGGCACCTCCTCCCCGGCTTCGGCGTCGTCGTTGGACTGGGCGTTCTTGAGAATCGGGTCCTCGATCGGCGTGCCCGCTTCGATGGCCTTGCGAACCTTGGCGTTGTAGCCGGCCATGTTGCGTACGCCCAGCGCCGACATCAGCTTGTAGCGGCGCTCCATTTCGCCGACCGACCAGCGCAGCGCGTTGGCTGCATCCTTCATGTCGGTCACCACCGGTGCCAGCAGATGCGGAATCCCTTCATAGACCGACAGTTCGAGCATCTTCGGGTCGATCATGATCAGGCGCACTTCCGAGGCCTCGGCCTTGTGCAGGATCGACAGGATCATGGCGTTGATCGCCACCGACTTGCCCGACCCGGTGGTGCCGGCAACCAGCAGGTGGGGCATCTTGCCGAGATCGGCCGTGACCGCATTGCCGCCGATGTCCTTGCCGAGCGCCATGGTCAACGGTGAACTCGCCTTGGCGTACAGCGGCGATTCGACGATCTCGCGCAGGGCGACGATTTCGCGGTCGACGTTGGGTATCTCCAACCCGATCACCGACTTGCCGGGAATCACCTCGACCACGCGTACGCTGGTCGTGGACATGGCGCGGGCCAGATCCTTGGCCAGATTGGAGATCTGGTTGACCTTCACCCCCGGTGCCGGGTCGACCTCGAAACGGGTGACCACCGGCCCCGGCTCGACGGCAACGATCTTGGCCTGCACGTTGAAATCCGCCAGATGCTGTTCGAGCTGCTCGGACATCGAACGCAGCACGGCCTCGTCCTGGTCATGCTTGGGCGCACGGGCCGGATCCAGCAACATGGTGGGCGGGATCGGGCTGTCCTTGGCCGGGTCGTAGGTCGGTACATCGATCTGCTCGTCCATGGGCAGATCCAGCTGCTCGGCCTTGATGGTCTTCTTCTTTTTCTTGACCGTCAGGCCGCCGGCACCGGCGGCCGGTTCCGGCGCCGCAGCCGGCGCCGGAACCTCGCCCTTGGCGCCGGCGGAGCCGTTGCCCAATGTCGGCGCCACGCGCGGCTTCTTCGCTGCCTTGCGTTCGGCGCGGCTGATCTTGGGCTGCTTGACCTGGGCTTCGCGGCGTTCCGCACGAGTCGCCTGCCAGGCCCGCAGACGATCCATGGCGCCGCGCAGACCGCCACGAAGGCCGTTGAGCACGAAGTGGCCGGTACGCTCGGTCACCGCCAGCCAGGAGAACCCGAGACCGACCGATAGCGTGATCACGAATACAGTGATCAGCAGCCACGCCGCGCCGATGACGTTGATCACCCGCGCCAGCCCGCCGGCGGTCACGGTGCCGACAATGCCCCCGCTGCCCTGCGGCATGGCATCGCCGTTGGTGCCCAGCGCCAGCCAGGCCAGCCCGCAGCCCGAGACCAGCCAGAACAGCAGCGCACCCGCTCGTATGCTCTTGGAGAACACGTCGTTGGCCGGTCGGTCGCTGTTGGCGAACACGAGCCAGCCGCCGTAGAGCACCATCCAGGGAAATATGAAGCCCAGATAGCCGAACAGGCTGAGCAGTACGTCCGCAAACCATGCGCCCGGGCGACCGAACAGATTGTCGATCGCGGTGCCGTCGCCCAATGACGACCAGCCCGGATCCATGGGGCTGTAGGACACCAGGGCGGCCAGCAGAAACAGGGTGACGGCCGCTGCGGCGAACAGCACCGCCTCGCGCATGAGTCGGCCCAGGCGCTGCCGATACCGGCTCGGGGGTGCCTCGCTCGCGCCGCCGGCCGTGCCGCCGCGGCTGGACTTGGGTCCGGCCTTGGCTGCCTTGCCCTGTTTCGCGATCGCTTTCGCCATGGTCACGTCTCGATTGACGGTGGTTGCGTCGAGTGTCCGCAGATATCGATGATCCGGTGTGCCGTTTCGCGCCTCGAGCCGTGGCAGCGCGGCCACGACGCCGTGGCAGAGCAACTCGGCGCAATCGGCCAGCACGGCACAGGCTGGTTCGGCCTCGCCCAGCGCCCGTCGAGCACGGGACGAAGCGCCGCGCTCACGGCATCACTGCGGCGATTGTACCCGAGCGGCCGGCCTACAGTGCAGGCAGCGCTTCAGCTGTGCCGGCCACGCGCTTGAATTGGCGCAATTTGTGCACAATATAATTTGCATCATCAGCACGCCACGGAGATCGTCATGTCCGTCCGTCATTTTCTGCTGACTCAGGAAGGCTCCATTCACGAATTCAGCGAGGCCGAGGCCGCCGCAGTGGCCGAGGGCGAACGCGATTTGCCCGAATATGCCGACAAGCGTCTGCGCTATGTGCAGGTCGCGTTCGAGGACACGGTCAACGAGGAAGGCGAGATACACGTCCGCACGCTGGGCGCGATCGTGTCCTTCGACGCGCAGGGCCGCGTGCGCGAGGCCGGCTCGGCCGATAACGAACAGGACCGGCTCGATGCCTTCGAGCACGATGCCTGTGTGCAATATGCGTTGCGCGATACCGTACAGCCTGGCTACGCACTGAACTGAACACGACGTCGCCCGCTTGACCGGCCTCCAGCGCCGGTGCGTGCGGCGCGTATGCGGTTTCGAGCGGCCGTGATACCAGGCGCCGGCCACGAGGTCGGCGCCCTTCGATCGGATCCTGCCTGGGTGGCCTCCGCCGCGACCCGCATGCATCCGGCCTGGCCTGCGCGTCGTTTATGTGTATCCAGCACGCTACACTCGCGAGCCGGCATTGCGCGCGCAATGTGTCACGACCGCGCGGTGAGGACCGGCCTCATCTATCGCCGGAGTCCAACGGCGCAGCCGTACCGCGCCCGGAGCACGGTTGCATTCATCCACGCCCTAGGTTGTGATTGCCCCATGGCCCGAGTTCGCCAAGTCGATACCATCCTCGATGTCCCCGCTGAGCGCTGGAATGCATTGACCGGCACCGATCAGCCGTTCATACAGCATGGGTTTCTCGCCGCGCTTGAGGCCAGCGCCAGTGTGAGCGCCGACCACGGCTGGCAACCCGCGCATCTGCTCGTCGAAGACGGCGACGGCAGGCTGGTGGCTGCCGCGCCGCTGTATGCAAAGAACCACTCCTATGGGGAGTTCGTATTCGATTTCGCCTGGGCCAACGCCTATCGTCAGGTCGGGCTGAACTATTACCCGAAGCTCGTCAACGCCGTGCCCTTCACGCCGGTGGCCGGGCCGCGCCTGCTGGCCGCGGATGATACGGCACGGGCATTGCTCGCCGAACAGCTGGCCGGGCTGCCGGCTGCGCTCGGCGTGTCCTCGCTGCACACGTTGTTCGGCGACGATCTGTCCACCCAAGCCATGAGCGGCGTCGGCGCGATCGCACGTCGCGGATGTCAATATCGCTGGTACAACCGCGACTACGCCGACTTCGAGGCGTTCCTGGGCCAGCTGTCATCCAAGCGACGCAAGGAAATCCGCCGCGAACGCAAACGGATGCAGGACGCCGGCGTGAAAGTCGAAGTGCGGCGGCCGGCCGATATCGGCGCCGACCTGTGGCAGACGCTCTACGGCTTCTACGGACGGACCTATGCGGTGCGGGGCCAGTCGCCTTATCTGACCCGCGCGTTCTTTGCCGAACTGTGCGACCGCCTGCCCGATCAGGTGCTGTTCTTCATCGCCCGCCATCAGGGCACGCCGGTCGGCATGGCGTTCATGATGGTCAGCCGGGATACGCTTTACGGCCGCCACTGGGGATGCGCCGCCGATTATCACAGCCTGCATTTCGAGACCTGTTACTACGCAGGCATCGATTACTGTATCGAACACGGACTGGCCTGTTTCGACGCCGGCGCCCAAGGCGAGCACAAGATCCGCCGCGGCTTCGAGCCGGTGGCCACCTGGTCCAACCACGTGATCGCCGAGCCGCGGCTGGCCGGTGCCGTCGACGACTTCTGCGCGCGTGAAGCAGACATGATGGCCTCGTTCCAGGCCGAGCAGCGCGAACGCTGCAATTTCGATGCCCAGCCCGCGCCCCGGCCATGAGCGCGCTCCGGGTGTACTGGCTCGATCCGAACACGCCGGACGGCGCTTTTCCGGATCCGGCCCTGGCGCTGGACCAGCCCAACGGCCTGCTCGCCATGGGCGGCGATTTGTCGCCCCAGCGCCTGCGCCGGGCCTATGCCCAGGGTATCTTCCCCTGGTACAACCCGGACGAATCCATCCTCTGGTGGTGTCCGCATCCGCGTACCGTGTTCTATACCGACCGCGTGCATGTCTCGCGCCGGCTCAAACGTACGCTGGCCAAGGCCGACTATGCCGTCACCCTGGATGAAGACTTCAACGGCGTAATCGGCGCCTGTGCCGGTCGGCGCGCCGGCAACCCCGGTACCTGGCTGGGCCCGCAGATGCGCGCGGCTTACGCCAAGCTGCACGCATTGGGCGATGCCCATTCGGTCGAAGTCTGGCGCGACGGTTCACTCATAGGCGGGCTGTACGGGGTCGCGCTCGGTCGCATGTTCTTTGGTGAATCGATGTTCAGCCATGCCACCGACGCCAGCAAGATCGCGCTGGTCTGGCTGACGCGACAGCTGCATGCCTGGGGCTTTCCGCTGCTGGACGGCCAGGTCGGATCCGGCCATCTGTATCGCATGGGCGCGGTCGACCTGCCCCGCAGCAAATTCCTCCGGCACGTCGGCGAAGAATGCCGCCGACCGGCGCCTGCCGGGCGCTGGCATTTCGAGATCGACGTACCCTGCTCGGCCGCGCATCTGGAAGCCACGGCGGCCCCTGGAAACGAGGGCGATTGAACCCCATCGATAGATCACCGATAATCCACCGGTTAAACCGCTAGAAAAACGAGTTCAGGAGTCAATGGCAAAAGAAGACCATATCGAAATGGAAGGCACCGTCGTCGAGACGCTGCCCAACACCACCTTCCGCGTAAAGCTGGACAACGGCCACATCGTGACGGCCCATATCTCCGGCAAGATGCGCAAGCACTATATCCGTATCCTGCGCGGCGACAGCGTCACGGTACAGATCACCCCCTACGACCTGTCCAAAGGCCGGATCACCTACCGCGGCCGCTAGGTGACGCAAAGCGTCACTTTCCGACGCCGATTGACCTGCCCCTGAGCGTCACATGACATCTTAAATCGCCATGAATGCACGGGTTTTCCCGCTGGCACGAACGCTGCATAATGAACACCGCGTCACGAGTTTCGGCGTTCATTTTCATCGTACTACCGGGGGAACCCATGCAGAAACAACAAGGCTTCACGCTCATCGAGCTGATGATCGTCGTAGCGATCATCGGTATTCTGGCGGCTATCGCTATTCCGCAGTATCAGAATTACGTCGCTCGTTCTCAGATGACCGAGGCTCTTACGCTAGCTGACGGGTTAAAAACCGACGTGGTTACCGCGTATTCCGAAACCGGCGCTTGTCCTGATAACTCTAGTGCAGCGGACGGACAGATCGGTCCTAAGGGGCAATATACCGGCAACTATGTGACCGGGGTCGTGGTTGGGGGCACAGCGCCTGCGTGCACTATCGAAGCCACTTTAGGCAATCAGGCTTCCGCCTCAATTGCCTCTAAAACGCTTACTTTGAAGATGTCGGACAATAGTTCAGGCGGTTCAGGCGGGAGCGCCAGCTGGACCTGCGAGAGCACCGCAGACCCTCAGTATCTGCCTTCGAGTTGCACCGGTAGCGGTACAGGAACATAACTGCAAACTCGCATTCCCGAGTCGAGTATATGCTCGCTTTGTAGAGTCATACGCAAGGTAAAACAGGAAGGGCGTAAATCGCCCTTCCTGTTTTCTTTATTAAATCGGCGTGTGACGACAATTAATAGACGAGACCAAGCTTTACAACGAGTTATGCCCGCGAGTCGAGTGGCAATGATCAACTGCGGCCAGTGACGTAAGCGGACGGGTCGTAAGAGATAGAATGGCGACCAACACTCGCTCCGTTTCATTCAGCACTACTTAGACCACGGCGCATTTCCGTCGGATTACGGCTGCGGCATTCCAACCTGCGGTATTAATGCGGGCGTGCGTACAACTCAGCCTCTACCGGCGTTAACGACATTCGCCTAGCACTTAGGTCGGCTTAGGCCAAAGGCCGTAAGCCGACAGAACGTAGGCGACACGATGCGGGACATTCCCAACGCCGATTCTTGATATAAGCCCGCGAGACCCAAGCGCATTCTCGTCGGATTACGCCTGCGGCTAATACCACCTACGACTTTGATTCGGGCGTGGGGAGCGCGTCAATTTTCCGGGCTGGAACGAGACTCGACGCAATCTGATCGACGATCGCCCATCGAGGCGCCTCCGGACGTAAGATACGGTCACGACCGGCAGCCCCCTGAGTCGCACAGGCTGCACGTCTCGAACTGAACACCACGGGGATAACAGCCTTCCCCTTGATCTGATTACCGTTGGCACGGTGCGGAGCCCGGCGTTGAATAACGAGCTTTCCAATGACTGCCTAATGGCACGGCTGCACCGTACGCGTGGCTTCACGCTGATCGAGCTGATGATCGTCCTGGCGATCATCGGCATTCTGGCCGCCATTGCCCTACCCACGTACTACAACTACGTTGCCAAGGCCCAGTTCTCGGAAGCGATGAGTCTGGCCGCTGGGCTCAAGACGGCCGTCGGCGATGCGTACCAGAGCCGTCAGACGCTGGACGGGTTGGATAATGGCGTGGGCTCGATTCCGGACGCCGATCAGATGAAAGGCACCTACGTCTCGCGCGTGAATGTCCAGGACGGCGTCATTACGGCGCATTTCGCCGATGACAGCGCGCTGGCCGGCAAGGTCGCGATACTGCGACCCGCCGCCTCTCCCGAGGGCGGCATCAGTTGGCGTTGCCAGACCGACGCGGCCGCCGGCAAGGCTCCGGCAAGCTGCGAGTCGGTCTCGGCGATCTCCCCGGACGCCGCAGCGGACTGACCGAGTCCTTCGATCCGTCACGCGCCAGCGGGCCCGATTCGCGCCACGCCGGCAGGCCACAGGCACGTGTTCAGCGGCCGGTCGATAATTGTCGATACAATCTTTGCCCTGGACATATTGCCAACCTGCTCGGTTGACGCGATGATGTCCGTGAACAGCGGTTTAGCCGCAGGCGTTCGCGTGGTTTCTGGCCGAATGGCCGCTTCGTTGATGAAGCAGGATGGGTATCGTGGCACGAGGGATAGGCAAGTTCGCTGCCCCAGGGGCAGCCGCGGCGCTGCTGGCTGCCGGCGCCGTATTCCTATGGCCCGCCGCCCCACCCCTGGCGTCCAAGCCCCTCGCCACCTCGGCAAAGCCCGCCAGCCGTCCGGCGCCGACCCTCACCGAACACGTAATCGCCGTACCGAACAAGGCGCGCTACCGGCAGCCCATCGGTCTGGATCTGCGGATGGATGAGGCGCTCAGCACCGTGGCCGAGGACGACACCGGCTCGGCGGCCACTTCTGGCGACCGACTCGCGAAGAACGACACCCGGCGGTCGAAGCCGGCCAGCGCCGAGCCCGCACTCATTGTTCAGGAGCCGTTGAACCTGCGTGTTCCCGAACTCGAAGCCGATACGATCGTCGAAGACGAACTGGCGTCGGCCAACAAGCCACGCGATGAAAACGTAGACGATGAGCTCGCCGAGTCGCTGCCGTCGTCTCGGCTCGACCTGCGCTCACGGCCTGCCCCGGCTGCGCCCAAAGTGACGTCATACAGCCTGTTCAACCCGGAATACGGGCTGCGAGGTTTCATGAAACAGGGCTGGGTAAGTTCCAACCTCGGTTTCCAGGGCGGGCTCGGGTTCAACGACGGGCGTCGTATCCAGACCGAAGACGGCGACCTGCGCGATGATATCGCAGTGGGCATGGGCGTCATTCTGGCTTTCTAGACACGCTGACGGCGACGCGAAAGATCCAATCGAAGTTACGTCAAGCGGTTCGACCCGATCGTGTTCGCGTACTTGCGAGTTCGAGCGACTCGTACAGCTCGCCCGCCGAGGGTCGCATCCCGCCGCTTCGCAGCGCAATGACCCTGCTCCGCCTTTCGGGCGATACGGCGATGCTCGTGCCGAAGGGATCCAGGCCTGGAAATAGATGAAGGATCGCGTCGCTTTGGCGATGCTCAAACAGGGTGGCCGCACCGAGGCGGTGCCACGGACGCCCTTGAGCGCTGTGCTTATCGCCGCTTCACACGGGGCCCTGAATACAGTCGCTCGACCATGACGCAGAAGGTCGGTTCACGGTGCAAGACACCTGATCCGACCTGGGTCGCTGTTCGGGCTCCGGCTTGAATCGAGTCGAATTCGTGTCGGATTACGCTACGCTAATCCGACCTACACGGCTGTACTCAATCCCTTGGGCGTAGCGCCGAGCAGCGGAGGCCGGCCGGGGATGAAGCACAGCCGGGTGTCTGAGTCGCGCAGGAGTGCGGCGAGTTCCGGCTGCGCCCCGGCCGGGCGAGCAGCACAGGGCACCGATGCGAAGCATCGGCGCAAGATCGGGTGTCCTTTGCTTTGGTGACTTACCCGGACAAGCATACGAAAGTTACTCGCACAGCGGTGCGAAACCCCAAGTTGAATTTCGTCCGCGTGGTCGATTCAAGACGCAGGATTTAAGCCACCCGTCTTCCGGCGCTCACGAGTTCATCGAACCTCTTGTTTCGCGCTGCAGCGCGAGCTACTTCTCTTTGCTTGTCCAAAGAGAAGTAACCAAGAGAAAAGACACCCGGGTTACGCGTCGGCGCGAAGCGCGCCGAACCACTGCGATGCTCATGCCGAAGGGATGCGACCAGAACTCGCGTCGCTTGGGCGACGCTCAGACAGGCTGGCCGCACCGGCGCAGTGCGCCGGACACCCGTCGGCACTGCGCGTCTCGCTCGCTCCACACGGGGCCCAATACGGCTCCAGCCGCGTCGACATCGCTCGTTCGAGCGTCTCTATTCAATCCCTTGGGCGTAGTGCCGAGCAGCGGAGGCCGGCCGGGGATGAAGAGCAGCCGGGTGTCTGAGTCGCGCAGGAGTGCGGCGAGTTCCGGCTGCGCCCCGGAAGCAGCCGGGTGTCTGAGTCGCGCAGGAGCGCGGCGAGTTCCGGCTGCGCCCCGGACGGGCGAGCAGCACAGGGCATCGATGCGAAGCATCGGCGCAAGACAGGGTTT